>JAHBWI010000002.1:0-600000 GCA_019637075.1 Nitrospiraceae bacterium | reverse complement strand
TCGACGACCCGGACCGGCACGCCGAAGCGCTTCACCACGCCTTCTTCGTCGGGACCGACGATGAAGGCACTTTGCCAGATGAGGAAGATGATGAGCGTGACGAGGAGGAAATTGCGAAGACCGCCGGAGGGCATCAGCTGGCGAAATTGACCCTGCGCCTGCTTGAAGGCGTCATCGAACTTATCGCCCTTTTTGCTCCAAGGATCCTTGGGATCCCAGACCATGCGGAAGCTCGATTCGGCTAAGGACAAGATCGCGTGCCTGCACACCTTAACAAAGTGGGCCGGCTTGAGCAACAGGCAAGCCCGATCCGCTTGACTGATCAAGAAATGTTGATGTAATTTACTTTTCATGAATACGAGCGTTGTAAAGGATACCGCGCGGGCAGCGGAGCTCTTCCACGCCCTGGCTGATCCGACGAGATTGGACATCTTGGAGGAATTGAAGGACGGCGAGCGGTGCGTATGCGAGCTGACCGAGGCGTTGGACGCAGGACAATCTCGTCTCTCGTTTCATCTCAAGGTCCTCAAGGACGCCGGACTCATCTTGGATCGGCGCGAAGGACGTTGGATGTATTATCGGTTACAGATCGAGACATTGAACGAGCTTGAAGCAGTCATTGACTCACTCAAGGAAGCCCGCCGGGTACGTCGTTCCAGCACCTGTTGCTGATATTTTTTTGTGTCTTATGCATCAAGAATTGTTGATCAATACGGGAGGTCTACCATGGATGCACAGGGTATTCGCGAACTGGTGAAGGAAAAATACGGGGCGGCAGCCGAGCGAGCCACCAAGGGGGGAAGTTCCTGCTGCGGGGCGATTCCCGCATTAGTCAACGTCGATCCTATTACCTCGGGGCTCTATTCCTCCGAGGAGCAGGACGGACTGCCCAGAGTCGCCGTGGCTGCGTCGTTGGGCTGTGGGAATCCGACGGCGTTGGCAGAACTCCATCCCGGGGAAGTCGTACTGGATCTCGGATCGGGCGGCGGAATCGACGTCTTGCTTTCCGCAAGGCGCGTGGGCCCGACTGGCAAAGCTTACGGGCTTGATATGACGGATCAAATGTTGGACCTGGCCAGGGACAATCAAAAGCAGGCCGGCTTGCACAACGTCGAGTTTCTCAAGGGGGAAATTGAGAAGATTCCGCTGCCCGACAATTCCGTCGATGTGATCATCTCCAACTGTGTGATCAATCTCTCGGGAGAAAAGGATCGCGTTCTGGCCGAAGCATTTCGCGTCCTCAAACCCGGAGGACGGTTGGCGGTGTCGGACATCGTAGTGCGGGGAGAGGTGCCCGACGCGATTCGACGAAACTTGGAATTGTGGGCGGGCTGTGTAGCCGGAGCCCTGGAAGATCGCCGGTACCATGCCATGCTCGAGACAGCAGGGTTTGTCGAGATCGGGATTGAACCGACACGGATCTACACGGCGGCGGACATCGCGGAATTCCTCTCCGGCGCGGGTCTTGAGCAAAAGAGTCTGGTGCATGAGGTCGAAGGCAAGTTCGCCAGCGCCTTCATTCGTGCCAGGAAGCCACTGTAAACGACGGCGTGAGTGCCGCTTCTCCTCGGTGCGTCGGGTCGGGAAGCGTCCGCGGAGACGACGCTCTTCATAAAGCAATACATCGAGATATGTCTATATGTTGTGTGTGCCGGCCTTGGTGAGGCGCCGGTCAGGGGATGAACGGGAAAGGATTACCGCATGCGCAAGAGGATCCAGCAGGCGAGCGCCGCGAAGCAGCCCGACGCGGGCAGCGTTACGATCCAGGCCAACACCATGTCGCGAACCGTGCCCCAGCGGACGGCGGCGCGGCCCTTGAACAACCCGATGCCGATGATCGCCGAGCTGCTGATGTGCGTGGTCGATACCGGCCAGCCGAGGATTCCGGAGGTGAGGACGAGCGTCGAGGTGGTGAGGTTGGCAGAGAGGCCTTCTGCATGGTTCATCTGCGTGACCTTCTCCGCCAGCACCGCAGTGACGCGCTTCCCGCCCAGATGACTGCCCAAGCCCATGGCCAATGCCACACCCGCATAGGCGCCGAATTGCATAAGTCGATTGGGCCATGTCGCCGTTGCGGCGCCGAGCAACAGCATGGCCACGATTTTCGGCGCATCGTTCGTCCCCCGCGCAAACGCGGCAAGTCCGCCGGAGACCCAATGAATCGTGTCCAATCCGACGATCAGCCCTTGCAACCCCGCACGGTCGCATTGCTCGGGGATTGCCACGAAGGGACCACCAAAGACTTTGTTGTGGAACAGCAGGCGCGCACTGCCCTGGGGGTCGATGGCGACAAGCGCGCGGGAGTCCGGCATGACGCAAAGACAATGACCTCCCCACTTCGTGGCAGCGAGTCGAATCACCGGATGGACGATCAATGATACGGAAAGGGCCAGGAGCGGGCTCAGCAAAAGGGGGAGAGCGATCTTGGCTTGGATCGCCGGCCACAGCAGCCGTTCACCCAGCATGGCAGCGAGGCTGCTCCCGACGATGGCACCCGTCAGCGCATGCGTCGTCGAGACCGGAAGTCCCGTTCTCGTGGCCACTAAGACCCAGGCGACGGTCCCGCAGAGGATGGCCAGTGCTACGGCCGGTGGCAATGCAGTGCCGGCCCGTAGTAGTCCGCTGCTGAATGTTTTGACCATGGCCCCTGCGACGAAGGCCGATGTACTGGCGCCGGCGACTGTCCAGGCCGTTCCCCACAGGATGGCGCGCCGATAGTCCGTGACGCCGCTGCCGACCAGTGTGGCGATCGCTTTGGAGACATCGTTGGTCCCGTTGGCGAAAGCAAGGGCAAATACCAGAATGAAAAGGAGAATCTCCATCGCAAGGTCGAGGACAAGGTTGAGGCTAACGTGTGGAGTGATCTGGGGGCAGAACCACGTGGGTTGCGCTCGATCTCAGCCCGAACCGCAACCTCCCTACTACGTGACTGCGCCGCCGCACGAAGAGCCGGAGCCGGCCGTGCAGCCATAGCAATGGTTACGCGTGATGATGCGACGGTGTTGCAACCGAACCGGATCGAAGTCCCGAATATGCGTTGGGACGTCGGAATGTACTGGAAGGTCCAACATCTGGTTGAAATCGCAATCGTAGAGCTTCCCGTCCCATCCCACTGAGAGTGTATAGCGGCACATGACCCCGGCCGCAGCCGCGGGATTGAACGCATTCGCCAAGCGCTCCATATAACCTTCGAAATTGCCGCTCTCCACCAAAAATTCCAAAAAGCGGCTCACCGGCATGTTCGTGATGGTGTACAGGTGATTGAACACGATGCCGTGCTTGGCGAGTAATTCTTTGCGGAATTGCGCCTCGATCGCTTCCTGCTTGGGAGGGAGGAAGGCGCCGACGGGGTTGTGGACCAGATTCAATACCAACCCGCTGCCCTCACGGCCGTATCCCAAATGATTGAGCAGGCGCAATCCTTCAATTGACTTGTCGAAGATTCCGTCGCCCCGCTGTGCGTCGGTCTGCACGGCGCGGAACGAGGGGAGTGAGGCGACGACTTCCACCCGATGCGTCGCCAGGAATTCGGCCAGATCCGCCTGAGAGGGCAACAACAACACCGACAGATTGCAGCGATCCATCACCTGTCGGTTGAGCGCACGAGCCTGTTCGACCAGCCAACGAAAATTCTGGTTCAGCTCCGGCGCGCCCCCGGTGATGTCGAGGGTCGGAATGTCGGTCTGTGCCAAGGCGGCGATGCACTGTTCGGCCGTTTCCTTGGACATCTGTTCGGTTCGGTCCGGTCCGGCATCCACATGACAGTGGCGGCAGGCCTGGTTGCACAGCTTCCCGACGTTGATCTGCAGGACCGAAATGCCGGTCGCGTGCAACGGAAAGAGGCCGTGGCGCTGGATCAGTGCGTCGAACGGCGGGCAGCCGTTGATTTCGTGTAAGTGCTTCAGCTGTTCCGCGGGAGCGGCCAGCGGATTGCCTTGTGCCAGGAGCGACTGTGCCATGGTTGTTCAGTTGGGGTGGAAGGGCGTTACGATGACCTGGGTCTCGCTACTTTCCGCGCTGCAGGTTCGATAACGTTGAGGCCGGAAAGCGCACCTCACAACAGCCGAAATCTAAGGACTGTCCTTGCCCGTTGGCCAGCGCGCGCTTCATGCCCGGTGTGATGCGATAACAGACCCGTTTTCCTTCGCGGATTCCCTCGACCAGCCCGGCATGCCGAAGAATGCGCAGGTGGTGTGAGACATGGGGCTGCGCGCAGCTGAGCTTGAGCATGAGTTCCGTCACGCAATGATCGTTGATGAGCAAATATTCCAGAATCTGCAGACGGGTTTCGTCTCCGATGGCTTTCAGGACGGCCGCGCATTGGCCGGAGGTCAGAACCGTTCCGGTCGTCTTTGATTTCACGGACAACAGGCTCCTCCGGGCGCGCAGCTCACGGCTTCGCCGCTCACCTCTTGTCCGGCCCGATTGATGATCGCAAAGTGCCGGGCATAACGGGTATCTCCCAAGACCGCGACGGTCTTCGAGCAGATCTCCAGTGGCTCCCCGCGACGGTACCGATGTTGGTCGTCGTCGGCGACTTCGAGGAAAGGACCGGCCAAGAGCGCGAAGTCGCCGCGCCACACGCAGGGCTCATCCGCCGGCAGCACCGAAGCCCAGCGTGAATCATTCCGATTGAGCGGCTGCGGTTCGGCCGACAGCACAAAATGGGGCGCGAGGGGCGGCTGGCTCAAGAGCATGGCCGTGTCGGCATCGATCGGCTGTGGGATGCCGCGGTGGTACACAGTGCCTTGTTCATCGACGGCCTGGCTGAAGGGGCCGGCGAGCGTGGCATGACGCAGGGCGGTCCCGGCATTTGCCGGAGGCAGTTTGTACCCGGTCAACGTGACCGAAAAGAAATGAATCCCGTCGATGACCTGCCAGGGAGACGACTTCAGCAGGTGGATTCCTCGGAATCCGGCTTGGGCCATCCCGTTCATATAGTCGGTCAGGGTCAACGCGCCGGACAGGCAGTCTCCCCATTTGCCCGCATCGTGAATCAGATATTGCGGCACGGTCTGATCCGACACGATGTCCGAGATCGTGAACCGGCCGCCCGGCTTGGAGACGCGGAACATCTCCGTGAAGACGTTCCGCTTGTCGGGCGCCAGGTTGATCACGCAATTGGAAATGATGAGATCGATCGTGTCGTTCTCGACCGGCATCGCGTCCGCCATGCCTTTGCGGAACTCGACGTTGGAGACGGCATAACCGAGATTGGACGCTACGATCGGTGCATTGCGGCGCGCGATCTCCAGCATCGTGTCCGTCATGTCGATGCCGATCACCGCACCGGTGGGGCCTACGAGCCGGGACGCTTCGAAGCAGTCGATGCCGCCGCCAGATCCGATATCCAGCACGCGCTCGCCCGCGTGGACGGTCTGTAGTCCCGCCGGGGTGCCGCAACCGTACGAAATCTTGAGCACTTCTTCGGGAATGAAGGTTTTGAGATGCCCCATGTCGTAACTGGTGGGGCAGCACATCTGCTCGCCCGTCGAGGCAGCGCGGGCGTATCGTTCGCTGACTTTCTTGGTGATGTCGTCGGTGGCCATGTCTGCTTCGTGCCTTCCTGGGATGATATGGAATGAACTCTATGTAACACATTTTGCGCCGGTTCGGCCAACCGAGGTCCGCTGCGCTGGCCAGCCTGGTGAAGCCTATGCCCGGGGATTCGCTTCAGCGCGGGAATCCGTGGAAGGATTCCGGACGCTTTGTGCAACCGGCGACGTGAAGGGGGAAGCGAGGCCCTGTCGAGGAGCCGTCGCTTCCACGCAGTGTCGTCAGAAGGTAATGACTTGATAGCCTTGCGAGATCAGTAAACGGAAACTTGGATGTCCGTTGTACTCACCTACTAGCTTCACCCCGCACGCCACGACCTTGTCCTTGACCCCGAACGCTCCGGCGCAGAACTCGCACGCGCCGGCGATCCGATCTTTCACCGCCTCATAGAGCGCATGAATCTTGTGGTCAGGCTTCTCCAATTCGGGAATCCACTTTGGCCCGGCTCCGTCGAAAATCAGCCGCACATCGTCGTGGCTATCCTTGAACTCCTTGACCGCTTCCAGCGCGTTCACGACACGCCCCAGGCTTTCATGGGTCTCCGTATCCGCCAGAACCACAATCGTGACTTTGGATATGCTGCACTCCTTTCAATGAAGAGAGAATATTCCCTCGCGGTGACTTCTTCTGGAGTGCCTACTCTAGCGTGAGACTGCCGAAGGGATCTGTGAGATGGCTTACAGAAACTTGGAGGGAAAAACCGATACAGCAATCTGAATAGGCGGTTCCTATCAGGCGTTCAGAAGAAACGATTCGTTCGTGTTAGTCCGCGAGCCGATCCCATCTTGATGCTTTCGTGCAAACTTCTGAACGGTTTGCGCCTCAATGTCGGACATCCCTTTCGAATCGCAAGCTCAATGCGCTCAGGACATTGGTGATGTCGATCCTGCGTCATTGGGGGTGGGTGCCGGAACAGCATCTCGACCATTTTGCGCGGCCGGCTGTGCTCAGCGCACCTGTTGGATGCGCTCACGCTCGTCTCGCTGAAACATTGAGCGACTATCTGAATCGCATCGCTCATGCGCCGCAGGCGTGGCAGGCGAAGACTGACACTGTTGCCTGAAGACAGCCGGTGATCCGGCTGGGGTCGCGCGACGATTCCGGCCGGTGCCCTACGCAGAACCTTTCGCTGCTCCCCTCGCTCCAACTGTAACACAGCTCACAGACTGCCCGGCTCGATGCCGATACAGTCAGCCACACCATCGCTTGCTGGGACAGTTGTCTGCGCAGAGACAGCGTGATGTTGCGAGGGGGCCTCTCACAAAGGAGGAACGAGGATGGCGATGATGTGTTCGATGAAGGGGTGTTCGGAGAAGCCTGGGATGTGCGCTCATGAAAAGATGATGGTTGTGGTGATGGCCATGCTCATGGTTGGCGGAGCGGCCTACTGGTTGTTGGGATAGGCCGCGCGCCGTTCGGTCTTCTTCTTGGTTGGTCTATCGAGCGGGCCTGGGCTGTAGTGGCTTCACAGAGCTTGGTCGTAGGCTGAGCGAAGCCGATGAGACGTCCTACACCCCAGAAAGGGGGATTCACATGACCGAGCCCTAAATCCGTCACGATGCGCACAGGTTCAATATCGAGTGTGTCTCACAATGTCATGAAGCCTAATGAGGAGATTTCGATGAATGCCAAGACCAAGAAGAGTGCTGTGGTGCAGTCCGCATTGTTGGTGGCCTTGAGTTTGGCCGGGGCCGAAGCGGCGAGTGCTGAGCCCAAGGTGCCGGAATTGCCCAGCGGCTGGGAAGCCTGCGGCGGCGTCGCCAAGGCCGGCATGAATGATTGCGCGGTCAAGACCAGTCTCCATTCCTGTGTCGGTATGGCCAAGACCGACAATGAAGCCGATTCCTATGTGTTTCTGCCGAAAGGCCTTTGCGCCAAGATCGCGAAGGGCACGGTGTTGGCCGTCACCAAGGATGATTTGGCCAAGATGAAAGACATGATGATGAAGAAGATGTAGGGCGGACGGCGATGTCTTGCTCACATTCCACCCCGATCCCGGCTCAGGCCGGGATCGGGCTGCGGTCGCAGCATTTTCGGGAGATTCTGGATTCGACTCCAGCGGTCGCTTGGATGGAAACCCATCCGGAGAACTATTTCGGCGAGGGCGGCGCGCCGCTTCGCATCCTCGAGCGGATCAGATCCCAGTATCCATTGAGTTTTCACGGGGTCAGCCTCTCGTTGGGATCCGCCGATCCGCTCGACCGGACCCATCTTGCGAAATATAAGAACGCGATCGACCGATATGAACCGGCGTTCGTGTCGGAGCATCTCTCGTGGAGTTCCGTCGGCGGGCGGTTCCTCAATGAACTCCTCCCATTGCCCTTGACCGAAGAAAGCCTGAACCATGTCTGCCGGCGGATCACTGAGGCGCAGGAGTTTCTTCGACGCCCCCTCCTGATCGAAAACATCACGCGGTATCTGACCTGGCGTGACTGCACGATCCCGGAAGGGGAGTTTCTGGCTGAGACAGCCAAACGGACCGGCTGCGGGATTCTCCTCGATTTGAATAACGTCTATGTGAACGCGGTCAATTTTCATCTGGATCCGTTCGAGTTGCTGGACGCACTACCGGACGAGGCCGTCTGGGAAATCCATCTGGCAGGGTTCGATCGTTTCGGGGGTTGGCTCATTGATACCCATGGCGAGGCGGTCTATTCGGAAGTCTGGGGCCTCTATCAGTGGGCGATTCATCGTTTCGGGCCGCGCCCGACGTTGATCGAATGGGATACCAACATCCCGCCGCTGTCTGTCCTGGTCGATCAGGCCAAGCAGGCGGACGCGATGCTTGGAGGTTGCTATGTTCCGGCTTCGTGAGATTCAGGAGGCTTTTACCAAAGGGATGACTGAGGGGAAATACAACGCGGTGGCGGACACGATCGTATCCGGCGGCTCATCCCTACGCGGTGTGGCGCTCTATCGCCGCTTGATCCGCACCAACTACACGCAGGTGCTCAGCGTCACTTACCCGGTTCTGCGCCGGTTCGTCGGGCCTCGGTATTTTGGCTTTCTCGCGCGTGGCTATCTCACACGATACCCGTCGGCCAGCGGCGACCTGTTTGCTTATGGACGGCATCTCCCGGCACTGCTGCGTGAATTACAGGTTCCCGGCCTGCTGGTCGAACTCGCGCGATTGGAATGGGCCTGTCATGACGTGCATCAGGGGGCCGATGCTCCGCCGATATCCTACGATCAACTCGCGACCGCCGCTTCAGCCGATCCATCGCGAGTCATCCTTGTCCTCAGCCCAACGGTTCGACTGGTGCGCCTCTCGCGACCGGTCCATCGTCTCTGGTTCGCGTTCCAGGCGGAGGCTTCGGCAAACAAGCACGCCGACCTGCCCCTCGATGTCGAGGAGACGGGCGTAGCTGTCGCGAGGGCCGGAGGGGCCATCCACGTGAAAGCGCTTGCAGCGCTTGACTACCGATTGCTGGAAGCCATAGCCGAGCGAAAAACTGCGGCCGAATTGGAGCAGATCGCCCTACAGGGAGACCGCGAGTTTGATTTCTCGCGTTTCATGGCATTCATCCTCCAGTTGGGCCTGTTGGGTGGCGTTGAGATGGAGGTGCGGGCATGACAACACACGATGGATTCTTTTCGCGCGCAGTCAAGCGTGTCGCGCTCCTGCACGGTCGATTGAGCTTGGGACTGGAATCTTTGTTGCCGTTCTTCGACCTATCGGTCCGTCTCTACTTGGCGCAAATTTTTTGGAAGGGAGGCATGGTCAAGTTATCCAGTTGGATGTCCACCGTCATGCTCTTCACGATGGTCTACGATGTGCCGGTCCTGCCGCCGGAGATTGCAGCCTACCTGGCCACCGCCGTTGAATTGGGCGGTTCGTTCCTGCTGGCGATCGGCCTCGCCGGACGATGGGCGGCGCTCTCGTTGTTCGGCCTGAACATTGTGGCGGTGACATCCTACGGCCAACTATCAGCGGCCGCGCTCCAAGAGGCGTTTTATTGGGGAATTCTGTTCTTGTATTTGGTTCTGCACGGTCCGGGACGGTTGTCGGCGGATGGTCTTCTGCAGATGCTCTATCGGAGACGGCAAAGAAGCGCCAATGTCGCGGATGGACTCATCCTGGCACAAGCTCCACAGAGGGCAAGGGCGGATTGACGGGCTGTGGGATAGAAGGGCGATGACCCGGCTTTTTCACGCCGTTGCCTTGTCGGGGATAGATGAGCCGTATAGAATTCCAACAATGAGGTGCGCACATGGAGCGGTTGCCATCCATGCCGAATAAACTGTGGTTTCTGAAACATATTCGTTTGTTTGACGGGATCTCTCCCTCAGCCATGCACGAGATGGAGAAGATTACCCGCATGGAAGAAGTCAGAAAACGGCAGCCGCTGTATCTTCCAGGCGATCCAAGCAGCAGCGTATATCTGCTCAAGCGCGGCCGGGTCAAAATCGCCAATACGGCGGCAAATGGAAAGGAAATCACCTTCGAAATCATCGAGGCAGGCGAAGTCTTTGGGGAACTCGACGTGCTGCAGGATACTCCCAGGTCCACCTCAGCGGAGGCTCTCGACGATGCATTGCTTTGCGTGATCCCTCGCAAGGAGTTCGACCAGTACTTAGCCATGCACCCAAATGTGACCATCAAACTGACGAAGCTGATCGGACTGAGGCTGAAGAAGATCCAGAGTCGTGTGGAGGACCTGGTGTTCCGCGACGTGCCGGCTCGGCTGGCGCATCTGCTCTCGGAATTGGGCAGAAACGAAGGCGCTCCGGACCCGCAAGGTGTGCGTCTCAAGGTGAAGCTGACCCATCAAGAAATGGCCAATCTTATCGGCTGTAGTCGCGAAACGGTGAGTGCGACGTTAGGGCGGTTCAGGGAAGAGAGGCTGATCCATATGGATGGTCGCACTGTCGTCATTCTCCGGCCGGACGCGCTGGTTCGACTTGCCTCTTAACATCGCCTCCTGTGCGGCCTCGCCATGGGCGTTGGTCTTCTCGCAGTGATTCTTCCTCTCTCTCATCTGTGCGCTCGGAGTCGCTTCAGGAGCCATTCTCTTTCAGGAAGACCTGTCGCGACCAATGTCCCGTCGACGAGAAACGCCGGGAATGCAACGAGCCCGCTGGACTCAGCACTGAGCTCTGCGGGTATCAGCTCAATGGTCCAGTCCGGGAGTTGTCCGCGTATCTCTTCCGCCAGCTTCTGCACGGAGCGGATGGAGAGACAGCCCTGGTGTGCCAAAATGGTGAGGCGTGCCATGCGGTCACTCTAGAGGAGACCGGTCGTCTGTTCTGTGAGGGCCATTACAGAAGAAGTTTTTCCGACCAATGGTGTATCCATAGAGATCGAGGGAGCAGCCTCTCGATCAGCGGAGCGGGAAGTGATTTGGATAACTGGTGGGCGCTGGGAGGAGACTGAGTTCGTAGGAATAGTATGCGGGCCGGGTCTATTAATGAGAGCCGTGATGAATTGACCTGCCCCCCTTAAACGGGTCCAGATCCTATGTTAGGGTCGGGCCGAAAGGAGGGCCGTATGCCACGTCTCCGTCACACCGTCGAACAGATTCTTGCCAAGCTGCGTGAAGCCGAAGTCGCGCTGAGTAAGGGCCAAGCGGTGGCACAGGTCTGTCGCGGGCTCAGCATTACGGAACAAACCTACTATCGCTGGCGTAACGAATACGGGGGGCTGAAGGTGGATCAGGCCAGACGCCTGAAGGAACTGGAACGCGAAAACAGTCGGTTGAAACGCGCGGTGGCCGAACTCACGGTCGATAAACTAATTCTGAAGGAGGCGGCCGAGGGACACTTCTAAGCCCAGCGCGCCGACGGCAGACGGTGGCGCACTGCTGTGTGACGCTGGGCCTTGCAGAGCGCCGGGTATGTCGGACCTTAGGACAAGCGCGATCTACACAGCGCTATCAGCGAGAGCCGCCCGATGATGAAGCGCCGTTGACGACCGCCATCATTCAGTTGGCCAGCCAGTATGGCCGCTACGGCTATCGGCAGATCACCGGCCTGCTGCGGAACGAGGGCTGGCGCGTGAATCACAAGCGCGTGGAGCGGATCTGGCGGCGCGAGGGCCTGAAGGTCCCGAAGAAGCAGCCGCCGCGTCGGCGGCTCTGGTTGACGGATGGCTCGTGCATCCGGCTTCGAGCGGAGCATCCGAACCATGTGTGGGCGTATGATTTCATGGCCACCCGCACCGAAGATGGGCGTCCGGTGAAGCTGCTAACCATCGTGGATGAATACACGCGTGAGTGTGTGGCCATTGATGTGGGCCGACGGCTTCGATCGGATGATGTGTTATTCCGGCTTGCAGAATTGTTTGTGCAACGCGGCGTGCCACAGCACATTCGTTCGGATAACGGCCCGGAGTTCGCGGCGAAGGCCGTGCGGCAGGGGCTGGCCCGAGTTGGTGTCCGCACGTTGTTTATCACGCCGGGCAGCCCTTGGGAAAACGGCTATATCGAGAGTTTCAATGGGAAGTTACGAGATGAACTGCTGGATCGGGAACTGTTTGATACACTCTGGGAGGTGAAGGTGCTCGTGGAGCGCTGGCGGCAAACCTACAACCGGATACGGCCCCACAGTGCGCTAGGCTATCGCCCGCCGGCACCGGAAGCAATCGCGCCGTGTTGTGCGTGACTCACATGCACACTGGTACAACTACAGGGGGCAGGTCACAGCGGCGTGACCGAATACGCCTACGACGGCAATGGGAATTTGCTGACCGTCAAGGATGCCAAGAACCAGGTCACGACCTTTGCCTACGACAGCCGGAACCGGTTGCTCTCGACGACCGATCCGCTCGGAAAAGTAGAAACGTATGAGTATGACGGCAACGACAATCTCACCAAGCGGGTCACTCCGAAACTGGATCAGATCGTCTTTGCCTATGACGCCGTGAATCAGTTGCTCTCGAAGACCCTGCCGGGCAGTCTCGTCACGAGCTACACGTACGACAGCGTGGGCAATGTGACCACTGTGACCGATCCCGATAGCGTGCTCGCGATGACCTATGATCAGGCGAACCGGCTGTTGACCACCAGCACGGCGGGATCGAGCAACCAGCCCGCCGTGACGCTGACGTACACGTACGATGTAAACGGGAACAGACTGACCCTCAACGATGGAACCGCCGCACAATCGTATGGGTACGACGTGCTGAACCGACTGAGCAGCTTATCCAGCCCAGTTGGGAACGTGGGCTGGACTTACGATGCGTTGAGTCGCAGAACGGCCATGACACTGCCGAATGGGACGCGCACAACCTACACGTATGATCCCGCGTCCCAGGTCACCAATATCCTGCATCAATTGACAGCGACGAGTGCGCAGATCAACAAGGCTGATTACGTTTACAATAACGTGGGCAATCGGACGAGTCTCACTGATCGCAGAGGAAGTCAGAACTTCGGCTACGACGTTCTTGATCGGCTGACGACAGCCAGCCATCCGCTGTTGCTGAACTCGCAGAATTTCGCGTACGATCCAGTCGGGAATAGGACGACCAATAGCAGCAGTCACAACGCGGCCAATCAACTCACTGCCGATGCCCAGTTCACCTATCAGTATGACGATAACGGGAACCTGACCCGGAAAACTTCTCTCGCCACGAGCAACTTCACCGTCTACACGTACGATACCGAGAATCGGCTGACACAAGTGCAGGAATTTGCATCTGGCAATCCCACGCCGGTGACCACCTCCAGTTATCGGTACGATGGGTTGGGAAGGCGGATCGAAAAGATTGGGAACGGCCAGACCCGTCGGTATGTCTATGATGGCGAAGATATCCTCTTGGAATATGATGGAACGAATGTGTTGCAAGCCCGGTACACGCACGGCCCGGGCATTGATGAGCCAATTGCCGTCACCAAAGCGGGGAGCACCTTCTTCTATCACCAAGATGGATTAGGGACGGTGACCGAACTGACCGACAATGCAGGGACTGTTGCCAAAGCGTATGCTTACGACGCCTACGGCAACATTCTGGAATCCCCGGGAACAGTGGAGCAGCCATATACGTACACGGGGCGTGAATTTGACACGGAAAGCAGCCTTTACCATGCACGGGCTAGATTCTACGACTTTGTGGCTGGGCGATTCTTTCAGAAGGATTCGCGCGGCCTCAGTCGTGGCGAATGGAATCTCTATCAATATGTGTTGGATAACCCTGCTAACTTAGACGATCCATTAGGCGAATTCCCGCGAAGACCGCATCGTCCAATCCGCCCAATAAACGATACAATAGGGCCAGCCTATGCCTGCGTCACACGCGTTCGGGATGACGTTTGGATCCAGGCTGGTAGCCAAGGATGGCGGAATAACGATAAACGAGTTCACTGTGTAGTTTCTTGTGAGGTCGGTAAGCAATGTGGCACGGCTGCAGGATTCTCAGCAGGAGTTGCGAGGGAAGCTTATCAATTGACTTTGAAGGGGTACATTTTTGACCCTGCACAGCGTCGAGATTCTGTGCTCGATGAGCAAGCCAACATCTTTGGATTGGCATGTCCTTTGGCACAAGATTGCTATCAACGATGCATTACAAGGTATTAGAATCGAGCGCGTTCAAAGCCCGTAGTCTTTTTGGTGTTGTATGTGCTGCTTTCTTGTGTGCGCTGCTGCTGGCCTGCGACACGGCGGTGTATCATCCGGACGAGATCCGTGCTCAAAAGAAATTCCAATCGATCGTCGCTGGGATTACTGAAGAGGAGCTTAAGAAACAGCTAGGGCAACCTTTGGGACACATTGCGTTTGACCAGACGCGAGGGATCTATCAATACTTCACTTCAATAAGGCAGTCTACTGCCGTAGAATTTCGTACGCTTAGTTCGATAAATAATTCCCACCCTTCTGAGCTTCGTTTGTTGCCGACAGGCAAACACGCTAACAAGATTCTTGTCTTTGTCGATGGGACCGTGCACGGATATTTCTACTTTGGGCAGAACGGACGTTTGGAAGATAAAGCTGTGGTTGTGAGTTAGACAGATTGATTAACCTGCCATTTATGATCCTGACACAGGGCTTGCGGTATTGACCTGCCCCCCTTAAACGGGTCCAGATCCTATGTTAGGGTCGGGCCGAAAGGAGGGCCGTATGCCACGTCTCCGTCACACCGTCGAACAGATTCTTGCGAAGCTGCGGGAAGCCGAAGTCGCGCTGAGTAAGGGCCAAGCGGTGGCACAGGTCTGTCGCGGGCTCAGCATTACGGAACAAACCTACTATCGCTGGCGTAACGAATACGGGGGGCTGACGGTGGATCACGCCAGACGCCTGAAGGAACTGGAACGCGAAAACAGTCGGTTGAAACGCGCGGTGGCCGAACTCACGGTCGATAAACTAATTCTGAAGGAGGCGGCCGAGGGACGCTAAGCCCAGCGCGCCGACGGCACGAACGGTGGCGCACTGCTGTGTGACAACTGGGCCTTGCAGAGCGCCGGGTATGTCGGACCTTAGGACAAGCGCGATCTACACAGCGCTATCGGCGAGCCGCCCGATGATGAAGCGCCGTTGACGACCGCCGTCATTCAGTTGGCCAGCAGTATGGCCGCTACGGCTATCGGCGAATCACCGGCCTGCTGCGGAACGAGGGCTGGCGCGTGAATCACAAGCGCGTGGAGCGAGATCTGGCGGCACGCGAGGGCCTGAAGGTCCCGAAGAAGCAGCCGCCGTCGGCGGCTCTGGTTGACGGATGGCTCGTGCATCCGGCTTCGAGCGGAGCATCCGAACCATGTGTGTGGGCGTATGATTTCATGGCCACCCGCACCGAAGATGGGCGTCGGTGAAGCTGCTAACCATCGTGGATGAATACACGCGTGAGTGTGTGTATGATGTGGGCCGACGGCTTCGATCAGATGATGTGTTATTCCGGCTTGCAGAATTGTTTGTGCAACGCGGCGTGCCTGCACATTCGTTCAGATAACGGCCCAGTTCGCGGCGAAAGGCCGTGCGGCGAGGGCTGGCCCGAGTTGGTGTCCGACACGTTGTTTATCACGCCGGGCGGCCCTTGGGAAAACGGCTATATCGAGAGTTTCAATGGGAAGTTACGAGATGAACTGCTGGATCGGGAACTGTTTGATACACTCTGGGAGGTGAAGGTGCTCGTGGAGCGCTGGCGGCAAACCTACAACCGGATACGGCCCCACAGTGCGCTAGGCTATCGCCCGCCGGCACCGGAAGCAATCGCGCCGTGTTGTGCGTGACTCACATGCACACTGGTACAACTACAGGGGGCAGGTCAGGTAATAAATATCGGAGGTTTCAGTAGACTTGATCGCGCTATGCAACCATGGTTTCTTCTTCCATAGAGACCGCACAGGTCGTCCGTAAAGTCTTTGCGCCGGCAGCTAGTGATGCTTGAGGATAAGACAACGATTCACAATGCATTTTCCGGATCGAGGGGTTACACCATGAAGCTCAACTATGATCCGGACACACATTCCCTATATCGATCATTCTGGGAGTCCACGCGTAGAAAGTCGGAGAGCGTACCAAAAACGGCGTGCTGCTGAGCGAGAATCTTAGCCGGTCATGAACCAGTGGCTGGGCACTTCGTCCACGCTGCTTTTCCTGGGCATAGCGGGGCGGCCGCACCGGCCGCCCCGCAGTTCTCTTGAGGGAAGATGCAACGCGCCTATTGCATTGAGGCCATCGGCTTCTCGACGATGTCCCCCTTCATCGGACCCAACGCGCCCAGCAGTTCGTTCTTTTCCCGTTCCGGCACCTTGAACTTGTTCAAGGTGGCGACCAGGTCGCCGACCAGGGCATCGAAGTCGCCGCTGCTGATGCCCATGCCGGCGTGGGTGCTCTTCATGTCGCGGCCGGTGTAGGTGCAAGGGCCCCCGGAGGCTTGGCAAATTTGATCCACCAACATGCTCTTCAAGCGGGGAATGTTGGCATTGGCAAACTTGCCGTTGATGCGGGTATCCGCCGCTACGCGTGCGACGAACTCATCCACCACGGCAGTGATCGCAGGCTTTCCGCCGAGTCTCTCGTAAAGAGGTTTGTCCGTTGCCATCGGTGCGCTGCCGGCGGAACCGGTCGAACCGGTCGTGCTGCAAGCGGCCAACATTGAGGCGAATCCGGCGACGAGAGTGAATGATACGAGACGTCTGATCATGATGACTCCTCCTGGTTGTGGGTCAGTGGGTGATGGCCGGGCCTTGAGACGTCCGGCTTTCTGTTCAGGTCTACGCGGGCATCGTGCGAACGGATCTCAGGCACGTGAAAAAAAGTGTCGTTGCGGGAAAAAAGGTGAGGTGATAGAGTTTCGCTCGCTTTCCCCTCGATTAGACGAATCCAACGGCAAGCTTCTCTCGTAGTTCAGGGGGGAGCTCTATGCTCGACATGATGGCCATGGCCGCGACTCACGTACCGACACAGGAACAGCATTGGGGAATGCTGATCGCCCGGATCGCATCCGGCGACCAGTCCGCGCTCGCCGAGCTGTATGATGCCAGTAGCGCGCAGGTGTTCGGCCTGGCATTGAGAGTGCTCGCCGAACGGACTGCGGCCGAGGACGTGACGCTCGAAGTCTATACGCAGGTATGGCGGCAGGCGGGCAGCTACGATCCCGCACGAGGCACGCCGGGCAGTTGGCTCATGACCGTGGCACGGACGAGGGCGATCGATCGGTTTCGCGCCGGATATTTGGAGCGGGGCGCGCAGGCGCCGTTAGAGTCTGCCGCCGATCTTCCCGGGATGGGGGAGACGCCGGAGCAATATGCGGCTGGAGTCGAACGTCAGCGGCTGGTGCGGGAGGCGCTGACCGCACTCACGTCCGAGCAGCGCGAGGCGGTGTCGTTGGCGTATTATTGGGGATTGAGTCAAAGTGAAATCGCCGATCGCCTGCAGATTCCGCTCGGGACGGTGAAGACGCGCGTGCGACTGGGGATGATGAAACTTCGCGAAGTGCTGGCGCCGCACGAGGAGGGACTGCGGCCATGACTGATCCGCGTGATCCACGGGAGTTTGCCGAGTCCGCAGCCCTCTATGCGGCGGGTGCCTTGGGTGACGAGGAGCGCCGGCGATTCGAGCAGCGAATCGACCGGGCATCGGCTGCGGACCGTCAGGAGGCCGCTGCGTTTCAGGACGTCGCGCAAGAGCTCGCGTTTGCCGGTCCGATGGTCGCGCCCCCGGCATCGCTCAAAGAACGACTGATGGCGCGCATTGCGCTCGAACCGCAAGAGCGGGAAGGTGAGCGGGACTTTACCTTCGTCCATTCCGATCGGCTGAGCTGGCAGGAACTGGGCGGGGGCGCGTCGATGAAACTCCTGTTCAACGATACTGCCGGTGCCAGGATGACCATGCTGGTACGGCTGGCTCCAGGCGGCACGATCGCAGCCCACCGACATGCGCAGGTCGAGGAGTTCTACGTGTTGGAAGGCAGTTGCATCGCC
Organism: Nitrospiraceae bacterium; assembly: GCA_019637075.1. Classification (NCBI taxonomy): domain Bacteria; kingdom Pseudomonadati; phylum Nitrospirota; class Nitrospiria; order Nitrospirales; family Nitrospiraceae; species Nitrospiraceae bacterium. Next base: position 582,088 of record JAHBWI010000002.1, on the reverse strand, counting down.
GCCGGACAATCGCTCAAGGCCGGAGATTACCATCGGGCTGAGGCCTCCAGCCTGCATCCGATGACCTACAGCGAACAGGGATGTCTGGCGCTGGTCATTACTTCTTCGCGCAATGAACCGGCGCGGTAGGCCTGTGCATTCATCTCAGCGGCGCCGCCATCGACGCCACACCCAAACATAAACCGTCCCGTTCACCAGCAGCACCGCCGTCCCCAATAAAAGCTGCACCGTTCTGGTGAGCGTCGCGGGATAGAGGATCGGCAGCAGATACGTCGTCACGAAGTCGCCTTCTGATCCCTGTGCCCCGCCCCGTGCCCACAGCCATTGCTCCAGCGGTGTCAGCGGGCAGATCCATCCGGTGAACTCTACGAGCGCGCCCCAGGCTGCTGCGGGAAGGTGCCACTTGGCCAGACTGGGCCATCGCCACACGAGCAGTCCGCCTGCCACGACGAACAGCACGAATCCCAGATGGATCAGCACGGTCAAGTCGGCCAGAAGTCGATAGACCATGGCGGATCAACACAGCGAAGGCGCGGCGTCTGCCGGCGGGTAGGTCGGGCGTCCGTTCTCAACCAGGGCAAAGGGTGTCAGTTGATGGAGATCGTCACACCCAGGCGTGACGATTGGCTGGTGGAACTTCCAGACGGATCCGCCGCGCGCCCTTTTCTCCGGAGCGGCAAGCCACGTCACGCACAATCCCTGGCCCTGGCGGCCCAAGCCGACAGGATTTCCGCATCTTCCAACACGTCCACCGGCACTTCGTAGTAACTGGTCAGCGTCTGTTTGAGGGTCGGGCGAAACGGTCCCATCCCCCGATTCCGGTACTGAGGCCGTGTGTCTTCGTCGGTTTTAAAGTACAGCCGGCCGCGGTGAATGATGCCGAAGAACGAGCCCAGGCAATACAACCCGTGCCCGCCGAACATCGCACGGCAGGTGAGGCCTTGCAGGTCCTGGAGTTGATCCAGGACGAAATCTTTGAACCCGTCGCCGGCCATCTGTGGGTGCCTGCGCAGGATGCGGGATTACTTCAGTGCCTGCAGCGAGTCGCGCAGTTCCCGGACTTCCGCGGCAAAGAGCTCGAGGTGCTGGCTCCGTTGGGGCTGGTCATCCTTAAATTTCCACACCCGCTTGAAGATCGCCGTCATTTCCTTGTGGTGGGTGACGGCAAGCGCATAAGCCGGCGTCTCGCGCTTGGCTTTCTCGACGCAGCACAGCGAATTTTCGAAGGCGTGAAACTGATTGTGCAGGTCGTCCAGGGGTTGGTCGACGCCTTTGCCGGGCTGGGCGGCCTTGGCGCTGGCCTCCAACATGGTGGTGAGGTTGATCAAGGTGTCCACGCTGTCGGCGCCCTTGGCCTTTTCGGCAAACTCTTTCGCGTGGGGATAGAAGAGATAGCTGCAGCCGCTGGTGGTTAACAGGGCAAAACCGAGTGCCGTAGCCAAAAGAGTGTGTCGCATGGGTAGACTCCTTCGTGACCGGTTCAGGGTTGGTGGTGACTGGTCGTTACAACGGCTTCCGTCCGCCTACGAGTCGTACCGAAATTGGGAGGGCAATGGTCTGTCCCCGGCGATAGCCTGCCGCGGCCTTAAGAATTCCGCGCTCGGCTTCCGCCCGTTGCGCGGTCGTCAACGTCTTGAACAGGTTCTGCAGCGGGGCGGCGATGTCCATCAGGCTCCCCATGTATTCTTCAGCTGAGGCATACAGGGTGTCGGCTTCGAATTCCTCGTCCGTGGTGGGCGCGAAGCCCGCCTGTGCCAGCATGCTACGCAAATCGCCGGCTTTCGCCAGGCGGAAGATCCCCGGCGCCTGCGGATCCGGTGCCGGCAGCGTGACCAACGTTTTCAGAATGTCCATGGGAATACGGATGGACGGGTTCTTGTCGGGCGAGGCCCAGACCGCCGCGGCCAGGTAGCCTCCCGGTGCCAGCACTCGGGCGATTTCCTTCGCGGCCTTGGGGATGTCCGGCAGGAACATCAAACAGAAGCGGCTGATGACGGCGTCGAAGGCGCCGTCTTCGAAGGGCAACGTCGACACGTCGCCGGTGCGGAAGTTTACATGGCGGAGTCCGAGTTCGGCGGCCTTGCGGGTGGCGACCGACAACATCGACTCCGCGAGATCGAGCCCCATCACTGACCCGCTCGGGCCGACCACTTGGCCTGCCAACAATGCGGGATAGCCCGTGCCTGACCCCAGATCGAGCACCCGCATGCCGGGCCGCAGGCGGGCATCCGCCACCAGCCGGTGGTTGATCACGGTCAGGTTCTGCTGGAACAGGGCGTCCCATTTGTCCCAGCCGGAGGCGACTCGATTCCAATCCTGGCGTTGTGCGGCAATGACTTCGTCGGCGGTCTGTGGCATGGCGCTATTTCACCCGTTCGAAGTTGAAGACTTTCGGGATGTCCTTCCCGGCTTTGCTGAGAATCCAGGTCTGCGTAAAGTGATCATGGTCCTTCAGGTCGAGCGTCATCTGATGCATGTGGGCGTCGCTGGGATTCTTGAGATTCGTCGCGTCGACGAAGGCGAAGGCCACGGTCTTGTCGCCCTCTTTCGGGCTGGTCGCCTTCATGCGCGGCTGGTTGTTCAGCGAGCAGTAGTGTGTGAGCATCAGCTGGTCGCCGTCGGTGTAATACATCGTGGTCATGGGCGGACTGTCCGGCGTCGTCAACGTTTCCGTGAGGCTGGTGCCTCCAGACGTGAGTTGATAGACGACCCGATACGACTTCCCGTCGGCATCGGCGCCTTTCCATTCTCCAACGAGGGGCTTGAGTGGGGTGAGGGCGGCGTCCGGCACATCGGCGGCGGGAGAGAGTGTCGGGACGGACATAAAGACAAGAAAGAGCAGTAGGAATCCCCATAAAAATCCGGATCGCATGATCGATAACCCCCCAGGAAGACTGCGGATGGAATAACGCAGTCAAGCATGTCTGGAAGGGTGAGATCAAGCCCTTTACCGGCTCTGTACCAAATCCGAACAATCTCTTCTCCTTTCATGTTGAGACTCGTTGCGGCGGTTCGGCCGACCGAGCTTCAAGTTCCGCGATCCGCGCACGCAGGGGTGCCGCGAACCGTTCGATCTCCTCCACCGTATAGCGAGGCGTGATGTGCTGGGTGCAGTTCCAATCGAAGGCGACGAGGTCGACGAAAACCACTCTCGTCGCCGTCGCTCCGGCCTCAGGCGCCGGGATCTGTGCCACGATGTCGGGATGGGCCTCTGCCGGTTCGATGCGCGCATGCCCGATCAGTTTCAGGCGGCTCTGCTGCGGATAATCCATGAGGATGAGCGCAACACGCGGGTTGCGGCGAAGATGTCCCATCGTGAGCAATTGTCGATTGCCCTCATAGTCTGCAAAGGCCAAGGTGTCGGCGTCGAGTACCCGCAGGAATCCGGCCGGGCCACCGCGATGCTGCACATAGGGCCAGCCTTCTTCGTTAACCGTGGCGAGGTAGAAGCTGTCGCGCGCGCTGATGAATACGGCCTCATCCTCCGTGAGACGGTCCGAACCGGGACGAGGAGAGACGTGACGTTCAGCCCCGTAGGCGATCCGTTGGGTCTCGCGCACGGCCGGTGTAAACATTGCCTGGTGATACCGTATTGTCATGCTGCCTCCTCTCGCGGTCGATTCCGTTCCCTGGGGCACTCCACGAGGTGCCGATGGTTGGACCGCCTGTTTAGGAAGGGACGCACCGGCCGAATGCCATCAGCAGTCGCGGGGAGCCTGACAAGCGAATGGCCCTGCGCACCAGCGCCCAGAGCAGACCCCGCTCCTTGCGAATGAATTCGAGCCAGGTTCGGCTGTCTGCCCGGATATGCAGATCTCCGGCGCCGACATGGCCGGCTTGTACCTCAATACGCTGATCGATAATCCTCACCGTGGCCTGGCAAGGCTCTTCTCCCGTGAACGTGAAGTGATAGATGGCCGACAGATGTTTGGCCTGTCCTCGCTGAAAGACAAGCGGGAGGCTCCGCAGGAAGTCCGCGATCGTGCCCGGTCGGAGTCCATTGCCTACGGTTTTGGTGCGCTTCCTGGGGAAGTGTGCCGGCACGTAGGCCTCGGCATCCGAGCCGGGAACGACGTAGATGGTCTCGACCTTCTCTGTCAGCGGTTGGACAACCGCGGCCGTGAAGCCTTTGCGGTCCAGCAGAAACGGCGCAATCACGTCGTCGCCCGCCGGGCAGACAGCGAGGCAATAGGCGGCCTTGTAGTTCGCGCCATAAGACAGGCTTTGCCACATTGAGGCGGATTCCGTATCCGAGACCCTGGCGCGATAATCCCGCGCGCTGCGGCTGGAAGCGATCTGGTCTACCCAGTCGGTGAACCCTCCCATGAATTCCCGATAATTGTGCGTGTAGCAGGCGGAGAAATCGAATCGGCCGTCGGCGCCGATCGCGCCGGTCGGGCAGGCGGTCACGCAGAGTTTGCATTCGAGGCAAGGATTGTAGGCGAGGGGCCGGTCATAGCGATTGATGGCTCGATCCAGCACGATGGTGCCGAGCAGGATGAAGTTGCCGAACTTGGGATGGATGACGTTTCGGTGGAGGCCCATTTGCCCCAGTCCGGCTGCCACGGCGACCGGCTTGTGCGAGACCACCCAGATTTTTCCAGGGAAGCGGTCCATCTCCATGGGAAACCCCATGGCCGGGTTCATGGCCCGGATGCCTCGCCGTTCCAGTACGGCCACGATGCGGCGCGCCACGTCGTTGGTGTGGTCCCCGGTGCGATGGAATTCCACATTGGCGACGGAGCGGGCGGGACTTCGGATCGGTTCCCGGTTCATGCGGCACACAAAACTGATGAGCGACGTGGCGGAGGGGAGGAGGGTGAGGATGTCTCCTCGGTCCGCGGCCAGCTCCGGCCGATCGATCTCAACGAAGCCGACGTCATCGGCGCCCGCTTCGAGGCAGAGCTGTCGGAGTTCGTCCGCGTCCAAAACGGTTTGAGGAAGGTCCGCGACCGCGGAGGCCTGGACCTCACGAAAGTGTTTCACGGTTGGATGGTCGTTCAATTTCATCGGCGCCCTCCATCTTGGCGTGAGACGCGAGCGTCTTATGTCGATGAGACGTCATCGTCCTGCGTGATCCACCGTTCGCGCGGGCGCGTGAGCAGCGGCGTGAGTTGCCGGACGGTATCTGAATCCTTGTAACGTTCACGGACTACGTCCGCGTCTGCCAGACTCCGCCGACGGGCGAGTGCCAGCAGGTGTGTCGGTGCCAGTTCATCGACGAACAGCTGATGGAAAAGGAAGCCCTCGAATTGCCGCATCTCCGACCAGATTCGACGCGTCAGCCTGATCCCTTCTGCTGCTTTGCCCGGTTTCAGCCAGGTATCCCGCAGGATCGTCACCATGGAATGACCTCCTTGGAATGATCGTTCCAAAATAGATGAAAAAAAACACGCTCAGTCCAATATCGACAAGGCGGCCTTGGCGGTCTGCCGAACTGCGTCCGCCGGGGCGCCGGCCTTGATCATCACAATTGTGCCTTGCATCATCGTGACGAGCACGCGCGCCAGTATACGGGGGTCTTTGTCCTTATCGAGGTCTCCCTCCTGCTTAGCGCGCAGGAGCAATTTGTAGAACGCGTCTTCCAAATGGGTCAGCCTCCCGGCCACTCTCTTCCCGATGTCGGCTTGGTGCGGTGCCAGCTCCATGGCGGTGTTCGCGATGAGGCAGCCGCGACGTTGGGGATCCGACAAGGCAAATTCCATCATGCCTTCGACGAACTTGCGTACGAGAGGGAGGGCAGGGCCCGGCTGGCTGAGGAGAGAAATTCTGGCCCCTACGCTACCTTTCGTGCAGTAGAGGTCCATGGCCTTGAGGAACAATTCGCGTTTGTTGCCGAAGGTGGCGTAGAGCGAACCGCGATTGATATCCATCGCGGTGAGGAGGTCTTCCATGGAAGTCGCTTCATAGCCCTTGCGCCAGAAGACATGCATGGCCTTGTCGAGCGCTTCAGCGGGATTGAACTCTTTGGGGCGTGCCATGGGGGAAGCATAGCGAATTATGGAATGATCAGTCAATAACAAAGTTATTTTATTCTGCAGGCCGACAGAACGGCCTGCTAGGATGCTCCGATGCAGTCATCCGACATGGTTGCCGAGCCCCGACGGGCGGCGGTTTCCTTCATTCTGTTTACGGTCTTGCTCGACGTCCTCTCCTTCGGAATCATCATTCCCGTCCTGCCGAAGCTGGTCGAGGAGTTCATGGGCGGTAACACTGCGCAAGCCGCGCAGATGTATGGCCTGATGGGGACGTCCTGGGCGCTGATGCAGTTCTTTTGCTCGCCGATCCAAGGAGCGTTGTCCGATCAGTTCGGCCGGCGACCTGTAGTTCTGTTGTCCAATTTCGGGTTGGGGCTGGATTATGTGCTGATGGCGTTGGCGCCGAATCTCACTTGGTTATTCCTCGGCCGGGTGATCTCGGGAATGGCCGCGTCGAGTTTCAGTACGGCCGGGGCATACATTGCCGATGTGACGCCGCCGGATCGACGGGCTGCCGGCTTCGGCATGATCGGGGCGACGTTCGGGCTGGGGTTCATCCTGGGGCCGGCCGTGGGCGGCATCCTCGGTGCCATGGACCCGCGTCTCCCGTTCTGGGGGGCGGCGGTCACGAGCTTGGCGAATGCGTGTTACGGGTATTTCGTGTTGCCGGAGTCCCTGCCGAGCGCGAAGCGGATGCCCTTTGCGTGGAAGCGGGCAAATCCGCTGGCCTCGCTGGCGCTGTTGCGGTCGCACCATGAGTTGTTCGGGCTTGCGACGGTCTCATTTCTGGGGTCCTTGGCCCATGTGGTGCTCCCGAGCACGGCGGTGCTCTACCTCGGCTATCGCTATGGATGGGGACCATCGACGGTCGGGCTTACGCTTGCGGTGGTCGGGGCCTGCGCGATGGTCGTCCAAGGCGGGTTGGTAAAACCGATTACGGCACGATTGGGAGAACGGCGGACCCTGCTGCTTGGATTGCTGTGCGGAGCCGTGGGCTTTTCCATCTATGGGCTGGCGCCGAGCGGGTTGGTGTATTATTGCGGGATTCCCATCATGGCATTCTGGGGACTGGCCGGGCCCTCGGCTCAAACCCTCATGACGAGGCGAGTCAGCGCCTCCGAGCAAGGGCAACTTCAGGGGGCGCTCGGGAGCCTCATGGGCATCGCAGGGTTGATCGGCCCCGGGGTCTTCACGGAGACGTTCGCCTTTTTTATCGGGCCCCGATCGGACCTGCATTTGCCGGGGGCGCCGCTGCTTCTCTCGGGGGTGATGTTGCTGGTCGCCGCGGTCCTGGCCTGGCGGGCCACGAGCGCGCAGCGGTAGCCGGAGATCGGTGCCGCGGCTCACCTGTTCGCCACCCCGACGATATGTTATAAGGCATTGCGCGACTTGATGAATTCAGTGGAGGTTTAATGAGCAAGAAAGAGATCGATCAGTCTCAACGGTTAATGCGCCTGATGTTCAAGGCTCACCCTTGGCACGGGGTGTCCATGGGAGAAGCTGCGCCGGAAGTCGTGACGGCCTATATTGAGATCGTGCCGACCGATACGGTGAAGTATGAAGTCGATAAGGCCAGCGGATTCTTGAAGGTGGATCGGCCGCAGCGGTTCTCGAATTTCTGCCCTGTTTACTATGGTCTGATTCCGCAAACCTATTGTGGTGACAACGTCGCGGCGTTGTTTGCCAAACGGGCCAAGCGGAAGGGGATGGTCGGCGACGGCGATCCGCTCGATATCTGCGTCTTGACCGAAAAGACCATTCCCCATAGCGACATTCTGCTGACGGCCTTGCCGATCGGTGGGTTCAGCATGGCGGACGGCGGCGAGGCCGACGATAAAATCATCGCCGTGATGCGCGACGATGCCGTGTATGGGGCCTTCACCGACATCGGAGAATGTCCGCTCACGCTGCTGGATCGGCTGCAACATTACTTCCTGACATACAAGCAGGCGCCGGGAGCCATGCACCACAACAAAGTCGAGATCACCAGCATGTACGGCCGGGAAGAGGCCCTCGAGGTCATCCGAGCCAGCCACACAGACTATTGCGAAAAATTCCCGGAGCTGGAATCGCTCTGGAGTCAGTCGCTCAAGCATTAGTACGATTCAGAAAGGCCATCCGCACATTCTATGAAAGAGGACAAGACACACTCCGATCCGACCACCTCGGTGCATGGATTTTCCCCCGGTTTTGCCGCCCTGGGGCTGGAAGCTTCCCTGCTGGCGACACTCGAAACCTTGGGGTACGAGGAACCGACGCCGATCCAACGCGAGGCGATTCCTCCCTTGTTGTCGGGGCGCGACGTGTTGGGGCAGGCCGCGACCGGTACCGGTAAGACGGCTGCGTTCAGTCTGCCGTTGCTCCAACGGATCGCGCATGCGCCGCGTCAGCGGCCGTCGGCCCTGATTCTGGTGCCGACCCGCGAGCTGGCGGTGCAGGTGGGCGAGGCGGTGCAGCGGTACGGAAAAGAATTGCGGATGTCGGTGCTGGCGATCTACGGCGGCCAGGCGATGGGGCCTCAGCTGCAGGCCCTGCGTCGTGGGGTGGATGTGGTGGTGGCCACGCCCGGTCGCGCCTTGGATCACCTGCGGCGTCAGACCTTGCGTCTGGCAGGCCTCCAAGTCGTGGTCCTCGACGAAGCGGACGAAATGCTCGATATGGGGTTTGCCGAGGATCTCGAAGCGATTCTCGAACAGACCCCCGCAACGAAACAGACCGCGCTGTTTTCGGCAACCATGCCTCCGCGGATCGCGGCCATCGCTCGGCGTCATTTGAAGGACCCGGTCGAGGTGTCGATCGCCAAGGAGCCGGTGAAGGCCGGAGCGACGCCGAAGGTGCAACAGACGGCATACGTCGTGTATCGACAGCACAAAAGCGCCGCGTTGGCGCGGGTGCTCGACATGACGGCGCCGAAGTCCGCCCTGGTCTTCTGTCGCACGCGGTTGGAAGTGGATGAAGTCACGGCCGCGTTGAACAATCGGGGTTATCGCGCCGAGGCCATTCACGGCGGCATGAGCCAGGTCCAGCGCGACCGGGTGATGCAGGCGTTTCGCTCGGGGCAGACCGAGCTGCTCGTCGCGACCGATGTGGCCGCGCGCGGGCTGGATATCCCGCACGTGTCGCACGTGATCAACTACGACCTGCCGTCGTCGCTCGAAGTCTATGTGCACCGTATCGGCCGCACGGGCCGGGCCGGGCGCGAAGGGGCGGCCATCACGATTCTCGAGCCGCGAGAGCATCGGCTGTTGCGCAGCGTGGAGCACATGACCAAAGCCAGGATCACATTGGCGCCCGTGCCGTCGGTGGCTGACTTGAAGCGCAAGCGCCTGGAGCGGACCGGTGCTGCCGTGCAGGAGGCCATAGCCTCGGGTGATCTGGAGTCGTTCCGGGCCGTCGTGGAAGCGCTCGGGGGAGAAGGTTCGGCTCAGGACGTGGCCGCGGCCGCGTTGAAACTGGTCTATCGCGCCTTCGGGGGTGAACGGGCTGAGGAAGAGATTCCGACGGTGCAAGCACGCGGGCCCGAGCCCATGCGGCCGATGGGCCGGCCTGGGTACGAATCCCCCGGCCGTGGACGACTGGCCAAAGGCGGCCGTTCGGCCGGCATGGTGCGAGTCTACGTCGGAGCCGGTCGCGCGGCCGGGATCAGACCCGGCGACCTCGTCGGGGCGATCACCAACGAAGCCGGTATCACCTCGCGCTCGATCGGCGCAATCGAAGTGGAAGAACGGTTTTCCATCGTCGACGTGGCGGAGGACGCTGCGAGGCAAGTGATCGAGGCATTGGGGCGAACGAGACTCAAGGGGCAAAAGGTGGCGGTGAGGGTGTTTCGGGAATGAGGGAGGAGGCAGTCGGTGAGTGCCACTCGCTCGCGGAACGCGCGCCCTCGGAAGGACCTCGTTCGACGCGCGCGTCCGGTATCCACCGAGCTGCCTCCCCGCCGAGCGGGTCGAGGGTAGCAAGCTTGGTGGGACGGTTCCAATTTGGTCAATGCGCCCACTGAACGGCAGCCCTGCCACTCCATTTCCTCACTAACCACATAAGGCGACAGAAAGCTTCGACGGGCCATCTTTCCTCTGGTGCAGGCTCTCATCTGTAGCCTGGTCCTTCTCCATCTACCGTTACCGTGCGTCATGGGCCTGTCGATCGGGGGGGGATTGACGGGGTGACCGGTGTCGAGTAAATAGTTAGGAGTCCTTAGTAATGGTTCAAGTTGTCACGAGGAGGCATGATGGATACGGTGAAGGTGTTCGACACGTGGGTGGAGATCAAGGGCAAGATGCTGCATTTCGATGTGATGACTACCAATGAGGCCACGGCGCTCAAGCTTGCCAACGAATATGTGGCGAGCTTGGGGCATCAGGCGGTTACGGTCACGGCGCAGGAATGTCAGTTCTGCCATCAGGAACCACTGGTGATGTTTAACCAAGGGCAGCAGCAGGAGTTCCGTGCAAAAGGCGGTTTCATCGTTCCCTTGCCCGCCTAGACTCGCGAGGGACTAGCGAGAGAGACCATGAAACAGCTTCCCCTCGTCGGCGAGAAGACGGTCACCGAGCACATTACGGTGGGCCTCTTGAAGATTGCGATGGCCCTGCGCAGCCAGGCCTGGGACGGGGGCACGAGTCGGAAACTCACCCCAACCCAGGGGCACATTTTGACGTTGCTGGCAGACCGAGCCGGAAGTCCGGTCCGGCTCGGTGAAGTAGCGGAGGCTTTGGCGATTACCGCGGCCACGGCCAGTGATGCGGTGAAGGCGTTGGAGCGAAAGAAGCTGGTTCACAAGGCGCGTTCCAATGCGGATAGTCGAGCCTTGGTCCTGTCCCTCACTGCCGCAGGCAGACGCGAGGCTCGTCACAGTAGCGCCTGGAATGACGTGCTGCAGGGTGGGCTTGTAGAGTTGGCGCCGGAAGAACAGCGGGTCTTTCTCCGCGGCCTGTCCAAGGTGATCTGCTCGCTGCAGGAACAGGGGGCCATCTCTATTGTCCGCATGTGTGCCGGCTGCCGCTACTTCAGGCCCTATGTGCATGGGGATTCCGCCAAGCCCCATCACTGCGTATTTGTGGATCGACCGATGGACGACGGACAATTGCGATTGGATTGTCGCGAGTTTGCAGCACCCGAGACAACCGGTGGTGCGTCTGCCCGACGCGTCTTTCTCGCAGGGCCTCGCGCGAGATAAGTCCCGCTCTCCTCTCCTCGCAGCACTCGGCCCCCTATTCGTAGAATCCACCCGTTGACAGAGAGAACGACCCGACCGTAGCCTGCTGCCTTCCAGCGGGAGGGGGCGACACATGGCAAAGCGAGCGGTCACGCCAGAGGGGATCTTGCAACTCGGGTTTGCATTCTGGGGTTCGAAAACGCTGCTGAGCGCGATCGAATTGGGTCTCTTCACGGAGTTGGCGAGGGGGGCGAAGGACGAGAAGACGCTCACCCAAAAACTCGGCCTCCATCGACGGAGCGCACGGGACTTCTTCGATGCCCTGGTGGCGTTGGGTATGCTGAAACGAACGGGGACGCGCTACGCCAACACTCCGGCCACCGCGACCTTTCTGGACCGGACCAGACCTTCGTACATCGGCGGCATGCTCGAGATGGCCAACACGCGGCTGTATGGATTTTGGGGGGCGCTCACCGACGGCCTGCGCACCGGGAAACCGCAGAATGAGGTCAAGACCGGCGGCGACTTCTTCGGGACTCTCTATGCAGACCCGAAAAGGTTGGAGGGGTTCCTCAAGGCCATGACCGGTCTGAGCGTGGGCACCGCGCGGGCGATCGCGAAGAAATTTCCCTGGAAGAAGTACCAGAGCTTCGTCGATGTCGGCTGCGCGCAGGGAGGCGTGGCGGCGGAGATCGCGCTCGCGCACAAGCACCTGATCGGCGGCGGCATGGATCTGCCGGTGGTACAGCCCCTATTCGAGGCCTATGCCAAGTCTCGCGGCGTGCAGAAGCGCATGCGGTTCCACCCCGGCGATTTCTTCAAAGAGCCCCTGCCCAACGCCGACGTCATTGTCATGGGCCACATCCTGCACGATTGGAATCTGGACGAGAAGCTGATGCTCCTGCACAAGGCCTATGAAGCGGTTCCGACCGGAGGCGCCGTGATTATTCATGAGTCGCTCATCGACGATGCGCGGAAAACCAATGCGTTCGGCCTGCTGATGAGTCTCAACATGTTGATCGAGACCCACGGTGGGTTTGATTACACCGGGGCCGATTGCCGCGTCTGGATGAAACAGGTCGGGTTCCGCAGGACGCAGGTCGAGCGGTTGGCTGGGCCTGACGGGATGGTCATCGGCTACAAGTGAAGATCGGTCGCCGGTGGTAGCGGCTCCGTTGACCGTGTAAGCTGACAAGACGACGGAGCCTGTTCAAAAACCATCGAGCCGACGCATGAACAGCTGGAAGTGGCAGGGGCTGGGGGCACAGGGAGCGGTCCGCTGGGTTCTGCTCGGACTTCTGTTAGTGCTGTGCCTTGCGATCGCGGGTCTTCTCGCAGTCCCTGTCCTGCTCAACAGCTCGCTTGTGACGAACTGGGCGTTGCAGCAGGTCGAGCAGCGAACCGGATTCCGCATCACCTCCGAATCCACTCGATGGCAGCTGTGGGGCGGGCCCCGCTTGGTGATGGCCAAACCGGAGGTTCACGACGGTCCCGCGACCGATCCATTTTTCCTGGCTGATCGGCTCGAGTTTTCCTTCCAATTCTTGCCTCTCCTCGACGGCAAGCTCGTCGGGCAACAGCTCGTGATCGATCGGCCAACGCTCCGGGTACGCCGTGAACGTTCCGGTAGTTGGTCAATCGGGGCCAAGCCGACCGTCGAGTCGAGCGAACCCTCACGAGGTCCCCTCGCCGTGTTGGACGATGTCGGTACGGTTTTTGTGACGGGGGCGTCGCTGACGGTGCACGATGAGAGCGGTCGGGCGCTACGACAGCCGATGAAGATCGAGCTCAGCCGCGCTACGCTTATGCAGAGTGTGCCCGGCCGCAGTGCGACTATTCACATGGCGGGGGAAATTCCGCAGGAGCGGGACCGCGCAGCCTTCACCTTCGACGGCACCCTGGTTCAGTCCGCGCCGGATCCTGCGCAGCGCGAGACGACCGGTCAGTTGCAGATGGAGGGCGATGCGCAGTTCCATCGCGTCGACGTGCCTCATCTGATCTCCGCCTGGACGCCTCTCCAACCGATATCAGACGGCTTGCGCGGCTCGGCGCAGGCTTCAGCCCATCTGCGATTGACGCCGCGAATGGGAGGGTATGACCTCTCTGCGGACACCTGGTCGGTGACGCTTTCCGACTTGTCGCTGCAAGGCAGCGCCGAGATTACCGGCATGGGAAGTCCGGCACCGCGTTTGGCCGCGACTGTGACGGCAACGCCGGTGACGATGACCAGGCTGATGAGCCAGACGCCAAGCGCCTGGATGCCCTCAGAACTGCGGGCCAATCTTCAAAGTCGCGGCGTCGATGGTTTGCTGACCCTCCAATCCCTGTCCGTCGCGGGCCCGATCGCGTCCGACGGAGGCTGGACGATCGCCGGTTCCGCCGCCGTTCGGAATGGACGCGCCCAGATTGATCCGCAGCTGCCGGTCCTCGAAGACCTGGCCGCGACGCTCTTGTATGACGCGCAGCAACTCCGCGTCATCGGACTCCGTGCCCGCTGTGGACCAGTTCGCTTGTTCGGCGAGGAGTTGCTGGTGATGCAGTGGCTGAATGCGCCTCGCTATGACATACGGGTCAAGGGGCAATCGCCCTTGGCAGGGGTGCTCGAACTGGTCGGTCGGCTCGATCTCCCGGCTCGGGTTCGGGGTCAACTGAGCCAAATTCGGCAGGTGCAAGGGGATCTGGAACTCGTGGCGCATGTGGTCGGCGGGACGGATGGCATGGGCCATACTCCAATCGTCGATGTGGAGCTCAGCACCCAGGAGGCGGGCTTCGCTACGTCCTGGCTGCCGCTGCCGCTCGATCAGATCAAGGCCAAAATCAGAGCTTCGACGACGGTCGTGCAGGTGGAGCGACTGGAAGGACGCTTGGGACCGATCGGGCTGACCGCGGGCGGCACCGTCACGAGCACCAAAGCCGGCACATTGGCGGATTTGCGGCTGTCCGCCGTGGCCCAATCCTCAGAACTGGGCCAGCTCTTCGGTGCGGAGCAACCTGAGCGGCTCCGGCTGAAGATGGAGGGACTTGCTCGGCTCGAAGCTGCGGTCACAGGACCGCTCGATCGGCCGCGGATGCAAGGAGCCATAGAATTGAAAGCCGTCGAGTTGCGGCTGCCTCCCGTCATTACCAAGGCTCGTCACGTCCCTGCTACTCTGTCGTTCGACGCGCGACTCACAGAGGCTGTGACCCTGCAGTTGCGCCGCGCGGCCCTTACGTTCGGATCGGTTCGCCTGTTCGCTGACGGGACGCTTTCGCTGGAGAAGGAACAGTCGTTCGCCGTCAATGTGCGCTCCAAAGGTCTGTCGCTGAAGACTGTGCCGCAGGGCCTGTCGTTGGGACCTCTGACCGCGGGATTTTTGCGTGCCGCGCTTCATGTCGAAGGTCGCATTCGCGACCGGGAATCCTATCGGGCTTCCGGACAGGTGACCTTGGACGAGGGCGTGATACGGAGCGAACGACTGGCGGCGCCGGTCCGCGATCTCTTCGTCACGCTCCGGTTCGATCGCGATCGGATCGATGTGCCCAGGCTGACCTTCCGTTTGGGCGACAGCGACGCCCGCGTGAGCGGCGTCATCGACCATTGGACCCATGCGCCTGCGGCAAGGTTGCTCGTCCAGTCGTCGCAGCTCAATGTGGAGACGCTTCAGCCGGTTCCATCGTCCCTGGACTCACACGCCGACGACACCGGTCAGACCGCTTGGTGGCGGGATGCGACGGTGGATGCCACGCTATTCATCGACCATCTCTATCACCGGAAACTATTCGTTACCGGGTTGTCTTGTCACATCGGGTGGGCTCACGGCGCGTTGACGGTGGATCGGGTCAGCGGCGACACCGACGATGGACACGTGGCAGGGCGGGTCGTCCTGCGGCACGAGGGACCTCGCAGCGCGCAGGTCCGCACCGAGTTTCGGGTGGGCGGGATGTCGGTGGAGCGGCTGCTTGGGTTGGCGACGGACCGGCCGGTCCTCACCGGTTGGCTCACGACCAGCGGGAAGGTGCAGGGTGAATTCGTGCAGACCGCGCCGCAACTGAAATCGCTCACCAGTCGCCGTCCCATCCAAGTGCTTGTGGAGGACGGCCGTATCCTCGATTTTCCCGTCATCACGAAACTGCTGTACGTGATGAATCTGCCCGTGCTGCTGATGGGTGAAGTGAATTTCGAGGAACGGGGTCTTTCCTTTCGACGACTCAAGATCGTCGCCGGGGTGGATCACGGGATCGTGGTGGTCAAACAATTCCTCCTCGACAGCCCGGTCCTCAAACTCAGCGGAATCGGGAAGTACGATCTCATGGCGGACGAGTTCGATATGGTAGTGGCGGCCAGTCCGCTAGGTTCCTATTCGGGGCTGCTGAAGACACTCCCCCTGTTTCGGACCCTCCTTGCCGGAGACCGGCAGGGGTTCGATACGGCGATGTTTTCGGTCTCAGGCAAGGCCAAGGAACCGGAGGTGCGGTACCTGCCGGAGGAAACGTTTGTGAACGGGGTGAGGGGGACGGCCCAGCTGGCCTTCGACATTCTGGTCAATGCCATCAACCTGCCGAAGGACGCCTTCGAGCTGACCGAAGAGCTGATCGGAAGCGAGGGAGGGGAGCCATAGCGGAGCCGAGCCTATTCAGCGGGAGTCTTCGATGAAGTGGCCGCGGATCTCGACGTCATTTTTGACGCGTTTGACGCCCTTGACCTGGCGCGCCAGTTCGGCCGCCCTCGCTTTCTGCTGAGGAGTTTGGACGGAACCGACCAGAGTCACGGTGCCGGCCTCCGTGGAGACCAGGATTTCCGAGAGATCCTCCAGGCGGTCGGCCTTCAGCTTCGCCTCCACGTCGGTGGAGATCGTGCTGTCGTTGCGGAGATCGGACCCCGTCTGAACGGAACGAAGACCGCAACTCTGCAAGAGCGTGAGCAGGAGGAACAGACAGAGCAGGTTGATCGATCGAGTCGGCACGGAACTCCTTTGCGGGGGCGCGTCTGATCTTGACACATCGAAACCGGAGTTTTCTATGAGCAATGAGCCTGAATCGGCGGTTCTTCACGATATCAGTCAACGGTTGATGGGGGAAGCATCTGCGTTCCGAGCCTTCCTCCGCAAGCGGGTGAGCGACGACCATGTCGTGGAGGACCTGCTGCAGCAGAGTCTGATGAAGGCGATCGAGCGCCACCATGCGTTGAAACAGGCCGACAACGTCGTCGGTTGTTTCTATCGCATCCTGCGGAACGACACGGTGGATTACTACAGGTCTCGTGCCGCGGAGCAGAGAAAAGAGGAGGGGTGGCAGCAGGAGTTGGAGCGTGCGGAGGATGATAAAGTCCCGTCGCTCGATGCTGCGAGACCGACGGTCTGTGCCTGTCTGGGGACGTTGTTTCCGGAGTTGCGGCCGGCCTATGCCGACCTCATTCGGCGGATCGACTTGGAGGGAGAATCACCGGCGGCCGTGGCCAAGGCGCTGGGCGTCACCGCCAACAACTTGACCGTGAGGCTCCATCGGGCTCGTCAGGCATTGCGCGAGCGGCTCGAACAGGCCTGCGGTTTTTGCACGAAGTATGGCTGTGTGTAATGTACCTGCGTGTAAGGTCCATGACGTGCTGCCCGCAGGAGCGTCACGGTCACGGGCTGGCGTAAGCTGCCGAGCAGTCGGGGCTGAGGCGACGCCGGATGCGATCGACCGCCGGCTACAACCGAGGACGACGAGCGGGGGTGATGTCGCGACGGGTTCTGGTGCTGTGACGAACCCGCACCGTACGGCGATGTTCGATCCAATCGCCGATCATCGTCCCGATGACGACGGCAGGGATCGCTAACAACCAGACATACCAACTGGTCCAGATTTCGGGGTCATGCATGGCGAGGCCTCCTTCTCTTCCGTTTTACCCATGAAAGAAAGCAAGTGCTGTTCCCAGAGACGTTTCCTTTCCCATTCACCCGTCCGATGAGCCCAACTCTTGATCAATCCAACGGTCTTGGACGGTCGAATGATCGATCCGGCCCAAGTAGGCAATTATTGACCGTCACATAAACCTCACAGAACGCGCTCAAGTCCCACAGTGCCGGACGATCCTGTCCCGATTCGGATGCTGCGAGACCCCTCCCGACCGCTCATCGCCCTCGGTACCCCGACTGTAATGATCGGACCCCTGCTCCGTCTGTAGGGATGAACAGACCACTCATCTTATCACCCAGGAGGTTTCACATGATGGAGCTTGAAATGGGACCGACTTCACCGTCCACTGCTACGGGACGCGAGGCTTGCTGCGGCGAAGAGCCGGCCGGACACAAGGCCGTCGGCCATGCTGTAGGTCACGCGCACCACCAACACAGGCCGGCGACTGCATCGGGGAAACAGCACGGAACCCATCAGGAGATTTTCTTGAATCGAACGGCGCTAATGGCGACGTTGCATTGCTTGAGCGGTTGCACGATCGGGGAGGTGTTGGGCATGGCGGTCGGGACTGTGTTGGGTTGGAGTAATTGGCCGACCGTTGGCCTGGCCGTCGCCTTGGCTTTTCTCTTCGGGTATGGCATGACGCTCTATCCCTTGCGTCGGGCCGGGATGGCTTGGAGCACGGCCTTGGCGCTGGCCTTTGCGTCCGATACGCTCTCGATGTCGACGATGGAATTCGTCGACAATGCGCTCATGCTGGTGATCCCCGGCGCCATGGACGTGGGCCTCTCCGACCCGTTGTTGTGGGCCACCCTGGTATTGTCGCTCGTCTTGGCCGGGCCTGCCGCCTTTCCCGTCAATCGTTGGTTGATCGCGCGGGGAAAGGGGGATGCGTTGGTACATGAGCACCATTGCCACTGAGACGGTGCGCCTGGCTGCCGATCGGCGGCAGCCGGGCGAGCGGGCTCATCTCACGACGCGGCTTGACGATTTCGCGACGACCCGGCAGAAGGTAGGCAAACAAGAGGAATTGAGGATGAGGATTCGGAAATCCATGCGCGACGCAGTGATCGCGGCCTTAGCCGTGATCGCCGTCGGAATCGCCGCCTGCAACCAGTTCGAACCGCGGGACAAACGGTTTTACTATCGGGCGCTGTGGAACTTTGCGTTGCGCGAGGACCTTGCGGAACTCGACAGCGAATTCAACGGTGTGGATTTCGGCCACTCCAATCTGTATGAGAACCTGCTGCTCACCGGCGGAAAGGATGTGGCGGCGATCGACGACCGGGCTCGCAAGGAAACCCTGGCCTTCATCGCCACGAAACCGCAGCTGAACCCGAACGAGGAAGCGATCGCCCCGACGTATATGAGGTTGGCCTGGCGCGCGCAGAATACGTTTGACGAGGCCCATGCGCTGCACCGTGCCACCTACGACATCATGGCCTCGGACGAGCCGGATAAGGATCGCGCACTGCACAATGTATTGGCCTACTACCAACAGAGCGACTATGCCATCACGGCGAAGCGTCTGGATCACCATCGCTTGGACCAATTCCCCTATTCCAAGACGTTCCGCACGAGGTTCCCGCTCTTCAACGCCACCATCTGGTCCTATCACTATCTGCAGGTGGCCGTGTATGACCCACTGCGGGCTGCGCACAGCCTCGATGAGAAGAAACAAGCCGTGCGGCCGATCCTCGCGACCTACCGCGGCTATTTGGCCCAGCCTCCCGTGCAATGGACGTTCATGCCGTTGACGGCGGAATTGAGTCCCGCATTTGCCGCGCGGTACCAGGAGATCGCCAATATCTTCGATAACCTCCACATGTTGCATGACAACATCAGCGACATCCTGGCAAGCGAAGCGCTGGGGACATGGGAGGAGAAGCGAGCGGAGATCTATCGCATTGTAAACAGCTATTACCTGGCCAGTGCCGATGCGGCCAATCCCATGATCGTAAAGACGTCACTCGAGCGGGAGCATCACCATTGAAGCAGGCAAGAGGACAGAGGCTGATCGCGTTGCTGGTTGTCGTCCTCACCTTGTGGCCTGGTATCGTGACGGCTCTGGATCATGACAACCTCGACCCCAATCGGCCGATCGGGATGGAAGACGCGTATGCGATTCCAAAGGGCGAGATCGGGATGGAAGGGGGTGTCCGGTTCAACGACCGTCGCGAAGGACGGACTCGCGTGGTGTTTCAACCGCAGATCATCTACGGCGCGTTCAACAATACTCAGATCGAGATCCAAGGCGATCTGTTCACCGAGCCCCATTCGTTGGTCGGGGCGGCCAAGTCGGGAGACCTGCATGTGGGTGTGCTGTACAACTTCAATACGGAAACGCTGAACATCCCGGCTCTGGCGTTGCGGGTCGAGGCGGACTTTCCCACGGGCGTGAATTCCAAAGGCGTCGATACGCAGGTCACCGGCATCCTGACACGCTCGTTCGGTCGTCTGCGCACTCACCTGAACGTCGGCTATACGGTGTTGGGATCGCCGCAGGGGCAGGAGCGGCCGGGAGCCTATCGGGCCGTCGCGGCGGTGAGCTATCCGCTTGGCTACCCCACCAGTTTTCGCGATACGCTCATTGCCAGTGTGTACTCCCGCGAGTCCGACCTGCGCGGGCAGCGTAACCACACCGGCGCCGAGGTCGGCCTTCGGCATCAACTCACCTCGCGGATCGTGTTGGATGCGGGGCTCGGCACCGAGTTCGCTGGGCCTGCCGATCGTGCGGCTCTTTTGGGGACCTTCGGAGTGTCCGTCGGGTTCTAGGCGACCCAAGGCCGGCGTTGACTTCCGAATCCCGCAGTGCTGCAATAGGCGCAGTCAGGAGGGAGCCATGACGCGACGCATCCCGATCTCGGTGCTACTAGGCCTCTGTCTGTCGCTTGCCGGCTGCATTTCGACCGGCACTTCGAAACTCGCCGACGAGCCGACCATGGAACAGATCAAGGTGGGTGAGAGCACCAAGCAGCAGGTTGAGAGCCTCCTGGGTGATCCTGCAAACCGGCAGGCCATCGAGATGGGCGGGGCGAGCCGTGAGTGGTGGGCCTACAACTACTCGACGTCGGTGGTCAATCCGTTGGACTATGTGTTGCTGTATGGATTGTGGAACAACGGCATTGGGACGCCGGATACCAGGCATGACCTCAGCATCTTCTTCGACCACCGCGGGGTGGTGACCAGCCTCTCGCGGACGAAGACCGATTACGACTTTGGTCGCCCCTTCAGCGAGATGCATCTTGAGAGCACGGCCGATAAGGCGACCAGCTTTCAACAACCGGCCCAACGCACGGTGCGATTCCAAGATAAGGTGGAGTATCGGTATTGAAAAGGGCTTCGTCCTTGGTGAAGCGTATCTCGTCTTAAAAAGTCACGCTTGCATTTCGAGTCTCCCGTTTCACGACTTTCGTTTCACTCCATACCCTGCGAGATACGCTTCGCGAGATACGGGCGACGGCGGAGGCTGCCCGGAGAAGTCCTGCCTCCAGGGTCGCTCGGGTTTGCACTAGAACTCGTCCGCCGGTTCCTGCATCATACTCCTAGCTCTTCGGATCGAATCCTCGGCTCGGCACGATGACCGGGGTTCGCCGACACCTAAACAGGAGGCAGTCATGCAGCGGAAAGCTTCGGCCCATTGGCAGGGAGATCTAAAAACAGGCAAGGGTACGGTCTCGACCGACAGCGGCGTCCTGTCGCAAACCCAATATTCGTTTTCGACGAGGTTTGAAAACGGCAAGGGGACCAATCCGGAAGAATTGATCGCGGCGGCGCATGCGGGCTGTTTCACGATGGCGCTGTCTGCGCAACTCGCCAATGCCGGGCTCACCGCTGATTCGCTTAACACGACTGCGACCGTGACGTTCGAGAAGCAGGAACCGGGGTGGACTGTGACCGGGATCAAGCTTGACGTGAAGGGCAGGGTCCCCAAAGCGGACCAGGCTGCCTGGGAGAAGGCCACGCAGGCCGCAAAGACCGGCTGTCCGATTTCACGCCTGCTGAATACCACGATCACGATGGAAGCCAAACTCGAGCAGTAAGATGGCCGCGACGCATCGACGAGATTCGGATGGATTGGCGTTTGTGTTCGATCTCGACGGGACGCTGATCGACAGCGTGTACCAGCATGTGCTGGCCTGGCGCGAGGCGACGCAAGCGGCCGGGATCGAACTGCCGGTCTGGCGCATCCATCGGCAGATCGGCATGAGCGGGGGGCTCATGCTGGCGGCCCTGTTGAGAGAAACGGGCCGGCCCGTTTCGGATGAGCAGGCGGCGCGAATCCAGCGTATCCACTCCGAGGCTTTTGCCAAACAGGCGTCTTCGCTGCGAGTGCTTCCAGGCGCTCAAGAGCTGTTGGACACCTTGGCTGCCGAAAACATTCCGCATGCGATTGCCACCAGCGGCCGCCTGGCCAACGCGCGTCATGCGCTGCAACTCCTCCGGCTGCGGGAGAACACGCCGGTCGTGACCAGGGACGATGTTCGTTTCGCCAAGCCGGACCCCGATCTCTTTTTGGCCGCCGGTGCTCGGCTCAATGTGCCGATGGAGCGTTGTGTCATCGTGGGAGACAGTGTCTGGGATCTTTTGGCGGCCTGCCGCGCCTTCGCGCTGTCGGTCGGGCTGCTGTCCGGCGGGTACGGCCGTGAGGAACTCGAGCGGGCCGGAGCCTACCGTGTGTATCAGGATCCAGCAGAGTTGCTCAAACATCTCGATGAAGTCGGCGTGAGACGAGAAAGAGGTGCGCCATGACGGGCAAGGGGCTCAAAGGGATGCTCGGGTCTGGTGGGATGAATCGGCGGCAGCTCTTGAAGACGCTCGGCGTGGCCGGCTCGTTGGCGGCGCTCGGTGGCCCCGGCCGGTGGGCCCAAGCCTTGGCCGACACGGCCTCAAGCCAGGCAGCCGGGGCGGTGCCCATGCGCCCGCTGGGAAAGACAGGCGTGCAAGTTTCGGCCATGTGCTTCGGCGGCGCCCATTGGGGGCGCAATCAGGATGATGCCGAGGCCATTCGCATCCTTCACGAAGCGATCGATGCCGGGATGACGTTTCTCGACAACGCTTGGGAGTACAACGGCGGGCGCAGCGAAGAGCTGATGGGGAAGGGCTTACAAGGCAAGCGGCAACAGGTGTTCCTCATGACCAAAGTCTGTACGCATGGCCGGGACAAGAAGGTCGCCATGCAGCAACTCGAGGAGTCGCTCCGCCGCTTGAAAACCGACTACCTCGATCTGTGGCAAATCCACGAAGTGGTCTACGAGGACGATCCGGATCAGCACTTCGCGCCGAACGGCGCGGCCGATGCGCTGCTGGAGGCCAAACGGCAGGGGAAGGTGCGCTTCGTCGGATTCACTGGCCACAAGCACCCGAAGATTCACCTCAAGATGCTCTCGTACGACTTCCCGTTCGATGCCTGCCAGATGCCCTTGAACGTGTTCGACGGGACGTACCGAAGCTTCGAACAGGAAGTGGTGCCGGTATTGCAACAGCGAGGGATTGCTGCGATCGGTATGAAGAGCCTGAGCGGGAACGCCGAGCCGATCAAACAGGGAGTTGTGACTCCCGAAGAGGCGATTCGCTATGTCCTGAGCCTGCCCATTGCGTCGCTCGTCAGCGGCATCGATTCTGCGGCCGTACTGAAGCAGAATCTCGACATCGTGCGCCGATTTGCGCCCATGACGACCGCCGAGCGCGATGCCTTGCGGAGCCGTGTCGCTCACTATGCGTCGGACGGCCAGTTCGAACTCTTCAAGTCCACCAACCGCTACGACGGCCGCATTGGGCGCGAGCAGCACGGCCTGTCGTAACGAGACTCGAGGCGAACACCTCGATCACCAGCCGGGTGCTTCCACGCAAGGAACGGTGGGCCGTTTCAGCGCCACTCCACCGCGCCGAATCCCGACGACCCCAACAGTACATACATCAAGCTGACCGTGCTGACCGTCTGATTCCGATATTCGACGCTCGGATAGCCGGCGTTTCGCTGTGCCACGGCATACCGGACGGCGATGCCGTGGCGGTCGAAGATCCGCAGCGTGAACGCCGCATCGCCCCGCATGATGTTTTCCTGGCCGTTGCCTTCCGGTGAGAGCACCCGGCTCACATAGTATTCTCGCCCCGTAAAGTCGATCATGACCCGGTTGCCGAAGATGAGCCGCAGCGCGAGCAGCGCCTGCGGGGTCATGCCGTAGTGATAGTCCCGCTCCTCTTTGCGCTGAATGCTGTCGGCCGCACCGTACCCTGCGCCGCCCAGTGCGGTCCCTTGGAGCGCAATGTCATCGGACAGCCAGGTTTGCCAGACGGTACCAAGCGACAGCGCGGTACTCGACACCCGAAATACTTGCGGCGAGATGTAGTCGTAGCTGCCGAACAAACCCCACAGCCCCCGCGTGTCATTCCCCGATGCGTAGGTGGTCCCCAGCAGGAGCCCACGGGTGTTAAGACTTTCCAGCGTGTTCGCCGTGACGGCGGTGACGTGGAAATCGAAATAGTCGAAGGGGCGCGAATAGTGGTAGCCGGATTTGCCGGGCAATCCATAGGTCAACGTCAGATCGCCAACGGCACCATGTTCGGTTACGCTCGACGAGACGTTGTGGCTGCTGGAGGTCAGCGTGCCGCCGGCTTCCAACCTGAAGAACGTGGCAGGGTGGTAGCTGGGAAACACCGCATCGAAGCGATGGCCGAAGACCAAACGGTTGAATCCGGTTGGGGGCGAGATTGCGGCCGCGGCCGCTTCGCGAACGAAGCCGGGACGACCGTCGTCCGTTTCGAGAACCAGGCCGGCCATGCGGAACAGTGCCTCTCCCAGCAGGCTGCCTCCGATCGGGGTGGCGATCATGTCGTTGATCGAAGGGTTGGTCCGTTCCCCTGCGATTTCCCAGGCGAAGCTCCCTGCCGTGCTGTAGAGAAAGGATTCCCAGAAGGACAATCCTGAAGATCGGGCCAAGCCGTAATACACGCTGCCGCCGTAGGGGTGCAGGAACTGGTTGACCTTGAATTGATCGTTGTCGATGACCCACTTCGAATCGGTGAGGTGCTGACGAATGGTACTGCCGCTGGTTCGATAGTCTTCCCGAGGTTCGACGAAATGGCGATCGTACTGGTTCAGCAGGAAGATATAGGTCAGTACTTCGGCGGCGGGAATGACATAGCTGCGACCACGACCGGTATCCCAGTCAAGACGCTGTGAGGCCGGGGTCGGTTCAGGCGATGCGGGGGGCCCTGTATGTCGTTCGAAGCGATCGGAGCCGCTTCGGGTCCTGACGGCAATTCGGCGAAGGCTGTCGCCGGACTGGTTGGTTTCCCGAGCAGAGCGAGCGTGATGAGCGTGCGAAGTGCGCTACGGAGGAGGGTGTGCCACATTGTGACAGTAGACATGTCGCAGGAGTGTTCCGCGGGTCACTGGGCAAGCCCCTAGTTGCTGGTTCAGCGAGCCCTAATCAGCGTGGGTTCGCCGCCTGCTCCGGCCGCGAGCCTGGTGAACTGCTGCGTCAGGCCACGCACCTGGCCGAGATAGGCGGCCACATCATGGTCGCCGCATTTCTGATGGGGCGTCAGGCGGAATCCTCTGGCCGCAAAATCCCGCCCCGCCCCGGCTCCGCAGAGATGGATCAGGGCGGCTAAGTCCTGCTTCTGTCGCACCCCGGCGGCGCCACGGCGCACGCCGAGCGCAGAGGCGATGTCACGGTCGAGCGAGGCGGCCGTCAGTTCGATGGAATGGCTCGGCAGCACTCGCGTGTACAGGCTGTTGAACCAGCAGGATTCGAGGTCATGCCACGGTCCGTCCTCCACAACCGCGTGGTTATGGACGCAATAGCGTTTGGCGGCGCGGAACGTGCCGTCGGTCATTTGATACATTCCGACCGCGCTGGATGCCGGGCGATACCACTCAAAGGGATTCCACGTCGATCGCCAGCGCCAATAGGTGCGTGCCACCGGATTGCCGCCGCCTTCGACCTGGGCCAGCGCCGCCAGTAGTTCTGGCGTCACGGAGGAGGTCGCATGCTCGCGGAACAGCGGGCCGTATTGCCGCCAGGTTTCGCGCGGGCTCTTATCCAACGAGTTGTCCAGCGGAAAAAACACTTCGGTCGGTTTCTGCGCGGCATGGTAGGCCCAGTTCGCTCCCAGCCAGACCAGCACGATCAGCATGGTCACGGCCGGAATGCGGATGGCGGCAGGCGAGGCCCACAAGGCGGCGAGGGCGGCCCGGAACAGGTGCCAGCGCGTGCGGAGGCCGCGGCGAAATCCTGCGGCCATGCGACGGCCCCTGCGCGGTCGCCGCCGCGGGGTGCGAATCGTGCGGGAGAAGGTCGTGGCCATCGTGCAGTTACTATACCGTAATCGGGACGATCACGATCGTGTCAAAGAGAAAGTTGCCGGTGCGGTCGTCAGCGGAGGCGGCGGTAAGGGGTGGCCAGGCTTTTTAGTCGGATGCCGGTGCCTGCGTTATTCCAAGTCCGGGTCGTGGAGCGGCATACCGGGGCTGACCAGTGGGGACGGCGCGGGTCGGCTGTCGCTTTCTTGTTCCAACAGGGTGCGCAGGGTCGCGAGTAGCCGGTCTGCCTCGTAGTGCGGGTCTTGGTACCAGGCGGCGGACCAAATGCGATGGAGCGCCCATCCAAGCCCGCGCAGCCGCTCTTCCCTGCTGCGATCCGTCGAGACTCCCCGTCCCCCGCCGTCAACCGACGGCGCATCGCACAGCAAGCCCAGGAGATACCGCCCCGGCAGATCCGGGTGCCGTACGGCTAGATCAACACGGCAATCGACCGGTCCCACGCGCGAGTCGACCGAGAAGCCGCGGGCGTTCAGCGCGCGGGTGATCGCCTGGGTGAGCGGGCTTTCGGAGGATATCGCTTCGTCTTGGATGGGCCGCATCGCGCGCGTGACGGCATAGCGGAGAAAGGGTTTCAATGAGCCGGCTCCTCGCGCGGCCAACGTGCGTTCATCCAACGCGGCTGGATCGAAGGAGCAGAAGATCTCCAACCGCTGCGAAGCGCTGGTGGCGAGCACGTTCAGATACCGTGGTCCCTGCGGACCTTCGAGAGAGCCGAAATGAGAGCGGAAACCGCCATCGATGTCGCGCCCGTAAGTCAGCGACACCAGCACGACGTCCCGCACCTCGCGCTGGGCGCGTTCGATGGTTTTGACGAATAGCGAGCCCGGGGTTCGCTCATGGGCGGCGATGAATGCGCGGAGCGTGCGATCCTGATCAAGGCGGCGATCCAACAGATCCTGAATCAGCTCTTGTTGCCGCACGGTGCAGACCACGATGCCGAGGCTCAAGTCTGGCTGGTCCGCCGCATGGCGGATGGCCGCCTCCACGATCGCTTCCGCCTCGGGCAGGTTGCTCCCATCGCGGTAGCATCCTTGTTCGATGACGTGGCAGGTCACGCCAAACGTTCGGTCGTCCGGTGCCGGGCTTGGGGCGACCGTCAGCGCATTGTCGTAGAAGGTGCGGTTGGAGAAGGCCATAAGACTGTCATGCCGGCTGCGGTCATGCCGGCTGAGGCTGAGGGCTTGCCCATAACGGATTTCGCCCCAGGCTGCGGCCGTGTCCGGAGCGGCGAGAGAAGCCTGCTCCTCCTCTTCGATCTCCGACTGCACGAACAGGTCGGCCGAGGAGGTCGGAGCAAGGCGGCGGCTATCGCCGAACAGCACCGCTTGCTTGGCTCTGGCCATCGCCCCGATCACCTCGACCGGGCGGAGCCTGGTGGCTTCATCGATGATCACGAGATCGAATGTCGGTCGGCCTGAGGGAAGGTACTGCGCCACCGCCAGCGGGCTCATCAGATGACAGGGCCACAGGGCGGCGAGGGCGGAACCGGCTTGCGAGAACAGTTGCCGGACGCCGATTTGGGGCGCGTCGCCTGCGATAGCCCGCGTGAGCAGGCCGCGATCGGTCCAACTCTTCACCGCTCCTTCGGCGTTACCGGCAGGCAGGGGGCGTTGCGTCTTGTATCGCATGTAGCGGCGGTGCGTGAGCAGGAGCGATCGGGCTCCTTCGGCCGCCTGTTCCTGGAGGCGTTCCTGTTCGA
Organism: Nitrospiraceae bacterium; assembly: GCA_019637075.1. Classification (NCBI taxonomy): domain Bacteria; kingdom Pseudomonadati; phylum Nitrospirota; class Nitrospiria; order Nitrospirales; family Nitrospiraceae; species Nitrospiraceae bacterium. Next base: position 555,047 of record JAHBWI010000002.1, on the reverse strand, counting down.
TCGAGTCGAAATCGCGCAGTTCAGAGTGTTGCTCGGCCAATGACTGCGCCAGCGAGTTCCAGACGAACAGCTCGAACGCGTGAGGCACGTCCTCGAGCGGCAGCTCGCCCGCTTCGAGCAAGGGCCTGATCTGCGGGCCTCCCTCATGCGCCAAGGCTTCGACTGCCCTGAGATATTCCACCCAGTCGCGTAAGCGCTCCGAGTGGGCGATCGCTCGCTTCGTTCGCTCGAGCAGGACGGATAAGGAGGCAGGCAACTCCTCGGCGGTCCAGTTGGCGAGATTCAGCCGCAGCAGACCCGCGAACGTCGTCCAGGCGTGATGCCAGGTCGAGGCTGCGGCGCGAAGTTGGATCAGCACCGGTTCGATCGCGGCGCGCCGGGCCGGGTAGTCACGGGAGAACAGCCAGCTGCTGATCTCGGGCGGCAGCGGCAGCGCGGCGGCCTGTTGGCTCCACGCCAACGCGTCCTGGAGCGGCGGGATCGGCGTCCGGCTTCCTGCGAACGACGTGCCGAGCAGCCGCTCCATTGTCCGGTTGCCGACGATGCGTGCGTCTTGCTTTCGATAGGTGTCGAGTTTCCGCAGCAGCGCCGGCACCTCCGCGACGGCTTTGGTGGGCGCGAGCGACAATTGTTGCGCCGTCGCCAAGACGGTCTGCAGGGTGGTGATGCGGAGCCGAAGTGCGTCGGCCAGGCCGTCCAACGTCCCGCGCGTGACGTCGAGGGGATGGTCGGGATCGCGCTCAACCGCCTTCATCAGGTGCGACTTGAGGGACCGGATCATCTGCAGTGAACGGCCGTTCGTTTCAGCCCAACGACGCAGCGTCGCGAGGTGCTCGATCGGGCCCTGGATGAGCAGGTTCAAGAAATCCTGCGCGGGCCCGCCGGTTCCCTCAAGCAGCGCCCGGGCCTTCGCATACCAGGATTCCAGCGCGGCGACCTGTTGGAACGGCGTGTCGATCCCACGAAAATTGTTTCCGAAGGCCTGCTGATAGTCCGGCTGGGCCGCAAACCGCTGGCTCAATTCCAAATGGTCGCGAAGGTCCCACAGGGCATCAGCCATCACGCGCGAATCGGCGGCCTTTCCCCCTTGATGCACCTCCATATAGAAGCGGCGGGCTCGGCGATAGGCGCCGCTGTAGAGACGTGCCATCGCGGCCGTGCCTTGGAGCGCTTTCGCATGGGCTTCCAGCTCGTCCAGGTCGTGGTCGACGGGGATCAGGTATTCGAGCGACAACATCCGCCGGCGCTCCTGGAGGTGGATGCCCCGTTCGGTCCCATCCCTGCGGGTCGCGGCGAGCGAATCGTCGAGCAAAATTGGGTCGCGCATGCGCAGCAGATCGAACGGCACCTCGATCAACAGCGAGATGGTCTGGTCGAAACTTTCGACGAACGGCAGCGTGATCGGCCCCGGCAGGCCGATTCCCTCCACTGCGCCCTGAAGCGCTTCGCGCGCCAGCCGCAAATCGTGCACCACCGCCTCGAGCAGGCCGACGGTAGATTCGAACTGTTCCAACGGGAGTCCTTCCAGACTCGAGCCGCGGATCGCGCGCAAGGGTGCGAGATCGATCCGATCGACGTCGGACGGCACGTTGCGAAAGTCGGAGGCAAGGGTCTGCCGTTCTTGGGCCACCGCTTCGAGGTCGGCAATGAATTGAGCGAGGAGACGTCTGGTGTTCCCGTCGCGCAAGGCTTCCAGTAATTCCAGTGCGGCTGACGGCGTGACGGAGGGGAGGGCACCGTCCCACTCGGCCAGCTGGTGCAGCTCGTCCTGCCTGGTGAAGACCGGCGCCCCGAGCAGATCGCGCAGCTTGTCGGTAAGGACCTGGAGGGATTCACCCTGCGCGACCACGGCCTTGCCTGCTTCCAACGCCGCGGTCATTTCGCCTTCCGAAGGCGCGACATCCACACCATACCAAGGGTGATGGCTCAGGCGCGGCGAGGCGGCGAACAAGGCGGCAAGCCGGTTTTGTAACAGGGTGGTGCATCGCCGCAATTCCGCGAGGTCGAAGCCGTCGTCCGGCGTCCATTCCAATTGGCAGAGGGAGGCTTCAAGCGGCCGCAGGCTCGGGTGGGTTTGCAAGCAGAGCTCGCGTTCCCACAGGACCTCGGCGACCGAGCGTTTCACCCCGTCGACCGGGCGTTCCAGGACGTCCGCATAGGCCCGCAGTGCGTCCTGCAGCTCTTGCTGTTCCCGTTCGGCGTCGGCCAGACGATCTTCGCCCGGCGGAGGCAAGACGAGATGCATGCGCCGATCGATTAGGCGCAGCAGGGCCTCGGTGCGGATGGTGCGGCGCTGCAAGTCGAAACAGAATTCCTGGAATCCGGCTTCCGCCAGCAAGCGATGCACATGGTCCAAGGCCGCGCGTTTGGCGCCGACGTACAGCACAGACTGCCCGCCGGAGATGGCTGCGGCGATGAGGTTGGCGATGGTGCGGGATCGGCCGGTCCCGGGAGCGGCTTGAACGACCAGGTTCCTCCCCTGTCGGGCCCTGTCGAGCACGGCTTGTTGCGAAGGATCTGCCTCGAAGATGACGGGCGTCGACGGCCCGCTCTCGTCGGATGGATCGGAAAATTCAGGGGGCTCAACCGTGGCCGGCGTCCCGGTCGGGTCATCAAGCCAGTCGTGCACGAGCTGGTTGCCGAGGAACGACTGAGGCTCGTACCAGCGGGATTGATCCAGATCGCGATAAACGAGGGCGTCACCCACCGGAAGCAGGCTGAGCGTGAGCCATCGCCGCACCCGCCAGTCCGGCGCGAGCCCCGGCAGCTGCTCGATCTTGGCCACATACTGTTCCGGCACGTCCTCGTCCGTGACCGGCGGCACGTGAAGGTCCAGCCGCATGAAGCGTTCGACGAGGGCGAGGTTGGTGGCGATCTCCTCGCCGGAATATTCAAGGCTGTAGTTCAGCGAGCCGAGCGATTCATGCGTCGAGGCCTTCTTGAGCGTAACCGGCAGCAGGAGCAGGGGAGCCAAGAGCGGTTTGTTCGGGGTCGCGGGATCGTGCCACTCCAAAAAGCCGAAGGCCAGGAACAGCATGGTGATGCCGGCTTCTTCGACCACCGTTTCCGCCTGTCGATGGAGGCGGCGGAGCAAGCGAGCGAGTTCGTCGCGGTCGTGTGCGGTTTGAAGCACGCCGTTCGGACGGGGTTGGCGTTGCCCGCCGTTGTCCTTCGGCCAGTCGGGCGATGCCGCGGGCTTCTGCGCAACGGTGCCGGGCTGAAAGGAGAAAGTTTCGCCGTTCAGGAGGCGGGCGTACAGCTCGTTGGGACGCTCACCGACCAGACCCAGACAGGCATGGCGCGGGTGGCTGAAGTTCAGCAGCGGGTTTCGATCCGAAAGGTCGAGTAGCCCGGCACGGAGTCTGGCGAGTGTTTCTTGGACGCCCATGGGGTTGTTCCATTCAATCCGTCCGGTGATCGGCCTACTGCGCGGAATCCCCCTGGGAGGTTCGAACCCTCCCGGGTAACTCTCTACATATATAGGATTGAGGGACGCTACTCAAGCCGGGGGACTGGGGGTGGGATGGGCGAATCTGGTGCGAGGTATCTCGTATCTCGTCGTTCGTATATCGAGGGAATTGGGATCAGGGGATACTCCGCGTGCCCTCGAATGACGCATCACCACGTGTGCGTGAGACGAGAGACCGCGGAGCGGCATCGTTTGTGCCATTGGGTATACGCCGTCCGCTATCTTCTCCCCCCGCGGCTTCCGCCGGACCTGCTGCCTCCGCTCGAATGGCCTCCGCCTGCATGCCCGAGATGGCCACTATAATGGTGGGGCGCAGCCGAGGAGACCTGCGGCGGGCTGGACGGCGTGGTGCGGACGTTTGGCGGGCTGGGGCGCCAGAAATGGTTGGGGTGGAGCTGATAGGGCGGCGGTTGCGGCGTGTATTGCGGAGCGGAAGGAACGGATCGGGGCGTCGGGATCACCACCGCGTCACCCACCTTGGCCTGTTGCCCCTGGCTGTTCAAGAGCGGCGGAGCCGGGCGTTGGTACACGTGCGGAACAGGCGGCATTAAGAGTGACGGACGCGGTGCCGGCGGCGTCGAACTCGGCGGTTGCGCCGGTGGGACGGGATTGTTGTAGACGGTGATCGTCCGTTGCGCGAGCGGGAGATGGCTGTGGTGCGGATAGATGCGCTGCACTTGGAGCAGCAGGCCGTAGATGCCGGGAGCTCCGAACCAAGGATAGGAGTAGAAGCCCAGCGTCGGGTAGGTCCAACTCGTCCAAGCCTGCGAAAGGAGCGCGTTCGCCTGCAGCTGGTCGAGCATGTCCTGGCGCTGATCCTGGTACTGTTGAACGTCGCTTGGAGTGGTAGCGGCGGCGAGGGCACGGTTGTTGGCATCGAGCTGTTCCTGTAGCCGATCGGTCTCGGCGCGGAGCGCCAACAATTCACTTCGAGCCTGTTCATTCTCCCGGAGCGCGGCAATCGCCCGCACCACTTCATGCGGGTCGATCTCCGCCGTGAGATCCACGCGAATCACGACCTGGTCCTGCTCTAGCCTCGTGCTCACCGTCTGGTCCACCACCTTCACGATGCCGGCCGTATAGCTTCGGATATCGTCCCGCGTAACATTCAGATCCCGCACTTCGGTAATGCTTTCCACATAGGTCGCCACCTGCTCGAGCGCGTCTTTCTTCGCTGCCTCCAACGCGAGGCGAATCGCATCCGTACGGTTGTCATGGTCGCCCATCCGATGCTCGCCGCTGGCCGTCACGGTACGCGCCTCGGCCGAACGCATGGGGGGATCGGCGGCAACGACCGGCGGAGGCGTGACAGCGATTTCCGATGTCTCGAGATCCCGTTGCGAAAGCTGCTGGCGATACTTTTCCGGTACCGACTCGAGTTCGTTGGTGAAGGTCGGAACGCCTTCCTCGTCGGTGTAGCTATAGATGGTGGAGGAAGCGAGAGTCGGGGACGTCAGGTACGTAGAGCTGGAGAGCCAGAGCGCGAGAATCGCGGCGGTAGTCAGCAATCTCCGTGAGAGGCACATGGTGAAACCTCCCGTCTCTTGGCTTATTCAGGATAACACAAGGCACCAAGCCAATTCTGCTGGGTCGGGACTATATATGTTGGGAGATCAGAGGGCTCGTTTGTCGGCCCTGTGGGTGAAACCTCAGTCCGGCTGCCAGGTTATGGAGCTTCGTTGAAGCGCTGCGGGCCTTCCGCGGGGACAGACTCAGTTTATTCACTCCAAAGGTTTGAGAGCCCTGGGTGTCCATCTTCTCGCATTGCTGCGCAAGCATGAACCGACTTAGTTGCTGCCTTCGCATCCGTTGGGGCATTTGTCGCATGAGCTTACCTGACCAATGCCTGTGCCACTCGACAAGACCGGAGGGATCTCAGTCCTCACACAAACACTCTCCCGCAAGATTTGGGTAACGCAAGCCTTTGCATGTGTGCCTTATGATCCCTGCGTGGGGAATTCTCTCACGAATTTCATCCTCGCAGGCCACGATGCGCATCCAATAATACACGTAATTGAACCATTCTCAGCTATGTATGCGCCGTGATTGAAGTGCGAGTCGCTCATCGGCGGTACGACGGGAAAATGTCAAATGAAATACTGGTATTACATGTTACGTAGGGCCGTTCGGACATATTGCGAAGACGTACGTGACTAAACTACAAATCACGCATCCGATTTAATGGTTCGTCCAATGAAGCAATGCAAGCACTCGTAGTGAGAATGTTTTGATTGTTGCCTGGGAATCCAATGCTTGGAGGATAGAGGATATATGTGCAAGAAGCTGAGGGCCTTTTCTGGAATGAGGGTCGCCGTGCTTATTTCGGTTTTCTCCATGTCAATTTGTGGCCAAGCCAACGGTGCTACTGGTGATGCTGAGGTTGTGGGCCCGCCCAATGCGAAAGAGGCTTCTGATAAAAAAGCTGAGGTGGCACCGCGGGATCAGCAAGTGACTCAAGAGAAGAGGGAGATCAAAGATTTTCGGGGTGAGTGTCTCAAGGATCTTAGTAAGGAGCCAGTTGCCGCAGGTGACTTTGGGAATGTGTCGTTCGGTCCAACCGTTGCAGCCAAGGTGCTCACCTATGACTTAGCCTCGAAGAAGGCTGGGTTTAATACAGGGGTGGGGGCCGGATTCTCTATGCGTCTCTACAGTGATGTCAAATTGGCTAGAAGTGAGGACGGTAAAACTCCGGAAGCTAGGTTTGGTATTAAGCAAATCAAAAAAGATTGTAGAGGCGAAACTTTCGACGGCGCGTGGATGCAACCAGATAACAAGAAGGTGATTCCGTGGATGTCGGTTACGCCGATTGTGTATGCGTCCAAAAGCGAAGGAAATCAGGAAATAGCCATTCAACCTGCGATATCAGTCGGGTTTCTCGGGGAGTTAGTCAATATCGGTGCTGGATTCAATCTGAGCGGGCCGGACAAAGGGCACGTGTTTCTCCTGCTCAGCCTCGGATATGGCTTTAAGTTCTGATGGTGCTGGCGTCGCTGGCTTGGCTGTGCCCTCAATTCTAAAGCAAGGTGATGGATTTTGCGGCGCCCCCTGCGAAACGTAGTGGCGACCCGAAACAACCCTTCTGGAATCTGGAATCTGGATTCTCTCACCCAGCCAAGTCGTATTGGTCCGACCACTCAGCTCGGATGCAGTGCAATTATCTGTCGTGTCTGAGTGCGGCAGCATTGTCAGGTTGGGGTGGCAGTCTTGTCAAAATTAAGACTGCCGAGAGAAATGTGTGTCTGACGAAAGAGGAGATTCGTAAGTAGATGATTAGAACTGCTCATATGGTAGGCATGGCTGTCATTGGCGCAATTATGACCTTGTGTGGGTGTGTGAATTTTCGCCAAGGTGCCGATGAGGTGTTGATTCGGGATCCTGAAATCGGGCGGTACGGAGATCCGGTATCGGCGGCGACACCGGCGAAGGAGCAATGGGAATATGCCGCGTTGAGCGAGAATGCATACCGTGAGGGAAAAGAGAATGTACGTGCAAAACGAAAGGAATTTGAGCGTTCGCTTGTTTATAGCGCGAAAATGACCCAGGCCGATTTTGAGGCGGCATGCAAAGATGATGGTCTCGCTCTTCCAGTTGCGGGGTGGAGAAAGTGGGATTTCCCAAGCAAGGATCTTCAGGCGCGGATGCTAAAAGAAGGAATGTATGTTGAGGTTCTTGAGAGAACAGAACATCCCCGGACGATAGTTGTAATCTTTGAGGGTACGAATTTCACTGACTTGCCAGATTGGAAAGCCAACTTGCGTTGGTTTCTGCGTTTCATCCCTGGTATCGAGGATCAATATATCCTTGCTGCCAAGTATTTGGCGTCCGAGTTCTACGACGTTATTACCTCTCCCCGAGGGCCTTATAAGATAAACACCTCCACTCACAATTTGGAAACCGCGGATGGAAAGCGAATCAAAGTCATCGCAACTGGACACTCCCTGGGTGGTGGTCTTGCACAACATTTTGCGTATGTCTTTAAGCAGCCTGAGCAGGAACCTTATGGCCCGAAGGTCGATGAAGTATTTGCATTCGACCCTTCGCCGGTGACTGGTTGGTTTTCGTCTAAGAATCCTCCTCGAAACTACAACGCGACTGGGCTTCGAATTCATAGGATATTTGAACACGGCGAGATTCTGGCGTATCTGAGGCTCCTGACGAGTCGACTTGCCGTCACGTCTCAAGACCCCGCCATTTGGGAGTATCGCTACAATTTTGATGCAGGGACGGGTCTAGTTGCCAATCATTCGATGCGTCGCCTGGCTTGCGGATTGATTCGCGCTGCTGAGCCTTGGTCAGATCAAAGCAAAGCGAAGCCCGAAGGCAACCGGTGAATCGGTAAGGTCTGCAGTTTATAGGTCAAGGAGGCAGTGATTGCGCAAATGTCTCGGCGCATTGATGTTGGACATGATTCCAGGAAACTCTAGCCCCGAGGAACGGGCTTCCTTGGTCTCCTGCTACTCTCAGTATTCCAGGACGAACTCACTCGGCGCAGATGCCTCCCTCTCGCGAATCTTGTCCAAAGACTCGCTCTTTTGTCTCACGCCTTTTGTCTTACGCTTCACGTCCTCTCGCGTCCTTCCTCCTGCCTGCCAGGGCTTCTCCTAGTCCCCGGTCGGAGGATTGAACGGTACCCTGATGTTGTCGGGCCTTTCTCGGCGGACACATTTTCCCAGGACGCCCGAATTAGGGGAGGGACAACCATGCGACACATTTTCTTCCTGTCATTGGTGCTGGCAGCCAGCATCGGCGTTGAAATTCAGCCGGGCCGGGCGGAACAAAACCGCACGATGAGTCACCATCAAGAGTTGCAGGGTGTGGTCGTCGAAAAAGGGGGGGCGTTGGCAGTGCGGGTCCCCAATGGCACCACCTATCAACTCAACGAAAACCGGTCGCAGCGGCATGGGTATGAGATGCCCAAGGTGGGCGATCAGGTAACGGTCGTCATCGACGAGAACAATATGGTCCTCGATGTGCACCCTCAGGGGACGGAAGGAAAACACAAGTTCGTCACCGGACAGGTGCTATCGATCGGCAAACTCCAGCGCGAGATTACCCTCAAGACTGCACAGGGCGAACGCAAGTACCAGCTCGAAAAGCAGGACTTGCCGGCAAGCGTCACGGATGGCGCCAAGGTGCGGGCGGAACTGAACGAAGCGGGACAGGTGATCGACGTGCATCCCCTGCAGTCGAAGGCGGGGCAGTGAGGGACCTCTACTAGTTGTTCGGTTCAGGCCGGGCTGTGGGTGACTGCAGCTCGGCCAAGTCCGGTCTCCCATCGATGCCGGCAATCCGAACCGTTTCCTAGCCGGCCTGCGCTTCCGAGGCTGCATACCAATCCAACCCGTTCTGACCGACCGATCGGCCGGTTTCCTTCTGACCTCCCCCTTATGTTCCCGGCACGTTGCAGCCATTGACTTCTCTCCGTAATTCGGTTCAGAGTTCGACCCGTCAAAGGCCCTAGGGTAAGTCACCAGTGAACCTCCTGAGGCGAAAGGGGAGGCCGCCTTCGATGATCCCCCGTCGCCTGCCTGCCCGGTTCTTTGCCCCGGCGGTTCTTGCGGCCTGTTTCATCGCACCGCCGACTATCGAATCCCCCGCCCATGCTGCCTCTTGCGAGGCGGTCGTGGGCATGTGGGTCTGGTTTGCCGGCGGCGAGGTGACGATCAAACCGGACGGCACGTTTACCCAGCAGTCCGGCAATTCCGGAACCTGGGAATGCCTGGACCCAGCCAAGGGGGCGATCACGCTCAAATGGAAACAGGGCGGCTATGTCAATCGCCTCTCCCTCGCCGAAGGCGGCACCACATTGGTGAGCGCCGATCCCGCTCAACCCTTCGTCAAGGCATTCAAGAGCAATCGGGAAGGGGCCCTGAGCGACCTCTTAGTCCGGCGACAAGAGAGCAACGGCGATCAGTCCACCTCCCGCAGGCCTCCGGACCAGGCGAGCCGGACCGTGCCGATCAAGCCCTCGACACCTCTGCGAAATGCCGAGGAAAAGCCGACGCCGTTCGAGTCTCCGCAAAAGTTTGTGGCTGCGGCTCCCAAGGTCGAAGCGCAATTCAAACGGAGCTACGACCTCTTTATGAAGAAGGACTACGCCGCCGCTACGCCGATTCTGCTGGAGGTCGCGAAGGCCGGGCATCCGCGCGCTCAAGCCCTCTTTGGCCGAACCTATCAGGAAGGTTTGGGGCAGAAGGTGGCCTTCAAGCAGGCGGCGGACTGGTATGGGAAGGCGGCAGCGCAAGGACATCGCGCGGCCCAATTCTCGTTGGGAAATTTGTATTTCGAAGGCGACGGCGTGGCAACGGACCAAGCCAAGGCGATCCAGCTCTATCGACAGAGCGCTGAACAGGGCTATGACCAGGCGGAGCTCATCTTCGGTCTGTCGTATGAGTTCGGTTGGGGTGGTCTCAAGTGGGATCGACGCCAGGCGATCGCGTGGCTGGACAGGGCGGGGAAGCATCGAGACGGCCAAGCGGGATGGATCGCCACATGGCTCGAAAAATCCGATACGCCGCATTTCAAGAACGAGGTACAGTTGGGCAAATACATCGGGTCCATTATCGAGCGACGGGCGGCAGCGGCGTTCGAGAGGGGCGGCGCGAGTTCGATCCCAAGCGAAAAGTGTGATTGGCGTTCCGCGCAGAGAGCCGAGGCGCTCGAGAAGGCCGGCCGCGGCGACCAGGCCTCACGCTGCCGCGGCGGCGACAAGGAGTATTGTGGCCCGTGACCCGTGAGACGGTGCTCCAATCCGTTCCCGCCGAGTCTTCCGAACCGCATTCCTTTTCCTTGTTCAAGGACGATCTGGTCTCGCGCAGCTTTGCCGCGCTCGGTCCGTTGATTCCTCTATTGCCTTACGTGATCGACTTGCCGGAGCCGTGGCTCAGGGCCATCCAAGAAGGCAAGAAGCTGTTACATTGACCTAACGCCGACTCCTTCTTCCTCCGACTAGAACCGATATGAACAGTCGATGACCATCTGCTGGGTCGCGTGGGGGAAGTCCGGCCGACCCTGATTGCCCGGCCTGAAGAATCCTTGGTCCCGCAGCGTCACCCGAGTGTTTTATCCCTTCCCTCAGCCACAAGCTCTATGCTATTGCCTCTTCTATGGTTTCCCCCGACTCCGAATTCCTTCTGACCTTCTCCAACCAACGCGCCTGCGTTTCTCCGTGGGGTGCTTCGCTGCGGCGGTACTTTGTCGCCGCGCCGGATGGAACTGAGACGGATATCGTCTGGGGCTATTGGGGAGGCAGCAATAAGAAAGGCGGGCAGGGGGACGTGCTGATTCCGTTCCCCGGTCGTGTGGCGGAGGGCCGGTACAGCTTCGAGGGCGAGAGCTTCCAACTCGAACGCAATGACAAGGAAGGGCCGAACGCGATTCATGGCTTCGTGCGGACGCAGCCTTGGCGGGTCGTACGTCAAGAGACCGCCGAGGCAGTCTTTGCGATCGACCTTTCGGCTGAGCACTTTGCAGCGAAGGGCTATCCCTTCTCGCTTGCGATCAGCGTCTCCTATCGGTTAGATGCACAGGGCCTGTCCTGTTCCTTCGAAATCCGCAACGTCGGTTCGCGTGTCGCACCGGTCGGTGTCGGGTTCCATCCCTATTTCACCGTTGGTCTCGATCCGGTCGATGGAGCTGAGGCTAAGGTCCCCGCGGCCGCCACGCTGGAGTTCAACGACAAGCTGGCACCCACTGGAACAGTGCTGCCGGTGGCCGGCACAGACTGGGACTTCCGCCGGCTTCGCCCGATCGGGCCGCGCCGGTTCAACCATTGCTATCTGCAACTCGAGCGTGACGCCGACGGATGGGCGAGGGCTCACCTGCGCAATCCGGAGAGCGGGCGAACCGTTGAGGTTTCGATGGATCGTTCCTTCACAGCTATCGTGGTCTACACCGGGGATGCGATTCCCAACCATGCGCGCCGGGCCTTCGCTATCGAACCGATGAGTTGTGCGACGGATGCGTTGAATCATTCGGACTGGGGTTTGAGGAAGTTAGCAGTGGGTGAGTCTTTTAGTGGAACGTACCGTATCACCCACCGCTAACAGGATGTTGAAGATGCCTTCGCCGCGTCGCTCGTATCTCGTCGTTCGTATTTCGTGGGAATCGCAATCAACGATCTGCAATCAGCCATGAGCTGTTTCCTTTGATGAGCTACACTTCACGAGATACGAGATACGTTCTTCGCCCCTCTCTCCTTGATCCCTCCTGCCGAAATCGCTAGGCTATGCTCCTGGCAGGGGGAGGTTGAGCATGGACTCCAACCAACCGGGTACACGTTCCGATGACGAGGGGCTTTTGCTGCCGCCGGCTGTTGAGCCGACCGCTGCCGAGGAGCGGAGTTTTCGGCTGAAGTTGGGCGTGTTCGCGTTTGCCGTTGTGGTTGCGGTGGGCGCCGCATTGGTAGGCTACCCGACGTGGCAGGAGTATGTCGCGCAGCAGGAGGCCAAGCTCGAACTGCGGGCCTACATCGACGTGCGCGCGATGGGGCCGGTGGCGCTCAAGGAAGCGGTTTCGCCACGTGTGCGTGAAACGATCAAGAACATCGGTCGAACCCCCGCCTATAACGACAGCATTCAGGCGCACATCACTATTACCGACTATCCGCTCACCAAGAGTTTTGAGAAGTTGACTTGTCCGCCCGACGATCACCAACCTGACAAGCGCAGGTGGTTTCTTGGCAAGGTGCCGCGACTGGAAACTGTCCGCGAAGCGCCGTTGACTGCCGAGGAAGTCGGCGCCATTCAGACGGCTAAATCGGCGCTCTACTTCCATGGGACTGTCTGCTACCGGGATATCTTTCACGAGCCCCACCGCACGGACTTTTGCATGTTTTGGAAATGGGATGCCGGCCGCTTGAGTCCGTCACTGTCCTGCGACCAGGGGAATAGTGCCGACTAGGAGAGCAGATGGCGGTTGGCTTATGACGAATGGCCGGAGGAGCGCGGCAGTCGTCGCTCGTGACGCATGAGCATATCTTGTTGAGTCGGTTTGAGGGAGATGGGATCATCGACGCTCCATCTTGAGACGCTTTACGTCAGCATGATAAAGTAAAGCACAGGAGGCTCCATGGCCGTTCAAAAGCTCAGCAGTAAAAACCAGATCGTACTCCCGAAGGAGGCGCGCCAAGCCATGGGAGTAAAGGGGGGAGATGAGTTGCTCGTCGTCGTGAAAGACGACTTGACCCTCATCATGCCTAAGCCAAAGCGATATGTGCGCGCGCTGCAAGGATTGGCAAAAGGCGCCTATCCACGCCATTATCTGAAGCGAGAACGCCGCTCGTGGTAATGAGCGCGGGTGGAATGGGACTTCCTTCCGAACGCACTCGCATTGCACTCGATACCAACGTCTTTATCTACTTCCTGGCCGACCACCCGAGGTATGGCAAGTGGTGCGGCGCCCTTTTTGACAAGATTGAGCGCGGCAGGTATGCGGCGACAACCTCCACCATCACGCTTCTGGAACTCCTCGTCCAGCCCTACCGAGATCATCAGGATGAGCTGGCGCAGAAGATATTTGCGCTTTCAAGTACGTATCCGAAGCTCGAGTGGTTACCCGTTACCATGGCGACCGCAGACCGGGCTGCTGAGTTGCGCGCACGCTATAGGCTAAGCACGCCGGACTCGATCCAGTTGGCCACGGCAATCGTATTCAAGGCAGAGCGGTTCTACGGCAACGATCGCGCGTTGCGCCGGGTGAAGGAGCTGGAGTGCGTGATTCTGGACGAGGTCATTTAGCGAAAGGCATTTTCATGACCAGCTGCTCGGTGCGGCACGTGCTCCTGCTGCTCGCTCTCATCTTTGCTGCCGGTTGCGCGACGGTGGAGGTCGTTCCGCCGGTCAGCATGCATGAGCACCAGTTGAGTCCCGGCGTCAAACCGGTGGGCCATGTCCATGCGAACGTCTGGGGGATTTATCTCTTTCGACGTGTACCGCTGATCACCGGCAATATCGACGATGGCGGCATGGGCCTGCCGTTCCATATCTTCACCGATAGTGTCCGGATCGAATCCTTGGTGGAACGGGTGAGTCGTGAGTCACAGCGGCGCGGCGGTGTGCTGCTGACCGATCTGCAAAGTACCGATCGTTCCTATTGGCTGGGCTGGACCCTGTTGTTCTGGCTGAAAGAGTACGATGTGTCCGCCAATGCCTCCTTGCCGTGACGGGCTTTGGGCTGAGCCGGCCCGACGCCGTCTCGTTGACAGCTCAGTCCGCCGGCGGTAGCCTACGCTCGCCCATTCGGGAGGCGTCTTGTCCAATCTCAACGATCCTCGCGTGCTCTTCGCCGCCGAGCGCACCCTGTTGGCTTGGAGCCGAACGAGCTTGGCTCTGCTCGCATTCGGCTTCGTGATCGAGCGCGCAGGTCTCCTTCTAAAAATCCTGGCGCCCCAGCAGGGCAGGCTGGGCAGCGAGACGCTGACATTCTGGCTCGGGGTCGGGTTCATCGCCCTGGGCACGTTTGCCGCCCTGTATTCGTCCCGCCAATACCTGGCGGTCCTCAAGACGCTCGCACCGGCTGAAATTCCCGCAGGCTATACCCCGCGCTGGGGATTGGTGGTGAATGCGGTCGTGGCGGGACTCGGTGGGCTGTTGGTCGTGGCGTTGTATGTGGCACGGGGCTGAGCTGCAATCGCCTCGTGCAGTTCTCGAGACGGTTTCCCGATCATGGGTTCGACCAGGCCTACTCAGAAGATTGTGCGCTACCGGACCCAGAAGTCCAGTTCTCGCTTTCCCTTCCCCTTCAGCTCGGCATCCTGCCACCGATCGTGTTCCTTCAAGTAGCCCTTCGGGGATTGATCCTTCTGCTGCAGATCGTTCACGAAGGCCAGCCACCGGTAGTGGTGATAGACGGATAGGATATGCGCCGAATACTGCCGAGCCAGTTCCTGATTGCCTCGCACGATCACGAAGTTTTCGTCGTTCTTTTCGCTGGCGGACTTCGAAAAGTTATGGCTGCCGGTCACGACGATCGGGTTCGTGAAGGGATCCACGACGATCAGTTTAGAGTGGACGATGGCGAAGCCGATGACCCCGCCGCCCATCGGCGGCAACAAGAATTCATCGCGCGTGACGGTGGCGGCCCAAGAGGCGAAGGGGGTGCGGATGCCTTGCGGTTGCACGATATCCAGATCCACCGAGGCCTTCGGCGTCGGGCCGAGGATCTCCACTGACACGGCGGATTCGTCGGTTGCGGCTGCTGCCGGAAGCGTGCTCACCACGCCTTTGATGTAGAGGGAGGGTTTGTTCTTCTGAATCTGTCGCACGGTGCCGAGCGTCGCGCTGCCGCCGGGTTGGAACATCAGGAACAATATGCCGTCCTTCGCGCCGTTCAGAACGTCGTCGAGTGCCGCGAGGTCGACGGATTTCCTGGTACGGGTGAACCAAAGCGTGGTCTCGCTCTTTCCCTGCTTCAGGATCTTCGGCTGGCTGTTGTCATCGGCCAGGGTGGGTGGAAACGCACTCCCCGCATCCTTCAGACGATTCCATTGTTTGAGATATTCCGCGGCCATGTTGCCGTTGGAGATGAAGAGGCCGTTGTTGATTTGGGTGCAGAGCCCTGTCGGGGTCCAATTGGTGCTGCCGGTCCAGGCGGCCTGGGGCTTTTGCTGCTGGTCGGTGACGACCAGGAATTTATTGTGGCCGAGCGCGCCGGGTGAGATGAAGCGATCGCACACTTCGACCTTGGCAGCCGTGAGCTGTGCGCGCGCCTCTGCGTTTTGGTCCCGTTTGCGTGCTTCGGCCGCTGTCTCGCCGGTTCTCGGCGTGATCGACCCGTTGGCCAGCACGACGTGCGCTTTGGCCCCGAGCGCCTTGAGGCCGTCGAGCAATTCCTGATCCTCCAATTCATAGAGCGCGGCAAAGACGTGGTGGCGGCCTTTCTTGGCATCAGCCAACAGTTCTCGTATCCGCACGCCCAACGCACCGGCCAGGAAGCGTCGGATCGGCAGTTCGTGATCGGACAGGCTGGCTTTGAATACCGCGAGCGCTTCTTTCCTGGTGGCGAGGTTTTTCTTGATCCGGAGTTCCTCGAGGTAGCGAGCCATGAATTGGGAAATGACCATGCCGCGATTGAAGTAGGAGGAAAAGCCATCGACTTTTCCGGCCGAGAGCGTCGCCCACGGCGTCCAGTCACTCGACTCACTGATGAGCTGCTGGAGCTTGCCGCTCACTTGGACCATCGGCGTGACGCGATACCGAACCGTGTCCCCCAGGTTGGCGTCATAGTCGGCCCACCAGAATCGTTGGAACGGCCAGACCGTCGATGGCCGATGTTCGCCTTGCTTCGGATGATCGGCCTCAAAACCCATTCGATTGTCGAGCGTGCTCCGTTGGATCGTGCCGCCCGAAAGTTTCTGCTCGCGCTCGACGGCGAAACCCCAACAGTTGGGGATGTGTGCATCGATGCGCCAGAACACGACGGCATCATCACAATTGGCGATCAGCGTGACCGTGACAGGCATGGACGACTCCTTTTTAAGAGGTCGGTCGGGATCGTAGTCGCAATGGAGGAATAGGGCAAGAGAGCTGAACAGTCCGGCGGGTAATGGACGTATTTGATGGGCAGGTTGTTGGAGACCTTGAAATCTGCCGGCGCCATGTCGATTCCTCCGGTATTGAGTCGATGATGCAACATCCGTACAATGTTTCCATGGACAACAGCCCCGCCACCCGCATCAAGACGAAGCAGCCCGTCCCCTATGGGCTTACGGCCGTCCATCAAGACACCCACGACACGAAGACGTTCTGTTTCGCCTTGCCGGAGGACGCCACGCTCGATCTGCTGCCGGGCGATCACCTCTACGTTCATGCCGATATCGAGGGCAAGACGATCAAGCGTCCCTACACGCCGTCGTCGATGCCCGGCACGACAGGCTATTTCGATCTGACGGTTAAACGCTATGAGAACGGGCGGATCTCAAAGTATTTGCACGAGCGGCAGCCCGGCGACAAGGTTCTCATGAGCGGGCCGAATGTCGGCGGTCACTGGGTCGACGGCATGGCCAAGCAGGTCGGGTTCGTCGCGGGTGGCACCGGCATCACGCCGATGATTTCCATCATCCGCTGGATTCTCGCCACGAGCCAGCCCGTCGAATTGTTTTTGCTCTACGCGAACAAGACCGAGGCCGACATCATCTTTCGCGAGGAGTGGGACGAGAACGCACGCGAACATGCAAGCTTTCACTGTTTCCATGTCTTGAACCAACCGCCGGCCGGGTGGACTCAGGGGACAGGCCACATCAACGAAGACCTGCTCCGTGCACATCTCCCTTCGCCGGGCCCCGACAGCGTGATCTTTCTCTGTGGTCCTCCTCCCATGGTCGATGCGCTGGAAGCCACGCTCAAGAAGATCGGGCACGGCCAGCAGGCGATTATTCTACCGTAATTATTTCTACAACCCTTCCGCGTCGCACATTTCGGTCCATCAGCGGTGCGACCGCTTCCTCGCTGCTTTGTATCGCATCGGATAAGTAGTCGTATCCGATGGGATACTCCGGTTACGTCATTCAATTGTCGAAGCGTGAGACAGTGACCGGCGGATGCGCGAAAGTTGCGCCTGCCTTGCGGCGTCCGCAAATCTCCCGGGAAGGTTCGACATTTGCAGCAGAGTTGGGGGATGTCATGGAGGCCAACGATGAGTCATGTATGCGCACAATCGTTACCGCATCGCTTTAGGCACAGGGCCATGGCGGCCGGCGTCCTGCTTGCGCTGCTGTCGCTGAGTGCCTGCCGCACCTATCGAGTGGATAGTGTGGTCGATGCGCCGGATGCCAACCCTGGTGACCATGTCTGTGCGAGGGCAGTCGCTCCGGGAAGTGAAGCCGGTAGTCCTGGCGGGCTCTGCACGTTACGGGCGGCCGTCATGGAATCCAACGCGTCGGTCTGGCGGGACACGATCGAAGTGCCTGCGGGACTATACCGGTTGACGATACCTTTGAACGCGGGAGGCGGAGGACTGCACATCACCGATGGAGTGAAGATTCAGGGCGCGGGCGCGGCCGGCACGATCATCGATGGCAATCGGCTCGACAGCGTCATCTATGTGGATCATGAGGGACTTGAGTTGAACCATGTTACGGTGCAGGGCGGGCTGCAACAATTCGGGGGCGGTCTCCGTCTCAATGCCGGGACTTCGGAGCTCTCGAATCTGATCCTGCGCGACAACGAGGCCTTCACCGGCGGCGGAGGCTTGTTGGTCGCCGATGGGGCGGTCGGTAAGCTGCGTCGAAGCACCGTGACGGAGAATCATGCGGTAGGGGCCTTCGGCGGCGGCATCCAGAATAAGGGCGAACTCTGGGTGTACGACACGACCATTTCAGGAAATGAGTCCAACCGGGCCGGTGGGATTCGCAACGAAGGCCAGCTCAACCTGCGCAATGTCACGATCAGCGGCAACGTTGCGAGTTCGCCGGAAGCCGGCACCGGCGGCATCTCGCAGAACGGCTTTGCGGTGCTCAACAATGTGACGATCACCGACAACACCGGGGTTGGAAACAACGCTGCCAGCTTTCGCGGCGGCGGCATCCAGGTCGTGGCGGGCAAAACGACGGTCGTGAAGAACAGCATCATCGCCGGGAACCATGGCGGGATCGGCCCGAACGACTGCGACGGTTCGTTGAGCGGGGACAGCAAGTATAATCTCATCGGGGATACGAACGGCTGTACGATTCCCTTGTATGTCTCGACCTTTGTCCTCAACGCCGATCCTCAACTGGGAGCCCTCGCGGCAAATGGCGGGCCGACCACCACTCATATGCCGACAGCGGCGAGTCCCGCGATCGAGGTCGCCTATCAGTTTCCTCCCCCGGCAGTAGATGCCTGCGAGGCGATGGACCAACGGGGCGTGCCGCGGCCGCAAGGCAATGGACATTGCGACATGGGGGCGGCGGAACGCACCAGCCTCAATGTGTTCATCACGGGGTTCATGTTGGTCGATGCCGCAACGAACACCGATCTCATTCCATTGCTTCATGGCGATCGACTCGTGCTGTCGTCGTTGCCGGCGCAGCTGTCGATCCGCGCCGTCGTGTCCGGTGCAGCAGGCAGTGTGAGGTTTGGCTATGACTCAACCCCGGCGATTCAAACGGAAAATGTCGCTCCCTATGCCTTGGCTGGGGACACGGCCGGCGACTATATGCCGTTCTCATTCAATAAGGGGACCCATACCGTGACAGCGACGCCGTTCGCATCATCCGGTGGGGCCGGAGCGGCAGGCGGCAGTCTGAGCATTTCTATTGTGGTGGAGTAGCAGGCGCGCGGCTTGGTCTGCGGAGCGGGAGATCCGGCCGCAGGCCGACCGCGTTTCGTGCCATCCAACCATCGGTGTCCCTCTGGTATTTCCGTCGCTCGCCGTTCCGCTTGTTCCCTCTCCTCGGATCGCGTATCGTCGACCATCGTGATGGGCAAGCACGGATCAATGGACGGTTGCTCGGTGATCGTCGCCGGTGCGGGACTTGCGGGACTGACGGCCGCCTATGACTTGCAGAGGGCAGGCGCGAAGGTGACGGTCGTCGAGGCGAGGGATCGCGTCGGTGGGCGTGTCTGGACGGTGCGCGAGCCGTTCGTCGGTGGGCAATATGCCGAGGCAGGCGGAGACCTGATCGATGACGATCAACGGGCGATCAGACACTTGGCAAAAGCTGTGGGGCTTCGTCTTGCGCCGATTTTGAAACGCGGATTTTCGTTTGTCTCCAAGGCTGTCGGCGGACGAGTCAGCCAATCGAGTGCGCCGGCCGGAGGAGTCTGGGCGCAGCTGGCCGAAATGGCGATGCCCTGGATCGAAGCCTATAGGAAGAGCGAACAGCGGTGGGACAGCCCGGTTGCGCGGCTATTGGCGGAGCGGTCGGTTGCGGACTGGTTGAGCGAAATCCATGCCGATCGGAGTCTTCGTGCGCGGATGGATGGGTTGCGGGGATTTTTCCTGGCAGATCCTAACGAGCTGTCGCTTCTGGCATTGGTGGATCAATTGGCGACCGAGTCGACGGGGCCGGGTGGCTTCTACCGCATCAAAGGCGGCAACGATCGGTTGGCCTCAGCGTTGGCCGAGCGATTGGCTGAGCCAGTGCTGTTGCAAGCAATGTTGACGGCGGTGATGCAGCGTCAGGGTCATGTAGCGGTCACGCTCCAACAGGCAACCGGCCGGCGAACGATGAAAGCCGACTACCTTGTCATGGCGTTGCCTGCGACGATGGTGCGGCGCATCCTCTTTCGTCCGGCCCTGCCTCAGGCACAACAACAGGCCATGAAAGGGCTGCGTTATGGTCACGGCACGAAGACGCTCCTCCAGTTCGATCGCCGGTTTTGGCACCGGAGCGGGCAGCCGCGCGCCTATGGAACGAATCTGCCGATCGGTGCCATCTGGGATGGAAACGAAGAGCAACGAGGTCCAGCCGGTATCCTTACGCTCTTGGCGGGTGGCTCGGCAAGCAATGAGACCAAGCGCCTAGTCCGGACTCGCGGGGTGGCGGGACTCGTCGCAGCCCTCTCGTGGCTTGGCGCGGGCAACTCTCGCCTTTTGGCAGCGCGGCAGGTCCGGTGGGAAGACGATGTCCTGGTGCGAGGGGGCTATGCCGTCTTCCACAAGGGCTACGATCCGGGGCAGCGGGCCTGGTTCGCCCGACCGCATGGGCGCGTGTTGTTTGCGGGCGAGCACACGAGCCTGCGGTGGCAAGGCTACATGAACGGCGCAGTCGAAAGCGGTCAGCGAGCCGCAGCGGAGGTGTTGGCCCTCCGGGCTCTCGGGAGGCAGTGACATTCTGGGCCCTCGCCACATCCTGGTGTTAGGAAGGTGCCCGCGCTTGTAATTGGTCGAGCCGATTGGTCCGATCGCACGCTTATGCACACAATATAAAGGAGGTGACGCATGAAGGTTCCGTTCACGCTTGGGCCCGTGTGGCATTTCGGTTTGGCGGTCCGCGATTCGCGGGCGAGCGCCAAGTGGTTCATGAAGCTGTTCGGCCTGGAGAAAGCGTTCGAACATGACGGCTGGGTCGGGGTCGGCAATAAGAACGTTCTCATCGTCTTTTTCAACGGCAAGCCCTCGCCCAAGACGATCGGGCATGTCGCCTTCCACTTGCCGAACATGGCGGCGCTCAAAAAAGCCTTGGCCCATTTGAAGAAGCACAAGGTCGCGGTCGAGGATCCGGGAGAAGAAATCGGACCGGTCGCGCCGGGCTCCCCTCATATAGGCTTGTGGTTCAAGGACCCGGACGGGTACCGGTGGGAATTGGCCGTCTACAAGCGACGATAGTAGATGACTGATCAGCTATTGAGGCATCTCCGGGCAGGAGCGTTGTTGTAGGCGAAGGAACAGCAATCCGCAGGATGTTCAAGAAGGCTGTCCGAAGACGCCGCAGGCGTACCCTCGGGGGTACGTTGCGGATGTATTCAAGCCGAACACCAAGCCGGCGGTCTTTTTCAACATTCTGCTAGGGCCCGGTGGTTACTTGGCGATGGTAATGCTCGGCACACCGCTGCGCGGCACGTCGGTCACGGTCATCTGAAACAATTGGAAGAGGAGCTTGAACGCTTCGCGATTCCAACGGGCTAGGGGGCCGGTGGTGTTGACGGCGTAGTACTTGCCGTTGACCTGCACGGCTCCCTCGACCCCTTTGGGGCTGTTGTCGCCCACGAGCAACTCGATCGTGCGGATAGGATTTTCCGTGACCGGCGGGGTGCGGGCATCCTTCTCCACCTGGAACTCCGGTTCCTCGTCGATCGACTGACCCAGAAAGCTCAGCATGGCGTTGAAGCTCCGGAGCCGAAACTCCCCCTGCATCGGCCACTCGCCGCCGTAGTGTCCCGGCCGGATGTCGAAGGAGACGTCCGTGCCGGGCTCCTGGTCCGCCGCCTCGTGCAGTTTCATCCGCACCTCGGGCGACAGCGTGTCGGGATCGTAGTTGGTGATCAGGATTCGTCCGGACACCGGTTTGCGCAGTACATAGACGTTTTGCTTCGGATCGTAAGTCGTCAGGTATTCCTGCTCCAGTGCCTTGAAGCCTTCCGCCGTCACGGAGGCAGCCGGAATCGTCCAGGTCCGTTCGAAGACCAGCGGTTCCGCGTAGAGCCTGTTGGCGTCCTGGATGGCGGAGAGATGCAGCACAGCCTTGCGGAACATGGCATAGCCAGCCTTGTCCGATGGGCTATTGCGGTAGGCCACCTCCTCGTTGTTTTCTTGCAGCCGCAGTTCCTTCGCCATCAATCGGAGCAGCAGGTCGACGTCGACGCCTTGCCGCAGCAAGAGTGTGAACTTGGACTCTTGGAACGGCGTGAGGAGCCGTCGGGTGAAGTCCTCGCCTTCGATCGGCGCGATGCTGATCGTCGGGTTTTCCGCGATGCTCCCGCCGAACAGCGGCAGGATCTTGCCGCCGGAGTCGCCGGTCAGCGCGGGGGTGGCGCCGGCGTTGACGCGGAAATCGAACGTCGCGGCGACGTTGGAGACGCCGGTGAAATGGATCGGCTGGTGGTGGTGCGCCCGCGCAATGTTGATCATCAACTGTTTCGAGAGGGCATCCGTGATCGCTTCGTCATAGGCCAATACGGCCCGATTCAACGTGGGCGGCGACAAACAGCCGGCCGCTGCAGTCGAAGCCAGGCAGAGGGCGAACAGGCGGAGGATGGACTGGGCTTGTCTCATGGCGGTGACCCGGTCAGGGATGGTCTCGCGGGTTGTATCACAAGCGACGGATGCCTTCCTAGCGAGGATTTTAGGCCGCGGCAAGGCTGTCGCCTCAAGGCGCGCGATGATCTACAATAGGCCGACAAACCGATTTTGCCGTACCAACGTGCCTGTCCTCGATCCAGGAGGTTGCCATGTTGAAACCGGAACCGGCCGGCGGGCCGACCCCGCAGTTGTTCTTTCAGACGGCCAATGCCTACCAGCGGTCACAAGCGCTCAAGGCCGCCATCGATCTGGATCTCTTCACCGCCATCGGGCTCGGACATGATCAGGCGTCGACTCTGGCCGAACGTTGCGGGTCGGCCAAGCGCGGTGTGCGCATCCTTGCGGACTACCTGACCATCCAAGGTTTCCTGACGAAGGAAGGTGATCGGTACAAATTGACGCCTGACAGCGCGGTGTTTCTGGATCGGCGCTCGCCCGCCTACATGGGGTCCGTGCTGGGATTTCTGCATGCGCCGAAGTTCATTGCCGCCTTCGATAATTTGACCGAGGCGGTGCGCAAGGGAGGGACGGTGGCGGGGGAGGCGGGGACGGTCACACCCGAGCATCCGTTGTGGGTGGACTTCGCGCGATCCATGATCCCGATGATGGCCAAGCCGGCGGAGGAAATCGGCATGTTCGTGCGGCAGTCGCAGCCCAAGGTGAAGAAAGTGCTGGATATCGCGGCAGGGCACGGCTTGTTCGGCGTCGAGATCGGAAGCCGCTGTCCTCAGGCGGAAATCGTGGCTCTGGACTGGCCCAACGTATTGACCGTGGCCCGCGAGTTGGCCCAGAAGGCCGGCATCGAATCGCGCTATCGCACCATCGCCGGCGATGCCTTTCAGCAGGAGTTCGGCGACGGCTACGATCTCGTTCTGCTCACGAACTTTCTCCACCATTTTTCGGCCCAGGCCTGCGACTCGTTGTTGCGCAAGATCCATCGGTCGCTCGCACCGGGCGGGCGAGTCATCACGCTGGAGTTCATTCCGCACGAGGACCGTGTCACGCCGCCGCCGGTGGCCGAGTTCAGCCTGATCATGTTGGCGACGACGCCGGAAGGGGATGCCTATACGTTTCGGGAGTATGAACAGATGTTTGCCTCAGCGGGGTTTTCTCGGACTGAGTTGCATCCCGTGGCCGGCTCGATCGAACAGGTGCTGGTGTCGTACGTGTGATGCCGTAAGTCAGCCGCGTCGCCAGCCGATTGTTTTCATGTTGCGGGTGCATCCACCCGTTGACGCGACGGAGCGGCTTCAATAGAATTCGTATCAGGATTTTCCCCAAGGCCGATACGGGTTTGGTGAGGGTTTCATGGCGCGACATTGGTTGCTTGGCCTGTTGATCTCCGTTTCCGTTCTGTCCGGTTGCGCTGCCAACGTCCGCGATACCGATTTGCTGGCCAGCAATAGCGTGATGCTGGAGCCTTCCACCGCGAACACGATTTTCATCCAGAACCGCAATTCCTCGGACAATCAAGCCGTCAGCTTGAGCGATTTGGGCTCGCGCTTGAGCGCGAAGGGCTATCAGGTCGTCAACGATCCGCAAGCTGCGGTCTACGTGGTGCTGACGAACATCGTCTATTGCAACCAAACAAAGGTGGAACTGCCGGTCGACGAGATGGTGGCAGGCGGCTACGGGTCGGGCTTCAACTCCGTGATGTCGGGATTGAGCAGTCTGTCGGGGATGGCCAGCATGGCCGGCCCGCACGGTGCCATGGCCGGGGCCGCCGCCTCGATGGGCATCGGCGCCATCAGCGGCATCGGCAACTCGGTCGGCAATATGTTCGGCGGGCCGTCTCGTCCCAAGTTCGACGAGAACATCAATTACGCCTGTGTGGCGGACGTGCAGATTACCGATCGAGCCTTGACTGGTGGCGCCATCGCTTCCGCCGGTTCAGGGGGCGTGCCTCCCAGCGGCGTATATCAGACCAGGCTGGCGGCCAGCGTTCACCAGAAAAAGCTCGATGCTCAAGAGGCCACGCCGCTCGTGCAGCAGCGGCTGAGTGCCGCCGTGGCGGGCCACTTCTAACAGGATGTTGAACATGACCGCCAGGTTTGTCCTCGCCTCGCATCGGCTTGCATCGTGTTTAGTGGTTCTCGCATGGTTCTCCGCCGGCTGCTCCAATGTCCTCACGTCCGGGCTGATGAACGATAGCTCAATTCTTCTGCCGCCCAGCGGGGAGCGGACGATTTACGTGCAGCTGCGGAATACCTCAGAAAATCAGCAGGCCACACCGAGCGATCTGAGCGCGCGGTTGGGTGCAAAGGGCTATCACGTCGTGACCGACCCGGCTGGGGCCGCCTATTGGCTTCAGGCGCAGATACTCTATTGTCACAAGGCCGGCGAAGGGATCACGCCGGAATCCGTGGCCAAATCCGGATTCGGCACGGGACTGGGCAGCGGGGGCACGCCCCTGTCGCACCAAACCGGCGGTGGGGACATGCAGGCGATGGTCGGCCGTATGATGGCGGGCATGCCGGACGTGAACGCGATGATGCGGATGGCGATGAGCGGGCGAGGCGGATACATGGGCGGAGGCCCTCCGCCGAAGGATGAGAGTGTGACCTATCTGTGTGTTGCGGATATCCTTGTGACCGAGCGGGGCAAGAACGGGCAACCCTCCGCGCAACGGATGCGCTCGGTCGCCCATGTCCTTCAGAAAGGCCTAAACATCGAAGAGGCCACGCCGATCATCCGGGACAAACTCGCCATTGGGATGGTGGGGCCGTTTTAGACTGTCGTTTGATTCGGTCGCTGCAGTTCCCCACGGGGGCACGGTTGGTTCAACCGCATCACCGATCAGCCAGGTATCAGTCGCTGCTGGGTGGGCAACAAGCGTCAGTGACGTATAGCCGATAGAAAGGTGTGAGCCATGGCAGGGATCGATCGGATTTCAGCGGAATCCTTTGCGCAGGACTGGATTGCAGCCTGGAACAGCCGCGATCTCGATAGGGTCCTCTCACACTATGCCGATGAGTTCGAACTGTCGTCGCCGTTGATTGTGACGTTCGGAGGCGAGCCGTCCGGTCAACTCAAGGGCAAGGTCGCGATCAGGGCCTACTGGGCCAAGTGCCTTCAGGTGGTGCCGGACCTCGAATTAGAACCGATCGCGGTCCTGCTGGGCGTCGGGAATTCCATGGCCCTGCATTACCGCTCCCTCAACGGACGGCTGGCGATGGAACTATTGGAGTTCGGCGAGGGAGGCAAGGTCGTGAAGGCTTCCGCGCTGTATGGTCCCTAATCTCTGACCCGCCCTACACCTTTTGTGCGATGAGAGCGAGTTTCTCCGCTCTGGTCAGGGCCTTGATGGCGGCTTCACGCTTGAGCGCCGCGCCTTTTGTCCTCCGATACTCGGCATGACGAAGTTGAACCGGTCTTCGGGGCTTCGTATATTTAGCGCCGCGACCCGCGTCATGCGCCACCAGCCGCTGCGGCAGATTATTCGTAATACCGGTGTACAGACTCCCATCGGCACATTCCACCACATACACGACCCATTTCTTCATTTCCTTCTTTGCTGCTGATTCATCTGCCATGACCATGTGGGTTGGATTGCCTGAGAACTAGGGTTCCTGCGAGGCAGCTTTCTCCTGCCGTCGTTGTTTAATGGTCCTCATGCCGCTTTGATTGAGCGACGAAAGGAGGCTGCCATGCGTTTTGCCATCGCCATCGTTATAACCTGCGTAGCGCTTGTCGCCGCCGTCGACCGAGCCGACGCGCGGGATCGCAGCGGGGTGTTCAAGGCCAGCGAGTTGATCGGGATGAACGTACTGGGGACCGATGGGAAAAATCTGGGCGACATCAAGGACCTGGTGATCAATCCCGACGATGGGGCGATCGACTACGCGGTGTTGGACTTCGGCGGCTTTCTGGGCATCAGAGATAAGTACTTTGCGATTCCATGGGATGCGCTCCAGGTCGCTTCGGATAAAAGCGCAATCCTCATCGACGCGACGAAGCGGGATTTGAAGAAGGCGCCGGGCTTCGACAAGAACAACTGGCCCGACTTCGGCGACCTGGCTCAGACCACGGTCATCTACGAATTCTATGGTATTCCGGTTCCCAATGTGTCGGGGGCGCATAAGCCGACCAAATGAGGAGGAGGTTGCCATGTTTCTCAAGTGGGCCGCCATTTTCTTCGTGATCGCGATGGCTGCCGCCGGCATGGGATTCGGTGGTATTGCCGAAGGCGCGGCCGAGATTGCCCAGATCCTGTTCTATATCTTCCTAGCTATCTGCGGCGCTTTTCTGGTTGCGGCGCTCTTTGTCGGCGGCAAGCTGGCATCGTGAGGCCACGGGGGCGGCCTGCATCAGAACCCGCGGCCGCCTCCGCCGCCGAAGCCTCCGCCGGATGATCCGCCGCTGAAACCCGAGCCGCCGGAACTTCTCGGCGCCGACGTCATTGTCGATCCGGTCCGCGACGCCAGATCGCTCATGCGACTGGTGAATCCGCGCATATTGAACTGCGCGAGGTCGCTGCCCTGGTACCAAGCGGGGGCGGCCGTGACGATGGATTCGAACGCGCGGGCCCAATTGGTCTCCACGCCGAGTGCCATCGCATAAGGGAGAAATTTCTCGAACAGCTCCGGCGTCTTGACCACACGCTCGAAACGGTCGGCCTCGACCCGAGTCAGAAACTCCTCAAAGCCCAGCACCGATTCCAAGGTACGTGTCCCTTTGACGGTTCGCGCCGGCATGATGCGGCCGAACCCCGCCACGATCATTCCGGAGAGAATACCGGAGATGAAAAAGGTCGGCGGGGCGATGCCCCAGCTGTCGGCGACGGCGGCGAGTGCGAACGTGAGCACCAGTCCCAGTAGGCCTCCGGCGAGGTAATAGTTTTCCTTCACCTTGTCAGGTCGCTGCGCATAGTAGGCGTGAGTTTGGAGTGAGTCGAAAATCGCATTGCGGATTCCCGGCAACGACCGGTAGAACTTGTTCTCGAGGCTGCTGAGTGCGACCTCGTCTTGGTTTTCATCCGTGAAGAGAGCTTCGAGGAGGAGCCGCTCGTGTTTATGAAGACGTGCCCACTCCTTCCTCGGTGCGCTGCGATGAAAGAGATAGTCCGTGCCGGTCCAGAGACCGAAGAGTTGGGGAGTCTTGAGTTCCCGAATGCCGAGGTATCCGCGCACGGCAAGATCCACGAGGGTGGCGGTGATGTCCCGCACGTCCGGGCTCTCGTCTGAGAGCGTGCCGATCTCTGCCGGCGTCAGCCGGTCCGGCGGCTCGTAGGCCACCGCGATCGGACGCAGGCGCGGATCCCGCCCTCTCGTCCACCAGAGCCGGAACATCACCGCCAGCACGAACAGTGGAATGGCGAGCGGCCAATTTGCACGGGCAAACATGGTCGTCCGGTCCATCGGCGTGGGCGCTGTCACCAGCCCCTTGTCCCACCCGATCACGGCCGTGAGTCCCTCGCGGAATCCGAGCGGGCGGGTCATGATCATCGTGATGCGAGAACCCTCGATGGAGACCGTCGCGGCCTCTTCCCGCGCCCCATAGGCGCCGGTAAAGGCCTGGGCCCGCACGCCGGTGGCATTCGGCGGGAGCAGGATGCGCGCCGAAGCCTGTTCGATCGGGACATCCCACTCATCGCCGGTGACGTTCCAGTAGAGCTCGTCGTGGTCTTCGAAAAATTTCAGCCCGTTGCGGACGCGATACTTCAGCACGAACGTGCAGGTGGCGTCGTTCGCGCCGGGAATCCAAATGCGAAAATTCCGGTAGTGCCGCTCCCGGCTGCTTTCGAGCTTGAGCGGGGTGCCCTGCTCGTCGGTGGCAGTGACGTCGTCGAGCAACAATGCGTAGGAGAACCCTTGCGGGGTGCGGTATTCAACGGGGATCAGACGCTCGATGCCGTTCCAGGATCCTTCGAAGCGGGGACTCACCGTTTCGGTGACGAGCAGATCGCCGTTCGGGAGGACTTGCAGGTCCACGTCGAAGCGGCTGAGTACGAAGGATCGTGCATCGGCGGGGAGGCGTTGGCCGAAAAGTGCGAGGCACAGCGCGGCAATGAACAGGGTCGAACGGAGAAGCTCGAGGATGGGCCTTGTTGCCACCATGACCGGCGGTGGAAATCTTAGAACTGCACGCGCGGCGGTTCGCGCTGGACGTTGTCGGTCAATTCGAAAAATTGCCGGCCCATGAACCCGAACCATTGCGCGATGAAGTTGGTCGGGATCTCCAGTCGCTTGGCGTTGTAATCACGCACGACTGCGTTGTAGTAGCGGCGCGCGTTCTGAAGCGCGTCTTCTATCTGATTCAGGCTGCCCTGTAATTGGTTAAAGGCCTCGACGGCGCGCAACTGCGGGTAGGCCTCCGCCAGCGCGAAGAGCGAACGCAACGACTGCGTGAGTTGGTTCTCTGCCGCTGCCTTGGCCTCGGGCCCCTGGGCGGCCATGGCCTTGGCCCTGGCATTGATCACGGCTTCGAGCGCGCCTTTTTCATGCGCGGCGTAGGCCTTGACC
Source organism: Nitrospiraceae bacterium (assembly GCA_019637075.1). Taxonomy (NCBI): domain Bacteria; kingdom Pseudomonadati; phylum Nitrospirota; class Nitrospiria; order Nitrospirales; family Nitrospiraceae; species Nitrospiraceae bacterium. The sequence continues at coordinate 526,457 of JAHBWI010000002.1, read as the reverse complement.
GTTTCGACGAGGTTGGGAATCAGGTCGTAGCGACGCTTGAGTTGCACGTCGATGTCGGCCCAGGCGCTTTCGCAAGCCGCTCGTAGCCGGACAAGCTGGTTGTACATCCCGATGACGATCAGCACGAGCACGATCAGTACAATGAGAATGATCCAACCCATCGAGATCTCCTTCTTCAGCCGCCTGCGGCGGTTCGCCCGGCGGAATGATAGCCTGGGCTGGTGCGGCTGTAAAGCCGCGGGCCTGCGTGACTTTCCTAATGGCTCCAGGTATCCTCCACTCGCATATGAGACCTATCGCACGGGCGTTGGCTCACGAGGGTCCTGGTATTTTCCCCCAAGGAGGATTCTATGGTTCAGGGCAACGGGCGTTGTGGGATCACTGCGGTCATGCTGCTACTCTGTCTCATGGGCGGCGGCGCCGCGTGGGTTCCCGGCGTGCGCGCCGAGGAAGCGACGGTCGATGCCAATAGTCCCGACGCGATCAGACAGACCCTCGACCAGCAGCAGGGCAAACGGGTGAAGGTCAAGTTGGTTTCCGGGCAGGATCTCGACGGTAAGGTGGCGAAGGTCGGGACCCACGTACTGGTGCTCAGCGAGTTGTCCGGGATGGAGTTCTTCGATGCCACCGTGCGGCTGGATCAGGTGGCTGCGGTGATCGTGCGCCGCAGCAAATGATCCTCGAGTCCGGTGCGCGTCCTCCCGACCGGGGCGCGTGTCAGTCGACTGGAGACGAATATGTCCGACCCCGTCTTGCGTAGAACCGTCGATCTCTCCGGCTTTCCGGATTTGGTGGTCATCTACCTCGGGATGAGGGTCAACCGCTGGACGGGGTTGAAGACGCTCTTCGGGTTCGGTCCGAAGATCGCCGAGTCGGTGGAAGCCAGGCCCGATGGTCTTCTCCTCCATGAGAACCTTGTCTGGTCGCTGCTGCCTCCCCATGTCGGCATGAGACAATACTGGCGGGATTTCGACTCCCTTGAACGCTGGGCGCGCTCCGATCCCCACCGGCAGTGGTGGCAGCGGTTCCTTCGTAATACCGGAGGGACGGGATTCTGGCACGAGACCTACTTCATGCGAGGCGGGATGGAAGCGGTGTACAACGACATCCTGCAAGAGATCGGGTTTCTGCGCTTTGCGCCGGTGCAGGCAGCCAAAGGGGCGATGTTCACGGCCAGAAGCCGAGCGGGACGAGCCGGTGATTCGGCATTGCCGCCGGCGGTGACGGAACAAGAGTTGGATCGGTGACCGGCTCGTCCTCAAGCCTGCTCCTCCGCAAGCTTGAGGGTGGGGATCGCCGGTCGATCGGAGGGTCGGGTCTGGTTGTGGCGGAGGTGCTGGCCGACCCTGCCCTCTTTGACGAACTCTTCTCCGGGCTGCGCTCGCTTGATCCCGTGGTGCGTATTCGGACGGCGGATGCGCTGGAGAAGGTCACGGCGACCCGTCCCGATCTTCTCCGTCCATACAAGCGTGATCTTTTGGGCCCGTTCTCGGAGAGTGCGGACAAGGAAATCCGATGGCACGTTGCTCAAATGTTGCCGCGGGTTCGATGGAGCCGCCGAGAGCGCAGCCTTGTGTATGAGATCCTGCGCGCATATCTCCGGGATTCCAGCAGCATTGTGAAGACGTGCGCCATGCAGGCCTTGGTCGATCTCACGGCGCAGGCGCCTGACCTTCGCTCCCCCGTGTTGCGACTGGTTCGACGGTTGACGACCAGCGGCACACCTGCGATGCGGGCTCGCGGGCGAAGACTGTTGACGGCGCCCGCGCGGGTCCGGTCGTAAGCGCCTTCCGGTCGCTCAGGCCGGATTTTCGGAGAGGACAATCCTGGCAGTGGTCTCGAGGGCAGCCGTCCTCGGCCGCGCGGTACGAGCCGCACCTCGGGGCATTTTTGTTCCAGCTGCTTCCGGAGCAGGATCAGCCTGGCTTCGAAGTTATCCTTCCACTCGGGCAAGCCCAGCCGACCGTCCATCCGCAGTTCGCGATTCATAAATTCCACCCGCTCCCTACGCCTTAATCTGTTTCTTCCCTGACGTGAAAACCGCCGCGCCGCATTTTACGCAGGGCATGACCTGGGAGTTTGAAGTGCGAGAGCGATTTGTCGCAGCCAAGGCGGTAGTTGCATAGCCACCCGGTCGGGCTTTTATACTATGACGATGCGCGACATGAGCATAACCGGTATTCAACCATCCCTGGTCGATCAACGAGCGGCCCTGCTGCAGGTGGCCGAAGCCATCGCCACGCACCGCGATCTACCCTCGCTCTTCCGCGACCTCGCGCAGCGGTTGCCGGGCGTGGCGCCGTTCGACTTTATCGGCCTCGTCCTCCACGAGCCCTCAAAACATGTGATGCGGGTGCATGTGTTGGAAACGGTCGGGCTGCAGCGGACGACGAGCAAGCTCGACGGGATGCAGATCCCGGTGGAGGAATCCGCCAGCGGTTGGGTGTGGAGCCATCAGCGGCCGTTGATCATTCCGTCACTGGCGGAGGAGATCCGCTTCCAGGTTGGAATGGGCGCGCTTCGCGACATCGGCGTTCGCTCTCTCTGTCTGTTCCCGCTGACGACGGCCATGCGCCGGCTGGGTGCCATCGGATTCGGCAGCGTGAAACCGTTTGCCTTCGACGAAGGGAGCGTTGCATTCCTAAATCAGGTCGCCAAGCTGGTCGCGGTGGCGGTGGACAACGTGCTGCATCATCAGGACGTCGTTCACCAGCGCGATCGCTTGCGTCTGCTCTTGGAAGTAACGGAGTCGATCGCCGCGCACCGTGATCTCACGTTGTTGCTCCAGGATTTGGCCGATCGACTGCCGGACATCGTGCCCTTCGATTTCATCAATGCTGTCTTGCACGATGCAGACCGCGACGTGATGCGTTTGTGGCTGTTGGTGTCGGCGACGCCGTCAACCATCAAGCCCGGATTGGAAACGCCGGTCGAGCAGTCGCCGGGCGGATTCGTGTGGAAGACTCAGCAGCCGCTGACGGTCGACGACGTGCTCAAGGAGGAACGCTTCCCGAATTTGATGGCGCTGTTCCGCGAAAACGGCGTGCGCTCTTTTTGTGTGGTGCCGCTTACGACGGCGCAGCGCCGTCTCGGGGCCATGGGCTTCGGCAGTTTGCAGGCCCGGGCCTATCAGGAATCCGAAATCGCCTTCATGCAGCACGTGGCCAAGCAGGTGGCCGTTGCGCTGGATAACGCGCTCCACTCCAAGACGGCGATCGAGTACCAAGGCCAATTGACCAGGGAACGGGATCGCCAACGACTGTTGCTCGAAGTCAACAACGCCGTGGTCTCGCATCTCAATCTCGAGGAGTTGTTCAAGGCGGTGAGCGAGTGCCTGCGGCGGGTGATCCAGCATGATGGGTCGAGCTTGCTGCTGTTCAACAGCGAGACCGGTCAGTGGCGCATCCATGTGCTGGACTTCGAGCGGAATGAAAGCTTCATCGAGGAGGGACTGGCGGAGGAGTGCACCCAGTCTCCGTCCTGCCGGGCGATCACCTCGGGCCGGCCGGCGATGTTCGGGGAAGCGGACCTGCGGGAGATGGCGAAATCATCCCCGATCGCCCAGGAGTTGTTGGATTGCGGCCTTCGGTCCTTCTGTTCCGTTCCGCTCCTGTCTCACAGCCGTACGCTGGGGGCGCTGAACGTAGGGCGCCGCAGGGACGACGGGTTTGCGCAGGAGGATATCGACCTGCTGAGTCAGGTCGCACGGCAGATCGCGATCGCCGTCGACAACGCTCTGAATTACGAGCGGGCCCAGCAGGCCCAGCGAGAATTGGCCCGGGAACGCGACCGCCAACGGCTGCTCCTGGAAATCAACAATGCCGTCGTGCTGCACCTGGAGTTGCGCGAATTGTTCGCCTCGATTACGGCCAGCATTCGGCGTGTGATGAAGGCGGATGTGGTCAGCCTGACGCTCCTGGATCAGGACACCAACCAGCTCAAACTGTACGCGCTCGACTTCCCAGGGAGGAAAGGCTTCATCGAAGAAGGCACGACCTGCATGCTCTGTGGGTGTCCGTCGTCGACCGCCATCACGCGGCGCATGCCGGTGGTGTTGGGGTCTGAGGATCTCGGGCAGTCGGAGAGTACGGTGTCCAAGCGCCTGGTGGCGGAAGGGGTCCGGTCCGCCTGTTGCGTGCCGCTGCTGTTGGGGGATCGCACGTTGGGCGGGTTGAACATCGGCAGCCTGCAGGAAGGCGCTTTCACCACGGCCGATGCGGAGCTCTTGGGCGCGGTGGCCAAGCAGATCGCCCTCGCCGTGGCCAATTCACTCGCCTACCAGGAGATTGCCGGGCTCAAGGACAAACTGGCAAAGGAAAAGGTCTATCTTCAGGAAGAAATACAGACCGAATACAATTTCGAGGAAATCATCGGCGACAGCCGCGCGCTCAAGCAGGTGCTCAAGGAAGTGCAGACGGTCGCCGTGACCGATTCGACCGTGTTGATTCTCGGTGAGACGGGGAGCGGCAAGGAGCTGATCGCGCGGGCGTTGCACAATTTGAGCGACCGCCGGGACCGCACGTTCGTGAAGCTCAACTGCGCCGCGATTCCGACCGGGTTGTTGGAGAGCGAGCTGTTCGGCCACGAAAAGGGCGCCTTCACGGGCGCGATCGCGACCAAGGTGGGCCGGTTCGAACTGGCCGACGGCGGCACGATCTTTCTTGACGAGGTCGGGGAAATCCCGTTGGAGCTGCAGGTGAAGCTGCTGCGGGTACTCCAGGAACAGGAATTCGAGCGATTGGGCGGTACCAGGACCCTCCGTGTGAACGTGCGGGTCATCGCGGCGACCAATCGGGACCTCGGTCACATGGTGGAGGAACAGAAGTTCCGCAGCGATCTGTACTACCGGCTCAAGGTGTTTCCGATTATGGTGCCTCCCCTGCGCGATCGTGTGGAAGATGTTCCCCTGCTGGTCCGGCACTTCGCCCAGAAATTCGCGACCAGGATGAAGAAGCGGATCGACGCGGTCCCCGCTGCAGCCATGAAGGCGCTGCAAACCTACCCTTGGCCCGGCAACGTCCGGGAACTTGAAAACTTCATCGAGCGTGCCGTGATCCTGTCATCCGGCTCGGACCTGTTCGTGCCCATGGCCGAACTGAAGCGGCCGACTCAGCTCCAGCAGGCGCCCGTCGCCACGCTCGAGGCGGCGGAGCGCGAGCATGTGCTGAAAGCGCTGCGTGAGAGCAACTGGGTCATCGGCGGCGCGCAGGGGGCCGCCACCAAGCTTGGCATGAAGCGCACCACCCTCCAGTCAAAGATGCAGAAGCTCGGCATCTCGCGACCGGCCTAGGAAGGGTAAATAGCGTGAAATGTGAGACGTCGGACGCGAGACGCTCATCCAACAACCCTGTCTCCCGTTTCTCGTTTCACGTATTCATGATCCTTGCTGCTAGTTTCCCGCATCGAGCGGCAGTCTCACCAGTTTTGTAATCTTCCCGTCTCCATTCAGCTCGAGGCTCACATGGTCCCCGACCTTGATGTCCCGCAGCAGGCTGCGGTCTATCACCGGGAGGAGCCAGGAATCCCCCTTCGGCATCCGCAGGGAAATTGACGCTGCGTCCGAATCGATGGCGAGCACGGTCCCGCCGATCAAGGTCGTGCCCGTCGCGGTGAGGTTGCCGCCTAGAACCACAAGCAACGCGAGGCCTAGAACGAGATAGAAGTGAGTGGGTGCATATCTCATCATCCGCCTCCTTTGTCGGCTCAACAATACGACACCATCCTCCCTTTCATACCGACCTCGGGGCAGGAAAGAAAACTGGGAACATCCCCAGGGGCATCGACCCAGGTAACGCGATAAGGTAGAGAAGGACTATGTCCCGCATGCGTGTGGTGATTATCGGAGGGGGGTTCGGAGGGCTGGCCGTCGCGCAGAGGTTGCGGCGAGCCGATGTGGACATCACCTTGATCGACCGCACGAACCATCACCTCTTCCAGCCCTTGCTCTACCAGGTGGCGACTGCGGCGCTCTCGCCCGGTGATATTGCCTGGCCCCTGCGGACCATTTTCCGCTCGCAGCCGAACATTCGGGTCGTGATGGGAGAAGCGCAAGGCATCGATCCTCTCGGCAGGCAGGTTCAGGTCACGGACCAGCCTCCAATTCCGTTCGATGCGTTGATCGTCGCGGTCGGATCACGACATGCCTACTTCAATCGTCCAGACTGGGAAAGGTTTGCCCCCGGATTGAAGACGCTTGCTGACGCCATTGCCTTGCGCGCGCGCATGCTGTCGGCCTTCGAGCAGGTGGAGCGTCAAGCTGCGACGACGATGGGTGCGACTCCGTTGACCTTCGTGATCGTGGGCGGGGGACCGACCGGAGTGGAGCTGGCCGGGGCCATGGCGGAGATCGGCCGAAACGCCATGTTGCCGGATTTCCCGTTTTTCCGACGACAAGGGGTGAGGATTTTGCTCGTGGAGGCAGGATCAAGGATCCTTTCCGGATTTGCCCCCGATCTCTCTGCGAAAGCGAAGGCTGCGCTGGAGTCGTTGGGCGTCACCGTCCTCCTCAACCAAGCGGTACGCGAAGTCGGCCCGAAGGGAGTGGTGCTGGGCGGGCAGGTCATCGAAACCAACCATATCATTTGGGCGGCCGGCAATCGCGCTTCTCCGCTCCTGTCCTCACTTCAGGTTCCCTTGGACAAGGCCGGGCGGGTCCTTGTACGCCCCGACCTGACGGTTCCGAACGACGAATGGGTGTTTGTAATCGGCGATGCCGCGGCCGTTCATGATGGACAAGGACAGCCGCTTCCAGGCTTGGCTCCTGTGGCCATGCAGGAAGGACGGTATGTGGCCGCGGTGATTGCGGAACGGAAACTGCCGGCGAAGCGGGCAGCCTTTCGCTATGCCGACCGTGGGACGTTGGCCACCATTGGGCGCGCGAAAGCCGTGGCTCAGTTCGGAACAATTCACGTCTCCGGGGTCTGGGCCTGGCTGCTCTGGTGTACGGTGCATATCTTCTTCCTGATCGGCTTCCGTAACCGGTTCAGGGTCATCTCCGAATGGATCTGGTTCTACCTCACGTTCAAGCCCGGCGCGCGATTGATCTATCAATCTCAGGAAACCGACCGCTCCTGATCGCTTCTCTGCAGAAGCGCGCCGATATTTCGGCGTCTGCCGAATAGGCGGCAGTCACGCCTCGTCACGGTGGGTGACGGAAATCTCCTGGCGGCAAAATCCACAGGGCGTCCGGGCCTTTTCTCAACGAGTTAGAGCGGGCAGGCGAGATAATTGTGTGCTGGAACGCCGCTTGCTCGATCCTTTGCCAAGACAGTTTAGCGGAGGAGATTCACCATGAATCGTCGAGTCGTCGGATCATCGCTGCTGCTGGCTCTGGTCGTGGGGACGGGCATGGGGTTGGCGGCGTGGAAATATGGAAACCTCCAAGGCAGTGCGTCCGCAGCGGCGCATCAACTGGAGCCGATGGAATCGGTCGCGGTCGCCGCCGCAAAGGAAGTCGAGCATCATCGCAGCGCGACGGCGATCGGGACGGTGCTGGCGTTGCGGTCGATCACCCTGCAGAACGAGTTGGCGGGAACCGTGAGCCAAGTGCGGTTCCAGCCGGGACAGATCGTCGAAGCCGGGTCGGTCTTAGTGGCGCTCGACGTGTCCGTCGAAGAGGCGGATCTCAAGGCTCAGCAGGCGCAGGCGGTGTTGGCGCGGACCGTGCTCGAACGGCGGCGCGCATTGAACCAAGATCTTGCGGCGGCGCAGGAAGAAGTGGATCGGGCTCGAGCCGACTTGGATGTGGCATTGGCCCAGATCGCCCGCACGAAGGCCATCATTGCCCGCAAGACCATTAGTGCGCCGTTTCGCGCCAAGGTCGGGTTGGCCGACGTGCATCAGGGCCAATACCTCAACGAAGGCACGCAAATCACGACGCTGCAGGGCATCGATGACGCGGTCCACGTGGATTTCGCGGTGCCTCAACATGTCGCGGCCGAATTGCGCGAAGGGTCGCCCGTGGATGTCTACGCAACCGGCAGCCCCATCGCGATCCCGGCAAAGATCGTCGCGCTCGATGCGCGGATCGACCCTGCCACCCGCAACTCCATGGTGCGCGCCAGAATCGAGCAGGCTTCGATGGCCCCATCGCCCGGCGCCGCCGTCCGGATTCGAATCGCGGTCGGGGCGTCGAAAAGGGCCGTGACGGTCCCGGTGAATGCGCTCCGGAAAGGGCCTGCCGGCGACCAGGTCTTCGTGATCGAGTCTGATGGGGAAGGGAAGTCCCGCGCCCATGTGCGGCGGGTCGAGAGCGGCTCCATGCTCGGCGACGACATCGTGATCCAGGGAGGTCTGGCGGCAGGCGAACTGGTGGCGGCCTCCGGCTCCTTCAAGTTGCGCGAGGGGGTGCTCGTGGCCTCAGCCGGTGCGCCTACGACGGGACCGAAGCAAGATCAATTGCTCAGCGAACGCTGAGAACGAACCACGGGAGCCTGGCCATGCGATCGCTCACCGATATCTTCATCAAGCACCCCGTGTTGGCGATCGTCGTCAACCTCGTGCTCGTGCTCGTCGGTTGGCGGGCCCTCACGACGCTGCCGGTGCAGCAATATCCGAAGATCGAGAGTTCCTCAGTCATCATCACGACCGTCTACTACGGCGCCAGCGCCGAGACCGTGCGGGGCTTTCTGACGACACCGATCGAACGTGTCGTATCCGCCATCAGCGGCGTGGATTACGTCGACTCGACCAGCCGGGCCGGCTTGAGCACCGTCACCGTGCATCTCAAGCTGAATCACAACAGCACGGCCGCCCTGGCGGAAGTGACCGCGCGGCTGCAACAGGTTCGGTCGGAACTGCCGGCCGAAGCGGAGCCGCCGGCGATCGAGGTGCAACGAGCCGACCGGCCCTACGCGTCGTTCTATCTGAGCTTTACGTCCGATGAACGGAGTGTGCCGGCCGTGACCGACTGGCTGTTGCGGAGCCTGCAACCGCAGTTCGCAACGTTGTCGGGTGTGCAGCGTGTGACGATCGAGGGTGGCCGCCAGATCGCGATGCGTGTCTGGATCGATCCGGATCGGCTCGCCGCGTTCAACCTGTCCCCCGGCGACGTGCAGGGGGCCCTGCGCCGCAACAATTACCTCGCCGCGGTCGGTCGGACCAAGGGCAATCTCGTGCAGGTCAACTTGCTCGCCAATACCGACCTGCGTTCCACCGAGGAATTCGAGGAACTCATCGTCTCGGAACGCGGGGGCGCGATCATTCGCCTCAAGGACGTGGCGCGGGTCGAGCGCGGAGCGGAAGAGGCCGAGATGGTGGCCAAGTATAGCCGGATGGAAGGAGTCTATCTCGGCATCTGGCCGGTGCCCGGCGCCAACGAGATCGACGTGGCCCATCGGTTGCGGGACGAAATGGAGCGCATCCGCCCGACGTTGCCCAAGGACATCGAAATGCAGTTGGTGTGGGACGGCACCATGTTCATGCGGAGCGCGTTGGCCGAGATCACCAAGACGCTCGGCGAAACGATCCTGATCGTCGCCACGGTGGTCTTCCTCTTCATGGGCTCGCTGCGGACGGCGTTGGTGCCCCTCGTGGCCATGCCCGTGTCCCTGATCGGCGCCGCGCTGTTCATGTATGCGTTCGGCTTCAGCCTCAATCTCCTGACGATCCTGGCGATCGTGTTGGCGGTGGGGCTGGTGGTCGATGACGCCATCGTGGTCGTGGAGAATGTCGAGCGGCATGTGCGGGAAGGGAAGACGAGGCTGCAGGCCGCGCTGGTCGGCGCGCGCGAACTGGTGGGGCCGATCATTGCAATGACGATCACGCTGGCGACGGTCTATGCGCCGATCGGCTTTCAGGGCGGCCTGACCGGTTCGTTGTTTCTCGAGTTCGCCATGACGCTCGCGGCGGCGGTCGTGCTGTCCGGTGTCGTGGCCGTCACACTGTCTCCGGTGATGAGTTCGCGCTTCGTCCATTTGGAAGGCCAAGGAGGGCGTCTGACGCGGCTGGTCAATCACGCGTTCGACGGCGTGCGGCGGGTCTATGCCCATCTGCTCGACGGCGCCTTGGAAATCCGGTGGGCGATTGTGGCGGTGTCGTTGCTCATTATGCTGGCGGCCTGGCCCCTCTACCAGTTCTCGCGTCAGGAACTGGCGCCGGTGGAAGATCAGAGCCACATCAGCCTGTTCATGGAAGCGTCACCCGATTCGACCGTGGCCGCCACGAACCAGGATTCGTTGAACGTGGTTCAGGCCGTCACCTCGTTTCCCGAGGCTCGGTTCATGTGGTCGCTCACTTCGTCGTGGGGTGGGTTCGGCGGCTTGGTGGCCAAGGATTGGCGCGAGCGGACCCGCTCGACCGAGCTGATGTATGGGGAGGTCTACGGAGCGATCTCGCAGATCCCGGGGCTTCGGGTGTTCCCTCGATTGGATCCGCCCTTGCCCACGCCGGGCCAGTACGATGTCGAATTGATCCTCGAGAGCGAAGCGCCGGCCGAGCAACTGCTCGAGACCGTGGGGGCCGTGCTCGGAGCCGGATGGCGGAGCGGCAAGTTCCTGTACGTGGACACCGACCTGAAGGTGGACCTGCCGGAGGCGCGGGTCGTGTTGGATCGCGAACGATTGGCGGACCTGGGGCTCGATCTGGCCGGAGTCGGTCGGGAATTGGGCACGATGCTCGGCGGGGCCTACGTCAATCGGTTCAACTTCTACGATCGCAGCTACAAGGTGATTCCGCAGATCGACGACAAGGACCGAGCCACGCTCGATCCCCTGCTCGATCTGAAGATCAAGACGGCGGGCGGGCAACTCGTGCCGGTCTCGACGTTCACGCACATCGAAACCAGCACCGCGCCGCGGACGCTGAATCGATTCCAGCAGCGCAACGCCGTCAAGGTATTCGGCGGGGTGAAGCCGGGCATCACCAAGGAAGAGGGACTGCGGGTGCTCGAGGAAGCCGCGGCGGCGGCAACCGGTCCGCGCGTGGCGATCGACTATGCCGGCGAGTCGCGGCAAATCCGTCACGAGGGCTCGGCCTTGACCGTCACACTCGGGTTTGCCGTCGTACTCATTTATCTGGTGCTGGCGGCCCAATTCCAGAGCTTCCGTGATCCGTTGATCGTGCTCTTGGGGTCGGTGCCCCTCGCGATTTCGGGCGCGTTGGTATTCAGCTTCCTGGACCTGACCACCATCAACATCTATTCGCAGGTGGGTCTGATTACGCTGGTGGGGTTGATCGCGAAGAACGGCATCCTGATCGTGGAGTTCGCCAACACCCTGCAGGAGCGCGGTCTGCCGAAAATGGCGGCGCTGCGCGAAGCGGCGCTGACGCGTCTGCGTCCCGTGTTGATGACCTCGGCCGCCACGGTGTTCGGGCACTTGCCGTTGGTGTTGGTGTCGGGACCGGGCGCCGCCGCCAGGAACAGTATCGGGATGGTGCTGGTGACGGGGATGACCGTCGGCACGCTGTTTACGTTGTTCGTCGTGCCGGTCTTCTACTCAGTGATCGCGGCCCAGCGGGAGCCGCAGCGTGAGGCGGAAGCGGTCGAGTCGCAGGATCTCGTGCTTGCGCCTGCGAAGGCGTAACGGACGGAACAAGACGGAGACGACGAGACATCGGACCATGCTGAAGATCTCAACGCACAAGACCAACGGCTCGGCCCGACTCACGTTGGAAGGCCGGTTGACCGGGCCATGGGTGTATGAACTGGAGCAGGCTTGGCAGACGGTGCGACCTTCGACGCCGGTGCCGCCTGAAATCGATTTGACCGGCGTGACCTTCATCGCCGAGGAAGGGCGGACACTCTTGAATCGCATGTGGCAGCAGGGCGCGGTGTTCATCGCCAAAGGCTGCTGCACAGGGCATATGGTGGATGAGATCACAGGGGCGAGACGGAGCCGCCGGTTTCAAGGGGGCGAACATGAGTTCTGAGATCACGCGAACAGTCTTGGGATTTTTAGCGGCGGGCCTTGTATCGGCCGGATGCGCCGTCGGGCCTGACTACAAGCGCCCGGATGTCACGACGCCGGCCTCGTTCAAGGAGGCGACGGCCGTGAAGGATACAGAGTCCTTCGCCAATCTGCCCTGGTGGAATCTGCTCAAGGATCAGGAACTCCAACGTTTGATACGGACCGCGCTGGAGGGCAACAAGGATCTCACGCGAGCCGTGGCGTCGGTGGAGGAGTTTCAAGCGCGGCTGTTCGTGGCCAAGATGGATTTCGCGCCGAAGGCCGACGTGACCGGGAACGCGCCGGCGTTCGGGCGCAAGGCGCAGTTTCTGTTTCCCGGCTTCCCCAATCCCTTCAATTATTACCTGCAGGGGAACTTGTCGTGGGAACTCGACATCTGGGGCCGCATCCGACGTTCCAACGAGGCCGCGCGCGGCGATCTGTTGGCGCGCGAAGAAGCGAGGCGGGCCGTGGTGCTCCAACTCGTCAGCGGTGTGGCGGAGGCCTATTTCGATCTGCGGCAATTCGACATGCAGCTCGATGTGGCGACGCGGACGTTGGCTTCCTGGGAGGAATCCGTCCGGATCGCCCAAGCGCGGCTGCGGCAGGGCATGATCTCGAAGATCGACGCAGACCAGTTCGAGGCCGAGCGGGCCAATGCGGCGGCACGGGTGGCGGAGCTCACCAGGCAGACGGTGCAGAAGGAAAACCAACTGAGCGTGCTGCTTGGACGGAATCCCGGCTCGATTGCGCGGGGCCAGTCGCTGACCGAGCAGGCCCTGCCCCCCGACATTCCGGCCGGACTTCCTTCGGAGCTGTTGCAGCGGAGACCGGATCTCGTACAGGCCGAGCAGGAATTAGCTGCGGCGACTGCGCGCATCGGGGTGGCGAAGGCGGATCGCTTTCCCAAGCTGAGCATCACCGGCATCCTTGGTGTCGCCAGCCCGCAACTCTCGCGATTGGCGGCGAACGAAACAGCCTTCGGGGTGGCGGGGCCGAGCGTGGCGGGGCCATTGCTGAATGCGCAAGTCCTGGGATTTCAGCAGGAGGCGGTCGAGGCACAGATGCGCCAGGCCTTGGCGCAGTATGAGCAATCCATCCTCGTTGCGTTTCGCGAGGTGGAGGACGCGCTGGTTGCGGTGCGCACGGCGCGGGATCAGCGTGGCGCGCAAGCGGTACAAGTCGAGGCCTTGCGGTCAGCCCTGCGGCTCGCGACGCTTCGTTATAAAGGTGGGCTGGCGAATTATCTGGATGTCCTGATCGCGCAGCGGAACCTGTTCGATGCGGAGCTCTCGCTGACGAGTACGCACCGGCTCCATCTTGTGTCGGTGATTCAGCTCTATAAGGCGTTGGGGGGCGGGTGGTCCCCGGAGGACGTCGCTCAGCAAAAGCCCGGGCGGTCGGTGGAGGTCGGCAAGGGGTGATGGTCTCGGTTCAGGCGAGGCAGAGCTGGTGTTGCCGGTGGAAGGGGCGAGATGAAGCCGAATGATTGCGCGATCGGAGTGCGATGGGACTGCCGGATGGATGGGAACTGGAATGAGGCATCTGTGCGCAAAACGTATGGCAGGCGTGCTGCGATGGATCGCCCTCGCTATCCTGCTGGTCAACGCCTCGCAGGTGACGTCGGCGCGCGCCGACGCCATCGCTCCCAGCGTGCATTGGGGCGCAATCGGCTATCCTGATTCGGAGCCGCATCTGCTGGGAGGGGCGACGTTCAATCGGTTCACCGAGCTGACGCACGACGGCAAGCGATTCGGGAACGCCAACGAAACGGCGGGATTCAATTTTGCCACGCTGATCTGGAATCAGCCGTTGCGCGCGGCAACCGACTGGGTCGCCAATTTCAGTGTCGGAGCCGGATCGACCTATCCGGAGCCGACGAGGTCGCTGCAGAACGGGTTCGCACATCCACTGCTCCGCAATGAATCTGTCCCGATTGGGAGACATCGCGAGGAGCCGGATTTCATGGTCGATGGCTCCTTGACCCGTTGGTTTACGCTGCTGGGTCAACCTTCCGCAGGCTTCGCGGGGCTGGGATTCTCGACGGGCTCTCTCTACCACGAAGCCTCAGCAGGGGTGGGCCTTCGCCGACTCTCGGCGGCACGAGCGTTGGAGCCGCTGGTCGGCAAGAGCGATCTGCTCGAGACGCTGTCCCGCTATGTGCGCTTCTCGGCGATGGGTCGGTACGGGCGGCTGTTCGGCGGAGCGGCCTATGGGGATGCCGTCATCGCGGACCATTCCTGGCTGGGACAGGCCTCGATTTCCTTCGCCGCCTATGGGGATGGGGCTGCAAGACCTGACTGGGAATTGGAGTTTGCCGCCACCATCGATTCGGGCCTGTTTACCACACTCGGGGGCCATGCGGTCGAGCGGCGTTTCGGCTCCATCGCCCTCCGCTTTCCCTACGGGGTCGTGGAAACCTGGAATGACTGGCTGGGCGGCACCGACAGCGGGCCGACCTTCGGCCTCCAGGTGATGTTCGATCTCGGCCGCCTCTATACCCTGGCGACGGCTCCATGAATCCTCCCCCAGGGACCTGGGACATTGGCGAGCTGCGGGGATTCCCACCTGGAAGGGTTGGCTGATCAAGAGCGAAAGACCGTCGGGCCGTAAGTCGGTGCGGTCGTCTGGCCTCCCAAGGGGGTGGTTATTTGCCCGTCCCCCCGGTACAATCTCCACTCACGAGGTGGCTATGATCTACACGGCGATGAATTTCGGCGACCATCGGCATTGTGAGGCCCTCTCGGGCTGCTTTCGCGGAAAACTCTGCGATCAACTCACGAACCGTCCAGGCCATCTGGTTGCCAAGGGTGAACTCGTCTACGGACTCGGCGAGTCGGCCCAAAGCGTGTTTTTTCTTCGGCAGGGCTTGGTAAAGCTGACGTCATTGACCGAAGACGGCCGCGAACTGATCCTGCGCCTCCATCAAGCCGGCGACGTGTTCGGCGAACTCTGCCACTGTACGGGCGAGCGGCGCGAGCAGGCCGTGGCGATGGAAGACTGCGACGTGGTGGAACTCGGCTTCGAGGAATTCATCGCGCATCTCCAGACCAACCGGCCGGCCTTCATGTTGTTTCTCTCCAACGTGGCGCAGCAGCTCTCCGCGGCGTACGAACAGATCCAGACTCTGTCGTTCGGCACGACCATGGATCGCCTGGCTCGAACCCTGGGCCGGTTGGCTGAAGACTTCGGGGAAGCCGAAGGCGAGTGGGTACGGTTGACCCATTACTTCCGTCAGGACGAGCTGGCGCAAATGATCGGGGCCCGGCGAGAGGTGGTTTCGACTCTGCTCAACCAGCTACGCGAACAGGGCGTGGTGTCCTACGACCGGAAGAACACGCTGCTCGTCAAGCGGGCCGGGTTGGAACGCATCACGGCGGCCTCCGACAAGACTCCCGCGCGCCTGTAGTCCTCAGGCCGGTCTTTTTCTTCCCTTGTTATCCCGCTAACAGACAATCCCGCACCCGTTCCCTATGCTTGCCGACCAGTGCAACAGTCGGCCTTGTGCCGACCCGATGAGCGCGCTCCTGCTTGCGGTCTTCCGCGTGAGGCAGGCGGAGCAGCCGTCGTTTTATTGGCTGTGTCGTTCAACCACAAGGGGTGTGTGCCATGCGTACTCAATTGCTCGTTGGGGCCCTGTCTCTGTTTGTGCTTTCCACGGCTGCCTGCTCGACCACCGGGGGAGCGTCGGCGTCTTCCGGAGCAGCGGCTGCTGCCAAATCCGCGAAGGTGACCGAAACCAAGGCGGCGCTGCGCGACCTTTGGCTGGGTCATATCGTCTCGATCCGAAACGTCGCGGTGGCGACGATGGACAAGAACGCATCGGCCCGTGAGGCGGCCGAACAGACGGTGGTGGCGAACGCCCAACAGATCGCCGGCTCCATCGAGCCGTTCTATGGAAAGCCTGCGTCGGACAAGCTCTTCACGCTGCTGGCCGGTCACTACGGCGCGGTCCGCGAGCACCTGGATGCGACCGCGGCAGGCGATGCGGCCGGGCAAGATCTTGCGGTGAAACACTTGACGTCGAACGCAGGAGAAATTTCCGCATTCTTGAGCGGTGCCAATCCGAACTGGCCCAAGGACACGGTCATGAGCCTGCTGACGGCCCATGCCGCCCATCACCTGACGCAGTTCCAGCAGCTGAAGGACGCGGATTATGTGCGGGAGGCGGAGACGTGGCGCGGCATGAAGTCCCACATCTATGTGGTGGCGGATGCGCTCACCGATGGTCTGGCCGCGCAGTTCCCGAATAAGTTCTGAGAAAAGGCGAGGCATAGCGGTCCCGAAGGTGGCCGGCATGCGCTCGATGCTCCGACGGCGATCGGAGGCCGGTAGTCGACAGCCGGGCGTCGCTTCTGCGCGCCCGGCTGTTCGGTTTTCTTCTCAGGGGATTGGGCGGAGCCGTTTCGGCTCGGGTCATCAGATGCGGCCGAGTCCGGCCTCGCTCAGCTTCTCTCAGACCGTCCGAAGATCCTGCCGCAGCGGGCCCATGATGGCAACGCGCCGGCCTATCGCGGCCGGTGCGCGGGCTGAGGTGAATCGGGTCGTGCCGGCTTCCGTGAGTCCGAAGATTCGTGTCATGAGACCGAGAGATCGTTCGGTGTGCTCTCCGGGCACGGAATTCACGCCGATGCTGTCGTTCCGTATGCGACATAGTCCCATCATGTGAGACGACGATCGGCAGGACTGCGATTCGACGGGGATGTCCATCGAATGGGAGACGTCAATGCCATGGCTGTATCGCTGTCGATAAGGTTTGTATTGCATGAGATTCAGCGGCAGGGAGGTTCCGCCCGGAGCGCGATGTATCCCACCATTTTGGTTCTGCCTCGTCCGTACTGACTTTCCCTGCGCCCCGTGCTATCCATGTGGCTTGTTCCTCGGACGAATGGCGTCTAGGGACTGAACGGGCACGTCGGCCTTTCTCCCCCTGCGAGAGGCAGTATCACATCATGAGCCAAGATCCCGCAGGCCAGGTGCGTGATCGTGTCGAAGCGATTTATCGTGAGGAATCGCGGCAAGTCCTCGCGACGCTGATTCGTCTGCTCGGCGATTTCGATGCGGCAGAAGAAGCGCTGCACGAGGCCTTTACGGTCGCCGTCGAGCAATGGGACAGGGACGGCATTCCGGCGAACCCCCGCGCCTGGCTGGTCTCCACCGGCCGTTTCAAAGCCATCGACGCCATGAGACGCCGTGCCCGCTTCGACGCTTCCCTAGAAGACCTTGCCAGGCAACTCGAATCCGCCACGGCCGGTTTCGACATGGAAGCTCCCGACGGGCCGTCGGTGGAAGACGACCGACTGCGGCTGATTTTTACCTGCTGCCACCCGGCCTTGACGCCGGAAGCGCAGATCGCGATGACCATGCGGGAGGTCTGCGGGCTCACGACCGAAGAGATCGCGCGGGCGTTCCTCACGAAACCGGCGACCATTGCCCAACGGATCGTGCGGGCCAAGGGCAAAATTCGCGACGCGCGCATCCCCTATGAAGTGCCTCCGCAAGAGGAGTTGCCGGGGC
The DNA here is from genome assembly GCA_019637075.1 of Nitrospiraceae bacterium. Lineage (NCBI taxonomy): Bacteria > Pseudomonadati > Nitrospirota > Nitrospiria > Nitrospirales > Nitrospiraceae > Nitrospiraceae bacterium. The sequence continues at coordinate 509,055 of JAHBWI010000002.1, read as the reverse complement.
GATTGGACGCGGTCTTGCGCGTCGTCTACCTCGTCTTCAACGAGGGCTATTCGGCTTCCTCCGGGGACGCCCTGACCCGACACGATCTCTCAGGAGAGGCCATTCGCCTCGCACGGGTGCTGGTGCAACTCCTTCCGGATCCGGAGGCCATCGGATTGCTCGCCCTCCTGCTCCTGCAGGATTCGCGGCGCGATGCGCGTGCGTCCGAATCGGGTGACGTGATTCTGCTCGAGGACCAGGATCGAACGCGGTGGAATCGGGACCAAATCGCCGAGGGGACGGCGCTCGTGCAGCGGGCGCTGTCGATGGGAGAAGTGGGTCCCTACAGCATTCAATCGGCCATCGCCTCAACCCATGCCCAAGCGCCGACTGCTGCCGCCACGGATTGGGGGCGCATCGTCGGTCTGTATGATTTGCTCCTCCAGGCCGAGCCGTCTCCGATCGTCGAACTCAACCGCGCCGTGGCAGTCGCCATGCGTGACGGTCCTGCGGCCGGATTGGCCCTCATAGAGGGACTGCTCGCGCGAGGGGAACTGACGAGCTACCACCTGGCCCATGCGGCAAAGGCGGACCTGTGCCGACGGTTGGGACAGGTCGAGGAGGCCAGCCGCTCATACGAACGGGCCCTCAGCCTGACCCAACAGGAACCGGAGCGGCGGTTTCTCGAGCGCCGGCTGCTGGAACTGGCCGGCCGCCGTGCCTAATGCAGCTTGAGCGGTTGCATAACCTATTGAACAATCGAGGAAGACGATTATTTATCGAAAAATAATCGAGCCTTGTCGATTTCGGCCTTGGCCGACGACTATCTTGTGAAACGGGTGAGCATGCCAAGGAACGTCACGAGGTCATAACCGGGGGGAGGATGCCATGGCGAAGCCGAAGCAACAGCGAAAGAAACCGACCACAAAAATTCCGGCCAGTATCTGCTGGTTTGAGGTGCCGGCCGATGATATCGCGCGGGCCAAGAAATTTTACGGCGGGCTCTTCGGGTGGACCTTTGCGAAGATTCCGGCAGCGATCAATGATTACTGGCATATCGACACCGCAGGAAAGGATGCTTCGCCGGACGGCGGATTGATGCCGCGCATGCATCCGGGGCAAGGCATCACCAATTATGTGGCGGTGCCGTCGGTGAACCGGGCCGTGGCGAAAGTCGAGAAGCTCGGCGGCTCGGTGTGCAAGGCGAAGACTGAAGTGCCGGGCATGGGCTACTTCGCCGTCTGCGAGGACACGGAAGGCAATACCTTCGCCTTGTGGGAGCCGATGCAGCGGAAGGCCTAGGCAGGCTTCTAGTGTCCGTTCTGCAAGAGGGAGGGGAAAATGAAATACCTGTGCCTGGTGTATATGCAAGAAAAAGATCTGCAGGCCATGTCGGAGGCTGAACGGAAATTGCTGTCGGATGAGGCGATGGCCTATTGCGACGCGCTGGCGAAGCAGGGCGAAATGCTGTCGGCGTCGCCGTTGTATCCGGTAGAAACGGCAACCACCGTTCGTGTCCGCAACGGCAAGGTCTCGACGACCGACGGGCCGTTTGCTGAAACGAAGGAGCAACTCGGGGGGTATTTGCTGATCGATGTGCGAGATCTGAACGACGCCTTGCGGATCGCGGCGAAATTCCCCGGCGCGAAATACGGCAGCATCGAGGTCCGGCCCATCAAGGAAGATGGTTGCGCCTGATCGCTGATTCAGCCGAACGGCATGGGAGCCAACGATGAAATTTATCCTGTTGGTGCATCACGACGAAACGGTGTTTGAACAATTCGACGAGGGGCGAAAGCGCTCGTTGCTGTCGGACTCCATCGGGCTTTGCCACCAGTTGGATAAGCAGGGGCAGTATGTGCACGCCTCGCCGGTGCATCCGGCTGCGACGGCGACATTAGTCCGGGTGAAGGATGGCAAGGCGGTGGTCACGGACGGGCCGTTTATCGAAACGCGCGAGCAGATGGCGGGATACTTCTTGATCGAAGCGAAGGATCACGCAGAAGCCGTGTCGATCGCGGCCCGCGTGCCTGGAGCGACCATCGGAACAGTGGAAGTCCGGCCGGTGCGTGAAGTGACGGGTTTGCCATGAAGCGTGAAGAAAACTCGCTCACTGCCTCTTGGGAAACACGAGCTACGAATCTCGAACGACGAGATACGACTTCAAAGAGGAAGGAGCCTGATATGAGCGGCGTACGAGTGTTGGTGGGAACGAAAAAGGGAGCGTTCGTTTTGTCCTCGGATGGAACACGCAAGAAGTGGGACGTGCAGGGGCCCCTGTGGGGTGGGTGGGAAATTTATCACCTGACCGGTTCGCCCGCCGACCCCGATCGGCTCTATGCGTCCCAGACGAGTAGTTGGTTCGGGCAGGTGATTCAACGGTCGGACGACGGCGGGAAGACCTGGAATCCTCCGGGGACGAAACCCGAGGATCTGATGGGGCCAGACGGCATGCCGAAGGGCGAGAGCAACATGTTCCTCTACGACCAGTCCGCGGAAACCGGCAAGCCGCTCACGACGCACCAGCATTACGACGGCACACAGCGTCCCTGGGAGTTCAAACGTGTCTGGCACCTGGAGCCATCCCCCACGGAGCCCGACACGGTCTATGCCGGCGTCGAGGACGCGGCGCTGTTCAAATCGACGGACGGGGGGCGAACCTGGAAGGAACTGGCCGGGTTGCGCAGCGCCAAGGGAAAGCTCTGGCAGCCCGGCGCCGGCGGCATGTGTCTGCATACGATCCTGCTCGATCAACGGCAACCGAACCGCATGTTCGTGGCGATTTCGGCGGCCGGTACGTTTCGCAGCGAGGACGGCGGGCAGAGCTGGAAGCCGACGAACAAGGGTTTGCTCTCCAAATACGAGTTGCCGGACCCGGATGCGGAAGTCGGCCATTGCGTCCATCGCATCACCATGCATCCGTCCCGTCCGAATGTGCTGTTCATGCAGAAACATTGGGATGTCATGCGCAGCGACAACGGCGGCGATTCCTGGCACGAGGTCAGCGGGAATTTGCCGACCGATTTCGGATTTCCCGTCGCCGTGCATGCCCATGAGCCTGAGACGGTGTACGTCGTGCCGATCAAGAGCGACTCCGAGCATTATCCGCCGGACGGAAAGCTGCGCGTCTACCGCAGCAAGACCGGGGGCAACGAATGGGAGGCGCTGACCAAAGGCCTGCCGCAGGAACATTGCTACGTGAACATTCTCCGCGACGCGATGGCGGTGGATTCCTGCGATCCCTGCGGCATCTACTTCGGGACGACCGGGGGCCAGGTGTATGCGTCGGCAAATGGTGGCGACAGTTGGGCGCCGATTGTGGGTAATTTGCCGGGGGTTCTTTCCGTCGAGGTCCAAACCCTGTGACGGCTGCCGAAAATGGCCGCCAGCGGCGTTCTCAGTCGCGACTCTCACTGCGACGTACCCCAGAGGGTACGCCTCATTCGCGTCGCTCCCTGCGGCCTTGCTGAACAGCCATTTTGAGCAGCCTGTTCCGAAACGGACGCTGACGTTTCACCTGTGACTGTTAGATTTGTCCGTGAAGCGTGAAGAAAAGTCGCTCACTGCCTCTCGCGAAATTCGAGCGACGCTTCACGAGATACCTTTCTGATCCAATGAGATACGATCGACGTTTGGAGCCTACTTCATGGTGCGCGTGATTTTACCGCAACATTTGCGAACGCTGGCGAGGGTCGAGGGAGAGCTGTCGCTGGAGATGGTCGGGCCTGTGACGCAACGGTCGGTGCTCGATGCGCTGGAGGCGCGGTTTCCGATGCTGCGGGGTACCATCCGCGACCATGCAACCAAGCGGCGGCGGCCGTTCATCCGGTTCTTTGCCTGTGAACAGGATCTCTCCCACGAGCCGGACGACAAGCCGTTGCCCGATGCCGTGGCGCAGGGGCAGGAGCCGTTGCTGGTCGTCGGCGCGATGGCCGGCGGGTAACAGGCTGCTGAAAATGGCCGCCAGCTACGTTCTCAGTCGCGACTCTCCCTGCGGCCTTGCTGAACAGCCATTTTGAGCAGCCTGGCCCTACTATTCTGGACAATCAGCAGATAGCGTGAGGAGTGTCATGCAAAAGATTGCCACTTGTCTCTGGTTCGATGATCAAGCCGAAGAGGCGGCGAAGTTTTATGTCTCCCTGTTCAAGGACGGCAAGCTCGGCGCTGTGACCAGGTATGGAGAGGCCGGCGCGCAGGCGTCGGGCAGGCCGAAGGGGTCTGTGATGACCGTGGCGTTCGAAATCGCGGGGCAGGAATATCTCGCCCTCAACGGCGGCCCGATCTTCAAGTTCACCGAGGCGATGTCCTTGATGGTGAAATGCGAGACGCAGCAGGAGATCGACGAGATGTGGGCCTCGCTGTCTAAGGGTGGAGAAGAGGGCCCCTGCGGCTGGTTGAAGGATAAGTACGGTCTGTCATGGCAGATCATCGTTCCGGGCTGGGACGAGATGATTCGGGATCCGGACTCGGCTCGGTCCGAACGGGTGATGGCGGCCATCCTGTCCATGGGAAAGCCGGATTTGAACGCGATTCGACGGGCGTTCGACGGCCGTTAAGGCATGAGTCGGTCGTGATCGATTGTGAAAGAGGCCGGGAGCGCATGACGAGGCCGCTCGAAGGAACAGCGGCGCTGCCGGCAGGGGCCAAGGAGGATTGTCGACGGTTCGCAACCGGACTGTTGGCGGTATTTTCGCGAAGTGCATGATGCAGGAAGGCCGGCCGATGCGACCGGCTATCGTTGACCACGTCGGCGACCGATCCGGTTGCCGCTTCTGAGAAGGAGGTTCCCATGCGACGCTCATATGCCATGATCCTGTGCCTCTGTGCGTTGTTGATGGCGGCTCCCGCCACGGCCAAGGAGAAGAAGGGCGGCAAGGCCATGGATAAGGAGGCGATGATGGAACTGTGGAAGCAGATGGCCACGCCCGGCGAGCCGCACAAATTGCTGGCAAGCCTGGCTGGCAGTTGGACGACCAAAGCCAAGGAGTGGATGGAGCCGGGCAAGCCCGCGATGGAATCGGAGGGAACCGCCGAGATCAAGACCCTGATGGACGGCCGATTCATCTATCAGGAGTATCAGGGCCAGATGATGGGGCAGCCCTTCTCCGGTATCGGGATCGATGGCTACGACAACATGAAGAAGAAGTATGTCACTGCCTGGATGGACAGCATGGGCACGGGCCTCTTTATTATGGAAGGCACGGCCGGAGCCGACGGCAAAACCATCACGCTGAAGGGCTCGCATCCGGAACCGGGCGGAGGCCAGATGCATCATCGCGCGGTCTGGAAGATCGCGGACAACAACCAGACCTTCGAGATGTACGGCACGCACCATGGGCAGAAGGAATCGAAGGTGCTCGAGATCACCTACACGAGGAAGCCGTAACGGAACGAGCTATCGTCGTCACACCGGGGAGATGGCATCGCCATCTTTCCGGTGTGGCAGTAGCTCATGCCGCTACAGTCGGGTGCCACAGGTGATTCGATCCTCACCGTTCGCGGCCATTGTTGGATGCGGCAGAGCAAATGGTCACAGGAACCGCTGTGTTGTAAAGCCTGGTTGAGCCGCCCTTCTACACAATTCTCGCTCGATTCCCTCTCGCGGCAGTCTCCCCTCGCGGCATCCGACAAGTGACGTATTTGGTTCTGCCGGCGCCGGCGAAGATCCTGTCAGTGCACTTGGCGCTCACGTGGATACGCATTGAGGGACCTCGGTCTACTAGGAGCTTACTGCATCGCCAATTGCGCCTGACCGCGTACCGGAACTTGATGCACCGGGTAAGGGCGTTGGCGAGCGCCTCTCGCCTCCTGATAAGCGAGGTCGATGATGGCCCGTTTTGTGCCGTCATCAATCATGCCTAGCAGGTAGCGAAGATATCGGGCGAGCCGATTGCGGCGTCCCCTCCAATATCCGAGCAACCCCAACAGCGCAAGGATGGCGGATGAAAGGCCGATCATTTCTGAGAAGTTGCTCAAGGATTTCTCGCCGATGAGGCTCGCAAAATCCCCTTCAGACATGAGCAACAGCGTAAGACTATGTCCGACGAGATTCGAAATGAGGGCAATACCGAGCACAATGTATATTTCGTATTTGTCGGCTCTAGTTCCTACCCATGATCCGGTCAGAAACATACACGGATACACAATGGCAATCATCACGAACATTGTCTGAGCGAGCACTTGCTCGGGTGGAGGAACGGGCAAACCAGCGTTCATATTTCCGAACGCAAGAAACAATCCTGACAAACCGGCACTGAACTGCGTGATACATGTGACAATGAGCGTGCCATACATAATCATCCAATACCAGGGCAGTGCAAAGCCTTCGAGACTCACGACCTCTTTCGGTATGAAAGCCCAACCGGTTTTGTAATTTTTTTCCATATAGGAATGAACCCATGGCACAGCAACCCCAAAGATACCGGCGAGTTCGGTGGCACTCTTTACGTCCAATCCAACACTGCTTAAGCCAAAATAGGCAATGAGCACTGCCGTCAACACCACCAAGAATGCAATCAATAGTTTGGCCATGATTGGTTCCTCCTCGACGCCGAAGTCCAACATGAACGAGTGAGTCGGCCGAAATTTGAGAGGGCAAGGAGAATGCCAAGCGTAGGTTATTTTGTGTCGGCGATGTAACGTGGCGAATGTTCGCGTGGAAGAATCAGGTAATTGCGGGAAGTTACAAGGTGACGGGTTATCTCTGATGATACAACGTGTATCGTTTCCGATAATCAGCCCACACAGAGGAAACAGTGCGAGGTACCGTTATTTTTCCCTCGGCACTGACAGTCACTGCATTCTCCGCGTGACATACTTCGTTCCGCTGGCGCCGGTGAGGAGCAGGGTGCCGTCGTCGTTGAGTTCGTAGACCATCGAGCCGATCTGCCCCGATGCCTCGTCGTACAGCATGATCTGGCCCTGCGAGGGCTCTTCCCTGTTGCGGCGTCCACGTGGATTGCCTTGCAGGTAGGCCGTGCCCCGGATCGTGGCGCCATCCGGATTCGTGACCAAGCTGTACGTGGAGTCGCGGCCGATCGTGAGCGTGCGTTTCGACGCGGATGGATTGTCCGGAGCCATTTCCCATCGGCCCACTAGGCTCGGCACGACGGTCGCCAGCGGAGGAAGCCGCATCAGGGTGTGGCGAGCCAGATCCCGTTCGCGCTGTGCCTGCCGCTCTGCATTCCGTTCCATTTGCCTGCGGGCGTGCGCCTCTTGCTGTTGACGGAGCTGTCCCAGATAGTCCTGCTCTTCCTTCGGATTGGCATAGGGATCCGGGGTCGGCGTGGAAGGCAGTCGAGTCATCGCCTGGTTGATCGCGTTGATTTCCTTGCGCAGGTGGTCCGGCACCCCGTTGCCTGCCTCATACAACATGGCCCGCGCCCCTTCGACATCGCCTTTCGCAATCAATTCTTTCGCCAGGAGAATTTGAGCTTCTTGCGCCGGGGCTCCGGCGAGGCCGCTGTAATTCGTATCGCCCTTGGCGTTGCCGATCTTGGGCATGCCGGCCATCTTGAGCGGTCCGGCCATGGCGGCGCTACGGAGATGTTCGATGGCTTCTTCCCGTTTGCCCGTCGCGGCCAGGAGTTTTCCGCTCTGCAGATGAGCCTCGGCAATCAAGGTCGCCGCATTCTTGGGGACCGGCACCAGGGCTCCTCCCTCTGGTTGCTGGTCGGGCCAGAGCGCGGTGAACATTTGGCGTGACTCGAAGCCGCGGCCCAGACGCCGTTCGTAGCCGAGGATCGCTTGATAGTGGGCCAGCGCGTCTGCCTGATTGCCGGCTGCTGCCGTCAGCCTGGCAAGGTGCAATCGCGCTTGGATGGCCGCACCGAATTCCATGGCGTCCCGGCCAGGGTCGGCGCCCTTCTGACCGGACAGATCATCCAACTTGAGGCGCGCCTCTTCCAGCGCAAGTGCAACCCGATACTGTGCCCCCGCGTCGCTCGGTTTGTCGTCGCCTTCATGGACTACTCCCAGATAAGCCGGGATGCGCGCATCCACCGGGTCGATCGCGCCCGCTCGTGCGAGGTAGTTCTTGGCGCCCTGCCAGGCGGTCTTCTCGGTTCGGTTCCACGCCAGCCGAAGCAGCGGTGCCGCGGTGGTCTGGACCAGGTTCGCGGCGATCACTCGCTGTTCCTCGGCCTTCTCCATCTGCCCGGTCTGCGCGTAATGTTGGACCAGTCGATCCTGCGCTTCGAGAGACTTCGGATCGCGTTTGACCGCCTGTTCGAGATAGGCCTGCGCCTCGGCCGGCTTGCCGTCCCACAGCGCCAAGTCGGCCAGGATCATGTCGCCGTCGACCGTGCCCTTCGTGACCGCCGCGGCCTTTTCCAGTGCAGACCTGGCGCGCCGCCGCAGTTCGGTTGCGGTCGCTTCCAGTTGCGAGGCCCGTTGCAGGTCTGCTTGCGACGGCGGGTAACAGGTGGTGGAGGTGACGCGATAGACGCCGTCGCTGCGGGTTTCCTCGTGCGACGAACTGCTGCACCGTTCTTGCCTCAGCCCCCAGGCCTCGCTCGACATCTGGTTCGCGCGCATGGCTCGAAACTTCGCATAGAGCCGCAATGCGTCGGCGTTGTTCCCGGCCAGGTTCAAGGCTTGGTCGGCCAAGGTATCGGCCTGGTTGTATTGCTTCAGCGCGGTCAGGGCCACGGCTTTCTGCATCATCGCGCCGACGTGTTTGGCGTTGAGGGACAAGGCTCGATCCGCGAGTTGAATGGCCCGTTGCAATTCCTGCTCGCGCGAAGTCTGAAACCGGTAGGGCTGGATTTCCCGGCGAGGTTCGACCTTTTCGCCGCGATTGTCCGACTCGGAGACGAGATAGCCGGCCAGCTCGACCAGCCGGTCCGGGTGCTTGGGATTGTCGCGGACTGCGTCTTCCAACTCGCGAATGCGGTCTTGGTAGAGCTCGTCATAACGGCGCCGCTGCTCGCCCGCGACGCGGTGCAGGCGGGACGCAGTTTCAATCAAGACCTCCAGCGGTTTTCCCGCTTGCGCCTGCTCGTGCAGTTCCCGCAGGAGCGCCTCGCTCGAGCCTTTCGCCTTGTAGTTGCGCAGCTCGTCTTCCACCGCCGAGCGTGAGGATCTGGTGGAAAGCCAGCCGCCCTTCTTGTATACGGCCAGGTCCGCTTCCATCCTGGACTCGTCGCCCAGTCTCGCCGCGGCGGTGGCGCGCCCCAAGTAGGCGTCGGCCAGGTCGCTCTTGAACGTGAGCGCGATCGTGAATGCTTTCCTCGCGCTGGCGGGGCGGCCTGCCTCGAGCCAGGCCTTGGCTGCCTGGAGATGCGCGTCGGGATCGCCGGGGTTGGCCGCCAGGGCGCGCTCGATATGGGAGAGATTGCCCGTTGCCGCGACGGTTCCTTCCGATTTCTTCGCGCGCGCGACGTTGATCGAGCTCAGTTCGGGGCGGCGGTATTGCCGTTCGGCGAACAGCCGGCCCGCTTCACGCATGGCTTGCCGCATCTGCGGACTTTTCGTTCCTTCGGGATGCCCTGAGCCTCCGTAGTCCGCCGGCAGCCGATGTTTCTGATACTCCATGCCGAGGCGGTAGATGATGAAGGAGCCATACTCGGTCGAGTAGTCGTCCTGGCCTTGGGCAATGTGGCCGGGGATGCTCACCACTGCGGGGCGACCGGACGGCACTCCTCTCGGACCGCCCCCCAGCGCATGGTCCGGCACGGCAATGATGCCGCTCATGGCCTCGGTGACGTAGGTCCAGAGCTCCGGTTCGCGTCCGCGAGAGCCGAGGCGTTTGGCGCGCTCCAAGTCCTTCAATGCCCGGGGAAAATCTTCGGCCAGCGTTTCGGCCACTCCGCGGGCCAGCACGATATCGGGATCGTCCCCTGTCTGCTCCAATGCGCGTGAAAAGGCTCCCACCGCCTCGGGCCAGCGGCCGTCGGCGAGCGCATCCAACCCTTCCACATAGATGGGAGCAGTTTTCGGAGCGAGGGTTGCTGAGACCGGTGAAGGCCGGGCGGCGCAGATCAGCGCCAACAGCAGGAGCGCAAGACGCAGACATGAGGCCATGGACGACCTCCTCGGGTAAGTGTCGATGTCCGGAAGGCAATGTCGGGGGCTCTCCGGATCGGCGGCTTAGGGTACAGGGGCCCTCATGTTACGATCAAGGGGCCTTGTACAGGATGCGATGGGCGGGTAGGCTCACGGTCAGGAGGAGCCGGCAAGGCCATGTCGAACAAGCTGAGGGTGCAATGTTGCATCGCGGGCGGCGGACCGGCCGGGATGATGCTCGGCCTGTTGTTGGCGAGGGCGGGCGTCAACGTGTTGGTGCTGGAAAAGCACGCCGATTTCCTGCGCGACTTTCGCGGCGACACGATTCACCCCTCCACGCTCGAAATCCTGCACGAGCTCGGGCTGCTCGAGAAATTTCTGGCCCTGCCGCATCAGAAGGTTCCGCGCATCACCGGCCGGTTCGGCGATCTTGCCCTGACGGTGGCGGACTTCTCCACCCTCTCCACGCAATGCCGCTACATCGCCTTTATTCCCCAGTGGGATTTTCTGTCGTTCCTGGCGAGGGAGGCGGCGGGGTATCCGACCTTTGCCTTGAAGATGCAGGCCGAGGTGACGGATCTGATCATCGATGGAGAACGGGTGGCGGGTCTGCGCGCGATGACTGCGGAAGGCTCGCTGGTGGTTTGGGCGGATCTGGTCGTGGGGGCCGACGGCCGGCATTCGATCGTGCGCAGTAAAGCCGGGCTTTCAGTAGAGGAATTCGGCGCGCCGATGGACGTGCTCTGGTTCAGGCTCTCGCGGAAGACCGGTGATCCCGTCGATCCCGTGGGCCGTTTCGATCGGGGGCGCATTTTTATCCTGCTGAATCGGGGCGACTATTGGCAATGCGGCTTCGTTATCCCCAAAGGCACCAGGGCGCAGTTGGAAGCCAAGGGCATGGAGGCGTTTCGCGCGGATGTCGTCCGGTTGGCGCCGTATCTCTACGACCGAGTGGGAGAGCTCCGGGAGTGGGAGCCGATCAAGTTGCTCACGGTGCAGGTCGATCGGCTGCGCGAATGGTCGCGCGCGGGGCTGCTCTGTATCGGCGATGCCGCCCATGCCATGTCGCCCGTCGGCGGGGTCGGCATCAACCTGGCGATTCAAGATGCGGTGGCGACGGCCAATCTCTTGTCGGATTCACTCAGGGAAGATCGTCTCTCGCCGGATGAGTTGCGTCTTGTGCAGCAACGCCGGAGCTGGCCCACGCGGATGACTCAACGGATGCAGCTTGCGGTTCAGGATCGGGTGATCAAACGGGTGCTCGATGACCAGGCGCCGCTGGTGCCGCCGTTGGCGCTCACGCTGCTGGCCCGGTTCCCGTGGCTTCAGCGTATTCCCGCAAGGCTGATCGGCCTGGGGTTTCGCCCCGAGCACGTCCGGACCTCCACCGTCCCGCCGAGAAAAGCTCCTGCCCTGTAAGACGACCGTGCCCATCGTTCCTGTGCCTCAGCGTTTGGCGTTGGGCAACGTATCGATGTACGCGATCAGGTCCCAGATGTCCTCGTCCCGCAAGAGTTTCTTCGGGAACATGGCCGTGCCGGGGTGGCCGTACTTGATGCTGCGGAATCGCTCCAGGTCGTCGCTGGTCTTGAGCTGATCGAGATTGCGCAGGTCGGTGGGGGGCGGCTGCAGTCGCGCGAGTTCCTGGCGCAGTTTGTCGGAGAGCTTCGGTCGATTCGCAGGGTTTCCTTCCAGCCCATGGCAGATGTAGCAGCCGCCGAGTTCGTGGAACAGGCGCTGTCCGGATGCGATGTCGCCGGCGGGCGCACTGGCCGGCTTGGTCGGCGCCTCGTGTGTTCCATTCTGCCGGAGCGCGGCGAGGTAGGCCAGGAGCGACAGGATCTGTTCGTCGGACAGGGCCGCCTCGGAAATCGGGTGCATGGCGGTGCGGAGCCTGCCGTGCCGGATCACGTCGAAGCGCTGCTTATCGGTGGCGAGCGTGAGCCTTGACCGGTTCCGAAGGTCGGAAGGCGGGGGATTCATCGCCGCGACGGTTTTGCGCAGGTTCGGAGAAAGATCGGAGGGAAGCTGGTCGTGGACTGCGTCCAGGCCATGGCAAGTGGAGCAGCGCCCGACCCCGTTGAAGATGTTTCGCCCCGCTTCTGCCTGTGCCCCGAGCTGCGGCTTCTGCTCGGGGACTCCGGCATCGGTCGGCCCCGCGAGCGTCGGCCCACAGAGGATCAGCGAGAGAATCGATAGACGAGCGAATCGGCCGGCCGATCGTGCCATGGCTGCACCATCGAGGCAGCGAGAGTGTCAGCACCCCAGTCGCTTGTTCCGGGCCCCTTAGCTTCGCCGCAAAAATTCCGGTCGGTCGCGCGCGGCGGCCATCTTGACCAGATCGCGAATCGAAATGACGCCGACGATCTTTTGCTTATCCGTCACGGCCAGGTGCCGCACCTGCTGTTTGGTCATGACTTCGCAGGCGTCGCGGATGGAACGGTTCACGTCGATATCGAGCAGGGGATAGGTCAGCAGGGAACCGACCGTGACGGTCTTCGGATCGTTCTTTTCCGCCATGGCCCGGCGCACGATGTCGGTCTCGGTCAGAATGCCGACCAACTCGCCCGCTTCGCGCACGAACACGGAACCGATTTTGCGCGCCGCCATCACCTCGATGGCCGAGGCCAGCGAATCGCGCGTATCGATCGTCGCGATGTCCGTGCGCATGAGGATGCTCAAGGGGCGGTACACGTCGTTGAGTGCCTGCACGGGGCCGCTGTCGGCCTGCATGAAGTGCCGAACGAGGTCCCGCACCGAGACGATGCCGACGATGTCGTTCCCTTCGGTGACCGCCAGGTGGCGCACGTGACGCTGGTCCATCAGATGGCCGCTATCGAGCATGGGCCGATCCGCCGCGATGGTGAGGAGCGGGCTGCTCATGATCTGTCCGAGCGTGGTCGTCGAGGCGTCGAGTCCCTTCGCCATGACCTTCACGATGAGGTCGGTTTCGGTCACGATGCCGGTGATCCGGCAATCGCGTTGCGGGCGATTGAGCGACTCGACCAGCAGCGAGCCGATCCGTTGGTCCCGCATGCGGGCGGCCGCGACGGCGGCGGTGGTTTCCTCAGATAGGGTCTCCAATTGGCGGTGCATATACTCGCTGACACGCGGTCCCGATGGTCCCGTCATGACGACTCCTTTGCGACGCGAGGCCGGCCGGCTCGTGGCGCTTGCGATTGAACGGTAATAAGACGATATAGGTTTCAGAATAGTCGCGGTTCGAGAGTCAGTCAATAGGCGCAACTGCCGGCAGGCGCGCCGCGGGTCTCGCCCGCTTGTATTGACCGGCGGCCTGTGGCACAAGTGGGCGCATCGACCCGGCAAGGAGCCGGGGAAGGTACCGGACGTTACTGATGGAGGAGAGAACCGATGAGTCAGGATGTGGTGGCGCAGTTGGGGCCTTTGGCGGCCTTGGCCGGGGTGTGGGAAGGAACCAAGGGAGAGGACATCGCCCCGTCGGATGGTCGCGGGACGGAAGAGAACAAGTTTCGGGAACGCATGACGTTCGATCCGTTCGGGCCGGTGCGGAATCACGAACAGGTGCTCTATGGGTTGCGGTATGCGACGACCGCCTGGCGTGTCGGGGAAGACCAGCCGTTCCATGAGGAATTGGGCTATTGGCTCTGGGATCCGGCGGACAAGCAGGTGCTGCGCTGTTTCATGGTGCCGCGCGGCGTGACGATCCTTGCGGGAGGGACAGCCGAACCGACAGCCACTTCGTTCTCGCTGGCGGCGGACGTGGGCTCGCCGACGTACGGCATCTGTTCGAATAAGTTCTTGGATCGGGAATTTAAGACGGAACGTTATGAATTGACGGTTACGCTGCTCGACCGCGAGCGGATGCGGTATGAGGAAGATACGCAACTCCGCATGCCGGGCCGAAAAGAACTGTTCCACCATCGAGACAGCAACACGCTCACGCGGGTCAAGTCCTAGCCGGGTTCCTGGCGGTTGATAGGCCGGCGAAGGCGGGAAGCGCGCCGATTCTTGACCGGCGGGCTCTTGCCCGCTAGGCTCAGGTTGTGGAAGGGCGGGGACGGACCCGCATGGCAATCATGACCGTGAGGTAGCACTGCATGATTTTGGTGACAGGCGGAGCCGGCTATATCGGGTCGCACACCTGCGTGGAATTGCTCCAGGCAGGACATGCGGTCACGGTATTCGACAATTTTTCCAACAGCCATCCCGAAGCCCTGGCCCGGGTTGAGCGGATTACCGGCATGAAGGTCCGGCTGATTCGCGGCGATATCCGCCGGCGAGAGGCGCTGGTCGCAGCCTTGCGCGAAAGTCGCGCGACCGCCGTCATTCACTTCGCGGGGCTGAAGGCGGTCGGGGAATCGGTTCAACAACCCCTGGCCTATTACGATAACAACGTCGTCGGCACGCTGCGGCTGCTGGAGGCAATGCGCGAGTGCGGCGTGAAGACGCTCGTGTTCAGCTCGTCCGCCACGGTCTACGGCGAACCGCAGCGCCTGCCGCTGACGGAAGAGCACCCGCTGTCTGCCACCAATCCCTATGGCCGGACCAAGCTGATGATTGAAGAGATTTTGCGCGACCTGCACGGCAGCGACCAGTCGTGGCGATTGGCGATCCTCCGCTACTTCAATCCGGTCGGCGCTCATGCCAGCGGGTTGATCGGCGAGGACCCGCAGGGCGTCCCGAACAATCTGTTGCCCTTCGTGGCGCAGGTCGCGGTCGGGCGGCTGGAACGGTTGAACGTGTGGGGCGGCGACTATCCGACACCGGATGGGACCGGCGTACGCGACTTCATCCATGTGGTCGACCTGGCCTTGGGCCATCTGAAGGCGCTCGATGCGCTCGGGACGTTGCGGGAGCCTGATACCTGCCTGACGGTGAACCTCGGCACAGGCAAGGGCTACAGCGTGCTGGACATCGTGAAGGCGTTCGAGAAGGCCAGCGGCAAGTCCGTACCGTATCGCATTGCCGATCGTCGTCCCGGTGATGTGGCCTCGTGTTACGCCGACCCGGCTCGGGCCGCCGCGCGATTGCACTGGCGGGCGGAGCGCGAACTCGATGCCATGTGTGCCGATACCTGGCGCTGGCAGAGCATGAACCCGCAAGGCTATCGAGGCTCGGCGGCCTCGTGATCATGCCGATGCGGGAAGGCTGATCGTGTTCGGCGAACGGTGGCGGCGGTGGCACGAGCCGTTCCATCGCGAGCGGGACCGAATCCGAGCGGAAATTCTCTCCTGCCAGGGGCTCATGCCGCTGCTGATGAAGCAGCGAAACGGCGCGCCCTGGGCGTCCGAAGAGCGGGCGGAACTGGTCCGCCATCTCCGTCGGCTCACTTCGATCGGTCCCTATTTCCTGGCCCTGATTGCACCGGGGTCCTTTCTGCTGTTGCCGTTGCTTGCCTGGTGGCTCGATCGTCGCCGAGCGAAACGCCCCGCGCCGCCGCCCCCTGCCGCAAATCCCTGACGGGCATCTGCACAGCGACCGGCTCTCTATGGTATGGTGCGCGGATATGCCCACCGATACTTCGCTTTCGCAGACGGAATTGGCCACAGCCACGGCGAAGCGCCGCACGTTCGCCATCATCAGCCACCCCGACGCGGGTAAGACGACGTTGACGGAAAAGCTGCTGCTCTATTCCGGCATGATCCGGACGGCCGGCATGGTACGAGGCCGCAAGGGCGGCAAGGCCACGTCGTCTGACTGGATGGGGATGGAGCAGGAGCGCGGCATTTCCATTACCGCCTCCGCGATGCAATTTCCCTATAAAGACGCCGTGGTAAACCTGCTCGATACGCCCGGACACCAAGACTTTTCCGAAGACACCTACCGGACATTGACCGCCGCGGACAGCGCGATCATGGTGATCGACGCGGCCAAGGGCGTCGAAGCCCAGACCCTCAAGCTGTTTGCCGTGTGCCGCCTGCGCCGGATTCCGGTGTTGACGCTGGTCAACAAGATGGACCTGCCGGGACGTCCCCCGCTCGATTTGATGACCGAGGTGGAGCAGGCCCTGAACATCCATGCGAGCGCGGTGAATTGGCCGATCGGGTCGGGACAGGATTTTGCCGGCATCGTCAATCGCGCGGATAGTCTCGTGCATCTGTTCAGCCGCACCGCCCACGGCGGAGCCACGAAAGTCGGCGTGGATACGGTGCCGTTCGAGGAATTCGTCCGGAGCGTTCGCGTGCACCCCGAGATTCTCGATCAGGTCCGGCACGATTTGGAATTGCTCGAGATCGCCGGGAACCCGTTCGACCGCCACGAGTTCCTGAAGGGCGACGTGACCCCGGTGTTTTTTGCGTCGGCCCTGACGAATTTCGGTATCGAGAATTTCTTGGATGCCTTCGTGTCGCTCGCTCCCAGTCCCGGTCCGCGGTTGGCCGATCGCGACGACGGCAGCGAGGTCTCGGTCGATCCGATCGAAACGCCGTTCAGCGCCTATGTGTTCAAACTGCAGGCGAACATGAATCCCAAGCATCGCGACAGCACCGCCTTCCTGCGCGTCTGCTCGGGACGGTTCGAGCGCGACATGGTGGTGAAGCATCACCGGCTCGGCAAGGAGGTGCGGCTCTCGAGGCCCCACAGTCTCGTGGCGCAGGACCGCACCACGGTGGAAGAAGCCTATCCGGGCGACATCATCGGGATCATCAATCCCGGCCAGTTCGCGATCGGCGATACGATCTCGGTCACCGGCGGGTTCAACTTCAAGCCGCTCCCGCAGTTTCAGCCTGAGATCTTCGCGCGCATCCGTCCCACCGACGTCGGTAAACGCAAGACCTTCGACAAGGGCATGCTGCAGATGGCGCAGGAGGGTACCGTCCAGATCCTGCGGAGCCTCAACGAAACCGAGTCGATGGTGGCGGCGGTCGGACGGCTTCAGTTCGACGTGCTGCAGTACCGGCTCCGGACCGAGTACAAGGTCGAAACCGCGATGGACGTGCTCTCGTTTACCTGCAGCGCCTGGCTGGAGGGGGACCCCACGACGTTCAAGCCGCCGTCGGACTCGATGGTGGTGAAGGACCAGCGCGACCGCGTCGTCGTGCTCTTTAGCGATCTGCGCATGAAGGCGTTTGCCCGCAACCGCAATCCCGATCATGTGCTGCGGGATATGGGGTAGGCCGGGACCGTCCCACGCCATCCTCACCACTTCACACGGGGAGCATCGAACTCACGGTGTTCGGAACCTCCTGCATCATGTCTTTGAGCGTGATCCTGCTGTCGGCCGTCCTGATCGGCGGCTGCGGTGGTCGAGCGACCGTCGTCCCGCAAAGGTCCGGGGCCGTGGAAGACGCCAAAGTGGCCGTGGTCGATCTGCTTGCCGTCGCGGAACGGACGCAGGCCGGCGCGCGCTTGCTGGCCGGGCTGCGCGCTGAAGCCGACGAGTTCAACCTGAAGATGGCTGCATCTCGGCAGCAGCTCGATCAGCAACTCCAAGAGGGGCGGATCAGCCCCGAAGAGCGGGAGGCCGGCGAGCAGCGGTTGCGGCAGAACGCGAAAACCGTGCAATCGGAACTCCTCCAAAAACGCAAGCGAGTGTTGGCCACGTTGCACAACAAGGTCGCCTCGCTGGCGAAGGGCATGGCCGAGCAGCAGGGGTTCACCATGGTGCTCGTGAAGGGACGGCCCGAAGTCATGATGATTACCTGGCATGTGGCGCCCGAACTGGACTTGACCGATCGCATCATCGAGGAGATCAACCGGCTGTATCCGTGATGATGTCGCCTTGGATCGATCCATGACCGGAAGTATGAGCAGAACATTCCGTACCTGGTTGCGGCCGGCCGGCTGGTTGCTTCCCTTGTTGTTGTTCTGGGGATGCGGAGGCGTGCAGCCGCATGAAAAGCTCCATAGCGTCCTGTGGATGCAGCAATCGGCTGAGTATCGGGCTTCGACCCTGCAAGCTTACCGGACGGCCACGCAAAATCTGGCGCAGGCCTTGGCGGATCCGGCTGGCTGGCCGAGCGCCGTCGAGACTCAGGCTGCGTACGCCGCCAAACCTTTGGCCGTCATCGTGGATGTCGATGAGACCCTGCTCGACAACAGTCCCGCGGAGGTGGCGAACATCCTGGCGGATCGCCGCGAGTTCGATGTCGCTACTTGGAAGGAGTGGGAGCGGCGGGCCGAAGCGAAGGCGATCCAGGGAGCGGGGGCGTTCGCGCAGTGGGCTTCCTCCCACCAGGTTGCCGTGTTCTATGTCACCAATCGGTTCGACGAGGAGGCGGTGCGGAAGAATTTGATCAGCCGGCAATTCCCGATCGAGGACTCGGAGGATCGGGTCAGGCTTCCCGGGGAATGTGCCGGAGGCGACCGCTCGACGGACAAGGAATGTCGGCGGCAGGATATCGCGGCGAAGTATCACGTGGCGCTGTTGGTCGGGGATGATCTCGGGGATTTTTTCAGCGTGAAAGACCTCACGGTCGCGGCTCGTCTGGAGCGTGGCCGGGCCGCCGAGTCGCGATGGGGGCGGGAATGGATCGTCATTCCAAACCCGACCTACGGCTCGTGGGAGCGGGCTTTCTATGAACCGGGTCGAGACGACGGTGCCACGATCCTTCTGAAAAAGCGACAGGGGCTCGACGCCGGCGGGTCGCCGGCGGGTCAGCCGTGAAATCGCCACTTGCTTGGTGCCCTGTGTCTTCCGTACTAGAGTCGCACGGTGGAGACGCTCTATCCCTACCTGCTCTATTGGGCCGTCGGTCTGCTCTTCTTTTCGGCGGAGTGGCTCTATCCGGCGCGCGACGTGCCCTATCGCTCCGTCTTTTGGCGAGATCTGCTCGCGCTCGGCACCTACAACCTGTTTTTTCTCGTCGCCATTCGGATCACCGACCGGCTTCCCGTTCCACAATATGCTCCGGCCGCCCTCGTGGAGATGCCCACGCTCTTCAAGCTTATCCTGTTTTATGTGGTGGAGGATTTCGGTCTGTACTGGGTGCATCGGCTGATGCATACCCCTGCACTGTGGTCCGTGCACCGCTGGCACCATTCGCCGTCCTACATGTATTGGCTGGCCGGGATTCGCGCTACGCTGCCGCACGTGATCCTTTTCAACTGCACCTACGTCCTGGCGCTGCCCCTGCTCAAGAGTGCCTCCGGGTGGGCGTTCCAGGTCATCATGGTGGAGCACGTCATTCGCAACAATTGGATGCACATGAACGTGAGCTGGAATTCGTCGAAACTCGAATGGCTCATTGTGACCCCGCGGTACCACAGTATCCATCACAGCGCCGATCCGCTCCATCACAAGGCGAATCTGGGAGCCTTGTTCACCAGTTGGGATCGGCTCTTCGGCACCTATTACGATCCTGCCAAGGCGGCCATGCCGCTCACGTTCGGTTTCAACGAACAAGTCCCGACGGCACGGCTGGTCGCCGGCCTCTAGCACCCCGACGCGCCGACCGGCAGGAACGCTTGCCGAGGGCGCGCTCCATTTCATACTGGCCCATCCACATCCGACCCGGCTGCGGGGCTTTGGCTCGGCCGATGGGGCGACGCTCGCGCGAGGCCGCCTTCTGTTGTTCACGGGACATCGAGAGAAGGGAGGCGGCATGATTCGGCGAAAGCTGACGGACAGATCCTTCTGGGGCTATGCGTTGGCGGTGAGCGCCGCGGCATTGTGCGCGTTGATCGTCTCGCCGGCGTCGGGCCGCATCATCGAGGTGGTGCTCTCGGTGCAGAACGGAAAAGTGTCCGCCATTACCCCGACCAGCGGAACCAGGGAAATCAGTCTGGGCGTGGGCGAAACCGTCCTGAGCGCGACCGCGAGGGGCATGAACGGAATCGTCGTCAGTTCGAGCAGGCTGTTGGCCTTTTCCTCCGAAACCATGACCTGGAACGAGCAATCGCTCGACATCAGCGAGCAGGTGCTGGACCGTCGAGTTCACGGCACGTTCAGTCTCATACGGACGAATCAGCGGCTCCATGCCTTCCGCGCGACGTTGGGCCGGTGGGTGGAAGAGCGACTCGGCCCCAACGAGACCGTCAAGGCGACGAAGGGAGCCGGCCACTTGATTGCCGTGGTCACAAACGAGCGGGTGCTGGGGTTTTCCGCTTTTGCCGGGGGATTCTTCGCGAAAGACTTGTCGGGCGATGAAACGGTTTCTGCCATGGACGGGGAAACGGACGTAATCGTCCTCACGACCAGCCGACGGCGGCTGGTGTTGCGGGCTCAGCAAAACAGCTGGGAAGAATTGCAGTAATAGTCGGGGCTGTTCACCCGGCTGCGGGGCTGTCGAGCAGATATCCCTGGGGCGTTCCCTCGCTGGTCACGATGCGGCAAGGAGGAATGTCGGCCTGCAAGCGCTTGAGCAGGCGCGGGACGGTCATCGACGCGGGGTATTCGCACTGCCAAACGTGCATGCCGGAGTCCGGTTCGTCGAAATGGCGCCTGACTCGGAACCCCGGGTGTTCCATGAAATAGGCGGACAGAAATCCGGTGATGGCCTGCACGACCCACGGGTGTTCCTTCGCGTATCGGGCGCTCAGCCGCAGTTCCGCTTCCTTCAACCCATCCTGATCGGTCACGCGCGAGATCCTTTCGTACTTTCGGGCGCACACTCTACCAGGTTCATTCCCCCGAAGGAACATTGAGACTGATAGCTGGTTCTGTGTATGGTACGGCATTCAGGAGGGAAGCGCGATGCCTGAAAGCGAACACAAGACCGCCACGCCTTCGTTCATCTACGGTACGGCATGGAAAAAAGAAGCGACGACGGACCTGGTGCTGGCGGCGTTGGAGGCCGGCTTTCGCGCGATCGACACCGCCAACCAGTTGATCCATTACGATGAGGCGCGGGTCGGGGAGGCACTGCGCATTGCGGCCGGTCGAGGAATCGAACGGGCGCAGTTGTTTCTGCAGACCAAGTTTACCTCCATGAGCGGCCAGGATTCCCGGCTACCCTACGATTCGCAGGCTCCCCTGGCGGCGCAGGTCGCACAGTCGTTCGAGAGTTCCCTCGCCCATTTGCACACCGACTATCTGGATTCCTACGTGCTCCACGGGCCCCACTATCGGCGGGGGCTTGGGGAAGAAGATTGGGAGGTCTGGGGCGCGATCGAGGCCCTGTATGAGTCCGGTCGGACCAAGCAGATCGGGGTGAGCAACGTGTCGCTCGAACAGCTGATTGCGCTGTGCGAACAGGCCAGGCACAAACCCATGGTCGTGCAGAATCGCTGTTACGCGGCGTTCGGCTGGGATCAGGACGTTCGGCGCTATTGTCGCGAACAAGGCATCACCTACCAAGGGTTTTCGCTGCTCACTGCCAACCGTGAAGTGTTCGTGGAGCCGGATGTGCGGGCGATGGCGGAAAAATACGGGACCGGACTCGCGCAGATCGTGTTCCGATTCGCCATGCAGATCGGCATGGTGCCGCTCACCGGAACCGGCAATCCGCAGCATATGACGGCAGACTTGCACTGTGACCGCTTTTCCCTCTCCGAAGACGAACTCCGACGGATCGAATCGATTGGGTTGTAATGGCCCGCCACGCCGTAGTCATCAAACGGATCTATGAATCGCCGTCACGCGGCGACGGGATCCGCGTGCTGGTCGACCGTTTGTGGCCGCGCGGACTTTCCAAATCTCGTGCGAACGTGGATGTGTGGCTGCGGGATATTGCGCCGTCCACCGACCTGCGCGTCTGGTTCAACCATGACCCGGCCAAATGGAAGGAGTTTTGCGTTCGCTACCGGGCAGAGCTACGGCTGAAACGATCGCTCGTTGCCGACTTGCGCCGGCAGGTTGAACAGGGGCCGGTCACGCTCCTGTACGGCGCGCGGGACGAACGATTCAACCAGGCTGCCGTCCTTGCGCAACTGTTGAATCGTCCGAAGAGACCTCCTACCGGCGAGAAGGCTCGGAAGAAGCAGCCACCCGGCTCGTCAGGGGCGTGACGGTCATCACGACGGGATGCTTGGGGCGCAGGGTCATCAAGGCGTCCGGTTCGGTCGAGGCGCGGTCCGGAAGTTGTAAGCTTGTCCGCGACGCCAGCGTCGCCAGCACCAAGATTCCCTCGAGTTCGGCAAACGCTTCTCCCATGCAACGACGCCCGCCTCCGCCGAACGGCAGATAACTGAACGCCGGCCTGACTTGATCCGTCTGGGGCGCAAACCGCTCGGGGTCGAACCGTTCAGGATCGGGGAACCAACGCGGGTCACGGTGAATGCTCCAGGGGCTGATCAGCACGTAGGCCCCGGCCGGCAGCCGCACACCGGATGGCAGCGGATCCTCTGCCGCACTCACCCTCGTATGGAGCGACCAGGCTGGGGGGTAGAGACGGAGCGATTCGTCCCACAGCATCTTCGTATAGACCAAATGCGGGAGGTCGGCCGTCGAGGGAGCGCGGCCCTGCAGCACCGTGTTCAGTTCTGCATCCAGTTTCGCGCGGATTTCCGGCGACCGGGACAAGAGGATCCAGGTCCAGGTCAAGGCGTTGGCTGTGGTCTCATGTCCCGCCAGCATCAGCGTGACCAACTCGTCGCGAACGGCGTTTTCGGTGAGGGGATGTCCCTGTTCGTCCCGGGCGCGGCAGAGGAGCGAGAGGACGTCCTGTTGTTCACGGGGATCGGCGCGCCGTTCCCTGATTCGCTGCCGGATGAGTCCCTCCAGCGCGTCATGGAAACGGCCAAACCGCCGATGCAGTCTCGTCGGAATCCACAGCGGAGTAAGCTGTGCAAAGATGGAGTGATACTGTTTGTTGATCAGGCGATGGCCCACCTCGATGGAGGCGGCGACTCGCTCCGCTTCCTCTCCCAATTCTTGTCCGAAGAGCACCGGCCAGATGATCGAGAGTGTCAGACGACTCATAGCCTGTCCGACGTCGACCTGCTGTCCCTCCTGCCACCGTTCGACGACACGGGCGGTTTGCGTCACGATCGCCTCGGCGTAGGCGTGGATATGGGTGCCGTGAAAAAACGGCAACAGCAGCCGCCGGTGCGCATGGTGCGCGGCGCCTTCGAGATGGAGAAGTCCCTGTCCGAAGATCCTGCGTTCGACCGGCGGAACCGGACCCTTCACATAGTTGTGTTGATTGCCGACCAGCACGTGTTTGACATCGTCGGGGTGGTACAGGACATAGAGGGCCGGATCGGGCCGGCGAAGCAGCCACTCTCCCACTAGACCGACAGGCAGTTTCACCACGTCGCCGTAGCGGCGGCAGTCGACGAGGAAGCCGAGGACGTCCTTCCGAAAGTTGGGGAAAAAGCCGAACCATTTCGAGACGGGTGGGCTGTTGGGCGGTATGGTGCCTGAGGAAGCTGGGACCATCGATCGATTTTCCGTATAGTCACGGAGCATAGGGGCGGACGGAGAGCCTGTCAACGGTTGCCGGGATGGTTCCCGCCTTCGGTTGTGTTATGTTGCCGGGCGCGATGATTGCGGCGGCTGCCGACAGTCGCGCGGAAAGGTGAGGGGGGCGGATGCGGATTGCGATTATCGGGGGGGGGCCGGCGGGGCTGATGGCTGCCGAGTCGGCCTTGGCTGCCGGCGGCACAGTGGAATTGTTCGACGCGATGCCGTCTCTCGGCCGGAAGTTCCTGCTCGCCGGCAGGGGCGGATTGAATCTGACCCATTCGGAACCGACGGACGCCTTTCTGGCCCGTTATGGATCCCGGCGCAGACAGTTGGAGCCGCTGTTGACGGCATTCGGGCCAGAGCAAGTACGCGCATGGGCCGCGGGGCTGGGGATCGAGACCTTCGTCGGTTCGTCGTCCCGCATCTTCCCTGTCGACATGAAGGCTGCGCCGCTCTTGCGCGCATGGCTGCGGCGACTGCGCCAATCCGGCCTCACGGTCCAGGTGCGCCATCGCTGGGATGGATGGGAGGGCAACCAGTTGCGGTTCGTCACTCCCGATGGGGTTCGTTTGGTTCAGGCCGAGGCGATGGTGCTGGCGTTAGGCGGGGCTAGTTGGCCCAAGACCGGTTCGACCGGGGGGTGGGTGCCATTGCTACGCGACCGTGGGGTGGAGATTGCGCCGCTGAAGCCGGCCAACTGCGGATTTGATGTGGGTTGGAGCGAGTTCTTCCGCACAAAGTTCGCCGGCCAACCGGTGAAGACCGTCGGGCTTGTGGCAAAAGGGGTCGACGGCGAGGTGCTCAGGCGGCAGGGTGAATTCGTCATCACCGAGCGGGGCATCGAAGGCGGCGTGGTCTATGCGGTGGCGGCCTGTCTTCGTGACGTGATCGACGCCCACGGCAAGGCGACGCTTCGGCTGGACTTGGCGCCGGATCGGCAGTTGCCGCGGCTTATCGCGGACCTGGCGCAGCCGCGCGGCAAACGTACCGTTGCAACGCAATTGAAACGTCGCGCCCACATTGAAGGTGTCAAATCGGGACTCTTGCGGGAACTGTTGCCGAAGGATGTCTTCAACGATCCCCAACGGCTGGCCCCGGCGATTAAATCCTTACCGCTGACGCTCACGGCGGCGAGGCCGTTGGCGGAGGCGATCAGCACGGCGGGCGGCGTCCGGTTCGAAGCGCTGGATGAACGGCTCATGTGCCGGAAGCAGCCTGGTCTGTTTTTCGCCGGTGAGATGTTGGATTGGGAGGCCCCGACCGGCGGATATCTTCTGAATGCCTGTTTTGCCAGCGGCCGGATTGCCGGCGCCGGAGCCGCTGCGTGGGCCAACGAGCAAGCGGGGGCGTGATCGATGACAGGGGAATCGGTGCAGTGAGCATGGATTTGGTGTTTCCCGCCCTGATCGTGCCGGGGATCGGCAATTCCGGCGCTCGGCATTGGCAAACGCGGTGGGAGCGGCGGCATCCCTGGTGGCGGCGGGTACGCCAGCGGGACTGGGATCGTCCGGACCGGATGGACTGGGTCGGCGGTCTCGAACGGGCGCTCCGGGCCTGTGTGGCGCCGCCGGTTCTGATCGCCCATAGTCTCGGGTGCCTGACCGTCGCGCATTGGGCTGCCCAAGCCGATTGTCCCGTGAAGGCTGCGTTTCTGGTGGCTCCGCCTGATCCCAGCTCTCCGAGCTTTCCAAATCAAGCGCATGGTTTCCATCCGGTCCCGTCAATGCGCCTGCCTTTTCCCAGCTTGGTGGTCACCAGCAGCAACGATTCCTTGGGAAGCGCGACCTTTGCCCGTCGCTGTGCAAGCGCTTGGGGCAGCCTATTTTTCGATATCGGCGCCGCCGGCCATATCAATGCCGACAGCGACTTGGGGGATTGGCCGGAGGGCCTGCGTCTTCTCGCGCGCGTGGTCGCGACGGCTGACTCGGACCTCGAACCGTGACCGGACCATGGTTGATTCGGGACTGACAACCGAAATCTGCATCATCGGGGGCGGCGCCGCCGGTTTGGCTGCAGCCATCTTCGCGGCGGAACAGCCTGGGCACCCGTCCGTGCACGTACTCGACGGGGCCAAAAGTTTCGGCGCTAAGATCCTCGTCTCCGGCGGCGGCCGCTGCAACGTGACGCATGCATCGGTCTCGGCCGACGATTTTTTCGGCACCAGACATTTGGTGCGCAACGTGCTCGCATCATTTCCCGTGTCGCGGACGGTCGAGTGGTTCGCGTCGCTTGGGGTGGAACTCAAGCAAGAGGAAACAGGCAAACTGTTCCCCGTCACGAACAAGGCCCGCACGGTTGTCGAGGCGCTGCTGCGCCGTTGTCGCCAGGTGGGCGTCGTATTGCGGCCGGATCATCGCGTGCGGACGCTGACACGAACCTCGAGCAGCGGTGAGAGCGAGATGGACGACCTGCCCTCGTTCGTCGTCGGGCATAGGCATGGCGAGCTCCTTGCGAAGCGCGTCATTCTGGCAACCGGCGGACGGTCGCTCCCGCGCAGCGGCAGCGACGGGGCCGGTTATGATCTCGCGCGAAGACTCGGCCATCAGGTGACTCCCATCTCGCCGGCGCTGGTCGCGCTGACGCTCGAGGGCACGTTCTTTCACCGGTTGCTGTCCGGCTCCTCGCAGGAAACGGAATTGACGACGATGCTCGGCGGAAAGGTGTCGGATCGGCGGACCGGCAATCTCCTATGGACCCATTTCGGTGTGAGCGGCCCGGTCGTGATGGATGCGAGCCGCCTCTGGACCGAGGCCCATCGCGAGGGGCGTCAGGTTCAGGTGTCCGCCAACTTTCTTCCCGGTATGAATTTGGAGCAGGCGAGGGACTGGTTTTTGGCCGAGGCCGCGGCGCATCCCAAACGATCGCTGCTCAAGACATTGGCTTGTCTCTTGCCGGAGGGATTGGCTGAAGCGATCGCGCGGCGGGCGGGGTGCGATTTCCAGCAAGCCACGGCCCAGGTGCCTCGGCCGGCGCGGGAGCAGCTGCTTGCCTGGTTGACTCGTTGCCGGCTCCCGGTGACGGGCGACCGAGGATGGAATTTTGCCGAGGTCACGGCCGGCGGAATTCCGTTGGAGGAAATCGACTATCGCACCATGGAATCGAAGGTCGTGCCGGGGCTGCACCTGGTCGGCGAGATTCTCGATTGCGACGGGCGTATCGGCGGGTTCAATTTTCAGTGGGCCTGGGCGACCGGCTATTTGGCCGGCCGAGCGGCGGGCGTTGCGGTGGGGAAGACGTGAACTGACGTGAGACGGCAGACGGAGGATTTTCGAGGCTCTTTCGTTTCACCTCTCTCGTCTGCCGTCTCACGCCTGGTCTACGCCGCCATCGCCATGGCTTTGGGATAGATCAGGTTGAGCACGTCGCGCAGCTGGCTATGCACTGCCTCGATCGCTCCGCTCGCCTGTCCCAGCGTCAGGCGAATCGGCGCCACCGTGGCTTGGATGACGTCCTGATCTACTTCCTTATCGGCCGGCAGGTTTTCGAGATAATCCGACAGCGCGCCGCTCACCCCGATGACGCCTGCGATGCCCTCGTGCTCACCGGCTTCCGATGGGGTGAGTTGATGGCGGATCGCGGATTCGATCGATGCGGGCATGCCCCACTTCTTCAGCAACTCGCCGCCGACCTCCGTGTAATCGCACCCGATGTTCGATTGTTCTACTTCCGCGATCGACTGGCTCAGGTGGCCCGCTTCGACCAGCGCCGACTGTGCCCGGGCCGGGACGGTCTGGTACATGACCAAGTGGCCGACGTCGCGCAATAGGCCGATCACGAAAAGCCCTTCAGGATCCTCAAGGCGGGCGAGTTTACCGAGGCTGGTGGCGAGCAGCCCGCAGCGCACGCTTTTCCGCCAATAGGCCGTCACGTCCATCACAGAGGCCTCGATTCGAGGGAAGGCCTTGGCGACCGACGTGGCGAATACGATGTCTTGAATCGGTTGCATGCCGAGCAATCCCACCGCCTGGCTCAAGGTGCCGATTTTTTTCGGGAGTCCGTAGAGCGGGCTGTTGACCACTTGCAGGATGCGGGCGGTAATCGCGGGGTCAAGTGCCAACACCTTGGCAAGGTCATTCATCGATGAATCCGGATTGTCGACGACCTCGCGGACGCGGAGATATATTTCCGGCAATGAGACAAGACAATCGCAGGATTCGACGAGTTCTTGAGCCGATGGCATGAACGGGCCTCCTCGTGGCAGCGGTGGTCGGTCGACCTGGAAATGGAAGCTTGTGAAGTTCTTGTCGGTTGGTACAGATCGAATCTAAAGTGCCATCCATACATAGGCCGATTGGTCTCAGGCTGGCATCGAGGGTGGCATATATGGGGGATCTGACCAGAAGATCGGCTCTATATTGACAGTCGTCGGCCGAGCGGGTAGCGTGCGAAGGGCTACGCGCCGCGAGGAGTGGGATATGGCGACCCTGGGCCGTGTGTTGTTGGGAGCGGTGACTGGCTATCTGGTTGGATTCTTCGGGGGAATGCTGCTCATCCAGCTGCTTTCCTCCAATACCCACGACAAGTCGCTAGAGGCCGCGATGACCGGAGCCTTCGTGATCGGGCCGGCCTGCGCCCTGCTCTCCGGCATCATTGCCCTCATGGTGCGATCCGGACGCACCCACGCACCAGCCGGGCGGTCATGAGCAAACGGGCTGTTAAAATCGACCGGGTGCGTTGTGCCTGGGCCGGCGAAAAGCCGCACATGATCCGCTATCATGATGAGGAATGGGGACGGCCGGTCCATGACGATCGCACTCACTTTGAGATGCTGCTGCTCGAAGGGGCGCAAGCGGGATTGACGTGGGACACGATTCTTCGGCGTCGGGACGGCTACCGCCAAGCCTTCGCCGGATTCGATCCTCTTGAGGTGGCCCGGTTCGACGCCAAGAAGCAGGCGGCCTTGCTCCAGGACTCAGGCATCATCCGCAATCGGTTGAAGATCGATGCCGCGGTGACGAACGCCCAGGCATTCTTGGTGATCCAACGGGAGTTCGGTTCGTTCGACCGGTATGTCTGGACGTTCGTTGGAGGGCGGCCTCAGGTGAACCGCTGGAAGACAATGCGCGAAGTGCCGGTGACCACGCCCCAAAGCGACGCGCTTTCGAAGGACCTCAAAAAACGGGGCTTCCGTTTCGTCGGCAGCACGATCATTTATGCCTACATGCAGGCGATCGGCATGGTCGACGACCATACCAGAGACTGTTTCCGCGCCCGCCGCACGTAATGCCTCCGCCTATTCCGCCGTATGCGTGCCGTCGAATTGATCCAGCGCCTGGCCGAGCGCGGCGCGTAATTCTTTGAGATCGGCGGCGCTGTCCGAGCGGGCCTGTTCCTGCACCGCGCGGTTCAATTCTTTCAGCGGTGGGAGAATGCGCCGGTCGGGGGTACGGCCAAGGGCGCGGACGATCTCGATTTGCTCGACGATCGGCTCCTGGGGCAATCGGGCTAGGAGGACAGGCACGATGTCGCTGGTCGGGTACAGCGGAGCGAGCCGTCCCAAACCTTTGATGGCGGCCAGTCTGGTCTTGGGCTCCGTCGAGGTCAGCGAGTTCAACAACATCGGAATGCATTGTTCCTGGCCGATATTGCCGAGCGCGATCAACGCAGCCTGTGATACCTCCACGTGGGGACTCTGGGCTGCCTTGCCCAAGGCAGGAATGGCTTCGACGGCGGGCATGTTTCCGAGCAGGGTGGCGATGGCTGCTTGTCGCGGGGGTTCGGCCTTGCTGTCCAGCAGCACCGGGAGCAAGCGTGCTGCCTGCTGCCATTCAGCCGCCAACAGGTAGGGAAAATCATCCTCACGCAGTCGGGCTGCGAGGTTGGCTCCGGCCTGCTTGCCCCCGTCGGTGGCTCGCTCCGTACGGACCTCGTATCGCCAGTCGGCCCATTGTTGATTCAACCGATAGAGAAACTGGCAGGCCGGGCCTTTCCACAATCGCGACGCGGCATCCGGTTGATCCGCGTCGCCGCCGGACCGAATCGGTCCTTCCCAGGTCTTGCGTTCTTCGCACTTTATCTTCACGGTGAGGTCGATGGGTTGCGAGGAATCGCCGACGATCGTGTAGCCCAGGCTGCGCAAGCGCTGCGACAAGACGGCTTCAATGGCGGCGCGATCACTGTCCGCTTGCGAGGTGAGGACGATGGTTTCGAGGAACAGCCGATCGGCCTGCTGCAGCTTGGATTTTTGGTCGTTAGTCCAGACCTCCCGACGGGCCTCGGCAGGGGCTGCGATTATAAAGGGCAGGAGGCATAGACCAAGGGTGAGCAGCGCGGCGCTTCGGCGAATCGGTGTCATGGCGAGGGCGATCCTTTCGTTCGTTGGTCTGAGAACAGGCCGTTGAATCCGTATTATGGCACGTGTGCCCCGCCCGTTGAGCAACGATCATGAGGGGAGTTCTCACGATCGGATGAACGATCCTTCGCGTTGCTATGGTATGCTCAGCGCCGATCTTGTGACGGAGACGAGTGCGATCTGATTCGATGGCCATCGAGCTGCAATGGGCACGAGCGGAGGATGCGCCGGACATTGCCGCGTTGATTGCGGAATTGCTCGAGGAGATCATGGCCGTGATCGGGCAGCGCGCCTTCGATGTCGATCGTGCCCGGACGATTGAGTTGGCGCGCGAGGGGCTGGCCACCGGGCAATGCCGAATTCTGCTCGCCCGAGACGTGGGCGCCGGTGCAACGGTCGGGCTCCTCAGTCTCTGTGAGGGCTATGCGTTGTATGCAGGAGGAAGATTCGGGACCATGCCGGAGGTCTACGTGCGGCCGCTCTACCGCTCGCAAGGCGTGGGGGCGAGGCTGATTCGCGAGGCAGTCCGGTTCGGACGAGCGCGACAGTGGACAAGGTTGGAAGTGAATACGCCGCCGTTGCCCGCGTTCGAGCGCTCGCTTGTGTTTTATGAGCGGCAGGGGTTCAGCCCGTCCGGCGGACGAAAACTGAAGCTGAGTTTGTGATGCAGGCGGTGGTCCAGGAAGATCGAACCGGGTGCGGGATCGCGAGCGTGGCGGCGCTGACCGGACAGTCCTATCGCCGGGTGCGGAAGAAGGCGGCGCGGCTCGGGATCGCCGTGTCAGACGAGCGACTCTGGTCCGAGACAGGCCACGTTCGACGACTGCTGGCGTCTTATGGGCTTCATGCGGCCCGGTCGGAACGGCCCTTTCGCGACTGGACAACGTTACCGTCCGTGGCGCTACTGGCGATCAAGTGGCACCGCCGCGGTAACCGTGCCTTCTGGCATTGGGTCGTGTATTCTCAAGGTCCGGACGGGCCAAGAGTTTTAGATTCGGCATCCTCGATCCGGCGGCCGGTGCGAACGGATTTCGGGCGCATGCGCCCGAAATGGTACATCGAAATTCGAGCGGGTCGAGGGTCTTGCGGTTCGGTCACGGCGCGGCGATGAGCGTCAGGTGGAAAGGCGAGTCATGACAAGAGTGCCTCATGGCGGTTGGATGTGGATCGCTGCCTGTTGCGTCTCGGGGATGCTGACCGGTTGCGGTGGCGCCGCCAAGATTCTCCCGAACCTCAGCATCGAAGAGCTCAAGCCGGTTCCCGGCATCGTGCAGAGCGGCCGGCTGGTCAAGGGGACCATCGTCTCAATGAGCGGAGATCAGGTCTATGTCGACACCGGCGAACGGGCGCAGAGGATCCTCTCTCTGGAAGCGGGAGGCGACGAAGCCCGCGGGTTGGGGATCGGTCATCCGGTGGAGATTTTACTGAACAGCGCCGACGAGGTGGTCGCATACCAGAAACCTGCACCGACGCCGCCCACGAAGATCCTGCGCGCCTCGCTGGGCCGGAAATTTCAGGTGGACAAGGAGCGGGTGACGATTCGCCTCGAAACCGGCCGCGACGTGGGGTTTTATGCGCGGCGGGTCGTGATGGAGAAGTTGGCGAAGTTCGAGGTGGGGGAAACGGCCGATTTTGCGATTGACCGTTCGTACCTCATCGTCGATGCCCACTCGCAGGGCAAGCCGAGGGATCTGGCCTCCGGGACATCGCCGCAGGCGCCGCAACGTCGTTTGGAGGGGGCGTTCGTCGCGATCGGCGACGGACGGGTCCGACTCCGAACGAAGATCGACGAGATCCTCACCTTTCCCGTTCGCCCATTGCTCCAACCGGCGATCGAGCAACTCTCGCCAAACGAAGTGGTCTGGCTCTACCTTGACGGCCAAGGCCTCGTCATCGATATGACTCGTGTGCCGCAGACCTGATGCCCTCGATCATGCCAACCGTCCGAGCAGGCCGAGGAGCCAGGGCAGGGCCGGCAGCAAGAGCAGGCCGATGCCGATGGAGAGCGTGATCATCGCCGCGGCCAAGTCCTGATCTAACTCCTCTTCCGCCGCAAACACCAGCGTGTTGAGACCGACCGGCATGGCGGCGCTCAGCGTTACGATGGTGCGATCGAAATCCGACAGTCCCAAGAGCCCGCTCCACCACCAGCCCATCACGCCGCCGCCTCCCATGCGAAGCATCACGGCCGCTGCGGCAACGGCGACGCGTTGAGACAACGTCTGCATGTCGATGGACAATCCGAGGATCAGGCTGGCCAGCGGCATGGTCGTCAGGTGAAGCGGAAACAGAAGCCCGCGTCCCCAGTCGGGCAAATGGATCTCGCAGGCACGGAGCCCGGTGCTCACGATGATGGCCCAGAGGGGAGGCGAGCCGAGAAAACGCCCGATCGCGGCGGGAGGGGAAGTCGCGCGACCGCCGAACCGAACGGCGATGCCATAGATCAGCGTGAACACCAGCAGCCCGTGGCCCAGATCGAAGAAGAGGGCTCGTCCCAACCCCGCCTCGCCAAAAAGGCTTAGGACGACGGCATAGGCGAAGAAGGCCATGTTCATCACGCTGCTGCCGACCAGTACGGTGCCGGCGGCGGCGCGGGGCAAGTCGAGCCTGCGGCTCAAGAGCCAGGCACAGGGCAGGAGCGAGAGGATGACCAGCCAGGCGGTAACCGGGAGCCTCCACAAGTCCGATGCCACCGTCAGGCGATCGATGGAGACCAAGATGGTGGCGGGGAGGCTGATCCGGAATACCAGGTGGACCAGGCGTTCGAGATGGGATCGTGTCAGGATGCCGGCCCGCCTCAGGCCCGCTCCGAGCAGGGCGATCACCACCATGGCGAGGAGCTGCGGCGGCATAGGGGACCGGCCTCGTTACCGTCGGGGTGGGAGTTTGACGATCCGGGTGATCAGCCAATCGTTGAGCAGATCGGGCAGCAACGCCGCGAGGCGGGCGCGAATCTTGGCGTCCGACCCGACGAGGTATCGTGTGCGAGGAAATCGCGACCGCAAGGCATGGATGACGGCTTCCGCCACAAGGCCGGCCGGCTGCGCCCGCTCTCCCGCCTCTGTGGCTGTTTCTTTGACGAGGCTGAAGCCTTCCTGGTAGAGCGATTTGAGTTCAGGACTCCAGGATGTGTCCCATGCGTCGGTTTCTTTTCTCGTCTTTTTCCAGATCGGTGTCGCGATGGCGCCGGGCTCGATGATCGCGACGCGAATCCCCCACGGTTGCACTTCGATTCGAAGCGCGTCGGTCATCGCCTCCAGCGCATACTTGGACGCGGAGTACGGAGCCATGAAGGGCATGGCGGCTCGGCCTGCGATCGATCCCATGTTGACGATGCGTCCGCGTCCTTGCCGGATGAGCGGCAGGAAGGTTTGCGTGACGCGGATGAGGCCGAACAGATTGACCTCGAATTGCCGGCGCCAGTCGGCCAACGGCAGCGCTTCGATCGGACCGGCGACCCCGATTCCGGCATTGTTGACGAGTCCGGCCAAGCCTGCGTCTCCCATCATCGCGCGGATGGTGTGGCTGGCGGCGAGCATCGTCGTCTCGTCGGTGACGTCGAGACGCACCGGCATGAGCCGTGGGCCCGCCTTTTGTTGGAGCGCCTCACCGTCCGCGGATTTGCGGACGCCGGCGAAGACACGGTAGCCGATCTTGTCGAGGGCCAGGGCGCAGGCGGCGCCGATACCCGTGGAGGCGCCGGTGATCAACACGGCATCGGATCGGATAGCGGGGGAAAAGAGTCTGAACACGTCGGGTTCGTCCCTTCGGCAGCAATGCGGGCCGTACCCTACCATACTTTGCCGCTTCCCCCAATGTTTCTTGAGCCGAACCCGCCGCACCGTCTTTGGCCGCCCCGACATCGCTCACCGGTTCAACCGTGACAATTGGGTCGGTTGACAGAGTCGGGGGAACGGCATAGCCTGTGCGCGTTTTCCGGTCGTATCGGTTTCGTTCGGGCTTGGGGGGCAGTGGTGTCCGACACCGAGGGAGGTCCCATGACGCGAAGAGGTTTCGGGAACGTGCTGCTCGCTGCAACACTGCTGTGTCTGGCCGGTTGTGCGAAAACGGTTGCGGGTCCTCCCGGCCCTCCAGGGCCGACCGGCCCCGTCGGTCCTCCCGGCCCTCCCGGCGTCGCAGGGCAGACGGCGATCACGAATGCCGTCGAACGTCCGCTCTCAGCCGGACGCTATGAAATCGTCGCGGCGGGTTTGGTGCGTGGGGACGGAAATGCGCGACAACCGGTGTACAACGCCTTGCGTGCGAAGGCTGAACGGGACGGCGAAGTGCTGCTTACGTTTGCCGGCTATGCCCTCCCCCAGGGTTCGTCCTTCCAATACGTCGTGAAGGTCGTCGGTCTGGGCACGGCGGCCCGGACGGTGCTGGTGACGGTGGATCGTTTCGAACAACGCGGGATGGTGTTGCGAGTGACCAACTCCAGCAAAGGCTCTCCGGTCCAGAAGGAGATCTTGCTGAAGACGGAGTTCAGTGTGGAGATCAGCCGGTTCGAGTAGCGGATGGAGGCGGTGACTCACAGGACAAGGGGCTTGTCGTTCGGCGGTCATGCGGCCTTGACGCGATGCGTCGCAGGGGGACTGTTGATCGGCCGGTTGATGCTGGGCGGCATTCTTGCTCATGCAACCTCAGTCGATAGCAGCTCGGTTTCCAGCGGCGCTGGCGGCGCGAGCGCTCATGTCCATACGACCGTGAGGCCTCGGGAGGTCAGCGATCTCCTCTACAATCCTGGAATGGGGTTCGCCGATTTTCATTTCGGGTTCGGCCATCCGCCGTCCGCGGCGGAGTATCCAAAAACGACGGTCGCCTATTTCCGTTGGTCCTGGGCCGAACTGGAGCCGGAGGAGGGTCGGTATAACTTCGCGCTCGTCGATCGCGTGATCAGTGAAGCGAAGGCGAAGGGGGAATCCCTCGCCATTCGAATCGTTTCGGAGTACAAGACCGGCACCCCACAATGGCTGCTCGATAAAGGCGTGGCGAGCGTCAAGGAATCGGACGGGACCTTTCCCGACTACAACAACCCCACGTTTCTCGAATATCACCGGCGACTGCTCCGGGCGTTCGGTGAGCGATACGGTCAGACTGCGGTGCTCGACCATGTGGACATCGGTTCCGTGGGATGCTGGGGCGAGTGGAACACGGCCTGCTGTCCCGGCGAAACCCAACCGATCTGTCGCGACTATTTCCCAACCGAAGCCAATCAGCGCGCGATTATGGATTGGTACTTCGAGTATTTTTCGGGCACCCCGCTCGTGATGCTCCACAACGGGCCGTTACGGTATGCCGCGTCGCGTGGAGCCGGGTGGCGCGGGGACTGCTACGGGGATTACGGGTACTTCGGACCGGACTGGAACCATATGGAGCACGCCTATCCGCCCGCATTGGAAGATTCGATCGTGGCCGGCGCATGGAAACGCGGGCCTGTACAGTTCGAGGTGTGCGGTTACATCCAGGAGTGGTATGAGCGCGGGTTCGACCTCGACAAAATCTTACAGCGCGGCCTCGACTGGCACGTCTCGGTGCTGAACGCCAAGTCGAAACCGGTTCCTGCTGCCTGGCGATCCCGGTTCGAGGAGTTTCTGCGGAAAATGGGTTATCGATTGGTGCTTCGCAGCCTCACGCATGAGGCGCGCCTCACCGCCGGTCAGCCGTTTGTCCTGCAGTCTCGCTGGGAGAACATTGGCGTGGCGCCGGTGTACCAAGCCTGGCCGCTGGCCTATCGACTGCGCAACGAGTCGGGGGATGTGGTGGGACAGTGGGTGAGCCAGGCGCAGCTTCGGGATTGGTTGCCCGGCGGTCCGCATGAAGTGTCCGACCGGATCGAGCTTCCCGGGAGACTCCCGTCGGGTGAGTACAGCTTGGATATCGCAGTCTTGGACCGAGACGGCGGTGCGCCCCATCTGGACTTGGCGATCGAGGGGAAGCGGCTTGATCGTTGGTACGGTGTTTCGAAAGTGGTGCTGTCGAACTAGGCAGGTGTCAGGCAGCGAAGCATTTCGGCATACTTTCCAACCGCAGAACCGCCAGGACCTCGTTGCCCTTCCCGAGATACTCCAGTTGGTCGAAGCTCAGCTTGTTGGCCATCGCGATTCCCCTGCCGTGCGTGTCGCACGCCCGCTGGGGATCAAAGTCGAGAAAGCGGTGCCATTCGAAGCCCTCTCCCTCATCGAGAATCTGAAGACAGAGACGTCCGGCTTGGCGGGCAAACTGCGCCGTTGCCGTTCGAGACGCATAGCGCGGATCGGCCAGTCGGCGTGCGATCTCCTCGTCGAGACAGTCACAATTCAGGAGCCGGGATTTCTCCGCGTACCCGATTTCCAGGTTGCCATGTTCGATGGCGTTGAGCGCCAATTCCAGGATGCCCATCACCACGCGTTGCGGATCCGGATAGGCATGCGACAGCAACGTGGCCAGGTCCTTGGCTTCTTCCGGAGTGCGGAAATGAAAGGTCGCGGAATCGAGCAGTGCCATCGTGGCGTTGGTTCTGAGCAGGCTGCTCCTTACCTCCAGAAAGCCGGTGCGATCGCGAACGGCAGCGTCGACGATGGCTCGAAGCGTGTCCTTGTCGAACGGTTTGGTCAAAGAATAATAGGCCCCGGCCTGTAGGCCCTCCAGCATTTCTTGCGGTTCCCTCGACGCCGTTTGTATAAGCACCGGGACTTGGCAGAGCGTGGGGTGTTGCTTCATCTTGCGGAGAAGGTCGATGCCGCTCATGCCTGGCAGGACACGGTCGAGAAGGACCGCATAATAGCAATCCGGGTTCTGTTCGAGTAATTGCCAGGCCTGGGTTCCGCCCCGCGCCGTCACGAGCGCGTAGGGAGTGTCCTTTAGATAGTCCAACAGCAGGTCGAGGTTGACCTGCGAGTCGTCGACGAGGAGTAGGTGTATATCCGGCGATCGCATAAGGGCGAGCCTTTGTTCCGGACCGCGCCATCCCGGTCGTGAACATCGGCACGGGTGTATTCGTGGCTGTCGGCCTAGTCCGGCGCCATGAAATTTCCCGGCAGGGCAGGGTTGCCGCTGCCGGGAAATCAGATTCGTTCGGCTTTGACCATTTCGGAACGAGGCAGGAAAACCTTAAGTGTTCGATCACAGGGGAAAAACATCCGATGGCTGCGTCGGTGTTTATCCTACATCTTGGGAGGCTACTGTTTCGCGATTTCCAAGAGCTCTACTTCGAAGACCAGTGTAGAGCCTGGCTTGATGACCGGTGGCTGACCGCGATCGCCATAGGCGATACTGGAGGGGCATACCAGCCGGCTTTTCCCACCGACCTTAATCTGTTGCACGCCCTCAGTCCAGCACTTGATCACCTGATTCAGGGGGAAGGTCGCCGGTTCACCGCGTTTCACTGAGCTATCAAACACCGTCCCGTCGATCAGCGTGCCGTGGTAGTGCACCTTGACGGTATCGGTCGGTTTCGGCGTGGCGCCCTTTCCTTCCTTGATCGTCGTCACGATAGCGCCGGACTCGGTTTTCTTGGCTCCGGACTCCGCCGCGGCCTTCGCCACGAACGCTGCGCCTGCTTTCTTCTCAATGTCGGCCAGGGCGGTCATGCGGGATTGTCCCAATTGGTTGATCTTCGGGACGAACGCTTGAAGATCCACCTTCTGCGGCTTCTTGAGGACGCCGTCGGAGAGGCCGGCTTTCACGAATTCCAATTCTGCCTCGGTCAATGTGAAGGTGCCGAGCGACTGGCTCACGGCCAGGCCAAGGGCATACAAGGTTTTTTGGTCGTCGGTGGTCGGATCAGCCGATGAGGCTGGAGTGGCGGACGTCGCGAACAGCGTCAACAGGGCGAAGGCGGCAACGATGAGGCGCATGAAACATCCTTTCTGCTGGTGGCATAGCTAATCCACCATACGGCACCAACCACATACGGTACAAGACAAATTTCCGATCATCCGAGACGATCCCGCCCGTGCGGCGCGCTCAGGTCCTGAATGGGGCCCAGCGGCACGATGCGGGTCGGATTAATGTCGTCGTGGGTGACGTAGTAGTGCCGTTTGATGTGGTCGAAGTTGACCGTCTCGGCGATGTGGTTCGTTTGGTAGAGGTCGCGCAAGTAGCCGAACAGGTTGGGATAGTCCACGATACGCCGAAGATTGCATTTGAAGTGACCGTAGTAGACGGCATCGAAGCGTACCAGGGTCACGAACAGCCGCCAATCGGTCTCCACAAACTGATTGCCGAAAAGATAACGCCGGTCGGCGAGCCGGGCATCCAGGGCCTCCAGCGCTTCGAACAGGGGGCGAATCGCCTGCTCGTACGCGCGTTGAGAAGTGGCGAATCCCGCGCGGTAGACTCCGTTGTTGATGCGTTCATAGATGAAGTCGTTCAGTGCGTCGATCTCCGCTCGGAGCGCCGTGGGATAGAGATCGAGGTGGCTGTCGGTAAACCGGTCGAATTCGCTGTTGAACATGCGCATGAGGTCGTCATCCGAATTCGTGACGATGCGTCGGCTGACGGTGTCCCACAGGACCGGAACCGTCACGCGGCCTCGGTACGTCGGGTCGGTGGCCCGATAGGCTTCGCTGAGAAAATGAAATCCGTTGATGGGATCGGGAGAGTAGCCGGGTCCCTGACGGAACGCCCAGCCCCGTTCGTCCCTGATCGGATCGGTGACGGTCATGCCGATGGCAGGTTCCAGCCGCTTCAGCTTGCGCACGATGATGGTGCGATGGGCCCAGGGACAGGCGAGGGAGACGTACAGGTGGTACCGGCCCACGGCGGCCGGATAGCCGGATGAACCGTCGGCCGTCACCCAATCGCGAAACGCATCGGCTTGACGCTTGAACTCTCCGCCCTCCGTTTGTTCGTCGGGAAACTGTGCTGGAGGAATGCTGCTCATGTGTGCTCCATCTTCACCTTACTGAGAACCTTGCGAGCCCGTCAATGAAGCGGGGGTCCCGAGGATGATGATCGTGACGCTCCCTGCGGTGCCGCGGGGTCCCACCCTATGGAAAAGAGAACGAGGAGGCCGGCGGCGGTCGTGTGTTTAGTCCTAGCCGAACTTTCATGCGGAGGGAGCGGCTCGTTGGCAATCAGCCCGTCTCCGAGCACGCGGGCATCCA
Organism: Nitrospiraceae bacterium; assembly: GCA_019637075.1. Classification (NCBI taxonomy): domain Bacteria; kingdom Pseudomonadati; phylum Nitrospirota; class Nitrospiria; order Nitrospirales; family Nitrospiraceae; species Nitrospiraceae bacterium. The sequence continues at coordinate 470,423 of JAHBWI010000002.1, read as the reverse complement.
GGTCCAGGACGCCACCGAGGCCGAGATTGAAGCTGTAGTGATCGGCTGGGCTCGGGCGGTAGCCCAACATCAGCCCGAAACCGACCGCATCCACCACGCGCGATCCGGGCGCAAAGGCCAGAAAAGGCCCCCAGCTCCAACGTTGTTCGTCCCAACGGTCGAGCCACACGTGCAGCTCCGGCATGAACCGCACGAGGTCGTTTCGCTCCTCATCGATCCGGACGATACGATTGATGGTCGTGACCGATTCGATCCGTCGGGGACCAAGATTGTGCGTCCATCCGAGGCCGAGGCCGAACCCAACATTCCGGAACAGCCAGGGGCTCTGCGACGGTTCAGAAACGCGCGCTTCTTGCTGTAGGTCTCTTGGAACGGGCCGGGCCGATACTTCCGATGGCTCTGCAGATGCCACGGCTGCTGCACCGGTCGCTTGAGCGGTCTGAGTCGACTCTCGGTGACTAGGCGTGGGACGGTCGCGTTCCAACGCTGGTGCAGGTTGCTGTGGAAGCGGTTGCGAGGCGGTGGCCGGAACGGATTCTGCGAGCGCACTGGGTTCGATCGGCTCGGTCCGCTGAATCGCCGGGTCCCCTTGCTGTTCGGAACTCGCTGATTCAACCGACGACCGTTCCGGCTTCGAGGCAGCGGCCGGCACCGGAGGAGACAGAGGGAAGCTTCCGGATGAGGCGCCGAGCGTGGGGGCAGCCGAGGCCGGTGAGGAGAGGACCGGTCCCGGAGGGGCGGCCGGATCTGGACCGGACAAGGCTTGCTGGCTTTGTGCATCGGATCTGCTTTCCGTCTCGGTTGCCTGCGCTTGCGGGCCCGTATCGCTCGCGGTTGTCCTCGAGGCCTGTGTTGTGGCTCCCTTCGCTGACCGGTCGGCCAATGTCGCTGGTTCGATCGATGGAGGCATTGAGCTTGATGGCGCTGCCGGTGGTTGTTCCGAAGGAGCGGCAGCCGGAGGGATCGGACTAGTCGCCGCAGGCGGTTCCGGTTGCATGATTGGAGGGCTCTGCGCAGCGGCAGAGTCTTGAAGGACCGCCGGCTGAGGCTCTTGCCTGATAGGAGCTGTGGCGGATGTTCCGGCTCCTGAAGGAACCACGGCTGTTTCCAATCGATCTTGATTCGGCGCCGGGGCCTGACCGTTCCCTGAGAGCGACTCGGGCTGGTGGGATTCTACTGCCGGCTCGCGTGTGATCAAGCTCGCGCGCAGCGCGCCGTTGTTACTTTCCATTGCCAACGTAGCAGGCGTTCTGCCGGAGCCATCCTGCGAATCGAGGGACGCTCCCTGTTGAAGGAGGAGTGCGATGATGTCTCGTTGCCGGTGGAGGCGGTCTCGGTTGGTTTCGCCCGGCAATTCCCAGAATCGCCGGACGGCCTGGTGGAGCGGAGTAAACCCGAGTGTGTTTCGGCTGTCCGGTGGAGCTCCGGCCTGCAGCAAGGCGTCGACGCAATCGACGCATCCGGCCAAGCTGGACAGGTGGAGTGCGCTGTCGCCGTCCCTGTCGCGCGCATCGACCCGCGCCAGACGGCTCAGCAGCAGTCGAATCAATGTGATGTTGCCCCTGGCCGCGGCGGTGATGAGCGGAGTGGCTCCCGTGGCATCGCGCGCCTCGATGTTCGCACCATGCGCGAGTAGCTGGCCGACGCGGAGGAGGGGAGCTTCCGTGAGGGTCTTATGGAGTTCGGGCTCAGGGCGTTCTGTTGGAGCTGTCGAAGCGCGTGGTCGGTCCGATCGTGCCTCTGCCGCCAAGCTCAATCCCAGGACGAGGACCAGCTGCCATGCGATCAATCCGGTCTGGAACCAGGGGCGCCGCATCGGTATCCTATGTGAAAATTCAAGGCGTTGGCACTGAGTGTATGGTTTAGCATACGCCTTGGTCCGGCGTCACTGTTCTTTCAGAGATGCCCAGGTGAATCGGCTTGGAATTTTGCGGTGACTCCGCTAGATGGGTTGCCGGATTGTGGGAAAGTGGACGGCAAGAGGAAGGAGTCGAACATGGCGCAATTGATTCAGAAGCCAACGAGGATTGCAGCGGCCGGCAATAAGCCCAAGCTCATTGACGAATACATCGGCAAGGTCAACAGCGGGACCGAGGCCATCAGCATTGCACGGATGCAGAGTCCGTCCGGTTGGCAGGAGCCTGGTCAAACACCCGAGTTTGACGAGTACACGGTCGTGCTTCGCGGGATGCTGCGAGTGGAAACCAAGGCCGGTGTGATGGATGTGCAGGCTGGTCAGGCGGTAATCACGAGGCGAGGTGAGTGGATTCGTTACGGCACTCCCGGTCCCGAGGGGGCCGAGTACATTGCCGTCTGTCTCCCGGCTTTCACACCGGGCACCGTCCATCGGGATCCCGCCTAGCGTGCGTGCCCTCGGGACGCTGGATTACCAGCGGCGATGCCAGTGGCCGTAATAGGGGCGGTAATAGCGAGGCCCCCAGAAGTGCGGGCGAACGTAGAACGGGGCTCCGTACACCCAGGGACGACCGAAGTAGAGTTCCACGCCGGCGGGCGGATACAGGTAGAGCCCGGCTCCCGATGTCACGTAGTTGTAGGTGGTGGAGGAGGATTGGTCTGCCATCTGGCGCTGGAGGTCGGCCGTCGCGGAGGCCTGCCGATCGACCTGGTCTTTCAGCTGACCCATCCGGCCCTGCTGGAGCTGCACTTCCGCTTCGAGTTTCGAAATTTTCTCGCGTTGGATTTCGATGAACGCTTGGAGGCAGCGCGTATGGGCTTCGCCTTGGTAACCCGAGCATTCCCACGGGCCTGAGGTGTCGGCGGCTTGAGCAGGACCGGCGAGGCCACCTGTTGCGAGCGCGAATAAGAACGAAAGAGCGAGCCAGGTGTTCCGAGGGGATTCCATTCGATCGGTGGAATGACGCATCATGGTATTCCTCCCAGGCTAGCTATCGATAGCCTAACATGTTGGGGCGATGCAGACCAAGCTGGATTCACCCCCTAATCGAAACGCGTGAGGGGGCGCGTGGTTGACAGCCGGTGTGAGAGAAGGAGGAAACGCAGAAGATGGCACAGAAACAGGTCGTTGTAGTGGTGGGAGCAACGGGCATGCAGGGGAACGGGTTGGTACGGGCTATTCTGGCCGATCCGGCTTCCGGATTTTCGGTTCGGGCACTGACCAGGGACGTGAATGCCGACAAAGCCAAGGAGCTTGCGCGCCTCGGTGCGGAAGTCGTGGCGGCGGATGTGCATGATCCGGAGAGCCTGAAGCGGGCGTTTGCCGGGGCGTATGGGGCGTTCTGCGTGACGTTTTTCTGGGCGCACATGTCCCCTGAAAAGGAATTCAGCGAAGCCCAGGCGATGGCGCAGGCGGCGAAGTCTGCCGGATTGCAGCATGTCGTGTGGTCGACGCTCGAGGATTCCCGTCGGTGGGTGCCGCTCTCGGACAACCGGATGCCGACCCTTATGGGCAAATACAAGGTTCCTCATTTCGACGCAAAGGGCGAGGCGGACGGTGAATTCAAGCGTCTCGGGGTGCCGACGACCTGTTTCCTCACGTCATTTTATTGGGATAACTTGATTCATTTCGGGATGGGACCCAAGCCGGGGCCGGATGGGGTCTTGGCCTTCACTCTGCCCATGGGCGAGAAGAAGCTGCCGGGGATTGCCGCCGTGGATATCGGCAAGTGCGCGCTCGGTGTGTTCAAGCGGCGTGATGCCTATCTCGGGAAGACCGTGGGAGTGGCGGGGGAGCATCTCACCGGTGGGCAGATGGCCGCCGCGCTCACGCGACATCTCGGCCGTGAAGTGCGATACAACGCAGTGCCGCCGGAGGTCTACCGGACCTTCGGGTTTCCCGGTGCCGACGATCTGGGAAACATGTTTCAGTTCAAGCGAGACTTCAACGAGGTATTTTGCGGCAATCGCGACCTTGCGATCTCTCGGGCGCTCAACTCCTCTTTGCAGACCTTCGACCAGTGGCTCGGAGCCAACAAGCAGCTGATTGCCCTCTCGTGACGCGATCATGAAGCGCCTGGGCCATGGCATCACGGGGCGGCCGTGGCCCAGCCTGCCTCCGGATGAGGGGTGTCTCGATGTCTAGGCCGCGGCCCTGTGATGGGGCTTGGGACGAGCCAGGTGACAGGACGGCTTCGCCGGATTGCAGCGCCCGCGGTGGACCTTGACGACGCGGGGCAAGTCGATGTGCGCCACGGTTTTCACGGAGGTGCCCCGGTCTTCGCTCATGAACCCGCGAAGCGACGCGAGGATCGTGAAGACGCAAATCGACAGGACCGCGACGATCCAGGTGAGACAGATGGAGAGTCGCATACCAGGATTCGTAACATAGGGCTGTCAGAAGTCAACGAAACTTCGCCTCTTGCGCGGGCGCCGCGTCAACGCCTCGCACCGTCCCTTCGCAACGGGAATGCCGGTCCGCCGCTCATTCGACGTACCATAGCCCTGCACCTTGTCTCATGACCCACCATCTTGGTTCGTCGACGCATCGTTACGGCAGCAGCTTCTGGTGGAGACGGTCGAGATAGTTCTTCATATAGTGATCGGGAACGTCGTGGTCGGACATGTGTTGCCAGAATGACATCACCGACATGCGCTCGGCATCATGCCCGTTGTAGTAGCGGAATGCGGCGCCATCCTCCAGGACAACCTCCGGTCCGAGATGGCGGAAGGATCCCTCGTCCAGAATGGCGAACAGCTCGAGCGGAGGCAGGAGCGGAACCGGGTCCTTGTCGTTGATGACGCGGAGCAGCGGGAGTTCCTGATACTTGCGTACGCCTGCCCGGTTGGTCACCTTCGGCTGGCCGAACGTAACGGCTTGTCCGAGCGTCGCGCCGTCCTCTTTCAACAACATCAGCACAATCACCGCTGCGGCCCCGCCTAGGCTGTGACCCGTCACCCGTACCTCGTACCCCTGCTTGAGCCGCGGTTTCACAAACCGGTAGGCATCCATCGCCAGGTCCGCGAAGCCCTTGTGGAGGGGGATCCGCAGGCGTTCGTCGACCACCTTGTTATAGTCGACGTCGAGTTTGATGTTGTTGAGATTGGCCGTGCCGCGAACGGCGATCCACTGGAGATGTCGTGCATCGTCGGTTTCCAGGAAGACCTTGCCGCCCAATGCGTCGAGCGGACTGGTTTCGTAGCGGTGATCGGCGGTGTTGCGTGCTTCGATGGTCTCGGTGCTTTCGTAGACCAGTGCGGCGCGGTCGGCATATTCGATCGTGCGGGCGAAGTCGATCGGGGCCGGTGGTTTGCTGGGAAAGATGGAGGCGCCGCTGCAGGCTTGAAGCAGGCTGATGCAAGCGGCCAGCAACAGAATGGACGAAACAAGGTGACGGTTGCCTTGGCGTTGAGTCATGTGCATGCTCCGGTTCGTACGAAGTGTCTTCGGCTCACCTGGTTGCGCGGCGCGTTGTAGCCGGTCGCGGCAGCCAAGTCAATGCGTGCGGCGCTCTGCTGTTGCGTGGCGCGAAGCCGCTCGCTACAATCGCGCTCCGGGCCCGCCGATTCTTCCGTCACCGTCACCCGATCGTTGATCGCGGAATGCTGCTGACCTTCGTCATCCTCTACCTTGCGCTGTCGGTCGGTATCGGACTCTACGCGGCCATGCGCGTTCATACTGCCAAGGATTTTGCGGTGGCAGGGCGCTGCTTGCCCCTGCCGGTCGTGACGGCCACGGTGTTCGCCACCTGGTTCGGCGCCGAAACGGTCTTGGGCATCTCCGCCACGTTCGTGAAAGACGGCCTGCGGGCCGTAGTGGCAGATCCCTTCGGGTCGAGCCTTTGCCTCATCCTGGCCGGTCTGTTTTTCGCGAGCCGGTTCTATCGCCTCAACCTGCTGACGATCGGCGACTATTACCGCCTCCGCTACAACCGCAGCGTTGAGGTGCTCTGTACCCTCTGCATCGTCGCCTCCTACCTGGGGTGGGTCTCGGCACAGATCAAGGCGCTCGGCTTGGTTTTTTCGGTCGTGACGGACGGAGCGATCTCGCAACCGACGGGCATGGTCCTCGGCGCCGTCATTGTGCTCGCCTATACCGTCTTCGGGGGGATGTTCTCGGTCGCGATCCTCGATTTCGTGCAGATCACGATCATCATGGGAGGGATGTTGTATATCGCCTCGATCATCAGCGGGTTGGCCGGCGGCGTCGATCAGGTCATCGCGCACGCCTCCAGGGCGGGAAAACTGGATTTCTTTCCACCCGCGACCTTCGAGGCCTGGATTCCGTTTCTCGGGGCCTGGATGACGATGATGCTGGGCTCGATTCCCCAGCAAGACGTGTTTCAACGGATCACGTCCGCGCGGGATGAGCGGACGGCCGTCCGCGGATCCGTGCTCGGCGGATCGCTCTATTTCCTCTTTGCGTTCGTCCCCATGTTCCTTGCTTATTCCGCGACCTTGATCGATCCGGCCCACGTGGCCGGGTTGCTCGAACGCGATTCTCAGCTGGTGTTGCCCACGTTGATCCTCGAACATACGCCCTTGGCTGCACAGATCGTATTTTTCGGGGCCTTGCTCTCGGCGATCATGAGTTGTTCATCGGCCACGCTGCTGGCCCCGTCGGTGGCATTCAGCGAGAACGTGCTGAAAGCGTGGTTTCCCCGGATCGCAGACGACGAGTTTCTGCGGCTCATGCGGGTGGTGCTGGTCTGTTTTGCCGCGACCGTGCTCGGATTCGCCCTCAATTCAGAGGCATCAATCTTCAAGATGGTCGAAAATGCCTACAAAGTGACGCTGGTGGCGGCATTCGTACCGCTGGCCGCGGGACTGTTTTGGAAGCGAGCGACGACGCAGGGGGCGTTGCTGGCAATCGGTGCAGGATTGGTGACCTGGGTCGTGCTTGAAGCCTTCGGCGGGTCCGATTCGATCTGGCCGCCGCAGTTGGTCGGATTTTTGGCCGCAGCGGCAGGCATGTTCGTCGGCTCCCTCTCGCCGCCGTGGATCGGTGCATCCGTTCGAGCCGACGAGGCCGCGGGCTGATGGACCGCTACCGCTGAGGCGGGCTCAGCGCGGCGGGCGCCGCCGTCTGGAGGAGCTGGCGGATGGTGCGGATCAAGTCTTCCGGAGAAAAGGGCTTCGCTAAGAACGCAGATTGTCCATCCGCATCGTCTCCGACGATCGGGGCCGAATCGCTGTATCCGGACACGTAGACGGCCTTCAGCGGACCGAGCTTCCCGCGCAACCGTTTCGCCAATTCCTTCCCATTCATGCCGGGCATGACGAGATCGGTGACCAGGACGTCGACGTGTACCGGATGTTGCCGGATCAGGTCGAGGGCGTGGATACCGTCCGCCGCCTCGTACACCAGGAACCCGTGCATTCTGAGCACATGCTGCGTCAGGAGCCGTACGGATGGATCATCCTCCACCAACAGCACGGCTTCGGTGCCCGGTTTGGTATCCGGAGGGAGAACTGTGGCGGGCATCGGCGGACCGACCGGCGTCACTTGAGGGAGGCAGATCGTCATAGTCGTGCCGAGCCCCGGTTTACTGTCGACGCTGATCGTCCCGCCGCTTTGGTGTACGATTCCGTAGACCGTGGCAAGACCGAGACCGGTTCCTTGCCCTTGCGGTTTGGTCGTGAAAAACGGTTCGAAGACGCGCGCCTGGGTGTCCGCGTCCATGCCGATGCCGGTGTCATGCACGCGAAAGCGAACGTAGGGCCGATCCGTGCGGCTGCCGGTTCCCGCTCCGCGCACCTGAGAAAGGGGGATTTCGTCCGTTTCGATCGTCAAGGTGCCGCCTTGCGGCATCGCATCCCGGGCATTCACGGCCAGGTTGATGATCACCTGTTCCATTTGAACCGCATCCACCTTGACCCAGCGGGGAGTCGGGTCCAAGCGGAGCACGACGGTGATGTGTTCGCCAAGCAGGCTCCTGAGCAGGGACATCAGATCGCGAATGACTCGGTGGAGGTCGAGCGACACGGGGTGCAACATCTGCTTGCGGCTGAAGGCCAAGAGTTGACTGGTCAGGGCGGCGCATCGTTCACCAGCCCGCTGGATTTCCTGGACGAAATGGCGGGCGCTCGATTGCTGGCTCATTTCCTGGAGAAGAACGGCGCTGTAACCGAGAATGACGGTCATGACGTTGTTGAAGTCGTGGGCGACGCCCCCCGCCAGGCGGCCGACCGCTTCCATCTTTTGCGCCTCGCGCAGGCGTTGTTCCAACGCTCGGGACTCGGTGATGTCCTCGGTGATGCCGCTGATCTGGTCGACCGTCCCGTCGCTCTTATGGTGGAAGACCACGCGATCATGGATCCAGCGTACCGCCCCGTCGGGATGGACGATCCGGTAGAAGAGGGCGAGGTCTTTGGTGTCAGGCGCGGCCAGTGCCGCATCGTAGGCCTCGTTGACCGACGCGCGATCGTCCTGGTGCAGGCACTCCCGCCACAAGCGAGGGTTTTCGTAGAATCGATCGGCAGGAAGTCCCCAGATGCGTTCGAAGGCGGGATTCACATAGAGCACCTGCGGCGGTTCGACTTGCGCAAACCAGACGCCCTGGTTGAGGTTGTCGGTCAGGTGATTGAAGCGCTTCTCGCTCGAGAAGAGCGCCCGCTCGGTACGGCGCCGCTCTTCGACTTCCGTGAGCAGGCTCTCGTTGGCCTGCGCTAAATCCGTGGTGCGCTCGGCGATCCGGCGTTCCAGGTCGCCCTGAGTTTGCCGGAGTTCTTCTTCAACCAGCCGGCGTTCCTGAATCTCTTTCGTGACATCCCGGTTCAGCTGTTCTATCGCCGTCGATCGTTCGGTCAGCGAGGTGACCAGCGCCTGGTTTTGGAGCCTGAGCCGCAGGGAAGTCAGGACCGCATGGTTCAGGTTCCAGGCGGAATAGGTCGTGGCGGAGACGAATAGGATCGTCATGCCGGCCAGCGTCCAGTGGAACGGATCGCCGGCTGTGGCAAAGTGGTAGAGCAGGGGAATCGAGACCGTCGCGTTGAACAGCAGAAAGGCCGGCAGCACAAGTGCCAAGATTGGTACTGCCCCCGCGACCATTCCGGTCATCACGAACAGCAGAAGCAACTCATTTGCCCGGGGTACGTCCGGGCCCAAAAACCAGGTGCTGGCTCCCCAGGCCAGGCCGGTCGCCGTGACGCCGCGGAGCGCCCAGCGATACCAGTCGGCTGTGGTCCAGCCGGCCGGGGTGTGGTTCCAGTAGCCCCAGACGATGCCCGCGCGCAAGGCGGTGACGCTGCAGACTGTGCCCAGCCACCAGAGCAGCGGAGTTTGCGGAAAGACGTCCCATTCCAATACGACGATCAACGTCGCATTGATGACGGACACCAGCAGCCCGAAGGCGGCACTCCGATAGAGAACTTTCGTCTGTTCGTCTTGAAGCGAGGAGATGGGGGTTGCCTGCTGAGCCTGTGTCACGGGGGATCCCTCAGCCGAGCAATGAATCCCATCCCGTTTTGGCGGGATGGGTGGCGACTCGCAGCTTGTACGTACCTAGAACTGTAGCATGATCGGGGGGGCCATGGTCAAAAATTCATCCGAATATTCACCGATCCGACGTGCAGCGTCGTGCGGTAGGTTCCGTTGACGGTCGGGTTCACGTTCCCGGCCACTGTTCGATCTTCGTACAGCACGGCCTTGTAGGCCACATCCAATCCGAGGCCCTTTGGCCGGAAGGCCTTGTCCGATCCGCCGCAGGGGATCAGGCCGAGGAAATGCCCGTTGCCGGTGCACATGAAGCCCAGACCGCCAGCGATCGCATGTTGGTCGCCATCCGGAATGGCCGGGTTGAAGGTCAGGTCGGGGATGACCTTCGGCGAGTGCCAGTAGCCGGCTCGCACCGCGATGTCCCAGTCCGGCAGCGGTTCCGGTTTGAGCCACTTGTACTCCGTACCGATCATCACCGTGTATCCGCTGTTCCAATTGGCCGGCGTCGCGATCGTCACCCCGTTCGAGAGCGTGCTGTCGAGGTTGCGGACGGATTTCCAGCCTGTATAGTCGACGTCCAACTCCAGTTTCCACTCGCGACTCTTGTTGCGGACCGGCCAAAGCGCCACGCCTCCGGTGAAGACTTGGGGGACGACAAAGGTGGTGCGCGAGTCGGCAATCGGTGCGCCGTTGACCATGAATTGCCCGTTCAGGTGCAGCGTGGCTTGGCTCCGGTAGATCAATCCCACATTGACGAGCGGTAACCCGTCCTCGTTCCGGATCGGGGTATAAAGCATGCTGACGTTGAAGCCCGCGGCTGTATCGCGGCCGGTGAGCTCGATGCCGGAGCCGGCCGGGATCCCGAGCCCGCCGGGCCATCGAAGTTGCCGTTCAACTTGTCCCTCCCCGAGGAGGCCGGAAAACGTATAAATGTCGGCGCCGACGCCGATCGCAAAGTCAGGGTGGAGTTTGAGGGCGATCGACGGACGGATATCGAGCAATTCGAAGGCGGCTTTGGTCGTGGCGCTGGAGAACTGGCTGCTGTCGGGCCAGCGCGTGATCGTGCCGAACGGATTGAACGCGGCCAAGCCGACGACCAGGCCGTCGACCGATCCGATGCCGAGATCTTTGAGATTCGCCGTGGCGTAGAAACTGGATGGCGGCGGGAGGGCGACGCTGCCGCGCAAATCTCCCGGGGTCGTGGCGCCTCCGGCATTTTGGAATGAGAAGCCGCCGCCGATAAGGGTCGTGCCTGCCGACAATTGGACACCGTGGAGCTGGGTCATACCGGCCGGGTTGTAGTATGCGGCGGAGGCATCGTCGGCTTGCGCGGTGAAGGCGGAGGCCTGACCCGCCGCCGAGGCGCTGTGGTCGAATATCCGAAAGCTTCCGGCCCAGAGCATGTCCGGCACGGTAAGGAATCCCAACAGGATCACCAGGAGTCCGACCCCGCGCCCGATCGTACTGGACGATGTCTGGGGGCATGGTTGGCGGACAGGAAGGGAGGCGGGCATCATGTCCACGGAATTCTCCTTGTCGGTTGTGAATTACGTATCGCGTCCTAGGAATAGAGCAGTTGGGCGCCATCTAAGGGGACTGTCGCATTTTTGTCAAGCTGGTGGACGTACGAGTCGTGATGTGTTCGAGCCATCCGGCCGTATGATTTCCCCTGCAGGATCGCGTATGCTGCGCGCATGAGGAGCCGGTGGTAAGCGTACCGCTGCGTTGGGCCAAGCGGGCCTTCTTGCTGTTGACCGTCGCGATCATGCTCACGGTCGGCCTCGGCGTTGGATACGGGCTGTACTTGTCGGCCAGTTTGGCACTGCCGAAGGGAGACGAACACCGCCCGCGCCTGGTGTTCGGCGCTCCGTTTCTTCTGAAGCCCGACCTCGATGTGACTTCCTCCCGCTTGCTCGAGCGGCTGCAGCAACTTGGTTATAAGTCCGTCGAGCATCCGGTGCGCGCGCCCGGCGACTATCGCAGCACCTCCTCGGAATTGGACATCTATCTCCGTGAGGTGCCCGACCAGCATGTGCGGGCCTCAGCCGTGCGGCTCGTGCTGGAACAGGGCCAGGCTACCCGAGTCGTCTCGCTCGAGCATGGAGGGGACGTATTTCCCGTCTATCTGGAGCCGCAGTTGATCAGCGGACTGCGCGGTGATTCGAGGCAAGTGCGGGAATGGCTGCCCTATGCCAAGACACCGGCCCGCTTCGTCGACACCCTCTTAGCCATCGAGGATCGACGGTTCTTTAGCCATCCCGGCATCGATCCGGTGGCGGTCGGCCGGGCCCTGTGGCGAAACCTGGTCCGCGGCGACGTCGTTCAGGGGGGCAGCACGATCACGCAGCAACTGGCCAAGAACCTCTTCTATTCGCCGCGCCGCACCTTCACCAGAAAGTTGAAGGAGTCCGTCGCCGCACTGGTGTTGGAGGCCAAGTATCAGAAGAAGGAGATCCTCGAGAGCTACCTCAACGAGATCTATCTGGGGCAGATCGGGTCCGTGTCGATCTACGGGGTGGGGGAAGCGGCTCACCGGTATTTCGGGAAGCAGGTCGACGAACTGAATCTTCCGGAGATCGCCCTCCTGGTCGGGATGATCAAGGGACCGAACACCTATTCACCGCTCAAGAACCCCGCCTCCGCCAAGCAACGGCGCGATGTGGTGTTGGGGCGGCTTCGCGAGCAGGGATTCATCGCGGAGGAGGATTGGCGGGAGTCCGTCAATGCGAGGGTACAGGTGCTCTTGCCGCAGGAAACCTTGGCTGACGCGCCGTTCTTCGTCGATTACCTTCTGCGCCAAACCGAGGAAGCCGTGGGGGCGCCGCTGCCGGACGGTGTGAAGCTCTACACGACATTGGATCCGATGCTGCAACGTACGGCGACGGATGTCCTCGGTACCGGCCTCGCAAAATTGGAAGCGCAACATCCGGCATTGAATGCGCGGGACGAGACGCTCCAGGGCGCGATTGTCGTGCTGGATCCTTCGACGGGGGCTATCCTCGCCATGGCCGGAAGCCGGGACTACCGCGCGAGCCAGTTCAATCGGGCGGTGCAGGCCAAGCGCCAACCGGGGTCGCTCTTCAAGCCGCTGGTCTACTTGGCGGCGCTCGAGGCGAAGCGCGAACCGGGGAGCGGGCAACCGGTGACGGCGGCGACGCGCATGAAAGATGAGCCGGTCAGCTTCGAGTCTTCCACCGGTACCTGGTCGCCGCAAAACTATGACCGTCAATTCCATGGAACGGTGTCACTCCGCGCGGCGCTGGAGCAGTCCCTGAACGTTCCGGCCGTGAAATTGGCGCAGTCGGTGGGCACCAGGCGGATTCTTCAGACCGCGCAGAACCTCGGTATCCGGAGTCCCCTGGCGGACAATCTCTCCATTGCGCTCGGCACATCCTCCGTCTCGCTCCTCGAGATCACCTCGTCCTACGGCGTACTGGCCAACGGAGGCGTGGCGGTGACGCCGACGGCCTTGCAGTCGGTGCTGACCTCCGACGGAGATTCCTTGTGGCACCATACGCCGGAGCGGCGCCAGGCGGTCTCTCCCCAGGCGGCCTATGTGGTCACGAGTCTTTTAAAAGGCGTCGTCGAACGGGGCACGGCGGCCAAGGCCAAAGCGATGGGCGTCCGCAGCATCGTCGCCGGCAAGACCGGCACCACCGATGGGTATCGGGACGCCTGGTTCGTCGGCTACAGCACGGACTATGTCGTCGGGGTCTGGGTGGGATTCGACGATGAGGAGCCCCTGCGATTGACCGGCGCGCAGGCGGCGCTGCCTATCTGGGCGGACTTCATGCGGCAGACGTCATCGCCGGTCTTGAGGGATTTTCCGATTCCCCCCGGCATCGTCACGCGGGAGATAGATCCGAAGACCGGACAACTGGCGACGTCCCGTTGTCCCGAACGAATGGTCGAGGTGTTTATCGAGGGCACCGAGCCGACCGTCGCCTGCGAAGTGCACGGCGAAGGGCTCTGGGAGCGGCTCAAACGAAGTTTTGGTTTTTCCTAGGTGCCTGAAAAAACCTGGTGTAGGCTCAACTCATGTTTGGATGGTCCACCAGCCCAGCCCTCCATGAGAAGGAGCCTGCGATGAAGAAGAGCGGTTTCGTCGAAGATGACAACATCACGTTGCTTGCCCGGGGTGTGCTCCTCAAGGGCGAGATTCGCGTGGAAGGCACCGTGCGTATCGATGGGCGGCTGGAGGGGGACATCCAGACCAAGGGTACCGTGGTGATCGGCGAAGACGGGGTCGTGCAGGGCACGATCACGGCGGGCGTGATCATCAACAGCGGGAAGATCAAGGCGACGGTGACGGCAACGGAACGGTTGCAATTACTCAAGACCGGCATCCTGATCGGCGAAGTGCATACTCCGGCCCTGTCCATGGAAGACGGATCGAAATTCCAAGGCACGTCGGATATGGGCCTGTCCTCCTCATGGGGAGAGGAACCCAAGACGCTTCCCAACAATGTTCGTGAATTGCCCGCGCAGCGCCCCAAGTCGGTGGCCGTAGCAGGCGAGCATTCCTAAGCGCCGGGGCGCGGCCGCCGCTGCGCCCTCCGGCCGCTGTTTCCTCCGTGCCGCCCCTCTGACCATTCTCCGAGCCCGATCCTTGCGTGACATCAGCCGGCGTTTCTGTTATCACCGGGGTCGGGTGACGCACGGGGAATTGGTTTCAGGATGAATCGCCGCCAGGTCTTCTCACTCTGCTTCTTCGCTGTTTTCCTCTGGTTGCTGTATCAGATCGCCCTGATCTTCAAGCCGTTCTTCCTTCCGGTCCTGTGGGCGGCGATCCTCGCGCATCTCAGCTTTCCATTGCATGTGCGCCTGACTGCGTGGCTCGGCGGGAAGGAATCGCGGTCGGCCGCGCTGCTGACGTTGGGCGTCATGGCATTGGTCGTCGTGCCGTTGATCGTCTTGACCGTCATGTTTGTGAACGAGGCCGGTTCGGCGGAACAATCGATTCGCGCATGGATTGCGTCGGGAGGAGTGCAGCGACTGCCCGAGCATTTGTCCAAGCTGCCGGGAGGAGGACTGGTCCGGCAGTGGCTCGAACGTGTCAGCGGGCGTGAGAGCGATTTGGAGCAATTGGTGCTGTCGAGCGCCAAGACGTTCAGCCGCTACATCGTGGGAGAGCTCAGCGAGTTGGTCCGGGATGCCTTTCTGCTCGTGGCCGATTTTCTCGTCATGATCTTCACGTTGTTTTTCTTTTTCAAGGACGGCCGGGCATGGCTCCAGGCCCTCTACGCCCTCATTCCGCTCGAATCCTCGCACAAGGTGAAGATTCTGGCACGGTTGGATCAAACGATTCGCGCCGTCGTGAAGGGCGTCGTCTTGACGGCGCTGGTGCAGGGGCTTTTGGCCGGCGCCGCCTATGCCGTGCTCGGAGCACCGTTTCCATTGGTGCTGACGACGCTGACCATCCTGCTGGCGCCGCTGCCTCTCGGCGGGACGGCCCTGGTGTGGGGGCCGGTGGCTGTGTATTTGTTTTGGATCGGTCCGATCGGGAAGGGCGTCGCCATGTTGGCCTGGGGGGCCGGCGTTGTTTCGACGGTCGACCAGATCTTGAAGCCGCTCTTCATCGGTCAGGGGGCGCAGATCCCGGTCCTACTCCTGACATTCAGTGTGCTGGGTGGGTTGGCGCTCTACGGCATCATAGGACTTTTCCTTGGCCCGACGCTCGTCGGCCTCTTTCTCACGGCCGTTCAAATCTATCGAGACGAATACCAGCAACCGCCGCCGAATCTGCCTCCCATGATCCCGTGAACCTCACCCGTCAACTCCCGACGATTGTCTCGGCAGCGTTTGTCGTTCATCCCTCGTGATGCGTATCTCGCTATCCTGGGGAGGAGGGCGGTGACCATCGTTCGATTCGGCGGGAGACGAACTGCGAGATACGCTTCGCGTACACGACCGCGTGCTCAATCCAGCGGAATCGTAATCGCCATGCCGCCCATGATGTCGTTCACGGCGAAGTCACGCTTGGGGCTCAGCGGATGACTGTTGTGGCAGTTCACGCAGGCGGCTGAGATGGCGCGGTCCGGGTAGATGGCCTGAAAGTACTGTTTTCGTCCGCTGGTGACGATGCCGGTCAGCGGGCGATCCGGACTCTGCGCGAATCCCTCCAGCGCGCGGCGTTCAAGATCCGTCGCCGGAGCGTTGCGTTGGTAGATCGGCCACTGACTGATCAGGCGGTAACGGATGCCGCGCCCGGATTCCGCTACGAGCTTGCCGGAATGCTGGAGGAATTGGGCTGGGAGCGGTAAGGCATTCTCGTTCTCCCAATGTTCGGCAGCGGAGACAATCCCCTTGGCCTGCATGCGATTGACGACGTGGTTGGTATAGATCGTCCGATCGGCCTCAAGTACGGCATGCACGTAGTCGGCGACTTTCTCCGGCGCGATACCGGAAGGCGGCGGCGGGTCCTTGGCTTGGAGAGAGTAGGCCATGCCCGTGGCAAGCATCATCGCGAGCCAAAGCGAAAGCCGGTAGGGTCTCATGAGGTTGCGCATGACTCCTCCTTTCGCACCCCGGACTCCACGGTCGGCAATGTGATCGTGCAGGTGGTGCCCTGGCCTTCGATGCTCTCGATGCGGATGTCCCCGCCGAATTTTTTGATCAATCGCTGCGCGACCGTAAGGCCCAGACCCGAGCCTTCACCCTGCCCCTTCGTGGTGAAGAACGGATCGAAGACTTTGCCGAGATGTTGCTTGGCGATGCCCGGACCATTGTCGCGGATCGTGATCGTTACCGCTCCCGGCTGTTCCGCCGTACTGACCCAGAGATCCCCTTTGCTGTGCATGGCCTGTAAGGCATTCGTGATCACGTTGATGAAGACCAATCGGAGTTGGTCCGGCAACGCGCTCACCTGCGGCAGCGCGACGTAGTGCTTTCTCACGTTGAGCCCCAGGCAGTCCTGGGAGGTTTGCGCGATGGCCAGAGCCTGATCGAGTTGTGCGTTTACGTCGACGGGGACGCGTTGATCTTTGGATTCCCTGGTGGCGACGCCGGTGAAGTCGCGGATGATCGCTGCCATTCGGCGTCCATGTTCCAGGATATCGCGCGCATAGGCTTTGGCTCTCGTCAGGTCCGATTCTTCCTGGATGGCTTCGCCCAGGCCGAGAATGCCGAACAGCGGATTGTTCAGTTCATGACCGATGCCTGCCGTCAGCACGCCCAGGCTGCCGGACTTCTCCGCCTGGACCAGCTGGTCCTGAAGCCGGCTCTCGTCGGTGGTGTCGCGGAGTACGAGTCCGAAGCGACGGCCTTCGCCGCTTCGGGCTTGCAGCGAAAACCATTCGTAGCGGTAGAGGCGTCCCTCGATCGTCAATTCGCGTCGGGCATCGTGGGTCGGTTGTTTCAGCAAGGGAGCGAGCGGGTCCCTGGCTTCTTTGATCAGATCGTCCTCCGCGCGAGCGGGGCCTCGGAGCGAGGCACCGGTCTCGAGATCGAGTGCGTGTTCCAAGTGCTCCTGCTGCGCGTGGCTCAGATTCAGGAGCTCAAAAAGCGACGAGCCGGTCTTGCCCTGGCCGTCCGTTCCCAACAGCTCGCGGGATGCCTGGTTCATATACTGGATGTCCTGATGTTGGTCGATCAGCACGATCGGCGTCGGAACCGCATCGAGCACTTGGTCGGTCGCCTTTTGCAGGTACTGCACCTCTTGGGTTTTTTCTTCGACCTGCGTGGCCAGGCCGGCAAAGGCGGCTTCCAACTGTGTATTCATCCGGTTGAACTCGACGGCGAGTTCCTGCAGCTCGTCGCCGGTTTCGATTCGAATCGGTTCGCGCAGTTCGCCCCGCCCAACCAGTCTCGCTGCCTCCTGCAGTTTGCGAACCGGAGTCACGATGCGGCTGGCGGCGAAGTAGCCCAACGTGGCCAGCAAGCCCACTGCAACCAATGCAAGGATCGACATCCATTCCAATAAGTGTTCGATGGGAGCGAACAGTTCGGCGGATGACTGCCAGACGAACGTGTGCCACCCTCCCTGTTCCAGCGATCCATTCGTAGCACGGCTCGTTTCCGGCAGCGGAGCGAATCCGATGATGGCAGTGCCATGTCCCCCATGTCCGTCACTGGCGGCGCTGACCCAACCTGGCTGAAGGGGAGTGATCAGCGGAATCAACGAAGGATCCGACAACCGGACACCGGTCGGGAGGATGGGACAACTCATGACGACGCCGCGGCTATCGATGAGCATGACGTGGCCGGTTTTCCCGAATCGGATCGGATGGGTCGAGGGAGAGAAAAACTCTTTCGCATCGATGACCCGATGGATCACGCCGACGACCTCATACCGCAGGCTGTCCATGACGGGAATCGAAATGGTGAAGACATAGGAGTCGGCCGCCTTGTCGAAGGCCACATCCTCAATGAAGAGTTGTCCGACGCCCTTGTTGTAGGCGCCTTTCCACCAGATCCGGTCGGAGCTGTTGAAGGCCGGCCTGGTGGTCAAGGCTGCGACCAAATGCCCCTGCATATCCGTGACGAAGAGCATCTTGGTGGCGGCCCGGACGACTTGTGGAAGCAGTTGGTCCGGTTCGTTGTGCGACCCCGCGTAGTGCTCGCGGAGCAGGAGCGCAACCGAGTTTCCCGTAATGGCCTTGGTGCCGGCCGGATCCCCGTTGTCCCATCGCGTCCGTTCATCCTCCAACGATTTCTTGAGTGCGGCCGGCTCGCCGGTTTGCAGGTGATCTCGGCGTTTTTCCAGTTCGCGGATGATGATGGGGTTGATTGCGATGCGCGATGTGCGCGACACTTCTTCGGCGACCAACAGATCCAACTTCCTGGCCGCTTCGGTGGCCAGGGCCTTAAAGCTTTCTCCGCTGACTTCGTGAATTTCCTTCGAGCCTTGAAGAAATGCCAGGCCCAGTCCAAGCAGGAGAGGTACCACGCCCACCAGAAGCATCGAAACGATCAGCTTCCGTTTGAGCCCCCAGCCGAGTGCCTTGCCGAGCGCGGAGCCTTCAGTCGTCATATGGGCACATATTCAATCGGTTGACTCACCACGGGAAACTCGATCCGGAATGTCGATCCCTGGCCGACCGTGCTGTTGACGCAGATATGACCCTGCATCTTGGAAATGACCGACATGACATTATAAAGCCCCAGCCCCGTGCCTTTCCCCGGCGGCTTCGTCGTGAAGAGCGGCTCGAAGATCTTGGGGAGCGCTTCAGCGGGAATGCCGCAGCCGGTGTCGGTCACGCTCACCGCGACCGACTCATCCTCGTTCACCGATGTGCTCAAGGTCAGCGTCCCTCGATCACTCATGGCATGGACCGCGTTCGTGATGAGGTTCACGAACACATGCAGGAGTTCATCGGGATTTCCGCGGACCTGAGCCTGATCGGCATAGTCCCTCACGACCGTAATGTCCTGCAGGGTGACGGCATACCGGGCGATTCGGAGCGCTTCCTCCAGCTTGGTGTTGAGCGCGACCAGCATGTCTCCGTCGCCGCCGTCTCGCCGCGCGTAGCGAGTCAGGTCACGACAAATGGCGCTGGTGCGTTTGACGGCATTGACGATGTCATGGGCCTGTTCGTGGACGGCCTTGAGATCACCTTCTTCGGTCAGATTCTCCGCCAACCCCAAGATCAGCTGCAGGGGGTTGTTGATGTCATGGGCGATGCCGGCGGCGAAGGAGCCGAGCCCCGCGAGCTTTTCCGCGTGCAAGAGTTCCGCTTCCAGTTTCCGCTCGTGCTGCACGAGTGTCCACAGCAGCCGTGCGGTCGCGCCGCTGAGGACTTCAGCCTCGGGTCGTTTGTTGGCCCCGACCGTCTGCGCCATGTTCGGATCGCCCGTCACATCGACGATCAGGCTGGCCCCCGCATGGCGGATAAGATCGGGTACGTGGTCGGCGACCGGGACATTCAGCTCTCTTGCCCGTTTCAGCCCCGGTGCGGCCGGATCTTTGTCGGCGATGCCGACGATCGTGACGTCCGGCATCTGATGAAACAGCTCGAGCAGGACCGTGCCGCCTCGTCCCGCTCCCAGGATGGCGATATGCGTCGGCTTTCGTTCCATCTGCGTATCCTGTCTCCTCCCTCTTCTCCGTCCGGGAAAGCGGCTGTGCTTTCCCGAATCGGAGTCGAAGGGTCGGATGCTTCTCGCGATCAGAGGCGGGCCAACTCCCGCTGTTCCATGGCGCGAGCCACGGCCGACCGGAGCTTGTCACCTTCCACAGGCTTCACCAAGTAGTCTACGACGCCGCTCCGCAAAAAGGTCGTGGCCATGTCGGTGTCGGGGAAGCCCGTCAAGACGATGATCGGTACGCGGGGCCATTCTTTCTGGAAGTAGGCGATGGCTTCCACGCCGTTGATCTTGGGCATTCGGATGTCGCACACCACGACGTCGAGCAGGAGGCGGTTTTCACCGGAGTTGATGGCCTCGATGGCCTTTTCTCCGTTCTCTGCCTCGAGCACTTCGTAACCGGCCTTGGTCAGGGTCATCTTCACGACCTTGCGGATATCTGGTTCATCGTCCACGACGAGCACTCGACCGTTGCATTCCGACTCGCTCAGGAAGAATCCGGATTTGAACTCCATGGTGCCCTCCTTGTGGTTGTCGACCGCCGCGACTGGCGATGTCTTCTTGCCCAAAGAGAATGGCAACAGGCATGCCATGCAGGCGGCCTGGGGAAGCGACAGGATTTCAATCGGTTTGGTCGAGCAGGCTATGCGTGCCGCATCGAACGGTGGTTGAGAACCACCACCAGCGCGTGAATTCCACCACCACGAGAGACTGGGAAAGGGAGGCAGCCTGCGGCAGGGGATCTGTGAGCAGATCCCCTGCCGAATCGAGAGAAGTCGGTTACTTGGTTGGGGCGTTCCCGAAGAAGTGCAGGTCCTTATCACCTCGAATGTGCTCCGGGGTGATGACATATTCCCCGCCGAGAGTCGGGCCCCAGATTTTTCCGGCGGTGACCTTATCGCCACCAGTGAAGATAAACCCCATTCCCCCCGCAAGGGCTCCCATCACGGCCACGGCCATCTTGATGCCGCCGTAGGGCATGGTCAGGAAGTAACTGGCGAGGCCTTGGACGGCTTCCGTGCCAGGCCCGGCTGCAGAGGCGGGGCGTACAGAGGTGGCGCATTCGATGCCAAGGATAAGGCTTAGGGCGATGATGGTCGTTCGGGCAAAGTTCGTCATGCGGTTCGATGGTTCAGCAGACATTAGATCCTCCTTTGGTGTTTCGACCGCCCAAGCGTGATGGGCGGAGCACGTAGTCTAACGAGGGGAACATTTGAAATGCCAGACCCCGGCCAGGATTCGCCATGCCTTCCATGAGCCTGTCCGGGGGGAATTGCCTCACGGGCCTTTCCTGCGCTATGGTAGCTTCACGATTATGATTAGTGCGGAATCAGTCACGAGTATCGTCCGTGAAACCTTGCCGGATGCCGCTGTGACGGTGATCGATAAGACAGGCACGCAAGACCATTTGATCGTCCGCATCGTCTCGGACCGCTTCAAGGGGATGAATTTGCTCGACCGGCATCGGTTGGTCTATCAGTCCCTGGCAGCGCCCATGAAGGATGGGCGTATTCATGCGCTGGAGATAACGGCCAAGACAAAGGACGAAGCATAACGCAGGAGGATGCCATGGCGGATCCTATCGAAGAGGAAATCCACAAGGAAGTGAAAGCCCATAAAATCCTCATCTACGGGAAGGGCACCAAGACCATGCCCATGTGCGGCTTTACCCGTGAGACGATGCAGTTTTTCAATAAATACGGGTATCCGTATGAGGTGATCGACGTCCTCTCGCAGCCGGCGAAGCGGGAGGCCCTGACAAAGATGACGAATTGGCCCACCCTGCCGAAGGTCTTCATCGACGGGCAATTTTACGGCGATACGGACATCTTGGATCCGATGGAAGCCAAAGGAGAAGTGGAGCCGTTGCTGAAAAAGGCGTTCGGCGCCAGCTGAGTGGGTGAGGTGGGCTAAAGGCCCCAGGCGCCGCTGATCTGGATGTTGGCCCCGTTGACGTAGCGAGCCTCGTCGGAGAGCAGATACCGGACTGCGTGCACCGTGTCCTCTACCGTGCCCAAGTAGCCTGCCGGAATGCGTTTGACCACCCCTGCCAGTTCTTCAGCCGGAGCGCTGCCGGAATCAATGAAGCCAGGCGAGATGGCATTGACCGTGATGCCGTGCGGAGCCAGGAGCTTGGCAAGCGTGCGGGTCAGGATCAACACGCCCGCCTTCGCAATGTAATGCGCGGTGACATCCGGCTGGGAAACCATCTGGTCGGCGTTGGCCATGCTGAAATTGATGATGCGCCCACGTTTGCGTGCCTTCATCCCCGGTACGACCGCCTGTCCGAGATAAAAAATCGGATGCAGGTTTCCGTCGAACATCTCCCGCCAGCCTTCTACGCTTTCTTCGAACAGATTGATGCGATGATAGGGGCCTGCGCCGTTGATCAACGCGTCGATATGTCCCCATTCCTGTTCGACTCGTCGGACCAGTCCGCGCGCCGCTTCAGGATCGGACACGTCGCTTTGTAAGGAGAGGGCGCGGCCACCGCGGGCCACGATCGCCGCACTCGTCTCCGCCGCCGCATGCGCGCTTGTACGGTAGCAAATGGCGATGGACCACCCTTGCGCCGCCAGGTCGAGCGCGATCGCCCGTCCGATGCCCTTGGCACCTCCCGTGATCAAGGCGACATTTTGGTCCATGGTGGTGAGTCCTTTCTCTGTCCTACGTGCGTCGTTCGCGCAGGCGTTTGCCGGTCAACTCGAGTGCGCCCGCGGTCCGCGATGAAAAGAGTTGCTCCCCCTTGGGGCGTTTCCGGTCCGCTGCGGCGTCATCAATCAAGATGTTCAAGTCGTCGAGGGTATCGACATCCCTCCAGACCGGTACCCTGGCACGGCTGACGCCGGCTTCCGCAGCCTGTTGATCGCTGCGGGCAAGGACTTGATCCGTCGACCACGGAATCCCCCGGAACAACTGCGGCACCGGTTTTCGCAACCCCAAAAGGTAGTATCCGCCATCCTGCGCCGGACCGAAGACCACATCGTGCTGCTGCAGTAGGTCGAACGCCTGGCGATAATGTGTGAGCGGGAGGTTCGGCACATCCGTCCCGACCAGCACGATCCGTTGATAACCACGGGCGAAGAGGTCGGCAAATACCTGTTCCATGCGGGTGCCGAGGTCATCTCCCGTTTGGTCCAGTAGGCCGACGTTGTGCCGAGCCGAGAGGATCTTGAAGAACACGTGCGCGGACGAGGGGGAACAGGCGACGAAGCGGTCGACAGGCAGCTTGAATTTGGTGATGGCCGCCTTGGTCCGTTCCAGTTGATCGAGCACGAAACTCCCGTGCAAGGTCGCCGCCTCGTCCGAAGTCAAGGGCGGGCACAGCCGGGTCTTGACCTGACCGGGCACCGGTGCCTTGGCGAATACGACGAGGGCGTTTACGGCACGCGGGCCGGTCGGCGGACGGTGCGCGGACGAGGGTTGTGCGGTCATGTCAGCGAACTACCTGATACATTTTGTGAAGGGTGAAGGGATTGACGCCCAGCCAGTACAGGAGTCGGAGCGTCCACATCAAGAGAATGGTCCGGATCGGGCCTTGGGTTTGCCAGCGGCGGTAGGCCGTGACGACTTGGTCACGCAGCGCAGCCACGGTGCCGGCCCGCTTGAGGCGGCGCGAGAACTCGATATCTTCCATCAGCGGAATGTCCGCAAACCGCCCGAGTTCCTCAAACACCCGGCGGCGTACGAACAGAGCCTGATCTCCCGTGGAAATCCCGCTGAGCCTGGAGCGTAGGTTCATGAAGCGGGCGACGGTGCGGGCGATCGGGGTGTCCGTATCGAATCGGACGTCGAAGCGGCCGCCGACGCAGGCACGGTCGCCGAAGGTTTTTTCGACGACGTCGCGGGCGTTCTCCGGAAGCCGCGTGTCCGCATGCAGGAACAGGAGGACCTCGGAATCGGCGGACGCAGCCCCGGCGTTCAATTGTCTGGCCCGGCCTTGGGGGGCCGTCAGGAGACGAATCCTCTCGCCGGCCGGCACCATGGCTGATTCGACTATCTCGCGCGTCCGGTCGGTGCTGCCCCCATCGACGACGGTAATCGCATCGAATCCCAGCCGCCCCGTGTGCGAGAGCGTGCGGCCGATGACTCGTTCTTCATTGAGCGCTGGGATGATGACTGTGATCGTCATCGCGGTAGGGAAGCGGAGGCCGACATCCGTCAGGCCGGTTTCTTGGGTTCGTTGAACATGAAGTACATGACGACGACCACCGTACCCCAGAAGACCACCTGCTTATGCCAAAACAGCACCTCGCCGTAATGAGCCAAGGCCAGCCCAAGGAGCAGGGCAATGCCGATGACGGAGTAACGCATGGTGAGGTTTTCCACGACGGAGTTGGCCCAAATGGCGAGCCCGCCGAAGTAAATCAGAAACGGTACGACGTTGATTTCGAACCCGCCGCTGATCGACAGGAATATGTTGAGAAAGCCGATGAACATGAGGGCGGTGCCCACCATCATGCCGATGACGTTGGAGTGCCGCTCCCGCTGCCGCTCATCCTCTTCGGCATCTTGAGGATCGTTCTGCGGCGTCGGTCTTGTGGACGGATCGGGAAGATCGCTGGGTGGAGCCATTGCTTATGCCTTGAAATGTTTGCTTAGGGTGAGGGCCTGCCGTTGGTATGAAGAGCCCAGGCCGGATCCATAGACCTGCGTCGGGACATCCAGCATACGATCATACACGACTTTGAAGAAGGTTTGTCCGTCGTGAATGAGAAAGGGGACATCGTGCGGCCGAACTTCGAGCACGACCTGGGTGCCGCGCAGTTCCCCGGCCCCGTAGCCGAAGCCCGGATCGAAGAAGCCCGCATAGTGTGTGCGCAGTTCGCCGCAGGCGGCTTCGTAGGCCACCATTTCGGCGGCGTATCCCGGCGGCACGCGAATCCGCTCTTTCGAGGCCAGGATGTAGAACTCTTCCGGTTCGAGCAAGAGGCTGTCGTGCCGCTGCGGCTTCAAGGGCTCCCAAAAATCCTGTGCGGCGTAATGGCCGATCTTGGAGAGGTCGATGACGTGGCTGTTTTTCTTGGCCCGATAACCGATGACCCCGTCCTTCCGGTCCCCGCCGGTTAAATTGATTCGGAGGAACAGTCCGCGGTCGGTTCGAAAGTCCTTGGCCGCGACAGGCCTCGGGGGTGCGCTGTTGTGGTACAGCAACGGCGCGCCGGTATGGACCTTTTGCAGTGCGCCATCCGCCACCGCGGCATCGCCGCGCACGAATCGAATTTGGTTCAGGCAATAGCCGGTCTGCACCTTGATGGCAAACGAGCGGGGCACCACTTCCAAGAAGAGGGGGCCGCGATAGCCGGCACGGATTTCGTCGAACCCCGAGGTCAGGTCGGTCACGATTCGGGTAAACACATCCAGCCGTCCCGTCGTGCTCTTGGGGTTGGCCCGTGCGCGAACGGTTGCGGGAAGGTTCAAGGTTTCAAGCAGCGGAACCAAATAGACGTGGCCCTTCTCGAGGATGGCCCCCTTCGTCAGATCCATCTCGTACATGACGAGGTCGGACTGGTAGAAATCGAGCACGTTCAGGCGGCTGCTGATGGCGGAGAGTTCCGGGAGAAAGCTGCTGATGAGCCGGTACGCTTTGGCACCCAACCGAAGGTCGAGGCTGGCTGGTTGGATTTGCCGACTTTCGACGGGAGGGTCGGCCTTGATGGCGCCCTTCGCGATCAATTGCGTGATCTGCTGGTAGGGCAGAATGCCCTGCCCGCTGCGTGCGCGTGTCACAAGTCGTCCGGATCCCCGCCGCAGCTGTTTCCCCAGGCCGCATACCCGTCACGGTCTGGGTAGCTGTTTTCGCTCAGGGAGTCGTAGCTCGATCGGACCCCCACCATAGGCAACTCACGGCCGGTTCCCTGCTTCGGTTGAGGGTAATGATAGGTCTTGTTTTCGTAGTTGCGGAGTACCACGCTGTCTTCGTCCGCATGCACCAGGTAATCGGCCGGTAACAAAGGAATCTTGCCGCCTCCGCCGGGAGCGTCGATCACGAAGTGCGGCACGCCCATCCCGCTGGTATGCCCCTGAAGAGCCTTGATGATCTCGAGCCCCTTCTCGACCGGGGTTCGGAAGTGATTCGTTCCCTTGGTGAGATCCGCTTGGTAGAGGTAATAGGGTTTCACGCGGGCCAACAGCAGTTGATGCACGAGTCGTTTCATAGTGTCGGGATCGTCGTTAACTCCTTTGAGTAGCACAGTTTGCGCCCCCAGGGGAACCCCGGCGTCGGCCAACATGCCGCACGCCCGCTTTACGTCCGGCGTCAGCTCGTCCGGATGGTTGAAGTGCAGGTTCATATATAGGGGATGGTATTTCTTGATGATCTCGCACAGTTTCGGCGTGATTCGTTCCGGGAGCGTGCCTGGCACCCGTGAGCCGATGCGGATGAGTTCCAAATGGGGAATCGTGCGCAGGGCCTTGAGGATGCGCTCCAGGAGGTGATCGGGCAGAAGCAGCGGATCGCCGCCCGACAGAATGACGTCGCGAACTTCCTGGTGTTCGCGGAGATAGGCGATGGCGCGGTCCAATTCCCCCTTCTTAAGGAAACCGGGCTTTCCGACGAGGCGCTTTCTCGTGCAGAAGCGGCAATAGATGGGACATTGGTTGGTCACCATCAGCAGCACTCGATCCGGATACCGGTGGACCAGGTGCGGCACCGGGCTCATCAGGTCTTCTTCGAGAGGATCATCTTCCGCATCGGCATCGGCCATCTCGGCGCGGTCCGGCACGACCTGTTTCCAAATCGGGTCGTCCTTGTGTTTGATGGTCGCCAGCACCGTCGGCGTAATGCGCATGGGATAGTCGCCGACGATGTCTTCGACTTCCTTCGGATCCACACCGAGCCGTTCCGCCAAGTCCTTCGGCTTGACGACGCTGTCAGCCAGAATGCGTTTCCAGTCGTCCACGTCGATGTCCTTTCGCTTACGGAATCCTCAAGCCGGACACGCGAGGCCTCGGTTGCCGAACGGAAGGATTGTTCCGTTGTTCTTCGTCCAGTTGTCGGTCCGGGATCCCGTGGTCACGAGTCTGCCTTGGCGTAGTGGGTATCCAGGTGGGCAAGAATGTCGTGGGTTTCCGTCAGGATCGTATCGCCGTCTTTCAGCACGGGCACATAGTATTGGCCGGAAACTTCGTGCACCAGTTTCCGCATGGGACGGAAGTCCGGCACGATGATGCCTTCATAGGTGAGGTTCAATTCTTCGAGCCGATCGCGCACGACGGCACAATCGGGGCACCATTCGACATGATAGAGCGTCAAAGCCATGAGTACCACGTATCAAGAACTGGCGAAAAAGGCAAAGGTCGGGTCATCGCGTAAGGGCTAGACCTCAAGGGCGCAGGGCGCCATGATTGCGTCGACCATGCCGTGAATGATCTTCTTTTCGGCAGAGCACAGGGTAGCCAGCATGCCCCCGAGCTCGACCTTTTCTCCGACCACGAAATAATACGGCGAGAGGCGCGCTCGCGCCGACATCGAAGCGATCTGATCGGTCGCCTCGTCGTAGTATCGGCATTCGAACTGCCGGCCTTTGTGAAACTCTTGCAGCACGGAGGGGGTCGTCGAGAAACGCTCCAGCGCCTGGTCCAGCGCCTGCGCCCATTCCGACTGAGGGAGATCGTGGCCGATCGAGACCCCCCGGCTGCCCCAGGCCAGCTCGGAGAAGCCGGACGGCTTGATCACGAGGTGCCGCTCCTTCTGTGTTCCATCGGCCAATCGGCGGAAATCCGAAATGGCTTGGCCTCCCATCTGGAGGTGCGGGATCACGGCCGACGGGGGCACCGGACGCGGATCAAGGATCCATGTGCGGGGCAATAGTCGATGCAGGGTCGTATAGGCATCCTGATCCAAGGTCTTCTTCCAGAATGGTTCGAGCTCAGGATGGTGGAACAGCCCGAAGGCCAGCTTTTCCTCCAGGGCCGGTTTGTAGGGCGGCGTGACGGCAACCGTGTCTTTCTTGACGGCGTACATCGTCAGTTCGGACTTCGGGATATTTTTCAAATCGAACAGCTCGTAGAACCGGTAGATCAGCCCGATCGGGCGCACACCGGCTGGCCTTTCAAGCGATAAGCCCGCCTCCGAAAACCGCACCGCCTTCGGCTCGGCGCAGTACGCCTCGCACCCAATCTCGCGGAGCTGTTCCGCCATCCACTGCATCTCCGGCCGATAGTCCTTCGCCTCTTCGGACACGACGATGGCGATACAGCCTGGGTGGTCGGCTTGCTGCGAGCGGAGCATGGCGGCGAACTGTTGGATCATCCCGTCTGGGCCGGCCGGATTCGTCGAACGGGTTGCCGATGCCGTCTTGCCGCGCTGCTCATCATAGGCTGCCGTGAGGCAGGCCGTGAGCCCGATGCCGCCTGGGACGGAATCGAGTTCTGTGATGACCATTCCGTCGGCGGTGGGAATGATGTCGGGCCGGATGACGGCCGGGAGGTGGTTACGGAAGCGATTCATGCGGCTGTAGGCGATCAACGATTCCGGTTTGCCCTGGTCGAGGTAGGAGGCGACCCAGCTCGGTTGCAGGTTGCGTGTGCTGTCGACATAGAGCCGGTTCAACGCCCGATAGAATGAGAGGAGCAGCGGCCCGAGGTTTTGAAGAAACGTAAAGTCCGAGGCGGAGAGGGAAAAGGGGTCGGGCGCGATTCGGAAGCCGGCTGGACCACCGGTAGGCGCAGTCGCACCGGTCCCGGGAGGGTAGAGCCCCGCTCGGATCAAGGCGTCACGGATTGCCAGGCAGCGCCGACGGCTATCGGTGGAATGCAAGAATTCTTCGGAATGCTGTGCTGGTGTCAAAGCCATGCCCTCGACGCGAGTGGCTCGCCCGTGCGACCCGCGCGCGGTCCGACTCGAGGCGAAGGAAATCGTAACATGGGTTTTCGGGTGGGTACAAGAGCGGATGGGGTGTGCGCGATCCTCGGGTGAACAGGTCTGAGGGGAACCGGACGGTGACGTGCTCAGGTGCGGGACGACGGGGCTGTTCGTTCGGACGCTTCGGCGCAGACGCGCACGCAATTCCGTCCTGCGGCTTTGGCGGCATAGACCGCCCGGTCGGCGGCGATGATCAACTCGCCGGGCGACTTCGCGTGAAGCGGCAGGCCGGCGACGCCGATGCTTGCCGTCAGCGAAAACGCAGCGTCGGTCAACGTCGAAAACTCCGGGAGCAGCATCAAGGTGGCGATGCGGCGGAACAACCGCTCCGCCAGGATCACGGCGCCATCGATCGGCGTGTTGGGCAGGATGATCGCGAATTCGTCTCCGCCGTAACGAGCCGGGACGTCGGACGACCGCCCGATATGCGCGCCCGGCTCCAAGGTTTGACGGCTGTCAAGCAGCCACCCCATGCCCCGCAACACCTCGTCGCCGGCCTTGTGGCCATAGCGGTCGTTGATCTCTTTGAAGTTGTCCAAATCGATGAAGATCAACGAGAGCGGGCTGTTCGTGCGTTCCGCGGTCGCCGCCAGCTGCGCAATCGATTCTTGGAAGTAGCTATGGTTGTACAGGCCGGTGAGTCCGTCGCGAACGGACTTATCCCTGAGTTGCTCGTTCAGGTGTGTCAATTGTCGATTGGCTTCTTGCAGTTGGATGTTGAGCGAATTGGTCCGAGCCTGTTCCTGTTTCAGGGCGGTAATGTCCGTGATGGATTCGGCCAGGTGCACCTGCCCATCGCCGGTCGGCACGCAGCTCCATTGGATGAGCACCCAGGTGCCGTTGCGCAATTGCACTTCGTTGGAGGTTGTGTGTCCCGTCTGAAGCGCTGCAGGAGCCTTGCAGTAGGCGCAGGGGGTGGCGCAGCCGGCGATTTCCTGGTGGCACGTCCGGTCGATCATCCGGCCGAACCGAGCTTGCGAGGCGGAATTTTGATAGAGCACCCGATAGCTGGCCGGTTCAATGATGATGAGGCTGACCGGCTGGGCATTCAGTAGCGCCTGCGGATCGTACTGTGGGGAATCAGGCTGGTCGGGCACGCCCATGGATGACCTTTAAGGTAAATGCCTTAACGTTTTAAGTATCACAGCGATGCCGCAGGCGGTCAAGTGATTGGTCGTTTCGAGAGGGCATGGCGGAAATCCGCGCGGGCCGATAGGCGCGCTGAGCTTGTAGTGATACAATGTCGGCACATCTCATGGCTGGCACAACCGTTCCGGTCCCGCTCAGGCCGCCCGCAGAATCCATGGCTGGTTCACCGCTGCAAATCGTCCCAAGCCGGGTTTGTCTCCAGTGTGACGTGTGTTGCCGATTTCCCGAGCGGGACAGTTTTCTCCGTCCCTACTTCTCCGCAGAGGAACGATCGCAGGCGATTGCCGCCGGACTCTCAGCCGACGTGCTTCCCCATCAGGGCGGCGGACAGGTGGAATTGGTGCCGCATCCGCATGGAGAGGGATACCTCTGTCCCGCCTTCGATCCGACCACCGCCCACTGCAGGATTTATGAATCGCGTCCGCTCGACTGTCGGCTCTATCCCTTTGCGCTCATGTGGGATGCTGCCGGTAAGCGGGTCCTGTTGGGGTGGGATGCGAAGTGCCCGTACCTGCTGGACTCACCGCCTCCCGGGTTGGATCAAGCAGCGGAGCAATTGACCCGCTGGCTCGAAGAGGACACGCAGGTGGACCTGTTGGCGCGGAACCCTCGATTAGTTGGGAGATTTCAGGACGATATCGTCGGAATGCGAAAGCTTGATCGGGTGACGGAGCGATTGACCTCGCTTGGGAAATTCCACCGGTCTTGGCCCCTTCGGTTGCAGGATCGCGACCGCTTTGAGTCGGCCGCTCGACTTGCCTTGCGGGGCGTCGAGCAGCCACTTGCCGCCTATTCCTTTGCCTACCATTATATGTGGCGTCGAGCACTGGCCTATTCCTGGCGCGAGGTGAAGGAGCGGTTCTGTCTCTTTGGACATTCTCCTGACGGTCTGTTCCTCGCCCTGCCTCCTCTCGGGGAAGGGCCGATCGCGTCCTCGCTGGCTGAGGCTTTTCGAGGGATGAAGGAGGAGAACCAGGGTCGACCAGTGACACGGGTGGAACATCTCCCTGCGGAATTGGTTGCCGAGGTGCGCGCGCTGGGCTATCGCGTCACGGCGCTGGAGCCGGATTATGTGTACGAGGCGGCGGCGATGGCGGATTTATCCGGCGACGCCTACAAATCGCAGCGAGCAGCCTGCAATCGGTTTGTACGTGAGCAGGCCGGCCGCTTCGAGCGCTATCGATCCGACGATCGCCACGATTGTCTTGCGCTGTTCCGAGACTGGGTCGGACAAAAACATGCAGCTGGCGCCGACGACTACGGGCGCGCGCTCCTGGAGGATGCGGCGGGGGCCCATGAGGAAGCTCTGTCGGAACATGCTGCGCTTGGCTTGATCGGGGGTGTCGTGCGTGTCGGCGGCCGGATTTGCGCGTATACGCTCGGGACGTGGCTCACGCCGGCCGTGTTTTGCGTGCTGATCGAAGTAGCCGATCGGACGGTGACCGGTCTCGGTCCGTTCATATTTCGTGAATTCTGTCGCCAGGCGCGCGCGGATGGGGCACTCTGGGTGAATACGATGGATGACTCGGGGCTTCCGCATCTTGCCAAGTCTAAGCATTTGTATCATCCTACGCACCTTCTGCCCAATTATTGCGTGACGGAGTCGTGACGATGCCCACGCCTTCCTCCGGTGCCGCCGATCGCCGATCCTACGTCTGGCTTCCCGTTCTCATCGTGGGCATGACGATCGTCGCCTTCGTCATCGGTGCGGTGATGCTCCGATCGATCGAGGTGCGCCTGGTCGAGGCGACCGGAGAAAATCTCACCCTTGCATCCGCAGAAATCGCCGACAAGCTCGACCGGTTGATGTTTGAACGGTACGGCGACATCCAGATGATGGCCCGCGCTTTTTCCGGCCGCACGCTCGACAAGCGATTCATCGACGAATACCTTCGATGGATGAAGTCGACCTACTCGCCCATGTATATCTGGCTGGGCGTGACCGACAAAGATGGACGCCTCATCACAGCCACCGATTCCTCGATCATCGGTCAGGACCACGCCAAGAGCGGTTGGTTCGAGGCCGTGGTCCGCACCGGCAAGGTGCAGGTCAACGAGGTGGAGACGCACGAGCCTAACAATACGGTCGAAGCCATCGCGTTTACCGCACCACTGATAGGCCTGAAAGGCGAATTTCTCGGCGTGGTGACGTCGCGGATCGGTCTGGCGATGTTGGAAGACGTTTTGATCGAGACCGTGCGGGAAATCCAGAATACGGACAAGGCGGCAGGTCCCTTCGAGTATCAATTTCTGACCAAGGAAGGCATGGCCTTTGTCGACTCCGCGGTGCCGACCGTCGTGCGGGCTAACTTGAAGCGGGTCGGGCTCCCTTCGGCGCTCCTCAGTGACAGCGGCACGCCTGGCTATGTCGAGGAACAGCACGTGCGCCGCAGCGTGAATGTGGTGACGGGCTACTCCCAGACCAAAGGGTACAGCGACTATCCGGGATTGAACTGGACGATTCTTCTGCGCGTAGACCGGGACGTCATTTTGTTGCCGATCCGGGCGATGATGTGGAAATTGGGCATCGCGGCGGCAGTCGTCTGGCTGCCGATGCTCGGCTTGCTGCTCTGGGCGACAGGTCGCCTCCGGAGCGAGTATCAGCAGGCCCAGCAGGAGAGTGAATGGGCGCGGGCGGCTGAGGCCGCCTTGCTGCAAAGCCAAGAGCGTAACCGGGTGATCGTCGATACGGCGCTGGACGCTGTGATTTCCATGGATGCGTCAGGGATCATCACGGATTGGAACGCGCAGGCCGTCAACATTTTCGGTTGGCAGCGGGAGGAGGCGCTCGGTCGACGGGTGTCGGAGACCGTGGTGCCCGTTCGCGATCGTGACGCACATGAGCGCGGCCTGCAGCACTTTTTGGCAACGGGCGAAGGACCGATCCTGAACCGGCGTATCGAAATGACGGCCTGTCATCGCACCGGTTATGAGTTTCCGGTCGAGGTTGCGATATCTCCGGCCCGTTTGGGCGATGCCTATATCTTCAGCGCGTTCGTGCGGGACATCACATCACGGAAAAGATCCGAACGGCAATTGGCGTCGCAGTATGCCGTCACGCGGGTGCTTTCCGAATCGCGGACGCTCGAGGAAGCCGGGCCGATGATTCTGCAGGCGATCTGTGAAAGCTTGGAATGGGAACTGGGTGTCTTCTGGCGGCTTGATCGACAGGGGAGCGTATTGCGTTGTCTGGAGCTGTGGCAGTCGCCGGCGCTGAATGCGGACGAGTTCGTGTTGGCTACGTGGCAGCATGCCTTTCCGATCGGGGCGGGGCTGCCTGGGCGGGTCTGGCAGACCGGCCAGCCGGCGTGGATTACCGACGTGGTGCGCGAGCCAAACTTTCCGCGCTCCGCCGCTGCCGCCAAAGCCGGGTTGCACGGCGCGTTCGGGTTTCCCATTCGTGTGGGGACGGAAGTCGAAGGGGTGATCGAGCTGTACCGTCGAGAAATTCGGGAACCGGATGAGCAATTGCTCAAGATGGTCACCGACGTCGGTTTGAAGATCGGACAATTCGGCGAGCGAGCGCGTGCCGAGGAGGCACTGCGCAGGACGGAGGTCCAGCTCCAACAATCTCAAAAAATGGAAGCCGTGGGCCGATTGGCCGGCGGTGTCGCGCACGACTTCAACAACATGTTGACCGTCATTCGCGGGTACAGTGAGTTGGTTCTGAGTCGCCTGGCTCCGACCGATGCGTTCCGCAAGGAATTGGAGGAAGTGAAAAAGGCCGCCGACCGAGCCTCTGGGTTGACCGGCCAGCTGCTGGCCTTCAGCCGCAGGCAGTTCATCGCGCCCAAGGTTTTGGACATTAATGCGGTGGTCCACAACATGGAAGGGATGCTGCGCCGACTTCTGGGCGAAGACATCATCGAACTCTGTACCGTGCTCGATCAGGACGTCGGTCAGTTCAAGGCCGATCCGGGACAAATCGAGCAAGTCATCATGAATTTGGCGGTCAATGCGCGCGATGCCATGCCGAGCGGCGGACGGCTCACGGTCGAGACCGTGAATGCGCAGTTCGGATCGCGGCGCAATCGTCCCCCAATGGGAGCCGATCCCGGAGCCTATGTCGAGATTATCGTGCGCGATACCGGACACGGCATGGATGAGGAGACCCAGTCCCACATCTTCGAGCCGTTCTTTACGACCAAAGAGAAGGGAAAGGGCACCGGTCTCGGGCTGTCGACGGTCTATGGGATCGTCAAGCAGAGCGGCGGGTTCATCGAGGTAGAAAGCAAGCCGGGACGCGGGGCCACATTCAAGATTTTCTTCCCGCGAGTGGACGGAGTGACGCAGGGCCTCGAGCCGGCGAGCGGCGGAGTGGAGACCATCAAGGGACGAGAAACCGTCTTGCTCGTCGAGGACGAGCCGGGCGTGCGCCGGCTGGTCAATGAAACGTTGCGGTTGCACGGGTACACGGTGCTGGAAGCTCGGCACGGGATCGAAGCGCTGCTGACGGGCGCCAAGTACATGGGTCCCATTCACCTGCTGCTGACGGACGTCGTGATGCCGCAGATGAGCGGTCCGGAGGTGGCGGAAAAGTTGGCGTCGGTGCGACCCGAGGTCAAGGTGCTGTATATGTCCGGCTACCCGGACCACCCGGCCTTTTCGAAGGGCGGGTTGGATACGGAACGGTCCTTCCTTCAGAAGCCCTTCACCCCCACGGCGCTGGCGCAGAAAGTGCGCGAGGTGCTCGACGGCACTAAGGTGGCGTAGGCCCGGGGTGTCGCCTGCCGCGTCGAAGTCACAGGACGATTCGCTCGATACCTTGATCTTCCCGTTCGGTTCCGTTTATCGTGCCTGACCGTTGGGGGCGTCCATTTTTTGGGGTGAAGGTGTGATCATGAGCGAACAGGGTTCCTCGGCAGCGAAAGGACAGGAGCGCGAGATCGATCGGTATCGGATTGAGCGCGAGCCGTTTTACGCCGACGTCCGCGGCGAGGTCGGGTTGTTTACGATTGCGGCAAAGACCCGTATGCCGGTCATGCTCAAGGGGCCGACCGGTTGCGGCAAAACGCGCTTCGTCCAGCACATGGCGTTCCGCTTGGGACGTCCGCTGATCACGGTGGCCTGCCACGAAGATCTCACGGCCTCCGACCTGGTCGGACGCTATCTTTTGAAGGGGCAGGAGACGGTCTGGATGGACGGACCTCTGACGCTGGGGGTCAAACAGGGCGCGATCGTATACCTCGACGAGATTGTCGAAGCGAGAAAAGACACGACCGTGATCATCCACCCCCTGAGCGATGATCGACGACTCTTGCCGATCGAGAAGAAGGGACAGGTTGTCGAAGCGGTGGACGATTTCATGCTAGTGATCTCGTACAATCCCGGCTATCAAAGCATCTTGAAGGACCTCAAGCAAAGTACCAAACAGCGGTTCATGGCGATCGAGTTCGATTATCCGGCTCCGGACGTGGAGGCCCGCGTCGTGGCGCATGAGGCCGGCGTTGGCGCGGATGTCGCGCAGCGGCTGGTCAAGGTCGCGGGAAAGATCCGGAACCTCAAGAACCATGGCTTGGAGGAAGGCGTCAGCACGCGGCTGCTGATCTATGCCGGGACCTTGATCAGGCAGGGGGTGCCGCCGGATCAGGCCTGCGACGTGGCTCTTGCCAGACCGATCACCGATGATCCCGACATGTTGCGAAGCATCCTCGAGGTCGTAAAGGCCGTATTCTAGTCAAACGTGTTCAATGGGCAACGTGCACCATGGCCGGGCAGGGCTCCGACAGGGATTGGGCCTGTTGAACGGTCGATTCTGGATCGCCATCCGGCGGGAATCGTGTGAAGCCATCCAGTTTGCCTACTCCTAAGCCTACGTCTTCATCCGTCAATGTCATGCGGGACACGGCTCAGGGCGTGCTGCTCTCCGTGCACGTGCAGCCCCGGGCCTCATCCACCGGTTGCGTCGGTCTACATGGCGATGCCGTGAAAATTCGCGTGGCGGCACCGCCCAGCGACGGGGCGGCCAACGACGAACTGCGCCGCTTTCTCGCTCAGCGTTGTCGGGTTCCACTTGGGGCCGTCGAGTTGGTGGCCGGTGCCGGAAGTCGCCAGAAGCGCCTCATGATCCGCGGCGTGACCGCTGAACAACTTCGAGATCTGTTGTTGGAGTCGTGATAGCAACCGAACTGTGCTCGGCCGGTTCATGTTGTTGCGGAACCAAGGGCCTGAGCGGGGGAGCCGGACGGTGGGTCGATCGGAGGCAGTAGCGTGCTTGAGGTCGTACCGCAGGGAGAGAAAGAGGCCTGACGTGATGATGCATGCAGCCAATCGCAGAACCGGGCTTGTGTTCGTAATGACGTTCTGCAGCCTCATCGGCTGCGCCGGCCCTGAACCGGTCTTGAAGTCCAATCAGCAACTGCTCTTGCAGGGGAAGGATCAGGCTGAACGGGAAGTGGATCTCTGCCGCTACAAGGCCGAGCAGGCCGGGCTGCGTCACGGCACCAATCGAAGCAGCAACGCCGCCGCCGGCGCCGTCATTGGCCTCCTGGGTGGAGCCGGCGTGGGGGCGTCGAGCGGAATAGTCGGTGGCCCCGGCGGTGTGGCAATTGGGGCTGCGGCAGGAGGGGTCGTGGGCGGGGTTCTCGGTTTCTTTGCCGGGGCGTATAAGCCGGTCGATCCGCAACCGGACTATACCCAGTTCATTGAACGGTGTCTCAAGGAGAGGGGCTACGAGACGGTCGGTTGGCAATAGTTCATGATTCGATTCCTACCTGTATGTCGCAGCTAGAAGGTAAAGCAGCCTGAATAGTCGGCGAATAGGCACTGAAACCTGACCGAAATCCGTTCCAGCCGTTCCTGATTCTCGCTCGATGGCGTTAGGGCGTCGGGTGAATGAAGCCATTCCCGCTCTTCGTTCAACTTCCAGAGTGACCAGCGTGAGGTCCCGGGAATCAGGCTGCGTGGGTTCGTCGCGTCCGTAAGGATCGACCGGAAAGTCGCGATCTCATCCGCAAATTCGAGACCATTCGGATCGAACCGGTAAGGGGCATCGTCCAGGTCCATTGCGGCCAGGAGCCGGATCAGCCAGTCGACCGTCGCCGCCATCCGTTCGTAATGGAGCGTGTCCGCGCGGTCTTCCGTCGTGTGATAGCGAGGGGTGCGGGCGGTCGACAGAAACAAGAACGGCACCTGGCGGTTGCGGAAGACGTGGTAGTCGCTGAAGCTTTCGTGGCCTCGTCCGGGAATCTCCTCCACAAGGTGAATCCCAACCGGAAACACTCTGAGCGCCAAGTTCCGAGGTAAGGATTCCTTCAGTCGCCGGTAGAGGGTCGGGCTTTTTTCCGCCCCGATGGCGAAGACGGTGTCCTTCAGCGGCTCCCATTGGACTCCCCCCATCAGGTCCATGATGATGGCGGCCTGAATGCGGGTGGTGTCGCCGATTTCCGGCGGTAGGTGTTGAACAAACCACTCGGACCCCATCCGCGGGGTGTTGAAATAAGGCGGTTCCTCGCTGTTGAAGGCCAGCACGGCGACCGAGATGTGAGTGAGGGCCGCGATGCGCCGAGCGGTTTCGATGAGGATCGCTAGGGCTGAGGCATTGTCGTCTGCGCCGAGGAACCCCTTGCCGAGGTGATCGAAATGGGCGCCGAGCACGATCCATCGGCCGTTGGGTGAAGCGTCGGATGCCGGAAGCATGCCCACGACATTGTCGCCGATTTCGGGCCCGATGGGTTGGCGGTAACTGCCGAGAGAGGGAAAAACTTTTACGCCGACGGCTTGAAACTGTTGCTCGATATAGGCTGCCGCCAGAAGATTGCCGGTCGTGCCGGGTTGCCGTCCTTCCAGAGTCGGACTGGCGAGGGAGTGGACGTGACTCGAGAGCTGCTGGGCTTCGTGTGAGGTGACCGGTAGGAGGTCCGGCCGCACGGGCGTCATGGTCTGCAGGCAGCCCGGTAGACCGAGCAACAGTAGAAGGAGTGAGGAGCGGAGCCACGCAGAGCCGCGCCGAACTGTCAGCGGCGTCGTCACGCTCCCGTCACGATTTCTCGGATTGGTCTGTTCCGTCGCCGGGTGACGAGGCCTGCGGAGCCATCGGCAAGGGGGCCTTGTGGCGGAGTGCCCGTCCCTTGTCCGGTGTCGGGTCGGTGATCAGTCCGTAGCACTGGCGCCCTTCATGATCTTCCGGAAGGTACTCGGTGATCGGCATGCCGTCCTCACGAACAAACAACAGACAGTGGCAGTACTTGTAAATTTGCATTTCATCGCACGCGCACATCCAGCGGCGCAGCTTCGCTTCGGCCTGTTTGTCGGGATAGAAATTACAGGGACAGAGCGGCTTGCCTAGCTCATCGATATGAGCGGCCAGGCCCTTGACGACGGCCTCGCTTACCGCAGGGTTGGGATGCATGGCGGTGCCGCTCTTTTCGGCGAAGCCCTTCACGTATTTCCACATCTTCTCGAGCGATTCTTTGCTGGGTTCGGCCATCGGCGGCTCCTTGGGAATTCGGCGCTGTGACTCGGCGGCCGGTGCGGACGGGGAAACCGGCCGGCACCTGGGCGCACAGTTTACAAGCGAAATTGCGTCCTTTACAATCCACAACTTCCACTAAATCCGGCTCAATCGACGCATGGCCTCCCTAGCCGTACAGCAACGACTTCGCGCGCAACTGGCCGATGACCTCGGGTCGGCGGCGGACGGCCTCGTGCAGGAA
Organism: Nitrospiraceae bacterium; assembly: GCA_019637075.1. Taxonomy (NCBI): domain Bacteria; kingdom Pseudomonadati; phylum Nitrospirota; class Nitrospiria; order Nitrospirales; family Nitrospiraceae; species Nitrospiraceae bacterium. The sequence goes on along the minus strand of JAHBWI010000002.1, from coordinate 432,379 downwards.
ATCGCACGGGTGGCCCCACGTCCCGATACGCTCGAAGGGCTGTCCCTGCTGTTGGACGAGTTGGCCGAGGATGCCCCGAAGGCTGCCAGGGGCGCGGTTGCCGCGCTCCCGGAATTGCAGCGCCGCGGTGTGTTGCGCGAGGCCCTGGCATGGATCGATTTCGGGGTCGCGCTTGCCGGATCATCGGGAGCGGTGGCCCTGCGCTATTTCAAAGAAAGTCCTGTGCTGCTGGGGGTGATGGATCAAGCGGCGCGGCCGACGGTGCTGGCAGCTGCGCTGGAATTGGCCGACCACGATGCCAATGTGGCCTGGGAATTTTTTCGTGTCTCCCCCGAGTTGGTTACGGTGCTCCCGCCCGAGGCCTGGCCGACCTGGATGGCAGTTGCCTCCGAGCTGGCCGAAACGGATTTTACGCTTGCGGTCGAGTATGTCCGGCAGCTTGCGGCGATCGCTCCCGTGCTCCCAGTCGAGGAGGTGCGCTCCTGGGCAGCCCTGGGTTTGAAGTTGATCACCCAGAACAGTTTGGGCAAGCCGGACTATCTTGGGGTGCTGGAATATTTCCGGACGAGTCCCGCCATCCTAGCTGATATCCCTGAGCCCTCGGTGCGACCAGCAGTCATTCGTTTGAGCGCGCAGGCGGCGCAACAGTCGCCCGAAGCCGGAATTGCCATTCTGGCCGAGGCTCCGGCGATCATCCGACGTCTTCCTACGACTGAGTGGCGCCAGGATGTCCTGCGGTATGGCGTCTTGGTTGCAGAACGGGATGCCGACGCCACTTTGGCGTATATGCGCCGCAGCCCGGAATTGGTGGCCTTGATCGGAGACGCACCAGGGGCGCGAGACAAATTCCAGGCCTGGTTTTCCGCTGGGATGGAAGTGCTTGAATACAGCAACGAAGCGGGGCGCGCCTACTTTGCCGTTGAGACGGAAAAGGCGTTGGGTGCGGTTTCGCAGGCCTTGAGCGGGGTACCGCTGCGCCAGGTGGCCCGACGGGTGAAGCTGTTTGTCGAGGCCCTCTGCGGCAGAGATGTTCGCATCCAGGAAGTCCCGGAATCACTGGAGCCCGCGACGCAGCTTACCAGGGCCACGATTACGGACGATGGCCATGGGATCGGACTGCCGTCTCTGGTCCGCCGGTATGAAACATACGACGAGAATGTCCGCCTCTACATGGTGATGGCAGCCCATGAGGCAGGTCATCTCGAATTCGGCAGCTTCGATCTCTCCACGGCGGTGTTGGAAGAATTGGCCCAGACACTTGCTGGGCGATATGCCAAGCCGACAACCGGGTCCTGCCTGCGCCTTGGCGAATTGTTCTCCCGTTATCCTCAGCCGGGATTGATCAAGGATCTCTGGACGGTCGTGGAGGACGCGCGGGTCGAGTTCCTCTTGCGGCAGGAATATCCGGGTCTTGCGCGCGACCTTGCCGCCGTGGCGAAGGATGCCGTGGCCACACGGTCGTTTTCTCACGGAGTCACGGTGCGGGAAATGGTGGTCGATCAGCTGCTGCTCCTCTCGACGAGCGGACCTGAGGCAGTCGCGGTGCCGGAGCCGGTCAAGGCCGAGGTCGAGCAATTGTGGTCATTGTTTCAGGAGATCTACAGTCCGTCGGCGACGGCCGAGTCGGCAGTGCGATTGGCGAATCGTCTATATGAGGAAATGGATCGCCTCTTGGCACGGCGGGTCGAGATGATTCAGGGCGAAGCCGAGTCCGACGATCGGAATGAGTCTCTGCCCGCGCCGCGAGCAGCCGAGGACCTGTCGGACACCTACAGGCCGATGGAGAATTGGGACTACCGCGGCGCAATGGATCCTGATCTCGTGCGCGACCGCAGCGACTCGGCTCCACAGCCTGCCACGTCCGGATCCCAGGGGGATGCGGAGAGTGGGGGTGGGTTGGCCGGGGCGTCGGGCGGCGGGCCGTCCGGCGCAGGGACTGCGCGGTCGCAGCAGGTTTCGAACGAGCAGTTGGCGCCGGGGCGCCGACAGCCTTCGTTGGTGGAAGAGGTGCTGGCCCTGGAAGGGGAACGGCCCCGCTCAGATGACCAGGCGCCGGCCGGGTCCCATGTGGTTCGGTATCGGGAATGGGATGCGGCGATCCAAGATTATCGCCTGAACTGGTGCCACGTTATTGAACGGGAGGCGGAGGAAGGCTCATCCGATTTCGTCGAACAGACCTTGGCCGATCAACGCGGGGTCGTTGGAATTCTGCGACGCTACTTTGAAAGTCTTCGTCCGCCAGGGCTTCGGCGTGTGCCGGGACAAGCCGATGGCGAAGAACTGGACATGGACGCGGCTGTGGGACGGGTGGCCGATCTTGCGGCGGGGATGGAACCTTCCGATCGTGTCTATGTTCGCCGCGAGAAACGCGAACGGGACGTGGCGGTGGCGTTTCTGGTCGATCTCAGCGGGTCGACGAGCCGCCAGATCGAGCAGGGGTGGCGGGTGATCGATGTGGAAAAGCAGGGCCTTGTGGTACTCTGCGAGGCGCTGACGGCGATCGGCGACCAGTTTGCCGTCTACGGCTACTCCGGGCAAGGGCGCCGCCAGGTGGACTTCATCGTCATCAAAGACTTCGATGAGGCCGTGACCGGGCGCGCCGGTGCGAAGTTGGGGGGCATCGCACCGCTCCACCAAAACCGGGACGGGGCCGCCATTCGCCACGCCGCTCACAAGCTGCTGGCGCGCCAGGCCAGGACGAGGCTGCTGATCGTCCTCAGTGACGGTCGGCCGTTGGACGACGGATACAAGGACGAGTATTCGCTCGAAGATACCAGGATGGCCCTCCGGGAAGCGCGCGCCCAGGGCATCGAGCCGGTGTGCATTACGGTGGATCGCGAGGCAGACCCCTATGTCCGGCGGATGTACGGAGATGTACGCTTCGTGGTGATCGACAGGCTGGAGGGCTTGCCGGAGAAGCTGCCGAGGATTTACCATCGGCTCACCGCGTAGGGATTCCGAATGGCGCACTGCTCGAGATCGTGGGTGCGAGAGATCGATATGGAGAAGCAAGTGGACAAACCGACCGTACCGCCGTGGCTGTACAAATTGTTTACCGGGCATCAGTACCCCTACGTCCGGCGCCAGGCGAAGTTCGCCAATCGCGATACCAAGCCGGGTGAGGAGCGGCCGGAACCGACGCGTGAGGAGATTGACGCCAAGTTCTGGGAGATCTATCCGCGCTGCACGGCCAAGATTCTCCAGGAAGTCAAAAGCGGGATGATCGTGGTGTTCCACGAGTTGGGTGATTACCCGCCCGGGGGGTTCCAGGAGCTGGTGGATACGCCGGAGGAGTTTCTGGCAAGGACGTACGGGAAGAAGAAGATCAAAGTGAATTTCTACGATGGAGAGAACTTCGTCTGCACGATCAATTTTAAGGTCGGCGGCTGGACGGGACACGATCACACGTAAGGGCGTGCCAGTGAGGCGTCTCGTCGACACGCTTCACGTTTGGCGCTTCACGTTTCACGAGGTGGGATGATGGGACGACCGAAGATTACGGTAGTAGGTGCGGGCAATGTAGGCGGAACGGCTGCTCAGCGGCTGGCGGAGAAGAACGCGTATGAGGTCGTCCTGGTCGACATCGTCCCGGGGGTGCCGCAGGGGAAGGCGTTGGACATCACCCAAGCCGGTCCGGTTTGTGGCTACAGCACCCGCGTCGTCGGCACCAACGGCTATGATGAAACAGCCGGCTCGTCGGTGGCGGTGATCACCTCTGGTATCCCTCGCAAGCCCGGCATGAGTCGTGACGAGCTGCTGGCCACCAACGCCAAGATCGTGCAGTCAGTGGTCCGCGAGTTGGTGTCGCGCTCTCCCGATGTCATCCTCATCCTGGTCACCAACCCGCTGGATGCGATGGTGCATGTGGCGAGACAAATCAGCGGGCTGCCCAAGTCCCGTGTGCTCGGCATGGCCGGAGTGTTGGATTCGGCTCGGTTGCGGTCCTTCGTTGCTGAGGAATTGAACGTGCCGGGAACCGACGTCGAAGCGATGGTGTTGGGGGGCCATGGCGATACGATGGTGCCCTTGGTCCGCCAGACAACCGTTGCGGGCAAGCCGATCACGGAGCGACTGTCTGCGGAGCGACTGCAGGCCTTGATCAAGCGTACCCAGGACGGGGGCGCCGAAATCGTCGGACTGCTCAAGACCGGCAGCGCGTTTTATGCGCCCTCCGCTTCGGCCGTGGATATGGTTGAGGCGATCATGAAGGACCAAAAGCGCGTCCTCCCCTGCGCAATGCTGTGTGAGGGAGAATATGGATTGAAAGATGTTATCGTCGGCGTACCGGTCCGTCTCGGGCGGAAGGGCGGCGAGGCGATCATGGAATATGACCTGACGGCCGAAGAGCGGAAGGCGCTGGAGACTTCGGCGGGTGCGGTGCGGGACCTGTGCGCCGTAGTGGATCGCTTGCTGAAGGCTTAGCGGGAATTGCCCACCGCCATTTTCAACATCCTGACCGCGAAGCTCGGGCGGCTCGCTTGACAAGCTCGTCGGGGCTACAGTAGACAACGCGGTTACGCAATAAACCAATAGAGTTGGGGGAGAGCCATGAAATTTCTCGAAGATCCGATGCAGACAATGGGCGCGGGGTTCGCGCTTGCTGTCGTATTGATACTGGTGTTCCTGGGTATGGGCGGCGTAGGGGCCGGTGACGTGGATTGGCTTGGCATGATCGTCCGCTGGGTCCACTTCCTCGCCGGCATCACGTGGATCGGGTTGCTCTATTTCTTCAACCTGATCAATGCCGGTTTCCTGAAGAGTCTGGATGGACCGACGAAGAACATCGTCATCCCGAAGCTGATGCCGGCGGCGTTGAACTGGTTCCGCCACGGGGCCACCGTGACGGTTCTGGCCGGGATCATCCTCTACTTCTATCTCTATGCGAAGGGGGGAACGGGGGCAATTGCGTTGGGGATCGGCGGGCTGCTCGGTATCATCATGATGGGGAATGTGCACGGCGTGATTTGGCCGAATCAGAAGAAGATCATTGCCGCTGTCTCGGCAGCAGCCCAAGGTACCCCGGCACCGGCCGAAATGGCACAGTGGGGCAAAACTGCGTTGATCGCCTCGCGCATCAACTTCCTGTTGTCCATTCCCATGTTGTTTTTCATGGGAGCTGGCAGCCACTTCAAGTAAACATCAGATCCCGAATTCGGCTCGAGGCGGTCTCCCAGACTGAAGGGGGACCGCCTCGGTCATTTTGGGCTGGCGTGACCCTGTGGTGCGAGGCGACTGACCACACGAGTCTTTGGGCCGATATCAGCTAGGTCTATCAGGCCTAACTCTTTGAGATTCAGCCCTAATCTCGCCTACTTGGCTTGACGGCTTCCGGCGGGCCGCCTTATAGTAAGCGCCTGTTAACCTGGGGGTGTTGCCCCCGAAAGGGAACCTATCGTGACCCTACCTCAACCACGGGTATTGCAGAAGCTTGACGGGGCACCCTGGGACATCGAGCCCTATTTGAAGGCGGGCGGCTATGAGGCCTGGCGGAAGTGTTTGAAAGAACTGACGCCGGAAGACATCGTCGGCGAAATCAAGAAGGCCGGCCTGCGGGGGCGTGGCGGCGCCGGGTTTCCCACCGGAACGAAGTGGGACAAGGTGCTCAACCACCGTGTGAAGGAACGGTACTTCGTCTGCAACGCCGGCGAGCACGAGCCGGGAACGTTCAAGGACCGTGAACTGTTGAAGTATATTCCGCACCAACTGATCGAAGGTTGTCTGATCGCGTCCCGCACCGTCAACGCCAAGGCCTCCTACATATACGTCAATCATGAATATGAGTCGGAGGAAGCCAACCTCCGCAAGGCCATTCAACAGGCCCGAGAGCGCGGGTTGCTCGGGAAAGATATCCTCGGGACTGGGATCGATCTGGACCTGGAAGTGTTTTCCGGGCACGGCAGCTACGTGGCTGGTGAAGAGACGGCGATGCTGGAATCGATGCAGGGTCGTCCTGCGATGCCTCGCCAGAAGCCCCCGTTCTACCCGACCGACTTCGGCCTGTACGGCAAACCCACTTTGGTGAACAACGTCGAGACGTTGTGCAATATCCCGAAGATCCTGCGAAACGGCGCAGCCTGGTTTACGCAGGTGGGCACGGAAAAGTGCCCCGGCACGATGTTGTTCTCGCTCAGCGGTGCGGTGAATCGCCCCGGCGTATATGAAATGCCGATGGGAGTCACGATTAAGGACTTGATCGAGCAGGCGGGTGGCGGCGTGCCGAATGGACGTAAGATCAAGGCAGTCTTTCCGGGAGGGCCCGCCTTCTCGATGGTGACCGCCGATCAGCTTGACCTGCCGATGGACTTCGATTCCCTCAAGAAGGCCGGAACCGGATTAGGGTCAGCCGGTACGATCGTCATCGACGATGCGACCTGCATGGTCGCGGCTACCCTTAAGTTTTCGAACTTCTTCAAAGGCGAAAGTTGCGGGCAATGTCCGCCTTGCCGAATGGGCACGCTCAACCTGGCGACGATCATGGATAAGATCGAGCGCGGGCAGGGGACCGAAAAAGACCTGGAGTCTCTGTTGCAGCTCTGCGGCTTCGTCAAGGGAACCGGCTATTGCACGCTGGTAACCGGCGCGGCGGTGCTGGTGCAGAGCAGCCTGAAGTTGTTCCGGCATGAATTCGAAGAGCATATCCGCCTGCAACGCTGTCCCTATCAGCCGGCGAAAGCTGAAGCGGGCGCCAACGCGTAGAGGTATCGGATGCCGCGTGTGAGTTTCTTGCATTCGCAGGGGAAATGCGGCGAGGTGGACGCGAACCTCACGTTGTTGGATGCGGCAAAAGCTCTGGGCTTTCCGCTGAACCACGACTGCGGCGGCAATGCGTCTTGCACGACCTGTCGGGTCGAAGTTCAGATCGGCGGAGAGAATCTGTCCGAGATCGATTTCGACGAGCAAGACCTGTTGGACCGCGAGGCGCTGTCGGAGCCCTGGCATCGGCTCGGTTGTCAGGCGAGGGTGTTGGGCGATGTGGTCGTCCGAGTTCCGGAGACCAAGTGGGCGGAGCCGACCACGGCTGCGCCGGGCGAGGCCGGGAAAAAGGAAGTCGGGCTTCCGTAAGGCCGGAAGAGGTGGTAGACTAACTCAACGTGCCGAACACGTAGACTGGAGGAGGAGATACGATGATTACGATTACTCAAGTGGCCGAGCAGAAGATACGGGAACTCATGGCCGAAGAAAAAGATGTGGTCGGGCTGCGGATTTACGTTCGTGGCGGCGGCTGCCACGGCTATCAATACGGCATGGCGTTCGAGTCCAAGATGGCCGATGACGACACCGTCATTGAGAAGGGCGAAGTGAAGGTCATCATGGATTCGCAGAGTGCGCCGTTGCTGCAGGGCGCCGAAGTCGATTACGTCGACAGCCTGCAAGGATCCGGGTTCTCGATCAAGAATCCCCAAGCGAAGACCACTTGCGGATGCGGCAGCTCATTCAGTGCGTAACGTGAGCCTGATCGAGCCGCGTTCCCTCGTGAGATAAGAGCACAGGCCGGGAAGGGGTCCAGAGGGGCCTTTCCCGGCTTGTTCGTTTTGAGAAAACCACCAATCCGATTTCGATGACAGCACAGGCTTCCATCACCCGCCGCTACCGATTTTGCGCCGCGCATCGGCTTCATACCGAGCAACTTACGGCGGAAGAAAACTGGGCTGCGTTCGGGAAGTGCAACAATCCCAACGGGCACGGGCACAACTACGTCGTCTATGTGACGGTCATTGGTCCCATCGATCCAGCCACACATCGCGGGATTGACGTCGGGCACCTTGATGCGGTGGTGGAACGGGCCATTGTGCGGCGTTTCGATCATCACGATTTGAACCTCGATCCGGAGTTTGCCGAACGGACCACCACCGGAGAAAACCTGGTGCTCCTGATTTGGGATTTGCTCGTGAAAGAGATTCCCGAAGGTCGGCTTGAGAAGGTCGGCGTAATCGAAACGAGGGACAATTATTTTGAGTATTCGGGGCCGTCGACCGGAACGGCGATGACCAGGAAGGCGGAGCATGGCTAAGCAGTCGAGGGGCGGGCGGCGGAAGTCGGTCGAGGATGTCAACGGCAGTGGGCGCCCGCCGGATATCGACGTGCTCCAGTCCCTCGTGACGGAAATGCTGCTGGCTCTCGGTGAAAAGCCTGGGCGGAACGGGCTACTCAAGACCCCGGAACGCGTTGCCAAGGCGCTGGCCTTCATGACGCAGGGCTATCACCGAGACATCGATCATCTCCTAAACGGTGCGCTGTTTCCCATCGAGTATGACGAGATGGTTATCGTGAAGGATATCGATTTCTTCAGCATGTGCGAACATCACCTGTTGCCGTTCTTCGGGAAGGTCCACGTTGGCTATTTGCCCAATAAGAAGGTCGTCGGGCTCAGCAAGATTCCGCGCATCGTCGATGTGTTTGCCAGACGACTCCAAGTGCAGGAGCGGCTGACCGTTCAAATCGCTGAAACGCTCAAGTCGAAACTCAACGCGCACGGGGTGGGTGTCGTGGTCGAAGCCAGGCACCTATGTATGATGATGCGAGGCGTGGAGAAGCAAAATACGGTGGCCGTCAGCAGTTCGATGCTCGGTGCCTTTCGCAGCCAGCAACAGACCCGCTTGGAATTCTTGAAGCTGATCCGTCGAGGCAGCGTCGGCGACTCCGACTAAATGCTCGCCTCGGAAACCCACCTGTCATATCCGCATTCCATCCTGCCGGACCGAGGTTTCGCTCGCGCGTTCCCTGCTGCCATGATCCATCCCTGAATCGGTTTGCGTGCGCAACCTGGAGGTTTCACCCTGCCAGGGATTGAAGGAATTCGCGCAGGACCCGGTTAAACGTTGTCGGCTGTTCGACGTTGCTCAAGTGTCCGGCTCCGGGAATGATCGCCAGCTTGGCCCCGGGTATCCTCTCTGCCATCAGCGTTGCATCAGCCAGCGGTGTCGTATGGTCTTCGTCACCGATGATCACGAGCGTCGGTGAAGCGATGGTCCCAAGCAGGGGAGTCGAATCCGGTCTTGCCGCCATGGCCATGAGGTCCACTACGATGCCGTTCACCGGATTGGAGAGGACCATCCGGCGCACGCGCTCCACCACCTCGGATCTTGTCTGAATTGATGTAGCCCCCAGCAGTTTGGGCACCATCATGTCTGCTACTGCGGCGGCTCCCTGCTTACTGGCCGCTTGTGCCAGGTTGAAGCGCCCGGCTCTCCCCTCGGGACTGTCGGCTTGAGCTCGGGTGTCGCAGAGTACGAGCCCCTTCACGCGTTGCGGATATTTCCGGCAAAAGGCGAAGCCGACGTAGCCCCCCATTGAGAGTCCGATCAATACCGCTTGTGGAATCTGCAGGCGGTCGAGCAGGGCTCGGACGTCATCGGCATAGTCGTCGAGCGAATACGACCAGAGCGGGGCGTCCGATTCCCCATGGCCGCGGAGATCGATGGCGATGGTCCTAAACTGCGACGATAGGTCGGTTATCTGATCCCGCCACATCGTGCGATTGACCGGGAACGCGTGCAGAAACACCAACGGAAGTCCCGCGCCCTGGTCCTCATAGCCAAGTCGAATGCCTTGATGATCGAAGTGCATGGTTGTCTCCCAAGAATGACACGAATGGTCCTCGTAGCATCCTCGGCGCGGGGAATCAAGCCGGGAGCCCAATCTCAAATCTCGTTACCCGCGTTTGCGGTGTTTCCGGTTCGGCGTATAGAATGCATCTTTACCGAGGTGTCCGCATGGGGCCGTCCCGCGAGTCGACCGGCGATCTGTTCAGCCTCCCCGTTGGAGAGTCACGACCGGCCAAGGTGCCGTTGGCGGAACGGATGCGTCCTCGCACCTTTGACGACCTAGTGGGGCAGGACGACATCATCGGGTTGGGCCGGCCGCTCAGGCAGGCCATCGAGCGGGACGAGCTCTCTTCCGTCATATTCTGGGGACCGCCTGGCTGCGGGAAAACGACGCTCGCCAGCCTCGTCGCCTGCCATACCAAGTCCGAGTTCGTGCCCTTCTCTGCCGTGACAGGCGGCATTCCGGAGCTACGCGAGATTATCAAGGCCGCCGAGCATCGGCGGGCCATGGGGCGTTCGACGATTTTGTTCGTCGACGAAATCCATCGCTTCAACAAGGCGCAACAGGATGCCTTTCTCCCGCATGTCGAGCGTGGGACCGTGGTGCTCATCGGGGCAACCACGGAGAATCCCTCGTTCGAGGTCATCAGTCCGCTGCTATCCCGCTCGATTGTGATTGTCCTGAATCCGCTCACGGACGAGGCGCTCGATCAGATTCTGGAACGCGTGCTCCGCGATGCGGAGCGGGGACTGGGGCGGCTCAAGATCAGCATCGAGCCCGAGGCTCGTCGCAGGCTGGTCGCATTTGCGAACGGCGATGCACGCAGCCTCCTGACGGCATTGGAATTCGTGGCCGGCCAGGCAGCGGTCGCACAGGACGGCACGCGAACCATCGATGCGGACGGGTTAGAGGCGGCGCTGATCAGGAAGTCCCTCCGATACGACAAGACCGGGGAGGAGCATTACAACCTCATCTCCGCGTACATCAAGAGTCTGCGTGATTCGGATCCCAACGGCGCGCTCTACTGGCTGGCTCGCATGCTCGAAGGGGGGGAGACGCCCAGGTTCATTGCCCGTCGAATGGTGATTTTTGCATCGGAGGATATTGGAAATGCGGATCCCATGGCACTGGTCGTCGCCAATGCCGTGGCCCAGGCCGTTGAATTCGTCGGCTTACCTGAAGCCCAGATCAACCTGGCCCATGGAACCACCTACTTGGCCTCACGCCCCAAGGACAACGCCTCCTACGTCGGTCTGATGGAGGCTCGCGAGGACGCGCGGAAGCATGGGAATCTGGGGGTGCCGCTTCACCTGCGGAATGCCGTCACCTCGCTGATGCAGGGTTGGGGCTATGGCAAAGGCTATCGGTACGTGCACGACGACCCCACGGCTTCCGGGGACCAACAGCACCTGCCGGACCAACTCAAGAACCGGCGGTACTACCGTCCGAAAAACACCTAAATTTCCCTCATTTTCTTGAAGAAAGGGTATGGACAAACCGGTGTAAATCTTTATACTTACGAGAGAGGCTATGGAATGAGTAAACCCTCCTCGGCAGAAAGTGCCAACGAGCGGCGCAAGTTCGTACGAGCGACGCTGGTAGGGTCGGCTTTGGTGATTCCCAAGAGCGGGACCAAGGGGTTCACGGCCGTCCTCGACAACGTCAACAAGATCGGCGCGGGCCTCCATTCGAAGGAAAAGTTGCCGGTCGGGGAGAAAATCACCGTCTCTCTGGCCTTTCTGGATCCGGACAAGGTCGAGCAACAGGAGAAGCTCGGCGCGACTGTGGCCTGGGTCAAGCCCTGGGAAAAGGGATTTCTACTCGGGGTAGTCTGGGACGATCTGGTGACGAAAGAGACGAACCGCTGGCTGTACTACTATCTGGAAGAGACGCTGAAGTCGACGGTTTAACCTGTCTGGGCCAATTTCCCCCTGACTTCCTCCAATTCCGCAGACAGTGATTCCCATCGCGCGTTCATGCGTTCGAGATCGCGCTTCCATTGCTCCTGTTCCACATGGAGTGCGTTCCAGCGCGGAAAATCTTGGTACAGCACCGGGTCCGCCAATTCCTGTTCCCGGCCCTTGAGCTTGCTTTCCAACTCGGCGATTTCTCCCTCGGCGCGTGAGACCTGCTTCTCCAGGCGGGCCTGGGTTTTGGTCAACTCGCGGCGTTCGCCGCCGGAGGGCTTCTGCTGCTGAGTTTGCGAAGCCATGGCCTTGGTCGGTCCCGCACCCTTGGCTGCGGCGGCAAGTTCCTCGGTGTTTTCCTTAATCGACTCGAACTCCTGGGCCTTCTTCCACAGGAAGTATTCATAATCGCCGAAGAAGTTCTTGGCCTGCCCGTCGTCGATCTCAACCACACGGGTCGCGACCCGTGTCAGGAAGGTCGGATCGTGCGAAATGAAGATGATCGTGCCGGGAAAATCTGTGAGCGCGTCCGTGAGCATGTCGACGGAGGCGGGGTCCAGGTGGTTCGTGGGCTCATCGAGCAGAAGCGTATTGGCCGGTTCCACCAGCATACGGGCCAGTGCCACTCGGTTCCGCTCGCCGCCGCTCAGGGCCTTGATTGGCTTTTTTTGATCTTCTCCCGAAAAGAGGAATGCGCCGGCAATGCCGCGCAGAAAGTTCGTCTCCGCCGTCGCCGACACTTCCGCCAAGGATTCGAGAATCGTGTCCTCGGGGTTCAGGGATTCCGCCTGATGTTGGGCGAAGTAATGGAGCGTCGCGCCGTGGCCGACGTGTCTTGTGCCCTTGTCGAAAGGGAGAACCCCGGCCAGCATCTTCAGTAGCGTACTCTTACCCGCACCGTTTTCACCGACCAGGGCGATCCGCTGGCCCCGCTCGACGGAGAAGTCCAGGTGCCGATAAATTACTTTTTCCCCATAGGCTTTCGCGACGCCCTTCAAGTCGAGGACATGGCGACCGCTGGCAGCCGGCAGGGGGAACTTGAAGCGCACACGTTTGCTGTCTCGTTGCCGCTCGATCAGTTTGACCTTCTCAAGCTGTTTGATGCGCGACTGCACCTGCCGAGCCTTGTTGGCCTGGTAGCGGAAGCGGTCGATGAAATTCTGGACGCGAGCCACCTCTTTGGCCTGCCGATTGGCCGCCGATTCGACCTGCGCATCGCGCGCGGCGCGCAGTTCCTGAAACTTCGTGTAGTTTCCGCGGAATTCCTGGATCGTGCGGTCGCGGATTTCCCAGATATGCGTGGCGATCTGGTCCAAAAACTTGGTGTCGTGGCTGATGACCAACAGCGTGAGGTTCGAGTCGAGCAGGAACCGCTCGAACCAGCGCTGGGTGGGCTTGTCGAGGTGGTTGGTCGGCTCGTCGAGCATCAGCACGTCGGGATTCGAAAGCAGCAAGTGCGCCAACGCTACGCGCATGCGATAGCCGCCCGAGAGGTTCTCGATGGGGCGTGAGAAATCGGCAACCGAAAAGCCCAGGCCCATCAGAATGCGTTCGGCCTCGTGCTCGGGGTAGATGTCCCGATGGACGGCGTCCAGCACCGTCTTGCCCACAATGGTCTCGAGTTCCTGGGGCAGATACCCCACCCGCAGCCGCGGCCGTTTCCGGATGTTGCCCTTATCGGGGGAGTCTTCCCCTAGGATCATGCGGAACAGCGTGGTTTTTCCGACGCCGTTCGGTCCCACGAGCCCCACGCGTGTGCCGGGGCGGAGGTGGGCCGTGGCCCCTTCGAGCAAGACCTTGGTCGAGAACTGTTTATGGACGGATTCGAGTTGCAGCATGGTGCGATGTTAGGAGGTGTGACACGGTGCCGTTGCGCAGGTGTCGCTTCAACCTGATCGAGGTGGTACTCCGCGGAGCGTTGTTACGAGTCTCTGACAGCTGACACCGGCGCCGCGTATCGCCTGAGCACGGATTCTCGCTACGACGGTGAATCGCTCGGGTCAACCGAAGGTTGGGTTGGTGGAGCTGGCCGGGATTGAACCGGCGACCTCGTGAATGCCATTCACGCGCGCTCCCAACTGCGCTACAGCCCCACTCCAGACACAATCCAACTGATCAAATGCAAAAGGAAAAAAACAAAACGGAGTGAACGTAATTGTGCAATGTAGCACGGCGGGATTTTGTCCGTCAAGAAAAGGGTGGGATAGTCCGGTCCCCATGCGACTTCCTTGCTTGCAGAGCGCGCACGATCAGAATGTGCCCGCTGCGTTGCGCGCAGTGAACGCCTCATAGGAGCCGGCTGTGTGGGGTAAAATACTGAATCTCACCGGGGCTGCTCCTTGGAATCGAGAGCAGGAAGAGAGTGCTGCTTGGTGAGGGGCTGGACCGTGATCGTTGCCTGAAAAGCTTGCTTGACAAACAAAGGGGCTCCCCATACCATGATGCCCCCACAGCTCTGATCAGTGAGAGGTCAGGGCTGTTTTTTTTCGGGCTGAACAGGAGTTGATGCGGAGACTATGGCGAATCTGGTCATCATCGGTACCCAGTGGGGTGACGAAGGAAAAGGGAAGATCGTCGACATCCTGGCGAAGGATGCGGATGTCGTGGTGCGTTATCAGGGTGGATCTAATGCGGGACACACTGTCATCAACGCCAAGGACACCTTTATTTTCCACTTGATCCCGTCCGGTATCCTCTATCGTGGCACGCTCTGCCTCATCGGCAACGGCGTGGTGGTCGACCCCGGCGCTCTCATTGAGGAAATGGATCATCTGCAGGGGCAAGGGGTGAAAATTGCCAAGAACTTCGCCGTAAGCGATCGGGCGCATCTGATCCTGCCGTATCACAAGGCGATCGATAAGGCTTCCGAACAATCCAAAGGTGTGCGTCGGATCGGCACCACCGGCCGCGGCATCGGGCCGGCCTATGTCGACAAAATGGCGCGTATCGGCATCCGCATGGGCGATTTGCTGAATCCGGCCTTGTTCAAGCAAAAACTGGAAGAGAATCTGGTCGATATCAATTGGTTGCTCGAGCAGTTGCATAAGGTCGATTGCTTCGAATTGGAGAAGGTCTATCAGCAGTATATGGGGTACGCCGATCGGTTGAAGAGCTACATCACCGATACCACCGTGATCGTGAACAAGGCTATCGACCGTGGCAAGACCGTATTGTTCGAAGGGGCGCAGGGTACGCATCTCGACGTGGATTTCGGAACGTACCCCTATGTCACGTCCTCCAGTTCTGCGGCCGGCGGCGCCTGCACCGGCACCGGAGTGGGGCCGACAAAGATCGACGGGGTCATGGGGATTACGAAGGCCTACACGACGAGAGTCGGAAGCGGGCCGTTCCCGACGGAATTGACCGACGAAGTCGGCGAAGGTTTGCAGGAGCGGGGCAAGGAGTTCGGTGCGACTACCGGCCGAGCCCGGCGCTGCGGCTGGTTCGATAGCGTCCTGGTGCGGCATGCGACGCGTGTGAACGGGTTGACCTCGCTCGCCGTGACCAAGTTGGACGTGCTCGATGGATGCAAGGAACTCAAAGTCTGCACCGGCTATCGCGTGAACGGGAAGGTCCACCGGGACATGCCGTCCGATCTGGAGTCGCTCACGAAGTGCGAACCGGTCTACGAACGCCTGCGTGGCTGGAATGCGCCGACGACGGGTGTAACGAACTACAAGCAACTGCCGGCGGAAGCGAAGCGGTACCTTGCACGCGTGGAAGAGTTGACTGAGTGCCGCATCGACATGATTTCCACCGGTTCCAAGCGGGACGAAACCATCATCCTCCGCAATCCGCTGAAGCCAGGCAGTCGAAAACGGCGGTAGATCTCTCCTCCGCCCCCTCGTCAATCTCAACTTCGCAGTGGTAAGATTGGCGCCGTCGGCGGGGTCGATCAATGGCTCCAGTCAGGTAGCGCTAGATAGTCTAGCCTCAGGTGAGTCGGTAGCTCAGTCGGTAGAGCATCGCCCTTTTAAGGCGAGGGTCCTGGGTTCGAATCCCAGCCGACTCACCATCTCTCTGTACACAGGTGCGGAAGCTAAGGCTCTACGGAATACACCTAGGGAGCGCTCTGCACCAGCTTGTAACTGTCTCAGGGGGCTCTTCCTGAGCGAGGTTCTTTCTCTCCTCTCAATCTCTTTCGAAGGCCGTGGCTGAATCATGCTGCGGTGCGTTTTGTGGCAGCGTCGAGTCGCGCGCCACACTCTTTTCTCCTAGCTTGCAGAAACATATTGGGTCCGCCCGGGGTTGTGGTGCACATGACCATGCAGGCCTGTAATGCTCGAGCGGATACCTGTCGGTTCTTGCCTGTTATGCGCAAATGGGCGTGAGGACCTGCCCCAGGGAGAACAGAAACTGCTGTCACTGAACGGTCAACCGTACACAGGCGGGCATGGGGACTACTATTCCTGGATGGAACAAGGACTAAGCGGTTGGAAAAGTTAATGATCTCCGATCTTCTGGGGCAGGTCTCTGGTATTCCGGTTGCTCATGTTATCCACAGCAAGGAATGGAGGTGCCGCCACGCTTCGACAGCTGCTGTTGGGATGTGCCGTGATGGGGTTGATGGGGCTTGTGCCTGCTCCCACTAGTTGGGCTGTCGACGCGAGTCCTTCGGGTCTCAGTTTCTCGGCGATTCAGGGCGGGCCGAGCCCCGCGGCTCAGAGCACAGTTATTTCCAAAAGCACGAGGCGCAGTACTGGCTGAAGAGGTGGGGACAATGCCTCATGGCTGAGCATTTCTCCGGCTTCCGGAGTGCTGTACGGAAGCAGCTGGATTAGCGTGCAGGTGAACCAAACCGGCCTGGCCGCCGGTACCTATTCCGCGGTGGTCACCGTTTCGATCAGCAAGGAAGGAACAATTTCCATTCCAGTGACGTTGACGGTCTCGCCTGTGAGCGCAGCGCTCACGACATCAAGCGGGACTGTTGCGACCCTCTCGTGGGCCCCCAACGCAGAGATTGATCTGGCCGGTTATCGGTTGTACGTCGGGACAACTTCCGGCGTCTATGGTGCGCCGATCTCCGTCGGCAATGTCACGACCTACACGGTCGCGAATCTTCAATTGGGCCGCACGTACTATTTTGCGGTCTCCGCCGTCGATACTGCCGGGAACGAGAGCCA
Source organism: Nitrospiraceae bacterium (assembly GCA_019637075.1). Classification (NCBI taxonomy): domain Bacteria; kingdom Pseudomonadati; phylum Nitrospirota; class Nitrospiria; order Nitrospirales; family Nitrospiraceae; species Nitrospiraceae bacterium. The sequence goes on along the minus strand of JAHBWI010000002.1, from coordinate 415,803 downwards.
AAAATTCGGTGAGTTGACCAAAAGCATCTATTGAATAACAGACCCGATGCGGTGCTTCCTTGTGTTGCATGCCGCTGGTTCACTTTTTCTCTCCCACCGCCTGTGAGGGGCGCTGATCATCCGCGAGCATGATCGAGCCCCTCGTCCTACTGTTTTCTTCTCAGTCTTGTCGCCGCCCTGCATCATCAATACGTGGATTTAAATGGATTGACGGCCGTGTGCGCTTCAGGCACCGTGGGGCCATGTTCCTTGCGCGCGAACGGCCCTGAATAGATGGTGCCGAACATGGAGGTGTGACGATGCCTGATGCGAAGAAGTCCTGGACCGTCATGGTGTATCTCGCAGGCGACAACAATCTGGATGAGAACGGGGTGGATGATCTCAAGGAGATGAAGAAGGTTGGGACGACCTCAGGTGTGAACGTGGTGGCGCAGTTTGATCGAGCCGGCGCAGGTCAGGACACGACGCGATACTGTCTCCGCAAAGGTACCACGATGGAAGCCGATGCGGTCGAGACGTTGGGCGAAACCGACACGGGTGACCCGGCAACGCTGATCGATTTCATCGACTGGGCGGTCGGGAGCTATCCGGCGGATCACTACCTCTTGGTGCTCTGGAACCACGGACAGGGCTGGGATGACACCGATATCTATGCGGGCGAGCGGGCTCGTGGGGTCAGGCGTGGCCGCCCACGGCAAATTCGGCACGCGCTGTTCAGAACGTCCGTAGTGGGCGCTGCCAAATTGTCCGCACGGAACGGGAAGGTTTCGCGGGCGATCCTCCTCGACGACAATGCCAAGGACTTTCTCGACAACCTCGAGATGAAGAAAGTCGTGGCTGCAGGAAAGAAGCGCCTGGGTCGGAAAATCGACATCCTTGGAATGGACGCCTGCTTGATGAGCATGGCCGAAGTCAGCTTTCAACTGCGGGACAGCGTGCAGTACACGGTCGGTTCCGAACAAACCGAGCCCGTTGATGGCTGGCCCTATGACAAGATATTGAAAGCCCTCTCGAGCACTCCTGACATGGATCCTCCGGCATTGGCTCAGCTCATCGTGAAACAGTACCTGGCATCGTACAAAGGGTCGGATGAGGCGGTGACGCAATCGGCGATCGATCTGTCGAAGGCTTCCGTTCTGGCAGGGGAGTGCAAGGCCTTGGCATCGGCGCTCAAGGGAGCCGTTGCCGACAAGGCTGCACGTGCGGCCGTCGTCGATGCGCGCAACCGAGTTCAAGAGTACGAGGTGCAGGACAACGTTGATCTGGTGGATCTGTGCCGTTTGCTGAAAGGGGCAGCGGTTCCTTCGGCCGTGAAGCAAGCTTGCGGCCGCGTGATCGCAGCGGTAGAGGGGCAGTCGAAATTCGTGATGGCGGCAGGCTATTACGGTTCGCCCATGAAGGGCTCGCATGGCTTGGCGATCTACTTTCCGACTCGGGCGGTCTCGCCCTTGTATGCCAAACTGGATTTCGTGAAAAAGACTGGGTGGGGTGCGTTTCTCACGAAGTACCTCGATGCAACCAGGGCACGGTAAGCAGCTTGAAGGGCGGAGACTGATTGCTCGGGAATGTGACGCGAGGACGGAAGGTTGCCGGATCGGCTGACGGTTCCGAGACTAGCCGAACGCCAGGATCTCCTGTGGCACGGCGTCCAGCGCGATTTCCCGTTCCGTCGCCCCGCGTTTCATCGCTTCTTTCGGCATGCCGTAGACGATGCAGGTGGACTCGTTCTGTCCCAAGGTCCTCGCGCCCGCGCGGCGCATCTCCAACAAGCCCGCGGCGCCGTCATCGCCCATACCGGTCATGATGATGCCGAGCGCATTACGGCCGGCGAACTTGGCGGTCGAGCGGAAGAGGACGTCCACCGAGGGGCGGTGACGGTTCACCAGCGGGCCGTCCACGACTTCGACGTGGTACTGCGCGCCGCTCCGTTTGAGCATCATGTGCCGCCCCCCTGGGGCGACGAGGGCCCGTCCGGGAATGACGCGGTCTCCGGTTTTCGCTTCGAGTACTTCTATCTGGCAAATGCTGTTCAACCGTTCGGCGAACGCCGCCGTGAACTTTTCCGGCATGTGCTGGACGATGACAATGCCGGGGCAGACCCGCGGCAGTCTGGTCAGCACGGCTTCGAGTGCTTGGGTGCCGCCGGTCGAGGTGCCGATGGCGACGATCCGGTCGGTCGTGGCGGCCATGGCGCTGGTGCTGGCGGTGAGGATCACATCCGCGGTCAACTTCTGCGTCACGGTCGGCGGCGGCACGGTGACGGTCTTCACGCATTTCATGTTCGCCCGAGCTGCGGCTTTGACCGCATCCACCAGCTGAGCGGCCGATTCCTCCAGAAACGCCTTCACGCCCATCTTGGGTTTCGTGATAATGCTCACCGCGCCGGCCGATAGCGCTTGCATGGTGGTTTCCGTAGCCTTTTCCGTGAGCGAAGAACAAAGCACGACAGGGGTGGGGTGCGTCGACATGAGATGTCTGAGGAACGAGATGCCGTCCATACGGGGCATTTCCACATCGAGCGTGATGACGTCCGGCCACTGCTTCTTCATGTGTTCCATCGCGAAGATGGGGTCGGAGGCCGCCCCGATCACCCGAATTTCCGGGTCCTTCTTGAGTAGGTCCGACATCACTTGCCGGACTGTGGCGGAGTCGTCGACGACTAGCACGTTGATAGGTTTCATTCTACACCGGTCCTTTGCCGTCCTGTGGCCTGAGGCCGACGAGCCGTTGATGCTTGACCCAGACGTCCCCGCTCCAGACATCGAAAATGATGTGCCGATGGCCGGCATCTCCCACGTGTTGCGCGGTTACGGTGGCGCCTAACTCCACCAGCGCTTTGCGGGCCAATTCGATGTTGCGGGTTCCGATTTCCAGCGCCGTCCCCTTCTTTCCGAGCGAGGGAAACATGTTGCCGCCGCCGAACACCTTCACTTCGTATTCGTGAATCTTGGTGGCGCGCCGCCCCATCTCGTATTGGAACAATTGCAGGGCTTCGTTGCCGTAACGGCCGTCCCGTTCGCTGGCCCCGCCTTTCTCCCGAGTCGGCAAGAGGTAGTGGCACATCCCTCCGACGCGCAGCATCGGGTGCCACATCGTGATCGCCACGCAAGAGCCGAGGATCGTTTTGATACGGGTGTTCGCATGGCCGAAGTGAAAGTCGCCCGGCTGTAGAAACACCTCAACGACGTTGGCAGGCTGCGCCATGGCTCAAGCCTTACGGTAAATGGATGAGCGAACCGCCTTGAGTTGATCGGTCACCCCGTGCAGGGTCTCCGAGTGGCTGACGATGAAGTGTCCGTTCGGCTTCAACACGTTCAGGAGCCGCGCGACCACCTGCTGCTTCGTCTCCATGTTGAAATAGATCAGGACGTTGCGCAGGAAGATCACGTCGAAGGGGCCGATCTGCGGCAACGTGGCGTTGAGATTGATCGAGGTGAACTGGATTTTGTTGCGGAGCGCCTGGTCGATGAGGAAGGTCCCGTGCTGCGGTCCGATCCCCTTCAGGCAATAGGCCTTCAAGTACTGCTGAGGAATGCGCTCAGCCCGCTCCATGCTGTAATGACCGGTCTGGGCTTTGGCCAAGACGCGCGAACTGATGTCCGATGCGAGCAGCTCCCACGACCTTGTCCCAAGCGTGTCGGCAAGAACCATGGCCAATGTGTACGGCTCCTCGCCGCTCGAGCAGGCGGCGCTCCAGATGCGGACCAGTTCGCCGGGCTTGCAAGCCGGCAGGATGGACGTCCGAAGGTACTCGAAGTGTTGCGGTTCCCGGAAAAAATACGTCTCGTTGGTCGTGAGCAGGTCGAGCGCGGTTTGCAGTTCTTTGGGTTGTTCGCCGCTCGTCATCAGGTGGAAATAGTCGCGATAGGACGTCAGCTGGTAGTGGCGCAGGCGCTTGAGGAGTCGACCGGAGACCAGCGCCTTCTTCGTGGGGGACAAACTGATACCGGCCGTTTGATAGACGAAATCCCGGAACGACTGAAATTCCTTCTCGGAGAGGGGAATCTCGGCGGATTGGCTATCGGGTTCGACGAGGTGCATGATTATATCGATGACGCCGGCATCGCTCTTGGCTCAACCGGTCCGTTCCTTTATGTTATGCAGCCGCTAGGTTGTGCGACGGCGCTGGTTCGTTTCGGTCCAATGTATTCAGGCCTCTTTGATGCAGTCGCGTATGCGTAGCTGGCGAGGCGGAGCCGGACCTATGCCGAGTGGTGCTGAAGAAGGCGATGGCTTGCCGGAGTTGTTGGGCCTGACCGCTCATCTCCTCCGACGTTGCCGCCAATTGTTCCGAGGCCGATGCGTTTTGTTGGGTGGTCTGGCTGAGCTGCGTCATGGCCGTGTTGATTTGCGAGACGCTCGACGCCTGCTCGCTGGAAGCCGAGGCGATTTCCTGGACGAGGTCCGATGTCTTCTGGATCGCCGGCACCATCTCCTGAAGCAATTGGCCCGCGCGTTCGGCCATGCCGACGCTGTCGCCGGCGAGGCTGCCGATCTCGTGCGCCGCGACCTGGCTACGCTCAGCCAGTTTCCGCACTTCGGCCGCGACGACCGCAAAGCCCTTGCCGTGGGCCCCGGCCCGCGCGGCTTCGATGGCGGCGTTCAAAGCCAGAAGGTTGGTCTGGTAGGCGATATCGTCGATGATACCGATCTTGCTGGCGATCTGCTTCATGGCGATGACGGTGTCCTGAACGGCCTGGCCCCCATCGGTCGCTTCCTTGGAGGCTTGGGTCGCCATCCTGTTGGTGACCTTGGCATGTTCGCTGTTCTGGTTGATGGAGGCCGTCATCTGCTCGATGGAGGCGGAGGATTCTTCCACGCTCGAGGCCTGCTCGCTGGAGCCTTGGCTCAAGGACTGTGCCGTGGCGCTGACTTCCTCGGAAGCCCCGGCCAGCGCATCGGCCGACTGCCGAACCTGCGAGATGACCTGGCTCAGGTTACCGGCCATGGTTTTCAAGGCCAGTAGGAGGCTGCCTTGATCGTGGCCCTGTGTCCGGATCTCGACGGTCAAATCGCCCTCCGCAATGCGTTTGACGCAAGCCGCCGCATAGGCCGGCTCTCCCCCGAGCTCTGCGAGTAAGTTGGAGATGATGCTCCAGGCGAAAAGAATGAGCAGGCAGACCCCTGCAGCGATCGACCCGATCGCGAGCCAGCGAGCCTGGGCTGTTGTCGCTTCCGATCGATCGTAGTCCTGCTTGGCGACCCTCAATTGGAGGTCAATCAGTTGGGCAAAGAGGTCGGAGAGCGGGTCGATGGTCTGGTAGAGCTCTCCCACCGCAAATGCGTCCAGCGCCGAGGCATTCTGCGCGTCCACGATGTGCTGAAGCCGGTTCAGCGCCGGCTCGGCCTTGTCCATCAGACCGGTTGCACGATCTGCAAACAGGCGCTCCTCTTCTACCAAAGTCGTGGCGAGGTAGGCGTGCCATGTTTGCGCGATTGATTCTCGAGCTTGCCGGACATGGTCCCGCCCCTCGCTCCAGGACAGACCATGATTGCGGACCTTGTGGGTGGTATCGACGATATCGACGGCATAGGCATCGGCAATTCGTTTGAGGTCGCGTAACGGCACGACACGGTCGTGATAGACCCCTTGCAGCGCTCCCAGCACGGTCTGTTGATTGTACAGGCCGATCCCGCCGACCAGGAGTAACAGCAGGGCGGCGATGCCCACCAACAGCAAGAGTTTGAGGCGAATCGGCATGTCTTTCAGTATGCTCACGGTGTCTCCCATTCAGCGCAGGCTTCCACCACTCTGTAGTCTTCGGGCCGTCGGTGTCGGGGGCCGACTACGTCTTGGCGATGCCGCTGGTTGGGGCCTCGGGAGTGGAGGTGACTACCTGTGCCATTTCGTCGATCGAGAGCACGCGGCCGATTTCGAGAATGATGACGAATCGACCATCGACCCTCCCCATGCTTTGGATGAATTCGCCGCGCAGGTTGGCGCCGAACGCAGGCGCGGGCTCGATATCCGCAGGGAGAATTTCGATCACCTGGTTCACCGCGTCGACGATGATCCCGATATCCCGATGGTCGCCTTCGGACGAGACTTCCACGATCACGATGCAGGTCCGTCGTCCCGGCTCGGTCAACGGCCGTCCGAATCGAACGGCCAGATCGACCACGGGAACGACTCGCCCACGCAGGTTGATGACGCCGCGCACACAGGCGGGCATCATCGGCACGGCGGTCAAGGCTCCGAATTCGATGATTTCCTTCACGCGAAGAATACCGATCGCGAAGGTTTCCTTGGCCAATAGAAACGTGAGGTACTGGTGCTGTTCTTCCGCCGTTTGGTCCTGTTCGGCCGTTTCCGGCCTCTGTAGGGTGTTTCCCATGGCGTCCTCCTAGAACCGCACGAATTGGGCAGGATCTGGTTGCCCGATGACCTCGTTGGATGCAGCGGAGGCCGATGTGGGCGGCGGGGCCGATTCCTTCCGGCCCGTCGGCTTGACGGTCGAGCGGTGCTTGTCCTTACCCACTGCGTGGGCAGGGGGCATGGACTCCTGCATGCCGACCTTGAAGAAGGCGATGGCTTGCTGGAGCTGTTGGGCCTGGCCGCTCATCTCCTCCGACGTTGCCGCCAATTGTTCCGAGGCCGATGCGTTTTGTTGGGTGGTCTGGCTGAGCTGCGTCATGGCCGTGTTGATTTGCGAGACGCCCGACGCCTGCTCGCTGGAAGCCGAGGCGATTTCCTGGACGAGGTCCGATGTCTTCTGGATCGCCGGCACCATCTCCTGAAGCAATTGGCCCGCGCGTTCGGCCATGCCGACGCTGTTGCCCGCGAGGCTGCCGATCTCTTGCGCCGCGACCTGGCTACGCTCAGCCAGTTTCCGCACTTCGGCCGCGACGACCGCAAAGCCCTTGCCGTGGGCCCCGGCCCGCGCGGCTTCGATGGCGGCGTTCAAAGCCAGAAGGTTGGTCTGGTAGGCGATATCGTCGATGATACCGATCTTGCTGGCGATCTGCTTCATCGCCGTCACGGTCTCCTGTACCGCCTGCCCGCCGTCGGCCGCTTCTTTTGAGGATTGGGTCGCCATGTTGTTGGTGACCTTGGCATGTTCGCTGTTCTGGTTGATGGAGGCCGTCATCTGCTCGATGGAGGCGGAGGATTCTTCCACGCTCGAGGCCTGCTCGCTGGAGCCTTGGCTCAAGGACTGTGCCGTGGCGCTGACTTCCTCGGAAGCCCCGGCCAGCGCATCGGCTGACTGCCGGATCTGCGAGATGACCTGGGTCAAACTCCCCACCATCGCTTTCAACTCGGTCAGCAGGCTGGCCTTGTGGGATTCGTTCACGGCAATGTCGATCGTGAGGTCACCCTCTGCGATCCGCTTGACGCAATCCCTGGCGTACGCTGGCTCGCCGCCCAAATCCTTCAGGATCGAGCGCGTGATCAAGAGTGCCATGGCGGCGCCCAGGAAGAGTGCGAGCACCGTGGCGCCGATCAACATCGTACGGGCATTCTGATAGTCGACTTCGGTCTGTTTGGCCTGCTGGTCCATGACCTCTTGCTGGAACTTGGCCATGGCTTCCAAAGATTCCCAGAAGGCGTTGTTGGCGGGAGAGAAATCCGTCTTGATATATGCCGCCAGCTTGGTCCGGTCATTGGCCTTGATCAGCTTTTCCGTTTCTGCGTATTTGGTGCCCAGGAAGTTGCGTTTGTCCATGATGTCCTTGTAGAGCTCACGGCCTCGCGGCAACGACAACATCTTCTCCAACTTGTCGAGGTTCTCTCCGTTTTTCTGCCGGTTGGCCGTCATCTTCTTGAAGAGCATCTCAACCTCATCCTGGCTGGTGGCCAGGGCGATGCTGCGGACGGATCGGCCGTTGTCCAAGGTGTTCTTGATCGTATTGTTGACGAGCACGATCTTGGGCACGCCCCAGTAGACGATTTTCGTCATCTGCTCGTTGAATGCGCTGAGGTTCATGATGCCGATACCACTGGCCACCAGCATCAGAACCAGTATGGCTCCGAAGCCCAGCCCCAACCGCATCGCCAATGTCATCTGCTTGCCCATGACCCGCCTCCTGTAGAAGTACAGCTCACGCTGCTTGTTGATACTCGGTGTCCGCCGAAGGGCCCACGGCCCCGACGGCGGAATTGCTTTCTGCTCGCACGACGGAATGAATCAGGGCCGGCACGTCGAGGATCAGCGCGACTTCGCCGCTTCCCAAGATCGTGAAACCTCCGAAGCCCTTGAGTTGGGCAAACAGCTTGCCCAAGGGTTTGATGACGGTTTGGAATTCTCCGAGCAGCGAGTCGACCACCAGGCCGATCTTCTGCCCGCCGTATTGCACCACCACGATATTCTCGCGGAGGCCTGCCTCTCCCCCGAGGTCGAACAGCTGGCGGAGCCGCAGGTATGGCAACACCTGACCGCGCAGGCTGATGTGGCCTTCTCGGGCCGACGCCTGACGTTCGGAGTGAGGCAGTTCAACGCATTCGAGGACCAGATCGAGAGGAATCACATAGCGATTGTGCCCGACGCCGACCAGGAAGCCGTCGATGATCGCCAGTGTGAGCGGGAGGCGAATCTGCACGGTGGTGCCGACGGACTCCTTGCTGATCAGGTCGACGGTGCCCCGCAACGCTTCGATGTTCCGTTTCACCACGTCCATGCCGACGCCGCGTCCGGACAAGTTGGAGATCTGCTGCGCGGTCGAGAAGCCCGGTTCGAAAATGAGATTGTGGGTCTCGCGATCGCTGAGGACCTGCGAGTCGCCGATCAGCCCACGTTCGCGAGCCTTCTTGAGGATCCGCTCGCGATTCAAGCCGCCGCCGTCGTCGGTCACTTCGATAACGATGCTGCCGGAGTCATGGTAGGCGTTCAGGGTGATGCGGGCCTTGGCGGTTTTCCCCCGTTGGAGCCGGACTTCGCGCGGTTCGATCCCATGGTCCATTGAATTGCGCACGAGGTGCATCAACGGATCGCCGATGCGCTCCACGACGGATTTATCGAGTTCGGTATCCCCGCCGGTGATGACCAGCTCGATCTCCTTGCCGAGTTCCTGGCTGACGTCGCGCACGACCCGTTGGAACCGCTGGAAGGTGGCACCGATCTGCACCATGCGCAATCCGAGGGCATGGTTTCGGACCTCTTCCAAGAGCCGGCAGACGGTCGAGGCCGATTCCAAGACGTCGCCTTCTCCGCTCCGTTTGGCCAGCAGGTGTGTGCCGGCGCCGGCGATCACCAATTCGCCCACCAAGTTGATGAGTTGATCGAGTTTCTCCGCTTCGACGCGGATGAATCGGCTTTCCTGGGATTTGTGTTCCTTGACCAGTTGTTGTTTGTCCAACGCGGCATGGACCACCGTGGAGTTCACGACGCCTTCCCTCACCAAATGGTTGCCGAGTTGGGTGCTGCCTGGCGGAGCGGTGTCCAGCACATTCGCGTGATCGTCTCCGTGCTGTGCGCGTAGGCTTCGCTCCAGTTCCGCCCGAGTCAGGGCGCCGCTCTTGACCAGAATTTCACCCAGTCGCATCGTGTCTTCCGGCAATTCCTGAATGAGCTTGATGTATTCCGAATGTTTGCTCCGCGGGGGGAGTATGCGCAGGCTGCAGTCATCCTTGACGAACTCAAACACGTTTTCGATGGTCGTCTTGTCTGCTTGGGTGCGCAGCCTGATCTCAAAGCCGAGGTAGCAGCTCTCCGCATCCATGTCTTCGGCAGTGGGGATCGCGTCGGCAATCGTGGTGACATGCAGCACGTCGCCGATAGTGCGGAGATAGCGGATGAAGGAAAGCGGATCCATGCCGTTGCGCAGCACATCGCGGGTGAACCGCAGCGAGAGATGCCAAGCATAGTCGGCTGTGTTCCGTTCCGATTCCGCCTCCTCGGGGCTCGATGTGGCGAGGGCCGTGGTATCCGGCATCGCGTGGTCCGGTTGAGAGGACGGTGAGAGTCCCAGGTGTACGTCCAGGCGAGCCGAGAGCGTGCTCCAGGTGGCCTTCGCATCGGCGCTCAAGGGTTCGTTGCCGGCGATATTTTCGATCAACGTACGGGTATGGTCGCAGCTTGCCAGAAGCAGGGCGATGCAGTCGGCATCAAGGCCCATCTGCTTGTCCCTCAGCCGGTCGAGGAGGTTTTCCACCTTGTGGGTGAATCGGACGATGTCATCGAAGCCGAACAGTCCGGCCGAGCCCTTGATCGTATGGGCGGCCCGGAAAATGGCGTTGATGTCGCCGTCCGCTCCGGGGTTGGATTCCAGATGGAGAAGTTGCTCCTCCATACTATCGAGCAGTTCACGACTTTCCGCCAGGAACGTTTGTACCGCAGCATCCAAATTCATAGGTGATCCGTCATGTGTGCGCTAAAGATGGTCCAGTTGTTCGTTGAGGAAGCATTGCCCCAGGGCTTCGCGCAGGGACTGACTGGGTGTCATGAGACTGAGCTGTTTTCCTGCTCCCGCCGCTTCGCGCTTGGCCAGCAGCAGCAGCTGGATGCCGGCCGTATCGACTTCCGTGACGTTCCCCGCGTGGATCTCCAGCGCGCTTTTCTGCGCCAGGGCCCCCAACAGGCGGGGTTTCAGTTCAAGTGCGGAGTAAATCGTCAGCTCCCCCGCGATGTGCAGGCGGTGAACGGTTCCAGCGGTGTCTTCACGCAGTTCCATGGTCGGTTCCTCGCGTACGGCCAGTGGCTAGGGGAGAATCAATTTGGAGACCGCCATCAGCATGGTTTCAGGCTTGAACGGCTTGACCACCCAAGCCTTCACGCCGGCTTCCTGCCCTTCGGCCTTCTTCGACTCCTGCGATTCCGTGGTCAACATGATGATCGGGGTGAACTTATAATTGGGCAGCTTCTTGACTTCTTTGACGAAGGTGATGCCGTCCATATTTGGCATGTTGACGTCGCTGATGATCAGGTGCACCTTCTGCCCCGTGAGTTTGGACAAGGCATCCTTGCCGTCCGCGCCCTCGATGATGTCATAGCCGGCCCCCTTAAGCGCGATCGATACGACCTGTCGAAGTGATGCCGAGTCGTCGACTATGAGAATGGTCTTGGCCATGATTCCCCCTAGAAAAAAGTGATTTCCGCCGATTTATTCTGCGCCGCCTGGCCTGACCCGTGCCTGCTGTGTTCTTCTTCCATCGTGTACGAACTCTTCAGCGCCTGTGCGAGCGCGGCCACATCCGACGCTCGCAGGGCTCCCTCGAGCGTCACCAGTTTTCCACAGAGTTGGTCGATGTTGCTTTGGACGTGCATGAGGATCTGATTGACTCGATCCTGCACCTGCAGTTGGACCAAGGCTTCCGACACCTCCAATGTGATGCTTTGGCTCTCTCGCTGCAGCAGCCCCATCGAGTCCTCGAGGCCCTTGGCGGCGGAACCGAACTCGTCCAGCACCTCGCGGATCTTCCCCATCGAGAATTCGAGCGAGCGGGAGTCCCGCTGCACTGAGGTTTCCACCATCGTCGTCGACGACAAGATGGCACTGTTGATCACTTGAACCTTGCTGTTCATGCGTTTTCCGTTTTCACCCGCACGGGTCGAGAGTTTGCGGACTTCGTCGGCGACGACGGCAAACCCTCGGCCGGCCTCTCCGGCCCGCGCCGACTCGATCGCGGCATTCAGCGCGAGCAAATTCGTCTGGTCGGCGATGCTCTCCACTTCTTCCGCCATCAGCTTCAGTTCTTCGACGACCTTTACCATCTTTCTGGATTCCGTGAGCAGGTGTTCCTTGTCCTGCCGTGCTTCATTCAGCGCCGACACGATCGTGTTGAGCCGGCGTTCGCTGCTCGCCAGCATGGTCACCATTCCATTGGCGGACCCGTTGGTGGTTCCCGCACCGACCGCTTTCTGCGAGGCAGTCACCGCGTCGTTGAGCCGGTTGACGATCTCCGAGAACCTCGAGGTGAGCGCCACGAAGGCATCCTCCATGCGCTTGCGCGAGCCCTCGATGTGCTGGCTCCAGACAGACAGGACTTGCGAGGTCAAGGCGTGCAAGCCGGTGCGGAGTTCCTGCGTGGCGGTTGCGCGATCCTCGGCCGACAGCGCCGTGCGCTGTTGCTCGATCGCCGCAATGGCCGCGGCATGATCGGCGGAGAGTTTCCAGCCGGTGGCCGAGCCGAGTGCGACCATCACGGCACCGGAAAGCATAACGGGCCAGTGCAAGCCGCCGTGAGTCAACAGCAGTGCTGTCCCGATTACGCTTGAACCAAGCGGCAGTATCTTATCGAGCGACTGATTCGACATCATGGTGATTCCTGGTGAGCATCCTGGTCCTCCCGCAACGCGTGAGGTGCCTGAGTCTTATCGGAAGAGGTCCCTAAAACTTTATCGGCCAATACGTACGTCGTAATAGATCTGGTAGTGGTACGGAAGTATGCGGCTGACGGCGTTTCTTGATATCGTCGCCATCTGTCGGGATACGGATGACAAACAAGAGGCGTTGTCGTGGGGAATATGGCAACGACCGCTGCCTGCGGGGGATTGCGATGCCTGACCGATCGAACAGTCTGACGGAGTCACGTGAAGGGTGTGGCGAATGTCTAGAAGCTAAGGCGCAATGGTACCGCCCATCTGACGGATCGATATCCCGCGGTCTGTGACCCAGGTCACGAGTGCAATCGCTATGCGTGTGCCTCCCGAACCGCTCGTGATGATCGCGGATCGATGCTGATCAACCAGACGAGGGGTGGCTCCATTGCAGCGATCTGACGGGCTGGAAAGGCCGAGAAAAATCGGAGTGTTACGGACACCAAAACCATGCTATACGGATCGGATCCGCCTGCATGAGTCGGAGGCGTCGGAGGGGTGAAATGGTCGACTTGCCGGCCGTGTGAAGAGCCTGGCTCAGCAACGGTACGAAGCCTCCTCTATATGGAACGGTTGTTCAGCTAGTCGTATGGGTATCTCAGTTGATATTCGCAGTCTGGATCTGTCCATGAGGATCCCGCGTCTCGTTATCGCCGGCACCGGGAGCAGCGTCGGCAAAACCACGGTGACTTTGGCGCTGCTCTCCGCGTTGGCCGCCAAGGGGCGGGTGGTACAGCCATTCAAGGCTGGGCCGGATTTCATCGATCCCGCCCACCACACGGCGGTAACCGGTCGCCCGTCGAGGAACTTGGATGGGTGGATGCTCGATGCGGAGATGAATAGGGCCATCCTTACCCATGCGTCGATGGGGGCGGACCTCGCGCTTATTGAAGGGATGATGGGCTTATTCGACGGCATCGGTTCAACGAACGATGAGGGAAGCACTGCCGAACTGGCCAAGCAGTTGGGTGCGCCGGTGCTGCTGGTGGTGGACGGGGGGGCGATGGCCAGGTCTGCGGCCGCCCTTGTTGAGGGGTTCGCGCGGTTCGATCCGGACCTCGCCATCGCCGGGGTCCTCTTCAACCGTGTCAACAGCCCAGGCCACTACCGGTTGCTCAAGAACGCGGTCGAGCAGCGGATGAGCATCCCTGCCGTGGGGTACCTTCGGCAGGATGAGGTGGTCATTTCTGAACGTCACCTGGGATTGGTCGGGGCCGGCGAGGGGAGTTGGTGCGAACTGTATCGCCGGTTGGGCGCATCTGCCGAGGCGACGGTCGATCTTGACCTGTTGGAGCGCGTGGCAGCTACGGCCGCTCCCATCGAGAGGCCCCATCCGTCCCCCGTGCAACCGACTCCCAGCCGAACAGTGCGGATTGGTGTTGCACGTGATCCCGCCTTCTGCTTTTATTACGCGGACAATCTGCAGTTGCTTGAGTCACAGGGGGGCGAACTCGTCTATTTTTCTCCTATTTTGGATGCAGCGTTACCCCACGTAGACATGCTATATCTTGGCGGGGGTTACCCTGAATTGCATGCCGCGGCCCTCTCGGAAAATCGCAGCATGCGCCGGACTGTTGCGGCCTTTTCCGAACGGGGCGGGACGATATTCGCTGAATGTGGAGGAATGATGTACTTGACGGACGGTATTCGCGATTTCGAAGGGCGGGTGCATGAGATGGCGGGGGTCTTTCCGGCCCTGGCGGTCATGCGAAAGACGGGACTGACGCTGGGCTATCGTCGGCTTGAGTTGTCCCGCCCATGCATTCTGGGAGAAGCGGGGACGGTTGCGCGCGGACACGAATTTCACTATTCCGTCCTGGAACCGACCGGGGCATTGGCCTATGCCTATCAGGTCGCCGATGCCAGGGGTGAGCGCAAAGGGACGGATGGGCTTGTCACGAAAAATACGTTGGCCGGATATACACACCTTCACTTTGGGAGCCAGCCGTCGATGATCAGCGAGCTACTGCAGTCTGCTGGTAGGGGCGTGCAGGACAGTGTGACGCATGACTGAAGACAATCTCAAGCCATCAACCAAGAGTGCCCTGCAACAATGGGACAACCTGCCGTTTCTGGCGATTCACCTCATGTGTCTCGGTGCCCTGTTCACGGGCGTCACGTGGGAGTGGGTGCTGTTGGCGGTAGTCAGTTACTACATCCGAATGGTCGGGGTCACCGCCGGGTACCACCGGTATTTTTCCCATCGTTCCTATAAGACCGGGCGTGTGTTCCAATTCCTCCTGGCCTGTCTGGCCATGACGAGCGCGCAGAAGGGCGTGCTCTGGTGGGCCGCCCATCACCGGCATCACCATCGTCATTCCGATCGGCAGCGGGATCTCCATTCACCGGCGCAGCAGGGGTTTTGGTATTCCCATGTGGGTTGGATTCTCAACCCCAGTTCGACGGCGACGCAGTTCCATCTCGTGAAGGATTTGGCGCGCTATCCGGAACTGATGTGGCTGAACCGCTTCTATGTCGTGCCGCCGTTCCTGTATGCCGCCCTCATGTACGGGCTCTGGGGCATGCCGGGTCTCATCTGGGGATTTTTCATCTCCACCACCGCCCTGTATCACGGCACCTTCTTCATCAATTCCCTTTCCCACCTGATCGGCCGCGTGCGTTATAACTCGGGCGACGACAGCCGCAATAGCGCGCTTCTCGCCATCTTGTGCTGTGGGGAAGGGTGGCACAACAACCACCATCACTATCAGCTGGCGGTCAACCAGGGGTGGTTTTGGTGGGAGGTGGACCTGTCCTATTACATTTTGCGGGCGTTATCATGGACGGGGGTGGTCTGGGACCTCCGGATGCCCCCTGAATCCGTCAAACAGCAGACGATCGCGGCCAGTAGCCTTCGAAATTAAGCCGCGACCATTGACAGCGCGTCATGTTCGATCCCTCCGGGGGGAAAGGACGGCTTGGCGATGGATCACAAGCAAGCGGTGCTGCAGCTTCTCAACCGTGCCCATGTTCACGTCGGAGGGGATGAGCCGGGAGACATCCGAGTTCACAATGATGCGTTTTATGACCGGGTACTCTCAGACGGCTCGTTGGGGCTCGGCGAGTCTTACATGGAAGGCTGGTGGGACGCCGCCCAGTTGGATGAGTTTTTTGACAAGGTCCATCAGGTGCAGTTAGACGAAGCGATTCTGGACAAGAACCTGATCCTGAATGCGCTCAAGGCGAAGTTCTTCAATATGCAGAACAGGCGGCTCTCGAGGAGAGTCGCTGAGCAGCATTACGACCTGGACGAAGAGTTCTATCGTGCGATGCTGGGCCCCACCATGCAATATACCTGCGCCTACTGGAAGCGCGCTTCCAGCTTGGATGAAGCCCAGGAACACAAGTTGGACCTGATCTGCCGAAAGTTGCAACTGAAGCCGGGAGATCGGGTGCTGGAATTGGGTTGCGGGTGGGGTGGGTTTGCCCGTTATGCGGCTTTGCACTATGGCTGTTCGGTCGTGGCCTACAATATTTCGGACAAGCAGGTGGCGTTTGCCCGCCGCTGGTGTGCGGGATTGCCCGTCGAAGTCATTCAGGGAGACTATCGTGAGGCCACAGGGGAGTTCGACAAGGTGGCCGCCATCGGCCTCTGTGAGCATGTGGGCTACAAGAATTACCGCAGGCTGATGGAAGTGGCCTATCGTTCCTTGAAGGAACACGGGCTGTTTCTGCTGCACACGATCGGCAACAATGCGTCGGTCTCCACCGCAGATCCTTGGTTCGACAAGTACATCTTCCCCGGCGGGATGCTTCCGTCCACCGCGCAGCTGGGCGCGGCCATGGACGGCCTGCTCGTGCTGGAAGATTGGCACAACTTCGGGCCGGACTATGACAAGACGCTCATGGGTTGGCAGGAGAACATCGACCGCCACCACGAGGCGCTGCCCCCTCTGATCGACGAACGGTTCAACCGGGCTTGGCGCTACTATCTGCTGTCATTGGCCGGCGCCTTTCGGGCAAGAAGAGTTCATCTGTGGCAGCTCGTGCTGTCCAGGCACGGTGTGTTGGGGGGCTACGAGTCGATTCGGTAGCAGACCATGACGCTCACCGAGACCTACCTTGAAAAGCGCGAGCACGCTTCCAAGGCCTGCGCGTCGGCCTCGTCCACCAAGCCGCTAGCCCTTCACAAAGAATCCTCCAACCTCTTTCGGCACCGCGAACAGACCAAGGTTCAACGGCTTGATCTGCGAGCGTTCAATCACGTTCTCCACATCGATCGGGAAGGATGCTACGCCGACGTCGAGGGCCTGGCGACCTACGAAGATGTCGTGGCCCAGACGCTCCCCTTCAACTTGATGCCCGCAGTCGTGCCGCAGCTCAAGACCATTACCGTGGGAGGAGCCATCGCCGGTATCGGCATCGAGTCCTCTTCGTTCCGGTATGGCTTCGTCCATGAAACCATGTCGGAATTGGATATCCTGCTCGCCGACGGCCGTGTTATCACGGCGACGAGACAGAACGAATATCGCGACCTCTTTCTTGGATTTCCCAATTCATACGGTACGCTGGGGTATGCGCTGCGAGCGAGGATCGCCCTCATCCCTGTCAAACCCTTCGTCCAGTTGACGCACCGGCGCGTTGCCGATCCCGTCGAATACTTCCGGCACCTGTCGGAGTTGTGCCGCAGCGGTGGCGTGGACTTTGTCGATGGGACGATGTTCGACGGCGGCGAGCTTTACGCAACCACGGGACGATTCGTCGATCGGGCGGACCGGCCCAGCGACTACACCTACCTGGACATCTACTACCAGTCCATCCGAGCCAAATCGACCGATTTCCTCACCACGCAGGATTATCTGTGGCGCTGGGATACCGACTGGTTTTGGTGCTCCAAACATTTCCTCTTGCAGCATGCGTGGATGCGCCGGCTGTGGGGGCGAAAGCGGCTTCGCTCCGCGGTCTATTGGAAGCTCTGGCAGGCGATTCACCGATCTCGGTCAGCCCAGACATTGCTGCAATTGATGGAGGGGCGTCAGGAGCCGGTCATCCAGGATGTGGAAATTCCGATCGAGCATGCGGCCGAGTTCGCCGGTTTCCTTGAATCGAACATCGGCATCAGGCCGGTCTGGATTTGCCCGGTCGCGACGCTGGACCCTTCCATCACCTATCCGCTTTACCCCATGGACCCCGCCCGGCTTTACGTGAATTTCGGGTTCTGGGACGTCGTGCCCAGCGACCGAGAAGATGGATATTACAATCGCATGGTCGAAGCCAAAGTGCGAGACCTGGATGGCCGCAAGTCGTTGTATTCGAATTCCTATTATTCTAGGGAAGAGTTCGGGCGACTGTACAACGAGCCGGCCTATCGAGCGCTCAAGCAGCGCTATGATCCCACCGGCCGCCTCAAGCACCTCTACGACAAATGCGTCCTGAAGCGATGAGCCGGCGGGAGGAAATCTACTGCAGGAGTTGCGCGGGAATGTGAGGGGGAGGACAAGTCAGTAGCGAAAAAAGCTGCCTCATCGTTCCACCGTCACCGTAATCTCATGCAATCCCGTCGCGCCGTCGGGGTCGGGGTCCTGCTCGATGGAAGTTTGGATCCGTCCGGTGCCATCCGTCGCTCGAACGAGCAGGGTGTGACGGCCGCTGGTTCGCGCCATCCAGTCGTAATACCAGAAGATCCAACTGGCCGGTGATTGCGGCTGGTGCAATTCCGCCGACTGCCAGGTTTCGCCCGCATCCGTGCTGATTTCCACCAGCTGGATGCCTCTGGTTCCTGAGAAGGCCAATCCCTCGATCCGGTGGCTGCGGCCGGCAAGTGTTTCGCCGTGGCCGGGGCGATCGATGCGTGAGGTCGTCTTCACGGTCGCATCGTCGGTCCAACCCTTCTGGGCATAGTACCCTTTATAGTCCGTCGCCGCGACCTCGATGCTGGTCAACCACTGCACGCTCTTCATCCCGTAACAGCCTGGCACGATAAGGCGGATGGGAAAGCCGTGCGCTTGTGGAAGGGGGAGCCCGTTCATGTGGTGAGCAAGGAGGACGTCGCCGGCAAGCGCCCGCTTGAGCGGGATGCTGTCCGAATAGCCATCGGCAGCCCGAATGATTACATCGTAGGCCGCTGGGTCGGCACCGGCCTCCTCCAAGAGGGTTCGTACCGGAATCCCGCTCCACTCAGCCGTCCCGATGAATTCCCCTCCGACGGTGTTCCCGACACACTCCAACGTCACGATCTGCGAGACGCGCGGTCTGGCCAGCAGGTCATTGTATGGAAGTGTAAGGGGTGTCCGTACCAGACCGTCGACCCTCAAGGACCATTCATGGATGCGAATTGCCGGGGGGCTACGGTACGACGTGACATAAAATTGATCATTCGGCGTAATGGCTGGGGTCAGCTTGGAAGGGGGACGGCTGAAGAGGGATTCGAGGAGTGCGGGCAAGGCTGTCTCGGGAGACAGGACAATGGCCAATATGCACCAGACGGTATGCTCAAGTACACGTCTCCGAGACAGGGCAGGCATGGTCACAGGAATCACCCGTTTCTAGCCTTTCGGAATCGAGATAATCGGCGTCCTCACGTTGGAGACGTCCGTCACGGTCATTTGAAACAGGTTGGACAATACCGCGAAGGCTTCTTAGTTCCAACTCGGAACCATCCCTTCGCTGATGGGGAACTTCCTGATGGCATAGTGTTTCCCCTCGAATTCGACGGAAAACTCCGCCTCGGACAACCGAGCCGACGATTCCTCGATCTCCAGCACCCGCGCAGGATTCCTCGGGACCGGGCCGGTTCTGGGGTCCTTGTCCACGGGGTAGCCGCGCTCTTCTCCGATGCCTCGGGCGACAAACGAAATAGTGGAGTTGAAACTGCGCAACAGAATGAATCCGCGCAGAGGATAATCTCCTCCCGGATGCTCCGGACGGACGTCGACGAAGTGACGATCGGGAGGCAACCGTTCGACCATTTCGTTCAACTGCCGCCGTTCGTCGTTGCTCAATCGGTTCAAGTCGTAGTTGGTGATCGCAAAGCGCCCTGTCACCTTGCGGGTCATCCGCGTCGGTTGCTGGGCTTCCCCTGCCGTCCAGCGATAACCGTGCTGGAATGCCGCCACGACTTCAGCCGGCGTCAAGGCACGGTCGAGAGCGACCGGATAGGCTTCCTCAAATGTAATGGGCGTAATCCTGAGCCGTTTTTGAAAGTCGAGAGAAGCCAGATGCAGGACACGGCGCCTGAACTCCCTGTACTCAGCTTCATGGGAGGGACTGTTGGAAAGGAGGGTAGAGCCCTCATCCCCCTCGATTGCCAGACCGCGCGCGACGAGGCGCAGGACCATGCTCAGGTCGAATCCCTGTCGGACCAGGCAATCGACATGAGACTCATCCAATGGCCGGAGAATGCGTTTGGTGAATTCCTCGCCGGCGATCGGGACAATCGTGATCGTCGGATTTTCAGCCACGCTGGCGGAGTATTCCAACGTGATGGCTCGCTCAGCCGCCTCGGAGCCCGTCCTATGCCGCCGGTGATGCCGGCGCTGGTGCGAAAATCGAACGCGGCGGCCACACTGGACACGGCGGTGAAATGCACCGGCCTGTGGTGGCGCGCCCGAGCGATGTTCAAGAGTAGCAGATCGGCCTCGACGTAACTCACGGTTCGATCATATTCCAGCACAGCCCTGTGCATAGCGATGGGCGACAGGCATCCGGTCAAAAGCAGTGAGAATAGTGCTACGATCGAGATCGAGAAGCTGCGTCGTCGTATCCACATGATCCATCCTCAACCTTAGCCGAAGCTTTGATTTCCTTATGTCGATATTCTTCCCGAAGCTGTGAGAGTCGAGCCTGGGTGAGGCCGGGACTTGGGAGTTTCCGGAGGGCAT
This sequence comes from Nitrospiraceae bacterium, assembly GCA_019637075.1. Classification (NCBI taxonomy): domain Bacteria; kingdom Pseudomonadati; phylum Nitrospirota; class Nitrospiria; order Nitrospirales; family Nitrospiraceae; species Nitrospiraceae bacterium. The sequence continues at coordinate 395,729 of JAHBWI010000002.1, read as the reverse complement.
CCCGCACGGCCGCGATCTGTTCCACATAGGTCCTGCAGCCGGCACAGGCGGCGAGATGCAAGGCCATCCGGACTTTTGCCGGTTCATGCAAGTGGGCGTCGATATAGGTCGAGGTCCAGGCTGCCACTTCGCGGCAGGTGATGTCATCCTCAGGGGGCCTCAAGCCATTCGGTGTCATCGGTGCAATCTCCAATGGGACATACCGATGGGTCGATGGGTTCCGTCCGTTCTTACAATCGCAAGTTACCAGCCCGAGTTTACGGTTGAGAAACCTCCTCCTGCCTGTGGCATTGACCCTTAGGCCGTCGTTCCCTCTAGGCCATGGCCATTTCCACCGCCTGCCTGACCCGTTCTCTTGCGCGATGGAGACGCACATACAGGTTCGTCTCAGTGATCTTGAGCAGCTTGCAGACATCCTTGGAATCCACGCCTTCGACGTCGCGGAGGACCAGCACCTCGCGCAGCATGGAGGGAAGCGAGTTGATCGCCTGCTGCATGGCGTCCACGGCTTGCCGGTTGGCGAGTAGTTTTTCCGGAGTCTGGTCGTCCCAGGGTTGCGGAGGGAAGGCCCAATGGCCGGCCCATTCGCCGGATGAGTGGAATCGTGAGGGATCGATTGCTTCTTCATCGCCGTTGTCAGGGGATTGGAAAGAAGAAAACGTGCTGTGCCGTTTCTCGCGGATGCCTCGGTCCTTGGCTTTGTGGATCAGGATGCCGAACATCCAGGTCCGCAGGGACGACCGGCCTTCGAATCGATCCAGGCTTTGGATCACCGTCATCCAGGTCTCCTGCACCACCTCCTCGGCCGTGTCCCGGTCCGCCACGTGGTTCAGCGCCATGCGGACCAGCGACGCGTGATGCTTCGTCACGAGCGTATCGAATGCAACTTCATCACCCTGCCGCAGCCTGCTCAGCATCTGGCTTTCCGTATGGGAGAGCCGCGGAGGCTGCCGGTCCGTCAGATCATCGGACTGTTGAGCTAAACCGGGTGAAGGGGCGACAGGGTTCGTGACGATTGAGCCGATCGAGTTCATGAGCGACCTCCGATGTCCAGCAACTCCGCCACAAACGCGGGTGTGCCGATGAGGGTGACTGTGCCGAGGGGGAGGCTCCGCAGGACCTCGATGCCCTTGGCATCCACAAAATCCACGCCGGTGCAGTCCAAGCGCACGGCCCGGCGTTGACGCAAGTGGGCTCGGCATTCGCCGTCGAGCAGCGAAGCCCACTGCGCCGTAATCTTGCCGTCCAGTTTCAGCAATACCTGCGAGGCCGTTTCCTGCAGCGTTGTAATCTTCAACATCGTCTTGCCTCAGGTTTTCGTGTCAGCGATGCCTGGTGATTCAGCAACGGCGATGCCACGCGAGTCAGCGGATGAGGCGAATGAAAAAAAGATGTGGGTGCGTCAGGAGTTAGAAGATGAGTGGAAGCGAAAAGCACGCGAGGATGAGCGACGATTCACAACAGAAATTCCCAATCTATTGGGACGGTCACGACATGTTGGGAATGTTGAGAGCAATCGAGGGAAGACTAAAACAACATGACTAAGCCAATAGGTCGCTGAATCCGGCGTCTGGTTGATTCATCCGGGGATTTCCTTCCAGCTATCGCCCCGCCCGTGTACCTGTTGGTTTGCCGTGAAAAGCTATGTCTCAGTCTGCCACAGCCCAAATGAAACGGGCGCGGTTTTACGAAATGTAAATACACGTAATTAATGACCTTGACCGATTGTTGAGATTCAGGCACCGTTGGGCCACTACTTAGATGGATGCAAAATGGCTGACAATGTGCAATTCTTGAACAGGCAGTGAAGCAGATGATTGTCAGGACCAGGCTCCAACACAGGAACAGGATTAAAAGGCTGCTTGTCTCGATCCAATTTATAGGCTCGGCATCGCTTCGAACACCCGTTCGACCATGAGGTGTGTCAATGGAAGACAGCGAAAACCTCCGGACCGTGTACAAGGAGCTGTGCGCCAGTTATCGAGCCATTGATGACTTTCGCGGAAAGCTCTTGGGGTTCCTGCCCTTGGTAAGTGGGACCGGCATCTTCCTTCTGATTCGTAATCCAACCCCGCAGGATGTCCCGAAAGAAGCGTTCTTGCCGATCGGACTGTTTGGACTATTCGTTACGCTCGGCCTCTTCATCTTTGAGATTTATGGCATTCGGCGCTGTACGCATCTGATTGTGTTCGGAGCCTTCTTGGAAAAGCAGATGCATGTCGAAGGTCAGTTCACTCACCGACCCCTTGGACTGAGGACTGTGGGGAAGGCTCCCACTGGTCTCTCACGTTTTGTGAGCGAACCGTTGGCCTCGGGTCTCGTGTATTCGGCTGTCATCGGAGCTTGGATGTTTTTAATCCTGCTCGGTCTGGGTGTGGCAAGTAACAACATGCATAGTCCAGAGGTTCTTCGCGGAATCGTCGTTTTAGGGGGCTTCGGCGTAGCGCTTGGTGTATCGCAAGGCGTTAACGTCTGGCTGCACAATACAGACGTAACGATGAAGCGAAAAGAGCTGGACTTGTGGGGCCCGGACATTGGAAAAGCCGAAGACATTGTCCAAAACCATCCAGATAAGAATCGGTGTGGAGATTCCTAGATGGGTCCGCAAAGATCTTAGGCAAGTGTTCGCTGAGTTGCCTGCAGACGGTTAGGTTACTGGGGGAGTGGACGGACGTCCGCCGGCTTTCCGAAGAGTCGAAGCATCCGAAGCCGAAGCCGGTCGAGGTAGAGGTACACGACGGGGGTGGTGTAGAGGGTCAGGAGCTGGCTTACCAAGAGTCCCCCCACGATGGTGATGCCGAGCGGGCGGCGCAGCTCGGAGCCGACGCCGGTGCCGAGAGCCAGGGGTAAGGCGCCGAACAGCGCCGCGAGCGTGGTCATCATGATCGGCCGAAAGCGGAGCAGGCAGGCTTCGAGAATCGCCTGTTCCGGGGACCTGCCTTCGGTGCGTTCCGCCTCCAACGCGAAGTCGATCATCATGATCGCGTTTTTCTTCACGATACCGATCAGAAGCATAATACCGATCAGCGCAATCATGCTCAGTTCGGTTTTGAAAAGCAGCAGCGCGAGGAGGGCCCCGACGCCGGCCGACGGCAAGGTGGAAAGGATCGTCAATGGATGGACATAGCTTTCATAGAGAATGCCCAAGACGATGTACATGGTCAGCATCGCGGCGAGGATGAGCAGCGGCTGGTTGTCGGTCGAGGCCTGAAAGGCCTTGGCGGTTCCTTGGAAGCTACCGCGGATGCCGGCCGGCAGGTTGAGCTCGCTCAAGGCCTTGTCGATCGCTTCCACCGCGGCGCCCAGTGACATCCCCGGCGCCATGTTGAAGGAGAGCGTTACGCTGGGGGACTGGCCCTGGTGGTTGACCATCAGCAGCGTATGCTTCGGCTCGTAGTGGGCGACCGCGCTCAACGGAACTTCCGCGCCGTTCGTCGAGCGCACATAGATATCGCGGAGCGTAGCCGGGTCTTGCCAGTATTGCGGCGCAACCTCCATCACGACGTGGTACTGGTTGAGCGGAGTATAGAGAATGGACACCTGCCGCTGGCCGAAGGCATCGTAAAGCGTATCGTCGATCAGTTGCGGGCTGACCCCGAGGCGGGAAGCGGTCAGACGGTCGAATACCACCAAAGACTGCAGTCCCTTGTCTTGCAGATCGCTGGTGACATCCGCGATTTCAGGCACCGTCCGCAGCTTTCGCTCGACCTTGGCCGCCCAGGTGTTCAACTCCTCCAAGTCTACGCTCTGCAACGTGTATTGGTACTGCGCGCTGCTGGCGCGGCCGCCGATGCGCAAATCTTGAATGGCCTGCAGGACCGTGGGGGCGCCCGGCACCTTCGCCAGTTTGGGCCGCAGCCGCGCAATCACTTGATCCACGCTCATCTGCCGCTCGTCGAGCGGCTTCAACCCGATGAACATGCGGCCTGAGTTGGTATTGCCGCTCGTCCCGCCGCCGCTGAAGCCGGTGACCGTGTCGACGGCCGGGTCGCTGCGGATGATGTCGACCACCTCCAACAGTTTTTGCCGCATGGCCTGGAACGAGATGTCCTGCGCGGCTTGGATGTTGCCGAACATGCGCCCCGTGTCCTGTTGGGGAAAGAAGCCCTTGGGCACGATGGTGTAGAGGTAGACGCTGACCGCCATGGTTGCGAGCGTGAGCGTCAGCATGCTGCGCGGATGCCGTAGGACCCATCCGAGACTGCGCGCATAGCCGGCCCGCATGCCGACGAAGATGCCTTCGCTCATCCGGTACAAACGGCCGTGCGACCGTCCCTTCTCGTTTGCCAGCACCCTGGCGCACATCATCGGCGTCGTGGTCAGGGATATGACCAGCGAGATGAGAATCGCCACGGACAGCGTGACCGCGAACTCCCGGAACAATCGCCCCATCATCCCGCCCATGAACAGGATCGGCAGGAAGACCGCGACGAGCGAGATCGTCATGGAGAGGACGGTGAAGGTGATTTCACGGGCTCCCCGCAGCGCGGCCTGAAAGGGCGGCATGCCTTCCTCACGGTACCGGCTGATGTTCTCCAGCACCACGATGGCGTCATCGACCACGAAGCCGGTCGCGATGGTCAGGGCCATGAGCGACAGGTTGTCGAGGCTGTAGTCGAGCAGGTACATCACGCCGAAGGTGCTGATCAGGGACACCGGCACGGCGACGGACGGGATCAGCGTGGCGCGAATGTCCCGGAGAAACAGGAACACGACGAGGATGACGAGCCCGACCGAAATGGCCAGCGTCCGCTCGACGTCGTGCAGCGAGGCGCGAATCACGGGGGTACGGTCGACGACGACGGAGAGGTTCATGCTGCCGGGAATCGAGGCGGACAATTGGGGAAGCAGGGCCTTCAGCCGGTCGACCGTGGCGATGATATTCGCGCCAGGCTCGCGGTTGATCATGATCAGCACCGCCGGAACGCCGTTGGCCGTGCCGGTCGTGCGGAGGTCTTCGACCGAGCGTTCGACGGTGGCCACGTCGGAGAGACGCACGGCCCGACCTTGGCGGTAGCTGATGATCAATGGCAGGTAGTCGTCCGCCTCGTGCAGTTGGTCGTTGGTACGGATCTCCCAGGTCCTGGTTCCATCGCTCAGTTGCCCCTTGGGACGGTTCACGTTGGTGGCGGAGAGCATTCGGCGGACATCGCCCAGCCCGATCCCGTACTTGTTGAGGGCGGTCGGATTCAGGTCGATCCGCACGGCCGGGAGCGATCCGCCGCCGATGGTGACCTGTCCGACGCCTTCGACCTGGGACAGCTTCTGCTGGAGGATGCTCGATGCGACGTCGTAGAGGTGGCCTCGGCTCACGATGTCCGAGGTCAGGGACAGAATCAGGATCGGCGCGTCCGCCGGGTTGATCTTTCGGTACGTGGGATTGTTCGGGAGATTGGCCGGCAGGTCCCCGCGAGCCGCCGAGATGGCTCCCTGCACATCGCGCGCGGCGCCGTCGATGTCGCGGCTGAGCTCGAACTGCAGCGTGATGCTGGTGGACCCGAGCATGCTGGTCGAGGTCATTTCGGTAACGCCGGCGATCCGTGCGAACTGATGTTCCAGCGGACCGGCCACGGATGAAGCCATCGTTTCCGGACTGCCGCCGGGCAGGGTCGCGGAGACGAGAATGGTCGGGAATTCGACCTGCGGGAGCGAGGCGACGGGAAGGAACTGAAATGCGATGACTCCGATCAGGGTGACGGCGAACGTCACCAGGGTCGTGGCGACCGGACGGCGGATGCAGGTTTCGGAAATGTTCATGCCGGCTCCGTCGGCCAGGCCTCGCTGTGCTGAGCCGAGGCGGGGCGGGCGCGCAGGCGGCGGGCCAATCGATCGAAGGCCAGGTAGACGACCGGGGTGGTGTAGAGCGTCAGCAGCTGACTCAGGACGAGACCTCCGACGATGGAAATGCCGAGCGGGTGCCGCAGCTCCGAGCCGACTCCCGACCCCATGGCCAAGGGCAGCGCGCCGAGGAGCGCCGCCATCGTCGTCATCATGATCGGTCTGAATCGGAGCAGACAGGCCTCATAGATCGCATCCGCCGGCTTCTTGCCTTCGTTCCGTTCCGCGTCCAGCGCGAAGTCGATCATCATGATTGCGTTCTTCTTCACGATGCCGATCAGCAGGATAATGCCGATGAGCGCGATGATGCTGAATTCGATCCGGAACAGCATGAGAGCGAGCAGGGCACCGACTCCGGCGGACGGCAGCGTTGACAGGATGGTCAGCGGATGAATGTAGCTTTCGTAGAGGATGCCGAGCACGATGTAGACCGTGACCAGCGCGGCCAGGATCAGCCAGGTTTCGTTCGTCAGCGAAGATTGAAACGCTTGCGCGGAGCCTTGGAAACTGCCACGGATGCTGGGCGGCAGATTGATGGCGGAAGCGGTTCGCTCGATCGCGGCGACGGCTTCACCGAGCGAGGCGTCGGGCGCGAGGTTGAATGAAAGGGTGACGGCGGGGAACTGTCCCTGCCTGGTGATCGCCAAGGGTGTCGTCGTCTCGGAGAACTGCGTGAACACGTTCAACGGCACCTGGCCGCCGTTGGAGGCGCGAATGTCCAGGAACTGCAAGGCCTGCGGGCCGCTTTGAAATTCCGGCAGCAGTTCGAGCACCACGCGGTACTGGTTGAGTTGGGTAAACATCGTCGAGACCTGCCGCTGACCGAAGGCGTCGTACAACGTATCCACGATCAATTGCGGCGTGATGCCGAGACGCGAAGCCGTGCTGCGGTCGATGACGAGCAATGAGGCCAATCCTTCGTCCTGCTGATCGCTGCCGACGTCGCGGAGCTGCGGGAGCGCCTGGAGTTCTTCCAGCAGTTTCGGGGCCCAGCGCCGCAGCTCTTCCGGATCCGCGTCCTCCAGCGTGTACTGGTACTGCGTGCGGCTGACGCGGTCTTCGACCGTCAGGTCCTGCATCGGTTGCAGGTAGAGGGAGATGCCCTGGACTTCGGCCACTCGCGCCTGAAGCCGCGGAATGAGGTCGGCTGAGCTGATACGCCGCTCGGCAAAGGGTTTCAGCGTGATCTGGATGCGTCCGCTGTTCAGGGTGGTGTTGGTGCCGTCCACGCCGATGAACGAGGAGATGCTGGCGACGGCCTGATCCCCCAACAGCTCGGCCGCCAGGGCCTGTTGCCGCTCGGCCATCGCGCTGAAGGAGATCGACTGGGCCGCTTCCGAAATGCCCAAAATGACGCCCGTATCTTGCTGGGGGAAGAAGCCCTTGGGAATCGCGATGTAGAGCATGACGGTCAAGGCTACGGTGCCGATCGCGACGATCAGCGTGGCGGACTGATGAGCCAACACCCAGCGCAAACTCTTCCCGTAAGCTGCAATGGCACGGTCGAAGAGCCGCTGCGAGGCCCGGTAGAACGGCCCCTGCTGAGCTTCAGGACGGTGCCGGAGCAGCCTGGCGCACATCATCGGCGTGAGGGTGAGCGAGACGATGGCTGAAACGACGATCGTGACGCTCAAGGTCACGGCGAATTCCCAGAACAGCCGACCCACCACATCGCCCATGAACAGCAGCGGAATCAAGACCGCGATCAGCGAGATCGAGAGGGATAGGATCGTAAACGCGATCTGCTTGGAGCCGGTGAGGGCCGCTTGGAGCGGCGACGCGCCCCGCTCGATGTAGCGCGAGATGTTTTCGATCATGACGATCGCGTCGTCGACGACGAAGCCCGTCGAGATCGTGAGGGCCATCAACGTCAGGTTGTTGAGGCTGAATCCCATGAGGTACATGGCGCCGAAGGTGCCGATGAGGGAGAGGGGGACCGCGGCGGCGGGAATGACGGTCGCGCTCAACGTGCGGAGGAACAGGAAGATCACCAGAATCACGAGCGCCACGGCCAGCATGAGTTCGAACTGCACGTCGCGCACGGAGGCCCTGATGGAAACGGTGCGGTCGGTCAGGACCGTGACCTGTACGGCGGAGGGCAGGGTACTTTGGAGTTGCGGCAACAGCTTCTTGATCCGGTCGGCCACCTCGATCACGTTCGCGCCCGGTTGGCGCTGGATGTTCACGATGACGGCCGGCTCTTGGTTCATCCAGGCCGCCTGCCTGGCGTTCTCCACGTCGTCCTGGACTTCTGCGACGTCGGACAGGTGGACCGGGGCGCCGTTGCGATAGGCCACGATCAGCGGTCGGTAGTCGCGGCTCGTGAGCAACTGGTCGGTGGCGTTGATGATCGAGGCGCGCCGTGGCCCGTCGAACGCCCCTTTAGCCTGGTTCACGTTGGCGGCGGCGACCGCCATGCGCAGGTCTTCGAGCGTCAGGCCGTAGGCGGAGAGGGCGCGTGGATTGGCGCGAATGCGGACGGCCGGTCGTTGGCCACCGCTCAGGCTGACGAGCCCCACGCCGGACAACTGAGAAATCTTTTGCGCGAAACGGGTCTCGGCCAGGTCCTGGACCTGGGAGAGGGGCAGCGTCGAGGAGGTCAAGGCGAGCGTCAGGATCGGCGCGTCCGCTGGATTGACCTTGTTATAAATCGGTGGATTGGGCAGGTCGCGGGGGAGAAAGTTCGAGGCGGCATTGATGGCGGCTTGGACCTGTTGCTCCGCCACATCGAGACTGACCTCGAGCGTGAATTGCAGCGTGACGACCGATGCCCCGCTCGAACTTGTCGAGGTCATCTGGTTCAGGCCGGGCATTTGGCCGAATTGGCGTTCGAGCGGCGCGGTGACGGATGATGCCATCACGTCGGGGCTTGCGCCGGGATAGAACGTGACGACCTGAATCGTCGGATAGTCGATCTGCGGCAGGGCCGACACCGGCAGTTGGCGGTAGGCCAATAGCCCTGCCAGCAAGATGGCGATCATCGTCAGGGCCGTCGCCACCGGCCGCATGATGAACAGACGGGATGGGTTCACGGACGGGGGCCTCGCTGGCGCTTTTCACCTGTCGGCGCCGCTGCGCCCGGGGCGCCTTCCGGCTGTTTCGCGCCTTCGCGCTCGTTCCTGACGTCGACTTTGCTGCCCTCGCGCAATTTCTCCGTGCCGTCCACCACGACGACTTCGTTCGGCGCGATACCGGAGGTGATCGCCGTGTCCTCAGCGTGGGAGGCGCCGATGACGACGGGCCGAACCGCGACGGTTTGATCGTCTTTGACGACGTACACGAAGGTGCCCTTCGAACCCCGTTGGACGGCGGCGGAAGGAACGAGGGTGGCCCCATGCTTGGTTTCCAGCAGCAGGCGCGCGTTCACGAACTGATTCGGAAAGAGCGTGCCGTCATCGTTCGGGAACAGGGCCTTCAACCGGACGGTGCCGGTATTGGGATCGATCTGGTTGTCCACCGTGAGCAGGTTGCCGGAAGCGAGCTTCTTCTTTTGTTCGCGGTCGTAGGCGTCCACGCTCAGTTCTTTGCCGGACCGAAGCCGTTCCATGACGGCGGGGAGGTTGTCCTCTGGGATCGTGAACACCACGCTGATCGGGGTGAGCTGCGTGATGACGAGCAAGCCGTTGGCGTCGTTCGCTCGCACCATGTTGCCTTGGTCGACGAGACGGAGCCCGACGCGCCCGCTGATCGGAGCGGTGATGCGGCTGTAGACGAGTTGGAGTTTGGCATTGTCGATCTGGCCCTGGTCGGCCTTCACGATGCCCTCCATCTGCCGGACCATTGCTTCCTGTGTGTCCAACTGCTGCTTGGGGATGAACCCCTGGTCCACGAGGCCCTTGTACCGTTCGAAATCGAGGCGGGCGTTTTTCAACTGCGCCTGGTCGCGCGCCATTTGCCCTTCCGCCTGGATGAGCTGAACCTCGAACGGGCGGGGATCAATTTGGGCAAGCAAGTCCCCTTTCTGCACCAGTTGGCCTTCCTGGAACAGCACGCTCATCAATTGGCCGTCGACGCGGCTTTTCACGTTGACCGTATTGATCGGCACGACGGAGCCCAAGCCGTTGAGGTAGATCCCGATGTCGCCGGTCTTGGCCGAGGCCGTCAACACCGGCATGGGGCGAGGGCCGCCGGGTGATGGGCTCGCGCGGGATGGTTCTTCACCCGATTTCGCCAACAACGCATAGCCACCGAGGGCAAGCAGACCGGCGACGGCGAGGGCAAACAGACCGCGTGTGACCGTCTTTGCAAAACTCTGAGATTCAGCCATGGTGTCCTTTATATACTACCGGTGCTCTGTCTCGTCTAACGGTTCAGACTGTCTTTCTTCAGCTTCAGAAACTCCCGCGATGTTTGCCAGCGTTCCTGGAGTTCTCCGTACAGCCTGTTCAATCCATCCCGCTGGGGCTGGGACAGGAGCGGTTTCATGTCCTCCATGCCTCCCGCGAGGATCTGTTCGATGTCATCTTGATGGGAAAATCGCAGCTCGAGGATCTTGACGTGGGCACGGGTCACGATCCGTTCGATCTCCTGCTGCTGCTGTGCCGTGAGTGCAAGCTCCTGCGTGAGCCGCTTCATGATCCGTTCTTGCCGGGCGGCGGGTCCATGGTCCTGCCGTGGTTGCCTGTCCGCCCCGAGATACCAGGACATGGCCAGGGCTCCGGTGAGGGCCCCGGCGCCGAAGAGGATCAGGAGGCCGGCCCAGAGTTTCGGTCGCGACATCATACTCCCTCCTCAGGATGGTGAAAAAGCCCGAGGCCCATTGCGTCCATCCTGGTACTCATTCCCCGAATAGCGGAGACGATTCGAAGTCTTCAGCCAACAGAGTGGTCGGGCCGAGCGGCGAGCTGCCGCGGACACCGGCCATCAGAATCGTAATAACCAACACCACTGCTGCGGCGATCGTCGCGGTTCGCCAGACCAACTGATCGAGCCCTGCCGAGGCGGTCCAGTCGGCAGGGCGTAGGGCGGAACGGCGGAGCGTTTGCATGACCAACGGCGCGACGTTCAGATCAGGCGGAGGGACTTCCGTTTGGAGGCGGGCGGTCTCGCTCAACGCATGTTCGAGTTTTCGAAGGGCCTCGTCTGTTCGGTCAGTCATCGCAGTCCTCGTGTTCCGGTGGTCAAGATCGTGTGTAATGCCTTGCGGGCCCGATGGGCCCTGACTTTTACGTTGATGAGGCTCCAACCCAAGAGTGTGGCGGCCTCGCGCACCGTGCGGCCTTCGAGATAGACCAACTGCAGCACCGCGCGGTTCTCCGGAGACAACTGGTCCATGGCCCAGTGCAGCACCTCCGACGCCTCTCTCCTCCGAACCTGCTCCTCGAAGGCTGCCTTGGATTCCGTAACGAGCACCTGTTCGATCCACCGCTGGTGATCCTCCGTGAGCGCGCTGACCGGCAGCGCGTCCCGTTTGTGCGCACGCCAATAGTCATAGCAGGTGCGAACGGCAATCCCGGCCAGCCAGTGGTCCAACGGGATGGACCCGGAATATTGCGCCAAGCCCAAAAAGGCCCTCACGAACACGTCGTGCGCGACCTCCTCGACCCGGTCCGACGGAATGCGGCGGGCGACGATGCGAACCACGGAAGCCTGATGCCGCGCAATGAGATCTGCGTAGCGCTCGCTGTCGCCGCCGAGGACTAATCGAACGAGATTCCTATCGTCCGAATCGGCGGTCCGAATCGTTGGCTTGTCATGGGGCATCGTCTGGCAGCGTCCCAGGCCGGTCAGGGCATGCAGTCGGAGCGAACTGTCGCCCATGATACCACTCTGGGGTAGTGCCGCGACCACAAGCAGATGCGCCATATCGCCTCCTTCCCTTAGTCGGGCGCCGGGGGGGAAAGGTTACATGGATCGGCCTCGGCGGTCGGATCGCCCGCGCCGCATGAGGCGGGCTCGAGTGACCGGCTGTCGAATGGCTGAAATGGGAGTTAGGCTGGTCTGGTGATGCCCAGCTTCTTCATACGGGCTTCGAGGGTGGTGGGTTTGAGGCCGAGAATGGCGGCTGCACCCTTGTCGCCGCTGACGCGCCAGTTGGTGTGGGTCAGGACGCCAAGAATATGCGCCCGTTCCCGTTCCTCCAAGGTCGCGAACTGGTCGGGGTGGGGTTGTTCCGATCCCTTGGGTATCCAGTCGCCTAGATCCAATTCGGGTGCCTGGCTGAGGATCATGGCCCGTTCAATGACATGTTCGAGTTCGCGGATGTTGCCGAGCCAGGCGTAGCTCTTCAGCCGCTCGATCGCTCCTCCCGGGACGGACTCAATGCGTTTGCCCATCGAAGCCGAGTACTTCTTGACGAAGTATTTGACCAGCAGCGGAATGTCCTGAGCCCGTTCCCGCAGCGGCGGCAAGTGAATGGGGAAGACCTTGAGGCGGTAGAAAAGGTCGGAACGGAACCGTCCCGCCCGCACCTCCTGCTCCAGATCGCGGTTGGTCGCCGCGATGACCCGCACGTTCACCTTGATCGTCCTGGTGCTGCCCAGCCGCTCGAACTCGCCTTCCTGCAGGACCCGCAGCAGTTTCGTCTGCAGGTCCAAGGGGATTTCCCCCACTTCGTCGAGAAACAATGTCGCCCGGTCGGCGAGTTCAAACCGGCCGATCTTTCGCATCAAGGCGCCGGTGAATGCGCCCTTTTCGTGGCCGAACAGCTCGCTTTCGATCAAGCCCGCCGGGATCGCCGCGCAGTTGACCTTCACGAGCATGCCGTCCTTCCGTGGGCTCAGGTGGTGGATCGCTCGGGCGATGAGTTCCTTGCCGGTGCCGGTCTCTCCGGTGACGAGGACGGTCGTGTCCGTGGCGGCCACTTTTTCGACTGATTGGAAGACTTTGCGGATTGCAGAGGAGCTGCCGATGATCTCCTCGAAATTGTGTTCGGTCTTGATCTCCTCCTGCAGGTAGAGGTTTTTCGCTTCAAGCCGCGCCTTTTCCTGCTCCATCAAGACCTGCTCGGTGATGTCGAGGAACATGGTCCGCGTGTAGGTGCCGCCTGGGTCAGGCCGCGACCACCATTTGATCCAAAGCGGCTTGCCGTTGTCTTTGCGGCGCAGTTCGAGCACGACCCCGCTGGTGTCGATCCCTTTGCCGATCGACTCGAACGCCTCCTTCAGGCGCCGTTGCGCCTCGGGCGTATTGGGGATGAACGAAAATCCATAGGTGCCTTCGACTTGCTCCGCCGTGATGCCGAGGGTCTGAAGCGCGGTCTTGTTGGCCTGGATGAATTTCGAGTCCAGCCCCTCGTTCACATAGGCGATCGGGGCCTCCTCGAACAGATCTCTAAGCTTGGCTTCGTTCTCTACGAGGCGGCGCTCCATCTGCAGCCGTTCCAACTCGGCGCCGGCGCGGGCCCCGAACACCTTGAAGATGGAAAGATCGAGCTGGGCCAGTTCCATGCGTTTGCGGTCCATCACCGCGAGATGGCCCAGCACCTGTCCGGTCGCGCTTGTTACCGGAATCGCCAGGTAGCTTTCGACCTGGATCTCTTCCAATTCTTTGCGATGGAGCGGGAATTGATCGGCCACCTTTTCCGCGCAATGGTAGAGTTCGCCTGCCAGGACGATTTCACAGGGCGTGTGGGCGATGGCGTACTCGAAGTTCGGCTCGAAACGCGTATCCGCCCAGAAGGCCAGCGTCTTTACCTTGGTGCGGTCGGCGCAGAACTCGGACACAAACGCATAGCTCACGTTGAGCACTTCGGCCAACTGTTGGACGAGGGCAGGAAAGAACTGCTCGCCGATCTTCGCTTCGACCCCCTCGACGAGCTGCCTGAGCGCCGCGCTCGTCTTCGCCAGGTCGTGGCGACGGTCGGCCACTTCCCGTTCCAGCACGGCATGGGAGTCGCGCAGGACCTGTTCCGCCTGTTTGAGGTCCGTCACGTCGCGCGAGACGGCGAGCAGCTGTTCCGGCTGCCCATCCTTCCCGAGAATGGGGCTGACGGTCACGTCCCACCATTTCGGTGTCTTTGTTTGGGCCGTCGCAAAGAAGCCGGCAAAGTGCCCAACCAGGCCCCGTTTCGCGGCCTCCACGGCGGCATCGGCATTTCTTCTGTCATCGCCTTCCCAGAAATCCGTCCAAGATGAGCCGGCCACCGACCCGAAGTCGCAGATCTCCAGCGCCGCCATCCCATGGGCGTTCATGGAGATGAGGCGTCCTTCGAGGTCGAGCACCTTGATGCAGTCGCGGCTGGCTTCGATGAGACGGGTCGCAAATTCTTCGCTGTGTCGGAGGGCTTCGAGCGCGGAGTGGAGCGGGTCTTGCTCTGAGCCGGCAACGGGGGATGTCATAGGGGCCTCGTAGCGGGGAAAGCCTAGCACTTTCCCTTAGAAGGCAGCAAGGTGGGGGAAGAGCTGACAAGGCATTTTAAGTGGTAGGAAGCGTATCGATGATACGGTGGTGGTACTAAAAGGTGGCGGCTTGAGCCTCCTCTACTCAGCTAATGGTTAAGCCTCCCCGTAAGATCCTCCCCCCTTCTCCGACTCCTCTCTAGAAAGTGGAATGGTCCACTTCACCACTTCAGGAGAGGAATCATGGACAAGCAGATGCCTCAGGCTAAAACGTGGAGCGTAATGGCGGCGGCCGGTGTCGCGTTGTTGTCGCTGGCGGTTTCCGCCAATGCGGACAGCACGGGGAGCAAGAAGGGACACCGCCTGCTGCTCAAGAGCGCCATCGAAAACGCAGACTACACCGAAGTGACACTGCCGATTTTCGAAGGCCAGCGCAACGGCGAGCGCGTGTGGTTTGTCGTGACGGAGTCATCGGACAAGGCCGATGCGGAGACGCGGGGCGTGCACTATAGCCCCAAGATGGCGAACGGCAAGGGCACGCTCGCCGTGCAGAAGGTGGGGATGGTCAACGGAAAGGTTCAATTCTTGGGCAGTGTGGATTTTGCGCCGGATCGGGTCGTGATCCCGAGCGAGACCGGCTTTCCTCCCAAGGAAGCCAAGCCAGGTGCCATTGGTGAGGCGCTCTATACGCCGCTGATCGAACTTCCGAACGGGGTTGTGCTGAACGCGCCTCAGATCAAGAACAACAGCGGGACGCACGACCGGCTGATCCGCATCGATCTCGAGAAGAAGGCAGCGACGTTCAAGATGACGGATGGATTCTTCGAAGGACGTCGGGTGCACTATACGTCCTTCAACGCATCCGATCCAGCCGTCGCCGCAATCGAGGCCGCGAACTATACCCCGAACCTCAAAGCGCTGCCGAACAAGGGGTCCAACGAACCGAGTTCCGCCTTAACCGGGCTGGCCCCTGTCGTGAACGGGCCGACGGGCAAGATGAATCCCCAGCGGCAGGGACTCAGCTCCGCGCTAATGGGCGAGGGAGATCCGTTGAACATCGTGCAGGAGATCCCAGCCGGTCCCCGTGCGCTGGCCTACAGCCCGATGTGGGACGTGCATGCGACGGTGTGGGCACAGGTGGCGATGCCGGCGTCGAACTCCGTCACGCTGAAGGATTTCAACGAAGTTGAGAAGAAGGCCTACGCCGGCCAGATCTCAGGGCCTGAGGGCAAGGCCTGGGGCTCGATCGGGGTGGTCGTGAACTGCCCGATCATCAGCATCGAAGAGTGAGAGAGCGCGCCAGACTCGTGCGGGGTACGGCGTCATTGCCGTACCCCGTCGCACATTTCGGCATCGGCACTTGATCCCGCGAGAGAGGCCAGGTAGGGTGAGGCAAATTTGAGTTCGTGACATGGAACGCTTGCGATGATCGGTAGCGTCACAATCGGTTTCCTGCGGTCGCTGATGGCGCTTGCGGGACTTGGAATTGTGCTGGCAGTGCTGGGCCTTGCCTACGGTTCGTTTGAGCTCTTGCCGACGGCGGAGCAAGCGGGCAAGCTGCGGATCGTTTCCTCGCTCGCCTTGGCGATGCTGCTCGTGGTGGAATCGATCTTGGGCCTGCTGGTCCGTCGGCTGTCAGGCCTGAACGCACGCCAGTCTGAACGACCCGGTCCCGCCTGATGGCTCCGTCGACGTCCGGCCGGCGCCCGGTTCTCACACGTCTTGTCCTAGGGGTGGGAATCATTCTGCTCCTCTGCGCCCCGAATCTGGTCTGGCTGAAACATTCTACGGTGCGAGTCGAGAACCGCGGGCAGGAGGAGATTCAAGATCTCGTCCTCTATGCGTGCTCGCAACCGATCAACCTGGGAAGTCTCGCGCCCGGCGGGTCTCGCTTCCGGCTCATTCCCCATTGCGGTGAGGATTCTCTGGAAGTGCGTTCCGGTGACCTGGCCGTCTGCAACATCTACGTCGAAGGTCAGTCCTACCATGTCCTTGCCTGGTTGACCTCTCCGATGTCCGGCGATTGCACCTACAAGGGTGCGCCGCCCTTCTCGCCGTGGCTCGTGGGCGAACTGCTTTAGCACGATGTTGAAAAAGGCCGCCAGCATCGTTCTCGGCTTGAAAATATCCTCACCGTACCCCAGAGGGTGCGCCTGCGGACTCTCAGGACGGCCTTTTTGAACATTCTGGGCTATCAGACCTTGCCGTTCATCCTCCACCAGGCACCGCGCTCGGCCTCTTAGGAAGCATGCTCAAACTCGTCTCCTCAGACATCCTTCTCGTAGAGGCCATGCCTGCCTGTTGCATCAGCGCATGCGGACGATTAGCATAGATTTGATGCGTATGTGGTGGAGTCATTCTACGGGCAAGATCAGGCCGGGCCTGTTCGTGTTCTTGATGTTGTCGGTCGGTTGCTCGCTGGAGCAGGAACTCTCGCGCACGCCCAGGACGGCGGTCGAGCAGGTGCTGCTGACCCAAGCCGTGACCCATGCTGTTGCCAACATGAGCCTGCAGGTGCCGGCGGGTGTCAACATCGAGGTGGATGCAACAGGGCTGGAAAGCGATCGATCCCGTCTTCGCATGACGAACTCCGACTTGGGGTCCGTCAACAGCCCGTCACGGGACATTCTCTACATTCGCGATACGGTTGCGGCTGAGCTGGGGCGGCAGGGCTACCGGGTGCGGGCTCACGACATGGAGTCGCCCTACTTGGTTCGTGTGATGGCGGAGTCCTTCGGGACGATGCAAGGCATCACCTTTTTCGGGATGCCGCCGGTCCAGAGCGTACTGATCCCTTTTGCCTTGCCCGAGTTGACGCTCTATAAGCAGCAGAACCAGAGCGGCTATGCCAGGCTGCATCTGGATGTCTACGACAACCGCACGGGCGAGTTTCTCGGCTCGTCCGCCACGATGGTGGGACGCACGTTCTACAACCAGTACACGGTATTGTTTTTCCTTACCTGGAACCGCACCGACATCACCGCGCCGCCCTGATCCGCCCTAGGATATCCCTTCCCGCCTGCGCTCGCAGGCGCTGATTCGACATCGCCCGCCCTGCGGCATCGCGTGGAAGGCATTCACGATGACGTTCGCCAACACCTGACTGATCTGGGTTTCGTCTCCCATGACGAGCGGAAGGTCCCCATCGACCGATTGCTCGATCGTGATCCCACGCGCGTCCGCCTCGATTCTCATGGGGGAGGCAATGTGCTCGATGAGGTCCTGCAGGTGAATCTCATGGCGACCCATTGAGTCTGGCCCGGCGAACTTTTGTAAGGTGTCCAGAATGGCGGAGAGCCGGCGGCATTCCGCGGGCATATCGTTGTGCGTGATGTGCCGATGGTCCTGCAGTGCGGCCGAAGGTCGTTTCAAGACCGATTCGGCCGCCGGATTGACCGCCGTGATGATCTCCTGTCCGTTCAAGGTCAGGATTCCGGTCGGAATGCTCTGAAGAATATTGCGTGCCAGGCCCTTCACCTCTTCGAGGGTTCGGCGGGTGTTCTCATAATGAAGCAGAGTGATGACCACGGCGATGCCGATCGCGCTGATTAGAAACACGAGCAGCGTGGTGACGATCAGGTCTTGGCGGGATTGTCACAGAGACGGGATCTGTTCCGTTTGAAGTGCCTGGTCGGCCACCAGGCCGCGCACCAGCAGGTGCTCCCGCTCGAGGCTGAGGAGAGCGGGACGACGGTGACGACCAACGCGAGAGTGAGGACGACCGCCGTGATGGGGTGGTAGGGAATCCAGCGAAAGCGAGCGACGTGAGGAACTGGCCTGAACATAGGCGCAGGTTGCCCGTCTGGCGACATGCTAACACGGAAATGAACGCGCTGATAGCAGGGGCGCCTGAGCCGTGCGCGGCGGCAACTCCAGCTGGCCGGTCCCCCGGTTCGCTAGGAGCCGGAAGTCAGTGGGTGAGTTGAATTTCGACCCGAAGCTGCGCAGTTGGAGAAGAATCCTGATTGACGACATAGGTTGCCGTTTCCTGCGAGCCGGATGGTCCGGCTTGGCTGACGGCTTCGGTCAGTTGGTCGGTTGCGAGGCGACCGAGCAAGACGGCTTCCTGTCTGGTGATCGGTCCGAACGGTACGCGCGACAGGCGAATCGTCAGCCTGATAGGAGTTGATTCTACCGACAGCGCCACCTGCTCACGCTGTTCCGAGGCAAGTTTGAGCGAAATCTTGCCCGTTTCCTTATCAGGGAGCAGCAATTGCGGATCTGCATCGCCGACGGCTTTCCAAACCTGAATATAGGCCGCCTGATTCGCTTCGACGGTCAATCGTATGGGGCCTCGAAGGGGCTGCGCCGTCGACAGATCCACCTCTTTCTGCCTGCCGTCAGTTTCGATCGTCATGATGCTGTATCGGAGACCGAGCGGCGGGAGCATTTCAGGTTTGGCGGCAGACCTGCCCAAGCCGAAGAATCCCTGGCTCTTGGATGCTTTCCGCTCATGCTCGCTACGATCGGACTCGCTGGGCTGCCCGCTGTAGAACAGGGCCCGAGCGCTCTGCGCGGGTGCGGCAGCGGCGAGGAGCGAGGAGGGACGAGGCGGAGCGCCGGCTATCGAGGGGGAAGCAGGAGCACCTGAAGATGGTGCCGGGGCCGCGGCCGATGGTTGCAAGGTGGCGTTGCCTGCCGGCGCCGTCTCTTTCAATTCAGTAGCCGAGTCCGATGCGCGGTCGGCCGTGGACTTCAGCGCGGCCAGGTCCTGCGTCGACCGCTCCGCCGACGATCCAGCCACCGATTGAGGAGGTGTCGGTGTGATCGCTTGCGGTGGCTCGGCGCGTGGCGTGGACTGAGTCCGCTCGCGTTTGCGCGGTTTCTCGCGCGGCAATTCTTGTCTCGGCTCCGGTTTGACGGCGGCAGCCTTGCCCTTGGCGAGGCCAGGTAGGGCTTGTTCCGGTTCAGGGGCCGCTTGCTTCGCCGGTGGCGGCGAGCTTGGAAGCGCGGTCGGCCGTGCCTCCTCGGTGGCAGCCGGCTGGGACGACTGTTTGAGCCCTTCTTCGAAAATTCTGGTGCCGAACACCAATGTGAACAGGGCTGCGGCGAGTCCGCCAGCGAAGGCCAGCCCCGCCGGTCTTCGGAACCAATCCAACCAGGAGAGCCCGCTACGCCTTTCATCGGGAGCGGGCCGGCGAAGCGTCTCCAGTAGTCGTTGACGCACTGCCGGATCGATCAATAGTTCCTTCAGTGCCTGTTCGTCGGCCAGCGCGTTGAACAGTTGCTGGTCATCGATGGCGGCTTGATAGAGTTTGCGCCGCTCCTCCGGCGTCAGCGTGTCGGCAGCGAAACCGCCCAGCAACTTGTCGAGATCGTGGTCGGTCATCGGTAACGTCCCGCGTAAAGCGTATCTCGTGGTTCGAAAGACTCGGTCATCGCCTGATCCCGGGGGCGTCCCATGTCCCGCCCATGAGATCCAATAACTGTTTTCGGCAACGGAGATCCCAAGTATAGATCGTGTTGATCGAGGTTTGGTTCATCAGCCGTTGGATCTCGGGGAAGGTCTTGCCTTCCAGTTTCCAACGGAAGAGTTCCCGGCACCGTTCCCCAAGTTGCGCGATCGCGGAGACAAGCCGATCCACTCGCTGCTTCTGGTCGAGTTGCGAGGCCGGATCGTCCGCCGGGTCGGCCAGCGGCAGCGCTTCGATGCTTTCCTGATTATACAATCCGCGACGGAGACTCTTTCGGTGTTCATCCAACATCTTGAAGCGGAGAATCTGGAACGAGAGTGGAACCAATTCGGTCAGCTCCCGCACGGAGCCGTATTTCTCCTGCAGGACGATCAGCACCTCCTGCGTCAGGTCCTCCGCGAGGTCCCTCGAAAGACGTGATGTCGCAAATGCGAGAATCCTTTCACGCAAGCGGCTGAGGATGTGGTCTCGATCCATGGATGATTACGCTGTTGGCGCGGTCGGCCGCGTCAGCATATCCCCAATCGAGATAAAATTCACCCCGAGCGCCCGGCAGAGCATTACCTGCCGATCAAACCGGTTGTCGGTCTGCACGATCTTCGACAAGGCCCTCAGTCCGACACGCCCCCAGGCGGCGAGATGAAAGACCGAGAGCGGATAGTCCGTACCGAAGAGCAGCCGGCCATGGAGATCCGGACAGCGGCGAAGATGGAGCAACATCTTCATGCGGTTCGGCAGCGTCAGCGCAGAAATATCGGCATAAAAGTTCGGGTAGTGTGCGGCGAATTCGTGCAGGGTCGGAAGGAATTTTTCGTAGAGCATCAGGCCGTAACTGCAGGCATGGGCCGCGATGACCGTGACGCCTTCATCCAAAGCGAGCCGCAGCCGGTCCGGTTCACCTACGGATTGATCCTTCCCGATCAAGCTGAACTCGAACCCGACATGGCTGAGGAGCGGCAGTCGGCGATCGGCCAGTGCCCGATAAAACGAACGGTACTTAGGGTCGGCAGGGTTGAAATGCTGGGCGTTCGGCAGGACCTTCACGAGCACCGCGCCGGCGTCCGCGCAACGATGGACTTCATCGACGGCGTCCTCCCGCTGCGGGTTGATCGATGGCCCGGCCAAGAATAGGTCTGGGTACGCGTTGGTTTGGCGGAAGACGTAGTCGTTGCTGACGAGGAACTCGGTGTGTTGCCGATTCAGCAGGCCGGTCTGGTCGTAGAACCCGTCCATGCCGAGCAGCACGGCCTTGCCGACATGGGCCGAGGCCCTGAGTTCCGTCGCGAGATGGTCGATATATCTCCTGTTGGCCTCAGCCGGATCGGTCGGGGAGAGATCCTGTTTCCAGAGCAGAAACCGAAAGAGCGGACTCTTGAGGAGTTTCGGGGAAATGAAGCAGCCGTTGCCGCGCTCCGGCAACGCCGCCAGGTGGACGTGGCAGTCGATCAGTTGCTTTGCCGTGCTAAGCATTATGGAATGAGAGCGAATAGCTTATGGCTCATGCGTATGGCATGGGCAAGAGCAGATGGATTCCTCGCTCCGAAGAGAGTCTGTGCCATTCGCCATAGGCTATATGCCGTATGCTCCCTTGCCCTGCCTATGCGTCACGCTTCACGCGCTCCCAATCGTTCCGTCGCGATGCGCTTGAGCGCGCGTAGGTCCAGTTTGCCGGTCCCCAGGACGGGCAGCGCCTCGACCTTCACGAAATGGTTCCGTGACGGAATGAACAGATTCGGCAAGCCGGATGCGGCGACTTTTTCGAGAATCTCGGGCAGCTTGGCTTCATCGAGCGTGTGGAGTACCGCGAGTCTCTCCCCCTTCTTCTCGTCCGGCAGGCCGGTGACGGCAAAGACCTGCATGTCGGCGTTCGCGGCGGTTTGCAAGGCCTCCTCGACACGCCCGTGCGGGACCATCTCTCCTCCGATTTTGGAGAAGCGCGACAGCCGATCCGTGATCGACAAGAATCCATCGTCGTCGAGGGAGGCGATGTCGCCGGTGACGTACCACCCGTCCCGCATGACCTGCGCGGTGAGGTCTTCGCGCCCCAGATAGCCGTTCATGACGTTGGGGCCCTTTACCAAGAGCATACCGGCTGTACCGGGCGGGAGCGGCTTGAATGTCTCGGGATCCACGATTTGCACGGCAATCCCCGGCAGCGGCTGTCCGACGGTGCCGCGGCGTGAGGCGGTTTGGAAGAATCCTGCCGCCCGAAAGTCCGGGCTGTTCACGGCGATGACCGGTGCACATTCGGTGACGCCGTAGCCTTCGATGGGCCTGATGCCGAAGCGGTCTTCGAAGGTTTGATTCAGCCGCAGCGGCAGTTTCTCGGCACCGGTCAGCACCACGCGGAGCGAACTGAACTGCTCGGGGGTGCAACGCCGCATGTAGAGCTGCAAGAAGGTCGGTGTGGTGACGAGGAAGGTCACGCGGTGGCGATGGACCAGCTCTCCGATGGCCGTGACGTCGAGCGGAGATGGATGAAACACCATGCCGGCGTTGTTGAACATGACGAACCAGAACACGAGATAGCCGAACGAGTGGAAGAAGGGCAGAATGCCGAGCACCCGTTCGTCTTGGTAGAGATGCAGCAGTTGCGTGGCCCCCTGTGCGTTGGCATCGATGCTGAAGTGCGAGAGCATGACGCCCTTGGGGTCTCCGGTGCTTCCGCTGCTGAAGATGATCGTGGCCAGGTCGTCCGTGCTCGTGGGCCGCTCTTGGCCGCAGGCGCGTTCGATGAGCCGGTTTGGAGCCAGCAGGGCCAACAGCATCGCCACGAGTTTCTGCGATGAGCCGATGGTTTTGCCGATGTCTTCCATCCAGAGGATTGTGGGGCTCGACGGCAGCTCGAGCTTGGCCTTTTCAACGAATGCGCGGCTGGTCACGACGGATTCCAGTCCGGCCAGCCGGACGGCGGCTTCCAGGCCGGCCTTTCCGACGGTGTAGTTCAAGTTGACGATCGTCTTCCCGCAGAGCGCTGCGGCGATGTTCACCAATGCGCCGGCGACCGTCGGCGGCAGCAGGACTCCGACGTGGCGCTGATTCCGCCAGTGGGGGGCCAACGCACGGGCCACGGCGATGGCGCCGATCAAGGCCTGAATGGCCGACACGTGCGGCCGGTTCTGATCCGCCATCGCAAAGCGGAACGGGTAGCGTCTCATCGCACGCACAAACTGCCGGTGGAGCGGGCGGCGGCCGGAACGCCGGAGTTGCCAGGCCGCTTCGCCCAACGTACGAATGTGGTGGCGCAGCTCGTGCGCGGGGGTGGACGCGGGCAGGGGCTCGCCGTAGGACACCGTCACCGGGTAGGGAATCCGCTCAGGCCGTTTCCAGAGAAAGCGGCCATGGTTGAAGCTGAAGATACTGCCCCAGACGCGATCGAGGTGCACGGGGATGATCGGTGCCTGCTTGCCTTTCATGATCCGCTCGAACCCGCGGCGAAACGGCAACAACGTGCCGGTCCGTGTGATCTGGCCCTCGGGGAAGATGCAGACGATCTCGCCCTTGTCGATGGCGGAGCCGGCGTCCCGCAATGCGCGCAGCACCACCCTCGGTCCGCCGTGCGTTGTGATGGGAATGACCCCCAGCACCTGCATGAAGGGTTTCATCAGCGGATGTTGGGCGTAGTGTGCATCGACGACAAAGCGGATCGGACGGTCGACGCTCGCGATTAGCAACAGGCCGTCGATGAAGGACACATGGTTGGGGACCAGCAAAGCACCGCCGTTTTTGGGAACATGCTCGTGGCCGACGATCTTGAGGCGGTAGACGGAGTTCGTGAAGATCACCAGCAGGGTGCGGAGCAGGGCTTCGGGAAGCAGCCACACTGCCCAGACTGTGCCGAGGACCGTGAAGGCTGCGGTTGCGAGAAAGATTCCGGTGGTGGAGAGGCCGGCCTGAGCGAGCGAGCCGGCGCCGAGCGAGCCCAGCATGATGCCGGTGAACACGCAGGTATTTTCGAAGGCGATGACCGAACCTCGGCGATCCGCGGGCGAGCGCCATTGGATCAAGGCGTTCAACGGCACGAAGATCATCGCGCTGGCCGTGCCGAGCAGAACCATCAGGGTCAGCGTGGAGGGAAATCCCGGTGCGAACAAGCCCAGACTCGACAACATCACCGCCACGCCGACGGCGCCGAGGGGAATCAGGCCGTACTCTACGCGTGCTTGGGAGAGGTGTCCCACCAGCTTGGCTCCGATGCCGATGCCGATCGAAAGCATCATGAGCGGCAGGCCGGATTGCCAATCGGACACACCCAACACAGCCTTGGCATAGACCAAGATGTTTTGGGCGAAGAGGCTCGCGATGGTCCAGAAGAACACCGCGCCGCTCACGGCGAGCCGCAACATACGGTCTGCCTGCAGGGCGGACCAGGCGCCCTGCCACGTGTTGAGTAAACCGCCCTCGGTCCTGGCCGGTGGAACGGGTGGAATGGTGCGGGCCGCGGCCAAACCGACCAGCGACAGGATCGCCAGCAGCAGCGGTGCCAGCCAGACGTGATCCCCCACCAGCGATAACAGAATTCCCGGCGCGGCGGTTCCCGAAAGAATGGCCAGGAACGTCCACATCTCCAACTGTCCGTTGCCGGCCGCCAGCTTTTCGTGTGGAACCAATTCGGCCAGGATGCCGTACTTCGCCGGACTGAACAGCGCGCTGTGGATGCCCATTGCCGCCAGCACGATGAGGGGCAGGAGACCGCCGGCCGGATTGAGCCACAGGGAGGCGGTTCCCGCCGTCATCAGCAGCACCTCGACCGACTTCATGCCGATGATGACCGTGCGTTTGCTGACCCGGTCCGCAAGCAGTCCCGCGACCAGCGAGACGACCGCCAAGGGCAGCGTGAAGATGATGAAGGCCAGTGAGGTCTGGGTTTGCGAAGCCGTTTCGAATTCGGGGCCGGGCGCGATCGTGGCGGCGAGTTGACGGATGCCGAGCAGCGCCACCATCAACTTCCAGGCGTTGTCGTTGAACGCGCCGCAGAACTGGGCAATCAGCAGGCCCCGGAGCGGAGAGGTCTTGAGCGAAGCGGGAGGCTGCGTGTCGATGGGGGTCACCGTTGATCGGGGTTATGCCGTGCGTCGCGTGATCCGGTCGCTAGTCTGCAGGAACTCCCGGCCCGATGCAATCCGCTATCGTCCCAGGTCCGGACTGCGTACCGGAAGTCCTTCAAGTTCCATGATCCGCAGGGCGTTCGTCGTCGGGCAGGGGCCAGGACGGAGCCGGTAGTCGAATTGCAACGCGCCGTCCGCCACGGTTTCCTGAAAATGGACGTTGGTGACGCCGGTGCCCTGTCGCTCCAGTTCGGCCAGCTCGAGGTCGTGCGTGGTCACGAAACCGAACCCATTGGTGCCGGTGAGCTGAGTGATGAGGGCCCGGCCGCCGATCAGTCGTTCACGGTTGTTGGTGCCTTTGAAGATTTCGTCGATCAGGAACAGCACCGGCGGGCGTTGGCGTGCTTCGGCCGCCGTCAGGATCGCTTTCAACCGTTTGACCTCGGCGTAGAAAAACGACAGCCCCGCTTCCAGAGAATCGTCCACTCGGATGCAGCAGCCGAACCGGACCGGCGTCCAGACAAACGTGCGCGCGCAGACCGGGGCACCGGCTTGGGCCAGGCAGGTGTTGATCCCGACTGTGCGCAGGAACGTGCTTTTGCCCGACATGTTCGAGCCTGTCACCAGAAAGATGCGCCCCGATCCCTCGAGCGTGATACTGTTGCTGACCCTGGTTGTTCGCGGGAGCAAGGGATGTGCGAGGCTTTCCCCTTGGATCAACGGTCGGTCGCCGTTGGCTGACGCAGACCCTGGCCTGACCCGGCAGTCCGGCCACTGGTAGTCCGGATGCAAGTAGGCAAAGGTGCCGAGGGCGGCGGTGGCATCGACCTCGGCGAGAGTTTCGAACCACTGGGGCGCGACGGTCGCAATGCGGTCCTGGAGCCGTTGCAATCGGTACGTGTGATAGAGATCCCAGGGCACCATGGCATTGACGGCATAATGGACCAAGGGGTGGGCCCGCACGCTCAGCCGGTTCATCAGGGACGCGGCTTGCTTGAGCGAACGCGAGGGGCTGGTCTGTCTGTCCGTGAGCGGGCGGCACAGCATGCCGAGTTTGGGCGTGAGGGCGTAGCCCCGGTGCTCCAGGTAACCGAGCACGGAGCTGAGCCGTTCCATTTGGAAATGCAACGACTGCGCATGGTCGAAGATTTCTTCGCTCCGTCCCCGGACCATCAAGTAGAGGAATGCATAGAGGCCGAACGACAGCATCCAGTAGCCAGGCAGGCGATCGAATACGTCTGCGAGCAGCAGCAACGGGGTTGCGATCGCGAGGCCGGTTTCAACGAGTAAGAGCGGCACCAGGGCTCGATCTTCGACGTCCTTCTGAAACACGGCTTGGAGCCGTCGCCCATCGATGTCCGCTTCATCCAAGGTCTGCGATTCGACCACCAGCCGATCGCGGAGCAGGGCAAGCGGCGCGAGTTCACGCACCAACGCTTGCCGATGGTTCCAGGACTCGATCGGCGCCGGCTGCTCGAGTAACCAGTTCCGCAGACGATCCCGGCCTTGCGCGGACATGGTGGTGTCGATCAAATGCAGCAGAGAATGGGGACCTGCCACGTCGAGATCGCGCGCATAGCCGTGGCCATCCGGCATCTCGACCGATCGCAGGGGGATGAGAGACCAGTCCAGGTGGATTCGGCCGACGTGCGCCTGCTTGATGCGACGCCAGCGGTCCAGGCGATGCAAGCGATCTTCGAGCCTGTTATGATACCAGGCCGCCGTCGCGAACCCGAGGAGGGCGGCAGCCAGAACGAGGTTGCCCGTCAGGGTCCAACCGAGCTTGTGCGGGACGATCGAGCCGATCAGCCCGGCGACAAAAAGACCGAGCCGGATGCGACTGAACCAAGCGGCCGCCCGTTGGCCGCGGAGGGTGAGGCGCTCACTGCGTCGGATGGTGCGCTGAAGGGCCGCCAGGCGTGACAGGACGGTGGCTGGCATCGAATGTACGGACATTGTATTGCTGACGATACTGGGACTCTGAGATGACGTCAACCACGAACGATCTCGACACAAGCAAATGGATTCAGGTGGACGTGACGGCGGCCGTAGATCCGGCCGAGCTGTTGGGCCTGCTGAGCGATCCGCATGTGATGGGGGCATGGCAGGAAGAAGATCTGCTGCACCTCTATTGGCCTGCCGCCAAATGGGGACCGGATAACTTGAGGTCCTTGCAGTCCGCGCTGGCCTGTTTCGGTTGCGAGCCAGGCCCTGGTGCGGTGCGCGTCAATCATCTGCCCGATCGGGATTGGAATGCCGAATGGGCCAGACAGGTCCAACCGATCCGGGTCGGCCCCTTTGTGATCCGTCCCGCGTGGCACAGCGTGGAGTTGAAGCCCGGCGAGATCGAATTCATCCTCGATCCCAAGCAGGCCTTCGGTACCGGTCACCATGCGACGACGCAATTGTTGCTTGAATGGTTGCCCGAGCTGGTCGGCCCGACGGATTTCGTGCTGGATATCGGCACCGGTAGCGGAATTCTCGCGATGGCGGCGTTGCGAGTGGGGGCGAAACGGGCACGAGGGGTGGACAATGATGCCGTGGCGATCGAGTGCGCGCGGGAGTATGCCCAGGTCAACGGGTTCGACGAACGCCTAAGCCTGGAGGTGCTGTCTGCCGGTGAAGAACGGGCCGGCGAGGCATTCGCGCCGACGTTGGTATTGGCGAATGTGGATCGGAGGACGTTGCTGGCGGTGGTGGAGCCGCTGGCGCGGTATGTGGCGCAGGGCGCCAGGTTGCTGCTCTCGGGCCTTCTGCTGGACCAGCGTGACGAAATTCAACAAGCCTACGCGGCCCACGGTGCTTATCTGGCCCATGCCCGCGAACGAGACGGCTGGCTGGCGTTGGAATTGATCGCTATGGAAGGATGCGACGGAACTTAGGAGCCTTTGGCCACCCTCCCCATGCCTATTGCGCCATATCTCCATCAAATCAGTGTATCGGACGGCGGAGTGCCGAAGAGCTCGGTGCCGTCGGTCCAGGTCACGACCGAAGGGCTCGTCGGCGATCGGCAGCGGAATCGAAAGGTGCATGGAGGCCCCGATCGGGCAGTCTGTCTGTACTCCCTCGAGGTCATCGAATCATTGCAAGGAGAGGGGCACTCGATCGCGCCAGGGGCGTCCGGGGAGAACCTCACCATTGCAGGGTTGGATTGGAATCAGTTGAGACCTGGTGACAGGCTCGACATCGGCGAGAGCCTGCAGCTGGAGATCACCGGCTACACGACCCCTTGTCGGTTCAATGCCCAGTGGTTCATTGATGGAAATTACGAACGGATCTCCCAGAAGCGCCATCCCGGATGGAGCCGTGCCTATGCCCGTGTTCTGCAAGCAGGCCACGTGAAGCAGGGCGACGCGGTGAGGGTGAACGGATAAATTGGGATTTTGTAACTTCGCGATCTAGTGAAGGCGAAGGAAATGGATCGCATACTTGAACTGGAGTTGATGGACGATGCTGCGCAGGCGCTGGCCTATGCGCGGGCTGATTTTTCCTCTGAGAACCAAGGGTTTGTCGATCGATTTTGTGAGTACTTCCCGGAGTGGACCGAAGGACATGTGATCGATCTGGGTTGCGGCCCGGCGGACATTCCGCTCCGGTTTCTGCGCAGGTATCCGAAGGCTCGGATGACGGCGATCGATGCCAGCCGGCCGATGATCGAATTGGCGCAACAAGCGGTGAAAGAGGTGAGCGCGGCCGGGGCGATCACGCTCTGTTGCGAACGGTTTCAGGCCTGGCAGCCCGCCGAAGGCGCCGATGCGATTTTGTCAAACAGCCTGCTGCATCATCTCCCCAATCCGCTGCAGTTTTGGGGACGCCTCAGACAGTGGGCGAAGCCAGGCGCCTGTATTCTCGTGATGGATCTTCTGCGGCCGGATTCTCCCGAGGCGGCGCAAGCGCTTGTCGAACAGTATGCGGCCGACGAGGCGCCCATCTTGAAACGCGATTTCTACAACTCGCTCCTCGCGGCTTTCACGGAAGACGAAGTGGCTGCCCAGCTGGCGCAGATGAACCTGTCACGGTTGCTGATCGATGTGCCGGATGATCGGCATTGGGTGGTGGGCGGCATGATCCCGTGAGCGGGGTTGGGCGGGTGAGACTGACGGCCTTTTAGAGCATCTTGCCGAGCCGAGAAATGAGTTTGCCTGATCTGCGCACCCACCGATTGTCCTTGACGCTGTCCTTACTGTTCCTGTTGAGTGTAGGAACTTGCGACAAGGTTGCGGCTCAGCTGCAGCAGCTAAAGAAGCCGCGCGTGAGTCCTGATGCTGTCTCAGTCCTCGAGACGCCGATGGCGGTGATTCCCGAAGGCGAGTTTCTCATGGGGGCCGACGGCACCGAGGCGTTGGAAGATGAGAAGCCGCAGCATCGCGTCTGGCTTGACCGATTCGAAATCGATCTTCACGAAGTGACGACCCGGCAATATGCGGCGTTCTTGTCGCAGGAGAAGCGGATCACGCCTTGGTTGTGGGAGTCGGTAGATCTTGCTGTTCACCATGACCGTCCGGTGATCGGTGTGAGCTGGGGCGATGCCGAGGCCTATTGCCGTTGGCGGGGGCGGCGGTTGCCGACGGAAGCGGAATGGGAGAAGGCTGCGCGCGGCACTGACGGGCGGCTGTATCCCTGGGGCAATTCAGCGCCTACCCAGGCTCAGGCGAACTTCGCACTGGGGGCGCGGTTCAGCTATAGCCAAGCACTGATGCCGGTTCGATCCTATGAAACCGGGGTCAGTCCCTATGGGCTGTTTCAGATGGCCGGGAATGTCTGGGAGTGGGTTGCGGATTGGTATGAAGCGGGGTACTACGAGCGGAGCCCCGTGAGAAATCCGCCGGGGCCCGAGGCTGGATCATTCAAAGTGCTTCGCGGTGGGGCCTGGTCGGACCTGCCCAAGTATCTGCTCACCTATGGCCGGTTCAAGCTGTCGCCGGATACTCAAAACAGCTACACGGGATTTCGCTGCGCCAAGAACACCGCTTCCAACACTCTACCGTGACGCGGATGCCGCGGGCACACCCGCTCACGGCCTGTTGCTCTGATCACTCAATAAATATTCTTGCTGACTTCGTCCGACTTCGGGCTTTCGTTTCCCCATTGGTCAAAGGCTGAGACGGCGAAGTAATAGGTGTGGCCGAGCGGCAGATCGCTCAACGTGAAGCTCGTCCCTCCGGTGACGTCGAACGGCCCCGCATAACCATACTGACCAGGGGTCGTTCCGACATAGACTCTGTATCCGGCCGGATTGCCATCGGCGGTAGCAGCCCAGGAGAGTATCGCCGCGCCGGTCGTCGGCATCGGGGGCTGGGTGCTTGGGGAACTCGCCGCGGGTGGAGCGGAAGCCGGCATGTGCATAGGAACCAGGACAATCGGGGGACTCGGAGCGACGGGCAACGAGAATTGGTTCGCCTCATCCCCACGGCGCACAATACTTCTGGCGGCGCCGCGGCCACGCGCCGATGGCGTATCGGTTTCCGTCGACGTGTCCGTCATCATCTTTATCTCACGGTCCTGGGACGGAGGGGCACCGGTGTTGGGTATCCGTGATCCCATCGACAAGAGGCGAATCGGTTTTCCTGTCCGAGGAAGGGCCGTAAGTTTATTCGTCGAGGCGGGAGGGGTGGACAACGAGAGTTTTGGCTGGCTCTTGTCTTTGCGGTCGCCAGCCTGTGCCGGTGAGGCCTGTTCCTCCTGCGTGGCGGGTGGTTTGGGCCGAACGATCAGGCTGTGGCCGTGAGGAATGGTGGTGTCGGCTTGCGTAGGGATCGGCATCGGGAACAGTGCGGCGCCGAGGATGACAAGAAACAAGGACGTGAAACGGCCCCTGTATTTCATGGCGCAATCTCCGATGCGGACGGTGGATGCTGCAGGCGGTGATGGCCTGCAAGTCCGGACCGCTCTCCCGCAAGCCGGGCGCCACTGGCGCACCGGCCTACGGTTGTTAGCTCTGCTGCTGGCCTAGAACAGGCTCTTGCTGTATTCGACCGACTTGACGCTTTCGTTACCGGAACGATCATACGCGGACACGGCGAAGAAATAGGTCGTTCCGAGGGGCAGGTTGGGAATCGTCAGACTGGTCCCGCTGGTGACTTCAAATGGACCTCTGAACGTATAGTTTCCCGACGATGTCCCGACGTAGACGCGATATCCGGCCAAATCTGATTCTGTATTCGCCGTCCATGACACCGTGGCGCTCGCGGTCGTCGAGACAGGCGTCGGTGGGGGCGGAGGCGGCGTACTTGCCACCGAACTCAAGACAGGCGGAGGCGGCGGCGCAGTCACCGTACTGGGCGGCGGCGGGGGCGGCGGCGGAGTGGCCGCCGTGGCGCTGCCGGTCACGGTAAGCGAGACCGGCACCCTGATCATGTTGCTATAGCCGTTGATGCCTGACTCGGCCAGGTAGACGACGCCGCTATAGGTGCCGGCGGCGAGCCCGGCTGCTTGGGCCGTGACCACCAGTTGGTCCGTTTCGGTCGTAATGGTCTGGGTGCTGCCGTAGGGCGGATTCATCCAGATCCAGGGCTGGTTCGTGCTGATGTAGTAGGAGCGGGCATCGGTGCCGGTCTTCTTGAGACTCAAGGTGCCGACGGCGGTCTGCCCGCTCTGGGCCGACAGGGTGAGCCCGCCGGGCGTGACCTGGATCGGCGAGGCTGCGACGGTCGTCGGGGCCGGCGGCGGGCTCGGCGGCGTCGCAGGAGGCGGAGGAGTGACTGCCGTAGGGGTTGGCGGCGGCGGGGGTGTCGCGGTCGTGGTGCCGGCGGTCACCGTCAGGGTCACGGGAATCCGCTGCATATTCGTCGAGTTGTCCGGTGCATTTTGGACGATGTACACCACGCCTGTGTGGGTGCCGACCGGCAACCCAGCAGTTTGAGCAGTCACGACAATTTGGTCCGTTTCCGAGGCGATCGTCTGGGTGCTCCCATAGGGCGGATTCATCCAGATCCAATTTTGATTCGTGCTGATGAAATAGGTGTGCTGGTCGGTGCCGTCTTTGCGAAGACTGAGGGTGCCGGTGGCGGTCTGTCCGCTTCGGGCGGTCAAGGATAGTCCAGCTGGAGGCGTCACCTGAATCGGCGACACAGAGGCGGCGGTGGCGGCCATCGCTTGCGGGATGGTCTGAATTGCGAGACTCGCGCAGCAACCGGCAGCAACAATCGCCAACAGACTTTTTCTGAATTGCATGGTGAAACCTCCAAGAAAGTCGCACCAATTGATTTGAGCAATCGACGTGCCAGAAGTGAAACAAACTCGAGTCGCCAGAAACCTTCGTTACGAGCCAATTTGAACGGAAATTATTTCGATTCAATCGGACGGAGAGAAAATGTGTACAAGAGGGTCCGTGGCCTGGAGGAGAAACCCTGCGATCCCATCAAATCAGGGGTGCGCGAGGGAAGGTGGTGCAATCCGGCGGAATTATGAGCGGATTGAAAGGGAGGTTCTCTGCCGGGAAGAGACTGGGCTTAATGCGCGACGATCCAATCCGTAATCAGGCTGAGCATGCGCTGGAAATCTGGCGATTTAGTGAACTGATGATCGGCTCCAGGCAACATCTCCAATCGCTTGGAGCCTGGCAGCGCGTCGTGGAGCCGTTGGCTCTGGTGGAGCGGCACATATTCATCGCAATCGCCCTGCACGATGATCGTTGGTGTCGGAATATTTCTCGCCGGTTCGTAGGCGATTCGGTTCAGGCAGTCTTCGTAAAACGCAAAGTCGAGCGGAATCCTCGTGGGGCCGCCGTGGAGGTCGGGGATCGAATTCGTGCGGCGCCATTCCTCCATGCCGGTCTCTTTGAGTTCCAACCGGAGTTCCTCGCCGAAATCCACCACCGGACATTTTAGTGCAAGACAAGAGAGCGGCGGCATCCCGGTCGGGAGGCGACTGTTTCCGACGGCCCATTCGGCCGCAGCCAGGATCGAGACGAGCCCGCCGAAACTCGATCCCACCAGCGCCAACCGTCGGTAACCCCGTCGCGTGGCGAGCACCAGGGCCGCCAATGCCTGGTCGACGCCGATCGTGGTGGTCAGCACGCGGAACGGGCCGTCGCTTTCTCCATGCCCGAAAAAGTCAAACCGCAGGGTCGCGACGCCTCGATCGAGCAAGTTGCGTGTGAGAGCCTTGTTGCTCGTGCTGTTCTTCTGGGACAGGAAGCCGTGGCACAGGACGGCGATTCTGTCG
This sequence comes from Nitrospiraceae bacterium, assembly GCA_019637075.1. Lineage (NCBI taxonomy): Bacteria > Pseudomonadati > Nitrospirota > Nitrospiria > Nitrospirales > Nitrospiraceae > Nitrospiraceae bacterium. The sequence continues at coordinate 362,984 of JAHBWI010000002.1, read as the reverse complement.
GTGCCCTTGTCCGGGGCGGTCAGGATTGCCGAGACTCGATGCCCGGAGGAGTCTGTGAAGCTGAAGGCTTCTTCCATAGTCTGTCGTCGGGGAGATCCCGCCCTGTAGCCGATCGGTCAATGCTCGTGATGGTGCTTATCCGCAGAGGGCGCTGTTCCTACGACCTGGGCCAGCTTGATGGTGACGAGGGTCATGCCGGTCAACAGCAGCCCGAAGCTTATCCACGATGCAGTTTGCACCGCGGCGGACCCAAGCGGCAGGTTCCAGGTCAATGATGCCACCAGTCCCAGGCCGAGGGTACCGAAACTCAGCGCTGCGATTTGTAGCGTCCGCCATCGATTCATGATCTGCTCCAACTCAGCCTGATACGCCGGCCGCTTTTTGTGGCTGGGGACTCGATGGGCCGACAGGAGCGTGGGGAGACAGAACGCCAAACCACCGATGGTCGCATGCAGCAAAAAGCCGATGAACGTCAGGTGCGTGTAGGCGATCAAATGGAGTGTTCCGTAGGGCATGATCGGTGGAGTCGACAATACGTTGTAACCGATCCCCAGACCCACGACTGTGGTGACGACCAGAAAAAACACGGCGATCAGCAGGTGATCGGTCGCCGCTGAGCCGGCCGACCCTCCGCTCCAGGTGCGCAGAAGTGTGAAGGTGTAAAGGCCAAGAAACAGGAGGAGACCTCCACCGGCCGCCAACTGGATCGGCACCGAGGTCAGCAGGAATCCGGTCAGCAAACCTGCCACGCAGGCCGGGATGCACAACAGTGCGGTGTGGGCCAACCCGGCACTGCTGAGCGGACGTTGTATCAGGCTCGGGATGCCTAGTTGAATGACGGTGAGCCCGATCAACACGAGCCCCATGAGCACTCCGCTGTGGAGATGGCTGAGCCTGAGCACACCGTGCCACTCTGGATACCACAGGCCGGCGAGCAGCATTCCCAGTCCAAGACAGGCGACCAACCCGATCGCAGCCAAGACTCCCATGAACGAGTGGACGGTGGTCCAGCCGGTCCACGTTTGAAGGAGGCTCCATACCGGGCGAAACAAGGGGACGATGGCCATGGCGAGGACAATGCCGGAGGCCATCATGATGACGGAGTCGCGTTGGATGGAGCCGACCGTCAGCCCGAGCGCCGCGGCATTGAAGCCGATGAATCGGAGCAGGCGGGCCGCACGTTTCGAGGGCGGCTGGGTCAGTTCGATCGACGCGAGGGCCAGCCCGATCAGGATTTGCAGAATGCCGCCGACCAACGTGCCATGGGCGTGGATCAGCCGAAGGGCCGGGGGAAGCGGCGAACCGCGCAGCATACCAAGGAAACTGCCCAGGCCGAGCAGCGAGGAGAGGACAATCCAGGCCCATCCGGTCAGTTGAAACGAGAGTGCCGATCCGATCGTGCGATCCATCGTCGATCAACCCTGTGCGAGAAAATAAAAGTGATTCGTCGGTCCTTTGCCATGTCCGATCGCCAGGCCGTGTCTGATGGCTTCCGTCAGATAGGTCTTGGCAGTTTGGACTGCGTCCGGAACCGATTTGCCCCTCGCCAGGTGTGCGGCAATGGCGGAGGCAAAAGTGCATCCGGTGCCGTGGGTGTGCGGCGTGTCGATGAACTCACCCTTGAAGATGTTGAAGAAACGGCCGTCGTACAACAGGTCGGTGCCACGGTCCGAGGACAAATGTCCGCCCTTGATCAGCACGTAGGCGGCGCCGAACTGATGCAGGATCTTTGCGGCGCGCCGGGCATCGGCAAGGGAGGCGATCTCGATGCCGGACAATTGTTGGGCTTCATGAATATTGGGCGTGATCATGAGGGCCAGCGGGAACAGTTCCTTCTTCAGTGTGTCGACGGCATCGGGCTTCAAAAGGTTGCGGCCGCTCTTGGAGATCATGACCGGGTCCACCACGAGATTCCGAACGTTCTGCGGCCTCAGGAGCCGCACCACGGTTCTAATGGTTTCCGTCGTGGCGAGCATGCCGGTCTTCACGGCGGCGATATCGAAATCATCGAAGACGGCGTCAAGTTGGGCGGCCACGCTCGACACGGGCAGGTCGAACACGTCGGTGACCTCTTCCGTATTCTGTGCGGTGACCGAGGTGATGACCGACATGGCATAGCAGCCGTTGGCGGAAATTGACTTGATGTCGGCTTGAATTCCGGCGCCGCCGCCGGAGTCGGATCCTGCAATCGTCAGCACTTGTTTGATCATGGGACGGAATTCCTGGATAGAGGTTACGGTTTACGATGTCGGGGCACTGGCGTCCGGGGGCGCGGCCGGTGATGGTTCTGCCGGAGGCTGTTCGGGAGCCGAGGCCGGGGCATCCGGCGTCAACACCAGACCGGTAAAGGCAAACAGGGCATCGGACCGGGGCGCCGTCTCATGCATATGCAGGCTGAGCGTGTGGCCGGGGGCCTTGTCTTTTACCGGGAACGAGAGCGTGACGCGTTTGCTCTGGGCGGCTGCCAATTCGAACCCGCGCGTGCAGAGCGACTCTCGGCTGTGGGTCACGTCCTGTTTCCACTGGTTCCCCTCGGTGTCCTGCAGATAGGTATCCTGCAGTTGGCAGGCGATACGCAGATCCCGGCCCGATCGGTTCTCGTACAGCAATTCCACCGTGACGTAGTCGCCTTGCCGGGAAAGGCTTGTGAGGATGACCCGGTACAGGTCGTTCTGGTGGAGCTTCGAAATCGGGACCGGAGGCGCTGTCGATTTGGGCGCTGCTTTGACTTCCTTCGGCACCGTCTCCTGTTGTTTGATAAGGGCAGCGAGCGGTCCGGCTTTGGGGAGCAGCCCTCTGGCGGCGCCCACGGATTGCACCGTGTAGGGCCCGATGAGCTTGACGGTGATTTGAATGCCTTCGGGAATGTCCATGAAGGAGCCGGTCACGAACAGGTCGGTACGCAGAGCCTTGGCCACGCGTTTGGCGGCCTTCGCCTGTGAGGCCTCAAGGTGCGTCAACTGGTGCTTCTTCATCGTGGCGATCATGAGCTTGTGGTCAACGACCTTCAGGTCCCCGACGACCAACAGCTGAGTCGCCACTTCTTCTGCGAGAAACCGCCCGATGGGTGTCGCTTCGCCTTTGGGATCCACGAAATCCAAGACGGCGAGGCGCTCTTTCTTGAGCTTGATCGCCTCTGCCGCGACACCCTCGGCCAACTCCCGGAGGCTTTCTTCATATTTCGAGGCGGCGACGGCGGGCGAGTGCCACAGGGCCAGCAGCAGGATGGATAGGAATAGTCTCAACATCGAACGCGTGATCATCGCTCCATAACGAAAGCGCTCACATTATACATAGGCTGAGGGCGCTGTCCAATGATGCTGGTGTGCTGCGCCGGACAGTACCTGGTTATCGGATGAGCCGACGGGCCAGGATCCGACCGGCGCCATAGCCGACGCCCGAGGCGACAAGCAGCATGACGGGGAGAAACAGATAGGCCAGCGCTCCCTGCGCATCGGGATAGAGCAGCACGGAGGTGTGGGTCCAAAGCGAGAGGCCGGTCATCGAGAGCGCGGCGAGTGCAAGACCGCAGGCCCGACGTCGGATCGTCAACGGATCGGCCAGTGGAGCATGGCCGAGGTGGAGCAGCATCCAGACGGCCCATAGGAGAAACGGCGCCATATTGAGGATGCCGATAAGAAAGAAGTTGTAGCCCGGCGCGAACAGATGCAGGCGGAAGGCATGCCAGGCCTGCCCCCAGGGGACATGACGGACGAGATGGTCGAAGCCGATCATGATCAGCCAGGGAAGCAGGAGCCCGCCGACGAGGGCCATCCAGTAGCCTAGGCGCAGAAGGAAGCGGAGCGGTCTTATGTCTGGAGCCGGCGCGCTGGTCATGGGGTTCCCGTTTCGGTGATGGCGGCGATGGCCTCGGCGACACTCTCTCGAACGATCTGGTCCGGGTCGTGACGTGCCTGTTCCAGTGCGGGTAAGCCCTCCTTCGCGGAGGGCCCCATCGCGCCCAGCGCTTCGGCTGCCAAGTACCGATAGAGCGGGTGCCGGTGCTGAAGCACAGGCGAGATGGTCGGAACGGCAGCAGCCGCCGACGGTCCGAGTTGAGCCAGTTGGAACAAGGCATAGTCCAGGCTCATGGAACTGCGGACCATGAGGCCCAAGGTCTCTGCCTGTGTCCGTTCATCTCGCGCCTGGCGACCCAAGGCGGTCCTGGCAAGGGTGGCGATCGTCGTATCGGCATCATTCGTCAGGCCGGAGAGGGCGTCGGCGGCTTCCTTGCTGATGGGATGACTGAACGCGAACTGCATTACCACGGCGTGTCGAACGAAGGAATCGGGATCGTGCAGCCCTGCGATCAATGCAGAGGTCACGGTGGGTGCCGGGAGTCCGATCGCAGCGAGGGCGGATAGGGCGTTGCGGCGAACGAGTTCGTCCGCATCACGGGAGACAGCGAGGAGCGCAGGTATAGCCGGTTTGGCGACCGGTCCGAGACTGCCGAGCACTGCGCAAGCCGTTCGTTTGAGCTGAACGTCTTGGTCCTGCAGGAGAGGGATATAGCGGGTCATCACCCGGCGCGCCGCCGCCAGATCGATCGACTTGAGTGCCGCCGCGGCGGTCGTATTGGCGTGTTGGAGTGGGTCCTTGGTCGCCTGGGCGATCAAGTCCGGCACGGCAGCGACCGCTGCCGGTCCGATGTGTCCCAATTGCTCCGCCGCAACAATACGAGACGAAGGATCATCCTCGTGCAAGAGTTCGATGAGCGAAGGAACCGCCCGTTCGCCGGTAGAGGCCCAGTACCAGAGGACCAGCAGGCCGACGAACAAGGTGAGCCCGAGGAGATGCGCGCGAATTTCTCGGGAGTTGAGGAGGCTCGGGTGAGTTGTCATTGAAGCAGAGCTCATGTCGCAGCGTCGGCGCCAAGCGTCTACTGTATGGTACCAGCCGATCCTAAAAGGTGCGAAGGGAAACGCGTATCGGGCGTCGCTGGCAGGTCGGTTCGTTGCCGGAGGGGAGCGGGCTCCAGGCGGCATTGAGGGCTTGGCAGGTCAGGCGCGCCAAGGCTTCCTCCAAGCCGGCGGTCGACTGCAGAAGCCGGGCGTTACCGCTCCAGGTGATCTCGCTCGACTCCACCTGCACCCCGCGCACCGAGACGCCGAGCCGATAGAGCGGCTGAGCGTTTGCTCCGGCCCCGCCGAACAGGCTGAAGTTCATGTTGGCCTGCGTACCCAGGGTGGCGGAGATGTAGAAGAAGGCCACGAGGTCTGCACCGAGCAGCTTGCCGACCTTGAGCGCCTGCGCCTCGCCATCCGGCGTATGGGGCAGGCGAAGGGTTCTACCGCAATGACTGTATCAACGCAAGCCGTGGGCGCCACAGCGAAAACTGAGCCACGGGTAGCACGGGACGTTCGGACTCTACGCAGAGTGCCTAGATTACACCATAGGGAGAATCCCCATTGACCCTCGGGATTTTCCCCGTGACGTAAGAGGCGCCGGCGGGACTAGCATGGAAGCATGGACAGCCTACACCAAGGAGGCCGACATGCCAGTCTACTTCCTCATTGGAATGACCGTGTTGATCCTCGCCATCTCCGTCTGGGCGTCCGTTTCGGAAGAGGGAAGCGACTCGGAGGACTATGGTGAATATGAGCCGCAGTGGGAGCCGTTTGAAACGGAGCAGGAGTATCGCAAAGCAAGCTAGGGGCCTAGGGAGTGGAGGGTAGGCGCAGTTGGGCGGGGTGCTCATCTCCCTACGTCTACCTTCTTTCTCCTTGCTCCCCAAGAATGTGGGGTGGATGCAAGCACACCGCGTTCTCGCCCTGGCCTATGTCGTCACACCGGCCATTTCTCTTCGTTCCAGGCCATCTCCCAGAACATCCATTCATATTTCGAACTGATCAGAAACGACTGCTCCATCCGCTTCTTTTCTTCATGACCTGCGACGCGCGCCCATGCGTCCACTTTCGCTCGCATCCATTCCTGCACCGCTTCGAACTCGGGGGAAGCATAGAGCAGCAGCCAATCGCGGTACGGATGTTTCGCGGGCGGCGGGCCGTCTTTGAGGAAATGCTTTCCGACCACGCAGTAAATCCAGGCACAGGGAAGCGCGACCACGGCGATCTCTGCCGCAGTGCCGCCTTGGGCGACCGCCAACATATGGCGCGTGTAGGCATAGTTCGTCGGTGCCATCGGTTGGTTGACCATGTCTTGAGGGGAGAGTTTCCATTTCTTGCCGTAGCTCTCATGGAGGCTGCGTTCGACGACGATGGTGTCTTCCGCAAGCTTGGCGAATCTAAACGCACTTTCAGAGTCGGGTGCTCGCAAGGCTCCGGCCGCGAAGACACGTGCGAGGTCGCTGAGAAATCGAGCATCCTGCAGGATGTAGTAGCGGAACTTTCGCTCGGGCAGTGTGCCCTTGCCGAGCGCCGCCACGAATGGGTGCGTCAGCTGGGCATCCCACACCGGTTGGGCAAGTTTTCGGAGATGGTTGGAAAAGGACATGAAGCCTCCTTGGTCGGCGTAAAACAGCACTCGTCTCTCGTGAAGCGTATCTCGGTGGAGCAAGCGCTGATGACGAATGGCCTAAGGTAGGAAGGTCCGCACCGCATCTGCGATCCGCCATTGGCCCAAGTTCTTCACATCGCACGCGTCACGTTTTTACGTCCTCGGTGCCCAGGGTCTCGGTAGACGGTTGATGCCGTCCAACGCCGCCACACGATAGCACTCGGCGAGCGTCGGGTAGTTGAAGACGGTTTCCACGAAATAGTCGATTTGTCCGTGGAAGGACATGACCGCCTGCCCGATGTGAATCAGCTCCGTGGCACCTTCGCCGATGGCGTGGACTCCGAGCAGCTCGCGTGTCTTATTGTGGAACAAGAGCTTTAGCATCCCGATTTCGTCGCCGATCAATTGTCCTCGGGCAATTTCCCGGTAGCGCGCGATCCCAACCGAATAGGGGACGCCGTTACGGGTGAGGTCGTCTTCGTTCGGACCGACCATCGAAATCTCCGGGATCGAGTAGATGCCGAGCGGCATCAGTTCTGTTTGGCTGCGACAGGGCAGACCGAACGCATGGCAAGCGGCGAGGCGGCCCTGCTGCATCGACGTGGATGCCAGAGCGGGAAAGCCGATGACGTCGCCCGCGGCATAGATGTGCGGTATGGCCGTCTGATAGTTCTCGTTGACCGTGAGCCGTCCCCGTTCATCCGCCGTAATACCGATGGCCGGGAGGTTGAGGGCCTGGGTGGCGCCCATCCGACCGACGGAATACAGCACGGTCGTCGCTCCGATCTCCTTCCCGCTCTTGAGCCCCACCACCACCTGGCCGTCGCGCCGCTCCACGGACACGACCTCTTCGTTGAAACGCAGGGTCACGCCGATGCTACGCATGTGATATTGCAGCGCCTCGATCGTTTCCTGGTCCACGAATTCCAGCAGCCGTGGCCGCCGCTCGATCAGTGTCACATGGATACCCATGGTGGCCAGGATGGACGCATATTCGGTTCCGATGACCCCGCCGCCGATGATGGTGATTGTCCTCGGCAAGCGGGCAACCGCCAGAAGACCGTCGGTATCGATGATTGACTGGTCGTCGAACGGAATGTGGGCGGGATGCGCGGGGACCGTGCCGCAGGCGATCACGATGACATCGGCGCTGTGCTCGGCCTGCTCCAGCGGTCCCTCGATATGGAGGCGGTGCGGATCGAGGAAAGCGGCGGTGCCGGTGAGGAGTTGGATATTGTTGCGGGACATCTGGTTGTGGATGATCTCGATCTCGCGTCGGATCACATGGTTCGCTCGGTAGGACAGGTCTTCCATCGTGATGTCTTGCTTCACACGATAGCTGGAGCCGTAGAGAGCACGCTGGTGGAAGCCGGAGAGGTAGAGCACGGCTTCGCGGAGAGATTTGCTGGGGATGGTGCCGGTGTTGGTGCAGACGCCGCCGACCTGGTTTTTCCGTTCGATAAGTCCAACCTTCTTGCCGAGCTTGGCGGCCTGGATCGCGGCCTTCTGGCCGGCGGGCCCCGAGCCGATGACCAGCATGTCGAAGTGGCTCATGTGTACTCCGGATCGCGCGAAACGTTAGTCGTCAAACGTGGCATGCAGATTGTGAGGGAACAGCGATTGCCAATAAGGCCACGGTGTGACGGTTAAGGGCTGAGGTTTGGGCGGACGAGCTTCCGTTTCACGCCTCGACTAGCTTGCCGTCACTAACTTGCGTGCGAAACGGAAGGCCTCTTCCATGTCCGGAAGCTGCACCAGTTCAGGCGTGATTTGGAGGTATCGGACCTTGTTGTCCTTGTCCACGACCATGATGGCGCGGCTCAGAATGTGCGGATCCTTTAGAAACAAACCATGGGCCTTGCCGAAATCACCACCACGGAAATCGGACAGGAACGTCACGTTGGTGATCTTCGCCTCCTCGGCAAAGCGTTTTTGGGCAAAGGGGGTGTCGATGCTGACCGTGATCAGCTCGACCATCTTGTCGAGTCCCTTGTTCTTTTCGCTGAGGTAATGGGTTTGTTGCTCGCAGACTTTGGTGTCGAGTGACGGTACGACGCTGATGATGCGGACCTTGCCCTTGCCCTTGGTTTCGTTGATGTTGACCATGCTGAGATCGGTTTGAACCAATTTGACATCGCGCAGATGGTCGTCGACTTTGATGGCGTTCCCCGAGAGCATGAGGGGTTTGCCTTGGAACAGAATGTTATTGCCGTCTCCGGCCGCGGCGCTGCCGTCTGCCACGGCAAGCGGTTTATATATGAATTCGGGCGAGCCGCTGTCATGCAAGGTCCCGCAAGCGGAAAGGCTGAGAAACAAGAGCAGGAGCACGCTCATCGATGTCGGACGGTCTCGCAGGACGCGCATGGTTGTCCTCCTCAAAAGTACGTGGCCCATCCGCCACTTTATGGACGATCTCGACGCTCTGTCAAGGCTGCGAGGAACGAGAGGATGTGGCCGTTGACGATGTCAGGCCGCTCCCACTGCGGTATGTGTCCCGCGTCGGCGATGACGGCAAACTGCGCGCCGGGGATCATGGCCTGGATGTCGCGACCAACCTGTGGTGGAAACAGACGATCGTGCTCGCCCCAGAGAATCAACGTGGGACAGCTGACGCGGTTGATACGGCCGGCGAATCCTGATTCCCACTGCGGGAGGCTGTCTCGGATAGCCATCAGCGGACGAAGCAGCCCAGGGCGCTGCCGGTTGCGGTTCGAGCGATCCAGTACCGATGGAGTGAGTAGCCGGTGGTCGTGCACGATCTCTTTGAGAATCGCATCCGTCGTACCGCCGCCAAACAGCCAGTTGCCCACCTGCGCGAGCCACACCGGCACGCGCGTATCAATCGCCCGTTGCATCAGGGGACTGGTCAGCCGCTCTCGGACTCGATCGGGCAAGCTATCGATCAAGATCAGGCGCTCGACCCGTTCCGGATGAGTCAGCGTCATGCCGATCGCCAGGCCGCCGCCCATGGAGTTTCCGACCAGGGTGGCGCGCTCAAGCCCAAGGGCCTCCATGAATCCTCGGAGCGCCGCAACCATTTCGTCCGGTGTGTAGGCGATGTCCGGCTTATCGGAGAGGCCCGATCCCAGCAGGTCCGGGGTGATGATTCTGAAGCGAGCGGAGAGCGGGCGTTGTTGGTATTCCCATTGCCACATGGATCCGCCGAATCCATGCAGGAGAATTACCGGGGAGCCTTCACCCTCGTCGAGATAGGCGATGCGGTGCCCGTCGACGGTGACTTGGCGGAGGGGTACACGTTGAACCGAGTCGAACCAGGCCGGAAGCTCTGGTTGCGGAGCGCAGCCGCTTGCGACGACGGTCAGGATCAGCAACCACGGCCACCCGACCGGCATCGCCTGCTCCTATTCCAGCTGGATCACGGTTTCGTCGGTTTTGACGTTTTCGCCCTCGGCGACGAGGACGGCGGTGACACGACCGTCCACCGGGGCTGGGACTCGGCTCTCCATCTTCATCGCTTCGATGATCAGCAAGGGATCGCCGGCCTTCACCTGGCTGCCTTCGGTGACGAGCACCTTGACCACCCGGCCCGGCATGGGCGGCGCCACGTCGCCGGCCTTCGTGGGGCGCGGTCGCTTCGGTTTGGCGGTGCTGGCCGGATCCGGCGCCTCCGGCACGCCCGTGAGCACTTCCTGGAGCGGCTCGAGCGAGACTTCCTGCAGTCGGTCGTTCACGCGAATGTAGTAGGGCTTGCGGCCGTCGGTCTTGCGTCCAGACCCTGACACGACGACGTGATAGGTTTCTCCATGCACCGTGATGTTGAACTCGGCCGGTGCCAGATGCAGTTCGTGCGCGACAGCGGGGCCCATCGCGTCGGTCGACTCCAACGGCTCGGGCTGCAACTCGCCCCGTTCGCGGGCTTCGAAGAAGTCGCGAGCGATCGCCGGGAAGAGGGCGAAGGACAACTGATCTTCCGGTGTCGTTGCCGTCTCCGGCATGTCCTTCTTGAGCGTGTCGAATTCCGGATCGAGCCGGTCGGCCGGCCGTCCCTTGACCGGCTCCTCGTCGCCGATCGCCCGGGCCATGATCTCTTTGTCGAGCGGCCCCGGCGCCCGGCCGTAGAGGCCGAGGAAGTAATTCTTGGTTTCCGTCGTGATGACTTTGTAGCGCTCGCCCTGTTCACCCGTGAGGACGTTCAACGTCGCTTGGGTGCCGACGATCTGGCTCGTCGGCGTCACGAGGGGCGGGTACCCCATTTCCTTGCGGACCTTCGGCACCTCGTCGAGCACTTCCTTCATGCGGTCGATGGCGTTTTGCTCTGCAAGTTGCGCCGCCAAGTTGGAGAGCATGCCGCCCGGGATCTGAGACGTGAGGATTTCCGCGTCGACACCGGTGAAGTCGCTCTCGAACCGGCGATACTTGCGCCGTACGGTGCGGAAGTGTTCGGTGATCGGTTCGAACTGCCGAAGATCCAGGCCCGTGTCGTAGGGCGTATTCCGCAACGACGCGATCAAAGTTTCCGTCGGGGGATGTGAGGTGCCCCCGGCAAGCGGCGAGACGGACGTGTCGAGCATGTCGAGTCCGCCCAGAACCGCCATCAGCGCCGACATGGAAGCCATGCCGGAGGTGTAGTGGCTATGGAGGTGGATCGGCACCTTCACCGCGCTCTTCAGTTTCCTTACCAATTTATAGGCATCGAGGGGGGCCAGCAGGCCCGCCATGTCCTTGATGCAGAGCGTGTCTGTGCCCAGGTCTTCCAGCTGCTTGGCCATCGACACGAAACGTTCGATGCTGTGGACGGGGCTCACGGTATAGCAAATCGTCGCCTCGACGTGCTTGCCGTTGGCCTTGACCTCGCGCATCGCCCGGTCCAGATTCCGCACGTCGTTGAGCGCGTCGAAAATCCGGAAGACGTCGATGCCGTTGGCCGCCGACCGCTCGATGAATTTGTCCAGCACGTCGTCCGCATAGTGCCGGTAGCCGACGAGGTTTTGCCCGCGCAGCAGCATCTGCAGCTTGGTGTTGGGCATCGCCTCGCGCAGCGCGCGCAACCGTTCCCAAGGATCTTCCTTGAGGAATCGCAGGCAAGTGTCGAACGTCGCACCGCCCCAGACTTCCAGTGACCAATAGCCGACCGCATCGAGCTTCTGCGCGATCGGAAGCATGTCTTCGGTCCGCATGCGCGTGGCCAGCAACGACTGGTGGCCGTCGCGGAACGCGACGTCGGTCAGGAGCAGCCGTTTCCCCGGCGCCGGTTCCACGCGAAACTCCGGCTTCGGTGCCTTGGCCTTTGCCGGGCGCGATGCCGCCGCTTTCGGTTTTTTGGGGGTGGCTTTCTTGGTTTTCTTCGTTGCCATAGGGGCGACCTCGGGCGAACAGTCCGCTCGCTTACTCAGGGTTCATGCCAATGGTGCTGGGATACTGCGGGGTCAGAGTCCTTCGAAGGCGGCTATCGCTGCGGAAATCGCCAACACGAGGTCCTCGGGCTCCTCTGATTCTTCATACTGATACAGTTCCGGATGCGTCTCCAGATATGACGTGTCGAATCGACCGGCGCGGAAATCCGGCTCCATCATGATGTTCTTCATGAAGGGGATGGTCGTCTTGACTCCCCGGAGCACGTACTCTTCCAGCGAGCGGCGCATGCGGCTGACCGTCTCCTCCCAGGTTCGGCCGCGGACCGTCAGCTTCGCCAGCAGTGCGTCGTAATAGGGAGGGATCGTGTAGTCCTTGTACACGGCTCCGTCGATCCGTACCCCGATTCCTCCGGGCGAGAGGTAGGCCGTGACGGTGCCGGTGCAGGGGAGGAAGTTGTTGCGCGGGTCTTCGGCGTTGATGCGGCATTGGATCGCATGGCCCTGCAGCGTCACGTCCTTTTGCCGGATCTCGAGCGGTTTGCCGGCTGCGATGGAGATCTGGTTCCGCACGATGTCGATCGCGGTGATCTGCTCTGTGACCGTGTGCTCGACCTGCAGGCGCGGATTCATTTCGATGAAATAGAAATGCCCCTCGTGGTCCAGCAGGAACTCCACGGTGCCGGCATTGTCGTATTGCACGGCCTTGGCGATCGCGATGGCCGCCTCGCCCATCTGGGCCCGGAGTTTCGGCGTGAGTACGAGCGAGGGGGCGATCTCGATCAATTTCTGGTGCCGACGCTGGATGGAACAGTCGCGCTCGCCCAAGTGAATGATGTTGCCGTGCTTGTCGCCCAGGATCTGGAATTCGATGTGGTGCGGGCGCTCGATGTATTTTTCCAGAAAGACGCTGCCGTCGCCGAACGCCGCTTGCGCCTCACGGGAGGCGACTTCCATGTTCTCGCGGAGTTCTTCGTCGTTCCGCACGACCCGCAGGCCGCGCCCGCCGCCGCCGGCGCTGGCCTTGATCATGACCGGGTAGCCGATGCTGTGTGCGAAGCTCAGGGCTTCTTGGACGTCCGTGACGCCGCCCTCGGTCCCGGGCACGATCGGCAGCCCCGCCTGCTTGGCGATCTCCCGTGCCTTCACCTTACTCCCCATCATGTGGATCGCCTGGGGAGAGGGGCCGATGAACGTAATGCCCGAGGCCTGGCAGAGGTGTGCAAACTGGGCGTTTTCGGATAGGAAGCCGTAGCCAGGGTGGATGGCGTCGGCGCCGATGCGCTTGGCTAGTTCAACGATTTGCTTGGTGTCGAGGAAACCTTTGACCGGACCGGGACCTACGAGATATGACTCATCCGCTTTTTTGACGTAGATGCCGGTCGAATCGGCTTCGGAATAGATCGCTGCGGTCGCGATGTTGAGTTCGCGGCAACCACGAATGATGCGCATGGCGATTTCGCCACGGTTGGCAATGAGGATCTTCCGGAACATGATGTAACCGTGTGAGGTCTGGAGCCGTAGCTCACCTCTGAGGGCCTCCCCAAAAAGACCGCGTAACCTAGCATAGGATCAAGAGAGTTGTCGAGAAGAAGGGAGCGGAAACCGGAAGGAAGGGGGCGGGGGATGGGTCCCCCTGCCCTTCCTCGATAAATCACTTGGCTTGGACGAGGAATCCCTTGGAGCGGGCATTGCCGCCGCCGGCGACGACGTCGATGAAGGACATTCCTGGGCGGACGTCCGGCACCGTCACCTCGATGGTCGTCTCGTTCACGAACTGATATTCGATTTTCGTGGGGCCAGCCGCGCTGAAGGCGACTCCGTGGAAACATTCTTTGGTCCCGAAGTTTTCGCCGGTGATCACGACCTTGTCGCCCGGCTTGGCTTCATCCGGTTCCACCTTGGCGATTTTGGGCCGTTTAGACCGATCGCAGACAGGGTCCTTTTCGACTTTCGACGTGTCCGAGCCCTTGATGGATTCGGTGTCGAAGAGCGTAAAGCCCGCCCCCTCGACCGTGGAGCCCTGCTGAGCCTGGGTCGGCGCGGCACCCATCCCTACAACCAGCGCCAAACCCAAGATCGTCGTCAAAAAAGTGCGCATGAGAGCCTCCTTCCTGGAGATTATTTCTTGGCGAGCGGCGTATAAAAATCGCTGATGATCTTCTGGCCGTCGTCGGACAGCGCGAATTGCTGGAAGGCTGCGATCAATGGCGTGGTGTCGTTTGCTGAGAGCAGCAGCACGGGCCTTCGCAGGGGATAGCGTCCATCCTTGACGGTCGGGGTTTCCGGCTCAATTTTATCGACGGGGAGCAGTCTGACCGGCACGCCGGAGGCCACCGCTTCCAGTGCCTGGCCGAGCGACAGGTAGGCCACGGCAGAGAGGGGAGGCAGGGTTCCCGCCACCGTCTTGATGACCTTTTCGTCTTTGGCGATCAACTTGGCGCCGTCGGCGATCTTGCCGGCGAGGCCGAGCTGTTGCTCGAAGGCGTCGCGGTTGTTTTGGTTTTTCGGGCGATCGATCAACAAGATTCTCGTATCGGGTCCACCGAGATCCGCCCAGACTTTGACCTTCCCCGAATAAAGATCACTGACTTCCTGCTTGGTCACTTCCTTGGTGAAGTTGGACCGGTGCACCATGATGGCGATGCCGTCCCACGCGATTTGGAAGGCAGTGAGACCGGTCTCCTCGGATCCGGTCACGGCCAGGGTGGCCTGTCCACTCTTGACCATGTCGATGGGTTTGGAATTGTCGTCCCAGAGCACGTCGACGTAAGCGCGGGGATTGGCCTTTTCGAATGCCCGAGCCAACGCTTCGATGGCGCCGGATTCGGGTCCGTTGCCGGCGATGACAAGGCTTCCCGAGACTTCAGCCGCAGCAAGTCGAAGGCTGAGCGCTACCAGCAGAACGGTCAACCAGGTGAAGCGGAGGATCTGGCCAAGCGAGGTGTGCATCCGATTCGACCGGGCTAAGCCTGTCCGCCGTCTGAGGACCCGGACTCCCCGCCGGTCATATTGGGGTTGACGGCTGCGCGTCGGCCCACGATGGGAGGCAGCTTTGCGAATTTGTCCATTCGCTCGTTGAGCATATTGTAGGCTTTCATTTCCGCGAAGCCGGGCTTGTGCGTCCCCTTGATCGTGGAGGCGAAGGCGGATAACAATCTGGTGGAGTTCTGCGCACTGCAGTGCGGGCAGACCGTATCTTCCGGTCTGGCATGGACGGACTGAGTCACTTCGAATTGGTAGGCGCAATCACCGCAGCGATATTCGTAGACCGGCATGACCATCTCCTCCGGACAAGGCCCTCGGATTTCCCGAAACCCTTGACCCTTTGTGTAACTTTGCCTTATTGTAACCAATCTCTGTGCCGAAACGCGAGCCACAATTGGAGGACCGGTTCTATGCCCCTGTTAATTCGGAAGTACAAAGGTTCGAGCGGAGTCATGCAGGAAGAGCGGATCGATGATCCGGATCGCATCGAGCGGTATATGAGGATCTTCGAAAAAGACGACGTCAAGAAGCTGGAAACCGGCGCAAAAGTGTTCATCGAAAAGGATGAGTGGCAGCTCCTGCCCTGATCTCGCCCTCTGACCCTTCGATCTTGATCCTGACGATAGCTCCCTCTCTCGCCCGCGCGGCGACGTCGGCCCCAGGCCGGATTGCCCTGTTGCGCGCGGGCGTGGTAGGGTGGGGCTTGCGAGTCTTTCGTGGTGGGGCGTAAGAGAAACTATGACCTACTGGTTGCACATTGCACGGGCCATCGATCGAGTGACGCTGCATCGGGATCGGTGCTCCGAGGTTCCGTCGAACGTGTCGAGCAGCGATTTCTGGGAAGGCGGCTGGTTTGACTATCCCGATAAAGAGCGGGCGTTGGCTGCCATGGAACAGGCCGGCACGAGCGATCAGCGCCGATGCGCCCTCTGCAGACCATAACTCAATTCAGTGTCGGGCGGTGAATCCTTTGCGGTGAGCGCGTCGATCGCCTCTTCCTAAGATTCAGCTCAGCACCCCACACTGAGAACTCATCACTCCCATCTAGGGCTCATGCCCCAACTTGCCCTGCTCCTTACGACCTTCATTTGGGGGGCAACATTTCCTGCCACCAAAGCGGTGCTCGCGCAGGTTCCGCCGCTGACCTTCCTCTTCTTGCGATTTTTTCTCGGTTTGGCGATCGTCCTAATCGTGTTGGCGATGGCTCGCCGTCGGCTCGTGGGGAATCGGCACACTCTGCGCATTAGTCTGATTGCGACGGGGTGGCTCTTTCTCGGATACGTGATGCAGACCGTCGGGTTGTCGTATACCAGCGCGTCCAACTCCGCCTTCATCACGGTGTTGTACGTCGTTTTCGTCCCGCTTTATTTGCGGCGACTCGGCATTCGCACCTGGATTGCGAACGGCATTGCCCTGGCCGGTCTCTGGCTGTTGGTGAAACCGACGGCCACGGCCAACCTTGGAGATTGGCTGACGTTGGGGAGCGCTGCCGCATTTGCCGCGCACATCGCCTGTCTGGAACGTTACACCCGCGTGGCGGATCCGGTCTCCGTTTTTGTTTGGCAGTTGTTGTTCATGGCGGTGAGCATGTCCGCCGCAATGCTGTGGGAATCGCCGCCAAGCGGGGCATTCGATGTCACGAGGGTGTTGCTCGTCGGCCTAGCGATCACCGGCGTGGGGGCGACTGGTGCCTTTGCCGTGCAAATGTGGGCGCAGCGGCTCCTGCCGGCGCAGCAAGTGGCGCTGTTGTTCGCCTGTGAACCGGCCTTTGCTGCCTGGCTGGCCTGGTATTTTCTCGGGGAAACGCTCGATGCGCAGGGCTGGTTTGGAAGCATCATGATTTTAGGGGGCGTCTTGCTGGGATCGCTCTCGAGTGGGGCGATGAGTTCGGAGGTAGAGCGTCTTTCGTGAAGCGCCGGGGAATCGACCTGACAGGGTATGGGGATGGCCGAAAAGAGTGACCGCAGAATCGAACCGGTGAGATGTTCTTGTTCGTGTCATTTGCCGTACGCCGTTGCTCCAACGGGATAGTGTTCATGCACCAGGAACTATGGGGCCGGAAGGTGCGAGAATCTAGGGAAGGAGGATAGTGTGGCTCAAAAATTCGGGAACGGTCGCTGGGTAAAGGAAGGATTCTTGGACAATCGGCAGGACGGCAGCGTCGTCGGGCGGATGACAATCGCTGTGGTGGGCCCTGTGGAGTTTTACTTGGCGGGCAACTGCCGCGGCGAGATTGCAGGGCAGCTCGTGTGTTTTCGCAACAGCAAGTTTGCCGACGAGGATCTGGCAGGGCAGGTGCTCGGCGATTTGGAAATACCGCAAATCGGAGACGCGAGTCTCATCTCGTTCGATCCGCATCCGCATCTCGTGCCCCATCCCTATATCGAATGGTTCTCACTGCGGAAGAATCACTATCGGTTGGAACTGACGCCGGAAGATGCGTGGATTGCGACTGCGGCGGAGGCGGCGGATTTGGACTCAATCAGCAGGGACATTCGCGGCCGGCTCGCTCCCCTGTATGGAAAGAAGCCGGCCGTCAGAGACGAATCGGATTGGGTCTAGCAGAAGCGAGTGTGGAACTCCCGTCCGAATAGATTCTCAGGAGCCGGCTAGGCGGCCTTGCTCTTGCCTTCTCGCACGTGCATGGGCACCTCGCGAATGTCCCACACCAGTCCCACGGCCTGCATGGCCCGGAGGATATAGTAGGTCATGTCGATTTCCCACCAGTAAAACCCTTGGCGGGTCGAGGCAGCATAGTAGTGGTGGTTATTATGCCACCCCTCACCCATCGTGATCAGCGCGAGGATAAAATTGTTCCGGCTATCGTCGCCGGTCTCATAACGCTGTGACCCATAGACGTGGGAAAGTGAGTTGATCGTGCAGGTGCCGTGCACCAGGGCCACGGTCGACACAAAGAATCCCCAGATCAACATCTGCGGTCCATTGGTGCCCAGACTCGGCGCATAGGCTTCCAGCAACATCCCCAAGCCATACATGCCGAATCCGGCAAGGGTGGGGACCAGCACATCAAACCGGTCGAGAAACCGGAGCTCAGGATACTTGGCGAAGTCGCCGATGCTCTTGAGGCGCGGCGCATAGAATTTCTGAGATGTGAACCAGCCGATATGTGACCACAAGAATCCTCCGTGACGAGGCGAGTGGACGTCATCGGGCGTATCGGAGGCGATGTGGTGATGCCGATGATGTCCGGCCCACCAGAGCGGACCCCTCTGCGCGCAAGACGAACCCAGGATCGCGAATGCGAACTGACAAGCGCGGGAGGTCTTGAAGGTGCGGTGCGAAAAGTAACGGTGATACCAGCCGGTAATGGCAAACATGCGGGCGAAATAGAAGGCCACGGAGACGCCGACCGCCGCCCAGCTCCATCCCACGAAGAAGATGCCCAAACACATGAGGTGGACGGTGATGATCGGGATGCAGCGGACCCAGTCCACCTTTGGAGGCCCGTCGACACGCATATACTCGAGACCGGCCCAGGAGTCGAACCAGCGCAAGACGGTGTACCACAGCTCACTGTGTTTGGCCGGTTCTTCGCCTTTCGTGAGCTCAGCGCCTTTGGATAGGGCTAGCGGGTGCGTGTCGTTCATGCCTCCTCCGAATCTGATTTTGGGGGATCGGCGAAGTGTACGGAGATCGCGCCGGGTTCCCGATTGCTGACTTAGACACCGCGGCGCATCGAGTGACGGATTGAATAGGGGGGCCGCTGATTGATTTGGCGTCTAGACCGTATCCCAGGTGGTGAACCCAGCATAGGTCGTTGACACATTATACACAAGGACCGAAACAAATACAGGCGGAAATTTACACGACCATCGACACCCCCGATTCCAGTGTATCCGACTCCCTAGGAAAGTCCATGAGAAGTGGGAAAGTTACCGGAGCGGATGGTTGGTCTCTGTGGGGCTCGTTCAGCACGTTTGACTCTGTTCCGATGGTCCCACTAGAATGCGCGGTCTTATGAACGACCGATTTTTGAAAGCCTGCCGGCGTGAGCCGGTCGATTGCACCCCGGTGTGGTTCATGCGCCAGGCCGGCCGTTATATGGCGGAATACCGCCGCCTGCGTGCGAAGCACTCCATTCTCGAGATGTGCAAAACCCCCGAGTTGGCGGCCGAAGTCACTATGCAGCCGATCGACCGGTTTCCGCTCGATGCAGCCATCATCTTCGCCGATATTTTACTGCCGCTGGAGCCGATGGGCCTGCATCTGGAATTTGCCGAAGGCGAAGGGCCCGTGATCGATAATCCCCTCCGTGATGCGGCCGCCGTGGATCGCTTGAAGCAGATCGACGGCAGCGAGCTGCAGTTCGTCATGGATGCGATCAGCCTGACCCGGAAACGGCTCAGCGGACGCGTCCCGCTGATCGGGTTTGCCGGGGCGCCGTTTACGTTGGCGAGTTACGCCATCGAAGGTGGAGGGTCCCGCAACTATATCCACACCAAGCAGATGATGTATGGCGAACCGAAGGTGTGGCATGCATTGATGGAGAAGTTTTCGAAGGTGCTCACGAGCTATTTGCGGCGCCAGATCGAAGCCGGTGCGCAGGCGGTGCAGCTCTTTGACAGCTGGGTCGGATGCCTCTCGGCGGGCGATTATGTCGAGTACGTCAAGCCGCACGTCCGTTCGATTGTTGAGGGTTTGAAGGATGCGGGGGTGCCGCTCATCCATTTTGGGACCGGTACGGCCGCGATATTGAAGGACATGCGAGAGGCCGGTGGCGACGTGATCGGTGTCGACTGGCGGGTACCGCTGGACCAAGCCTGGAATACGATCGGCCACGATCGGGCCGTACAGGGCAACCTCGATCCGGTCACGCTATTTGGGCCGATCCCCGAGATCGAACGACGGGTGGCCGACATTTTGCGTCGAGCCGGCGGGCGTCCCGGGCACATTTTCAATCTCGGACACGGAATTTTGCCGAACACGCCGGTGGAACATGTGGCCGCTGCGATCGATCTCGTCCACAAACTCAGCGCGCGTTAAAAGCGTCAGACGTGAGATGGCGACCGGACTGCCGGAACTAAACCGTCTGCGACTCACGTCTAACCTTTCACGAAGGAAGCCATGCCTGGACCACAACGACCGATTGCCGTGCTGCTGATGGCCATGGGCGGTCCCGACCGCTTGGAGAACGTCGAGCCCTACCTGAAGGATGTGCGGGGTGGTCGCCCTACGCCGCCGGAATTGGTCGAAGAGATCAAGGAGCGGTACCGCGCAACCGGCGGCAAATCGCCGGTGTTGGGGATTACCCGCGAAGTGGCGAGAAAGCTCGAGCAGCGACTCAACGGTCCCGGTGGCGAACGGTATCGGTGTTATGTCGGGTTACGTCACTGGCATCCGTTTATCAAGGAAGCCTACTCGGAATTGCTGGATGACTTTCCGGAGCGGGTGATCGGTCTCTGCATGGCGCCCCAGTATTCCTCGCTGAGCATCGGGGCCTACATGAACAAGGTCGAGGAAGCTCGCGCCGAATTGGCGAATGAGACGCCGATCAGTTTCGTGACGAGTTGGCATCGGCATCCCCTGCTGGTGGCGGCGATTACCGACAACATCCAGCAGTCTCTGCAAAAGTTTCCCGCCGACGTCAGGGCCAAGGTGCCGGTGCTATTCACCGCGCACAGCCTACCGGAGCGAATCGTGGCCATGAAGGATCCGTATCCCGACGAGGTCAAAGCGACGGCCGCTTCAGTGTGCGAACGATTGGGCACCCAACCGACCAGATTCGCGTTTCAGAGCCAAGGGCGTTCCGGCGAAAAGTGGCTGGGGCCAACGGTGGAGGATACCTTGGCGGAATTGGAGCGGGAAGGCCATCGGCACGTTCTGGTTGCGCCGATCGGCTTCATTTGCGATCACGTCGAAACCCTCTTCGACATCGACATCGAGTTGAAGCGATTGGCGCAGACCAAGGGCATGCAGCTCGAGCGGATCCCCATGTTGAACGCCGCCCCGGCGTTGATCGATATTTTGATGGCGGTGTTGGAACAGCACGAGGCGTCTCTCGTGGCCGGCTCAACGGCGAACTCATGAGCCGCGGCCGTCCGATCCGGTGCGGCCAGCGCACGACCGGTCCCGCGCGCTGACCCTCGGCAGTGGGTGGCTAAATTCCCGTGGCGCGTACTCCCAAGTCAGTTGTCATTATCGGCGGCGGTATCTCCGGGCTCTCGACCGCCTTCTCCTTGGTGGAACAGGCTCAATCCGCCGATTTTCCCGTTACCTGCATGGTACTGGAAGCCTCCCCGGCCTGGGGTGGGAAGATTGTGACCCATCGGGTCGGGCAACTGGTGATGGAGGCAGGGCCGGACTCCTTCCTGTCTCAAAAACCATGGGCGCTGGATCTGTGCCGTCGCGTCGGTCTCACCGATCAACTCATCAATACGAATCCCACTCCGAAGAAGGCCAGTGTCCTCTGTGACGGCCGGCTCCATGAATTGCCGGAAGGGTTGGTTACGTTCACCCCGACGCAATTGGGGCCGCTGTTCCGCAGCGGGCTGCTTTCTTGGATCGACTTGGCCCGCATGGGGTGTGATGTGCTGATCCCGCCAAAGCGATCCGGTGAGGACGAATCGCTGGCCGGGTTCTTTCGTCGCCGATTCGGGCAGCGTGCGACCGAGCGTGTGATGGAGCCGCTGATGGCTGGCATCTACGCCGGCGATGCCGAGCACATGAGTCTCCGGGCGACGTTTCCCAAATTCTATGAACTGGAGCAAACGCACGGCAGCGTGATTCGTGGGATGATGGCGGCGAGGCGAGCCCGCGCGCAACAACGTCCGTCCGGTAATGCGCCGCGCACAATGTTCGTCACCTTGCGGAACGGGTTGAGTGACCTTGTGACGGTCGTGGCTGGGCACCTCGTCAAGGCCGGCGCCGTACTCAAGGCGGGCGTGCAGGCAGAATCCATGCGGGTGCGATCGCATAAGCCCGGGCGTTGGACGTACGATATTCTCTGCACCGATGGGACGACCTTGGCTGCCGAGGCCGTGGTGTTGGCGACACCTGCCTACATCAGCGCCGACCTGGTGCGTCCCTTGAGTCCGGTCGCGGCGGGCGTCATGGATTCCATCCCCTATGCTTCGACGGCGACAATTTCGCTGGTGTATCGGGCGGCGGAAGTCGGTAATCGGCTTGAGGGGTTTGGTTTCATCGTGCCGCGGGCGGAAGGGCGGAATCTGATCGCGGCTACCTGGACCTCACAGAAATGGCCCTATCGCGCCTCCGACCAGGATGTTTCGGTGCGCTGCTATCTCGGCGGTGTGGGGCGCGAAGCGATTCTGGATCACGACGATCAGCATCTGGTGCATTGCGTGCGATCTGAACTGGCCTCGATCGTGGACCTTCATGCGGAGCCCCACTATGTGGAGGTCAACCGCTGGCATCGGGCCATGCCGCAGTATACGATCGGACATCTCGACCGATTGGCCCAATTGGACGACGCCCTGTCGCGTTTCGGTGGATTGCTGATCACCGGGGCGGGCTATCGCGGGGTTGGCATCCCCGATTGCATCCGCGATGGGACAGACATCGCGACGAAAGCCCTGCGATATCTACAGTCCGCTCAACCGTAATTCCCGGGACACAACCCGGCGCATTGAAGAGAGGCATGAGGCTATGGACGACGAACTCAGAATCACCGACGTGAGCGGGCCCTTTCGGGAACCGCGTGAGCCGGTGCTGTCCTATGACTATTCCATTCACCGGACGATTTGGCCCACCCCCCATGCCGTGAGGGTGAAGGTGTCCGTCGCCGATGAATTGGATCGCATGAAGCAAGCGTTGATGGGGAACGTGACGGGATCGCCCGGCCAACAACTGATGCTGACCAAGCTCTTGTCCCGCAAGATTGGCGATGAGAAACTTCGCATTGCGGAGGCGGAAGGCATGTTGAAAGAGCGTCGCGATGTGCTGCTCGCTCCCTTCACCGGACCGCTGGCCCATCTTTTCCCTCGACTTGAAGCCTGGGTCCAGGCCGAGCAAGTCAACCTGCGAGAAGAAATCAAGCGCACGATCGGCCTCTCCGTTTAAGCCGGTTCGGTTCCGTACCTCACGATCCCCTGCGTTGGAGCGGCATTTCGTGTCGCACTCCTGTGGAAAAGATTGTGGATAGTGTACAGGTTTTCCGCCGGCTGCGGGACCGGCCGGCTCTGTCGAGAGTCTGCCTCATAATGAGCTCTTGTGTCGAACTGGTACAAGACCACAAGGATTGGTAGAAGATGGAAACCCTTAGGGAAACCTGATAGATCCGGTTTTGACCTGGGGATAATTGGTTCGACTTGGCGCGGGTTTCAGGGCGAATGGCACGACTGGGAAACAGACTGGTTTCCCATACCGCATTCGGGATCAGCCGTTCCCGATAGAAGTCTGCTAGAAGATTCTCCGGTAGTGCTTCGAGTGAACGCCGGACTCGTCCGCAAATCCCAAAGAGCCGGTGTCGGGATTGCTCGTGTCGTTCAAGTCGATACGGTAGTGCCCAAGTACCTGCTCCATGGCTTCCTCGAAAGGAATGGCTTGGGGATAGAGGTCACCCGGCGCATGCGCTCCCCGTGCAAGGGTTCGCACCGACTCCGGCTGCGCATACTTGCTCTCTGAAAAAATGTAAATTTCTCCTACGGCATGGTTGCCGAGTTTGTGCCCCGGGCTCGTTGGCGGCAGCAGATCGTCGAGGGATTGGGCAAGTCTCGCGTTCTTGAACCGCTTGAGCAGGCTGACGACCTGACTCGTGGTGGCCTGTGGGGGCACGACCACGCTGACCGCGTTCAGGTCGGGAAGGCTCGCCTGCACTTTGAACATCACCGGGGCCGCTTCTGGATCTTCCATGGTTACTTGGGAAATTTCCGGTCCCATGGCTTGTTTCTGCTTGCCGCTCGGAACGGCCAGGTTGATCAGCACCCACATAATGATGATGACACCGAACACCACCGCCACCGGGTGCATGCCCGCGCGTTTTCCTTCTTCGTAGGGGCCCTGGTCGTCGCTCATATCGGTGATCCCGTGCTGTCTGCAGATGACGGCCCCTTCGATGGGGGCACGGCGCCGGCGGCCAGCGCCCGCTTCGCCTCCGTCCAATAGGCTTCCATTTGATCCAGGGTCAAGTCCGCCATCGTGCGGCCGCTGAGCGCCGCCTGGCTTTCGATGTATTGAAACCGGTCGGTGAAACGGTTCGTCGCTTGGCGCAGCGTATCTTCCGGATTGACTTTCAAATGCCGTGCGAGATTCACGATCGAAAACAAGAGATCGCCCAACTCCGCCTCGACCTCAGGCGTCGGTGGAGCCGGCGCCGGCTGCGCTGCCACCGCCTCCTGCAATTCGCCCAATTCCTCCGTGACCTTGCCGAACACGCCGGCAAGGCCCTGAGGGCTATCCGGCCAGTCGAAACCGACCCTTGCAGCGCGGGCTTGGACCTGATAGGCCCGCAACAGGGCAGGGAGAGCCTTGGGAACGTCCTGAAGCATCGAGTCGGGCTTGCCGGCATTCTTACGCTCGGCTCGTTTGATTTCTTCCCACCGGTGCACCACCTGATCGGAATTCAAGGACTGGTCGTCGCCTTTTTCGCCGAATACGTGGGGATGGCGGCGGACCAGCTTGTCTCCCAACACGCGCAGGACGTCTTCGATCGTGAAGGAGCCAGCTTCCGCGCCGATTTGGCTGTGAAAGAGGACCTGAAGGAGCACGTCGCCCAGCTCTTCCTTCAGCTTCGGGAGATCGCCTTGGTCGATCGTCTCCAATACCTCGTAGGTCTCCTCGAGTAGGTATGGCTTGAGTGACTCATGGGTCTGCTTACGGTCCCAGGGGCACCCTCCCGGAGCGCGGAGCCGAGCCATGATGGAGACCACGTTGTCGAAATCATCTGACATACGGAGGATCCTTTCGTGGCGCCACTCTAACCGACTTGAGCCCTGCCTTCAACGGGGGTGCTGTCTTGAACCCCAGGGGGGGCTATGATAGGGTACGCGCCTGCGAGCCGCTCAGGCCGCGCGGTTCGAGCGTTGGGGGGGATTCCATGGCAGAAGAACAGGACCAGGGGTTCGTCATCCGGGATCGCCGAGGACGGACCGAGGAGCCGGCCAAACCGGCGACGGCACCGACGCCGCCGAAGAGTCAGGAGCAGAGCCACCAGGCTGGTGACCACGTGGCCATGGGCGCTCAGCTCCCGGTCAATTTTGCCTCGTTCGTCATTTCGATGGGGAGCTCGGCGCTCATGCTCATGGGTGAGCAACTCGATCCCCAGCAGCCAGCCCTCCCGCTCAACCTGCCGCAAGCCAAGGAAATCATAGATTTGCTCTCCATGCTGGAAGACAAGACTCGGGGGAATCTGACCCCCGATGAGCAGGTCGTGATGAAGGACATGCTCTACGCCCTGCGGATGAAGTTTGTCAGCCTGACCTCTGGTACGTCACCGTTGCACCAGCCATAGTGTGTTCCCTGGAGAGGCCGTCGAGCGGCAATTCGGACGGGTCATTTCTCCTGCCCGACCCATCGCGTGCCTGTTACAGGATAGTCTCGCCCCCACGCACGGGGATGAGTCTTTTTTGAGACTCCCGCCGGAATTCGATATAGTGTCAACGGGGTAGAACCGGAGGAGCGAACGCCTCATGGCCGAACGCGGAGAGATACAGCGGATGGTCCCTCCTGGCGTGATCGCGGACGCGCCGGCACCGGCGACACCGTCGATCGTCGACAGCGAGCACCGGAAGCGTCATGTGCGGCCGGTCTGGATCGTCTTGATCCTCCTGCTCCCCTGTCTGGCGCTGACCGTCTACTATGCCCAAACAGCGATTCCCATCGGAGAGGAATCGGACTCTTTCCTGCCCAGTACCGGGTACGCCTTCGTCCTGCTGCTGGTCAATCTCGACCTCATCGGCTTCGTCGTCCTCACGCTGCTGCTTTCCAGAAACCTCATCAAAGCCTATTTCGAACGCCGCCATCGCATGGTGGGATCCGGGTTCCGGGCCAAGCTGGTTGCGGCTTTCATCGGGTTCTCGCTGATTCCAACGGTATTGTTGGCGTTGGTGGCCAGCGGGTTGGTCAACAAAGCCGTCGATGTGTGGTTCAACGATCAGATCGAGCACGTGATGAAGGATTCCTACGAGGTGGCGCGCATGCACCATGCCGGGCATGTGACGCTGGCGATCAATAGCGCCAGGGCCATCAGCCACGAGATCTTCCGCGAGGAATTGTTGCTCCCCGAGCAGCGCGACCTATTGGTGGCCGCCATCGCCAGGAAGCGAGCCGAATACGGAACGGCGGGAATCGAAGTCTTCTCCGCCAAAATGGAAACACTCACGAAGTCGCATGATCCGGAAGTGCCGGTTGCAGTACTGGATCTGCCGATCGGGCAGCTCGTCTTGCAGGTCATCAATGGGAAACAGGAACTGACCTCGGTGCAGGAAGCCCAGACCGGGCGGTTGGTGCGGGCGGGCGTGCCGATTGCCTCGAGTGTGAGACGCGGAGAAATCGACGGAGTGGTCGTCGTCGATGCCTACGTGCCGGAGTCATTGCTGGGCAAGATGGAGAGCATCGGACGGCAATATTCAGAATATAAGCAGATGAAGGCGATGAAGAATCCCATCAAGGCTGGCGCCTATCTCCTCGTGGCCGTGATCACGGTGATGATTCTGTTCAGCGCTACCTGGTTTGGGTTCTACGTGGCGCGCGGCATTACGGTGCCGATTCAGCGGTTGGCCGAGGCGACGGAAGCGATCGCGCAGGGCGACCTGTCGGTCCGCATCGAGGCGAAGGCCACGGACGAGATCGGCACGCTGGTCGAATCGTTCAACCGCATGACTGCGGACCTGCAGGGGAGCAAGGGCAAGCTGGAAGAGGCCAACGTCTCGCTGCGCCAGTCCAACCTCGAGTTGGATCGTCGCCGTGCGTACATCGAAACCGTCGTCGATACGATCGCGGCCGGCTTGCTCTCGATCGATCGGCAGGGGATCATCACAACGTTCAATCCCTCGGCAGAGCGAATTCTCGGCCTCTGGGCGGACCGGTTCCGTGGGCGGTCCGCGAACGAGGTCTTCAAGGAATACAAGCTCGATCTCTTCCAATCGGTCTACGACCGCATGCTGGCTGACCAGCGGGACAACATCGCCTTGGAGGGGCAGCTCGACTTACAGGGGCGTTTCTTGACCATCGGGGTGCATTGTTCGCGCATGCGGGACGAATCGAACAAGGACCTGGGGTTCGTGCTCATTTTTGAGGACCTGTCCGAACTCATCAAAGCGCAGAAGGCCGCCGCCTGGCGGGAGGTGGCCCAGCGGATTGCGCATGAAATCAAGAACCCGCTCACGCCCATCCAGTTGTCGGCCCAGCGACTCCGAAAGAAATTCCAGGATAAGGCGCCGGACTTCGACCGGATCTGCGATGAGTCGACCCAGGTCATCGTCAACGAAGTCGCGAGTCTCAAGCAGATGCTCGACGAGTTTTCCAAGTTCGCGCGGATGCCCGCGCCCCACATGACGATGAATTCGTTCGACGAGGTAGTCAGGGAAGTCGTCGCGCTTTACCAGAGCGCCCATCGCGAGGTCGAATGCGTCGTGGACCTGGACCAGGATCTGCCTCCGTTCAATTTCGATCGGGAGCAAATCAAACGGGTCTTGGTCAACCTCTGCGACAACGGCATCCATGCCATGAACCACAAAGGGCATTTGTGGATCCGGAGCCGCTACGATATGAAGCGCCGGCGCGCGGTGGTGACTATCGCCGACGAGGGAACCGGCATTGCGCCTGAGGATCAAGAAAAACTGTTCGTGCCGTATTTCTCGCGCAAGAAGACGGGCACCGGCCTTGGTTTGGCCATCGTGCGGCGCATCATCACGGATCACGACGGGCAGATCCAGGCGGGCAATAATCAGCCGAAAGGTGCCCAATTCACGTTCGAATTGCCGGTGTAGTTGAGAGTTCGATGTGGCGATTTCGTGCGGTGATCGCCCCGATTCACCGGATCAGGTGTTTTCAGCAGTCACTAGATCGTCAGATCCTACGTTGTACTTGGAGAGGATATGTCTGCATCGATTTTGATCGTCGACGATGAAGTTTCGATTCTCAACTCCTTGAGCAGCATTCTCGAGGATGAGGGTTATGACATTACGGTGGCCAAGAGCGGCGTCGAAGCCCTGCGCCTCTGTACCTCCGATCCGCCGGACCTTATGATGCTGGACATTTGGATGCCGGAAATGGACGGTCTTGAAACCCTGCGTCGGGTGCGAGAGCTCGCGCCGTATACCCAGGTCATGATGATGTCCGGGCACGGCTCGATCGAGACTGCCGTGAAGGCCATCAAGCTCGGCGCCTACGACTACATCGAAAAGCCGCTCTCGCTCGAGAACGTGACCCTGCGGGTTAAGCATGCGCTGGAGCAGCACCGGTTGGAGCAGGAAAATCGCACGCTGCGCACGAAGGTGCAGGGGAAGTTCGAGCTTGTCGGGCAGGCGCCGGTGATGCAACAGCTTCGTCAGCTGATCGAAACGGCCGGACCGACCAACAGCCGCGTCTTGATCGGTGGAGAGAACGGAACCGGCAAGGAATTGGTGGCTCGGGCGATACACCAACACAGCGCACGGGCCAGCCGGCCCTTCGTGGCCGTCAACTGCGCGGCGATTCCTGAAACCTTGATCGAGAGCGAACTCTTTGGCCATGAGAAGGGGGCGTTCAGCGGCGCTACCACCATGAAGCGCGGCCAGTTCGAGCAGGCTGACGGAGGCACGCTGTTTCTCGACGAAATCGGCGATATGAGCCTCAACACGCAAGCCAAGGTGCTTCGTGCTCTGCAGGAACAGCAGTTCACTCGGGTGGGGGGGACGAAGCTTATCAAGGTCGACGTGCGTGTGCTTGCGGCGTCGAATAAGGATTTATTGAAGGAAATCGAGAAGGGGGCCTTTCGCGAGGACCTGTTTTATCGGCTCAACGTCGTACCGATCATCGTCCCGCCGCTGCGTGACCGTAAAGACGACATTCCGCTCCTCGTGAAGCATTTTCTCCACCTGCATGCCGAGGAACAGGGGCTGAAGCTCAAACAGGTGTCGCCGGAGGCCATGGAGGTCTTCACCCACTATGAATGGCCGGGCAACATCCGAGAGTTGCGCAACCTGATCGAGCGGCTGATGATCATGGTTCCTGGGCCGGTGATCGAGTCGGGGCACGCTTCGCTGGCGTTGCAAGTGAGGCCGAACCTGCCGGCCGCTCAACCGGCGGCTGGGGCTGCACCGGTGAGCAATTTGCTCAGCAAGCCATACGATTCCTTGCGCGATGCCCGGAATGCCTTCGAGAAGGAGTTCATTGCCCGCAAGTTGCGAGAGCACCATTGGAACATCTCGCGCACGGCGGAAGATCTCAAGATCGAGCGCAGCCATTTGCATCGGAAGATTAAGTTGCTCGATGTCGAAATGCGCCCCGAGAGCTGATCGGGCTGCGGAAACAGCACCCAACGGCGTTC
Organism: Nitrospiraceae bacterium; assembly: GCA_019637075.1. Classification (NCBI taxonomy): domain Bacteria; kingdom Pseudomonadati; phylum Nitrospirota; class Nitrospiria; order Nitrospirales; family Nitrospiraceae; species Nitrospiraceae bacterium. The sequence goes on along the minus strand of JAHBWI010000002.1, from coordinate 333,779 downwards.
TCGGCTTGAATCGATCCTCAACGTACCCCCGAGGGTACGCCTCGCTGTTCGAAGAACCTGCCGACTCACCGCCTCGCCGGCGTGCGCAACCGTGATGCTCGTTATCCCTCGCATCGCGCACCCTGCGGCCTTGTTGGATGAGCTGTTTGAGCAGCCCGAAAAGCGTCGTGCGTAGCTCTATGCCCTTTTTCATCGAGATGCTTCACAAGCCGCGCGTCGCCGCGTCTCCCGGCATCGGTGGGTCGTAGTTGACCAAGCCTCCATTGCATCGCTAAGATGCGCCCTTCCTATGACGACCTATCGCGATGCCGGGGTCGATATCGACGCCGGCGATGAATTTGTTGAACGTATTAAGCCCCACGTCCGGGCGACCTTTCGTCCGGAGGTGATGACCGACCTGGGTGGGTTCGGCGGATTATTCCGGTTTCAGGCCAGCCGCTACCAAGATCCGGTGCTCGTGTCCGGCACCGACGGGGTCGGCACCAAGCTCAAGATCGCTTTTTTATCGGACAAGCACGATACGGTCGGCATCGACCTCGTGGCGATGTGTGTCAACGACATCGCGGTCAGCGGGGCCGAGCCGCTGTTCTTCCTCGACTATTTCGCTACGGGCAAGTTGTCGCTCAAGACTGCGGAGGCGGTGGTGCGCGGTATCGCCGACGGTTGTCGCCAGGCAGGCTGCGCCTTGATCGGCGGCGAGACGGCGGAGATGCCTTCGTTTTATGCCGAAGGGGAGTATGACCTGGCTGGGTTCGCGGTCGGAGTCGTCGACAGACCGAAGATGATCGATGGCCGGACCATCGTTCCGGGCGACGCGGTGATCGGTCTGGCTTCCACGGGCGTGCATAGCAACGGCTTTTCGCTGGTGCGCAAGGTGTTGCTGGAAGGGAGCGGGCTTAAGGTCCTCCAGGTGGTCCCCGAATTGGGCCGTCCCCTCGGTGAAGTACTTCTGGCGCCGACGCGGATCTATGCCAAGCAAGTCTTGGCCTTGGCCCAGGCGTTTCCACTCAAAGGCATTGCCCACATCACCGGCGGCGGTATTACCGAGAATCTTCCCCGCGTGTTTCCTGCTCACTGTGGCGCGCGCGTCCGTCGCGGTTCCTGGCCCGTGCTACCGATTTTTCAGTCGATCCAAGAGAGGGGCAGGGTGGCGGTCGATGAGATGTACCGTGTGTTCAACATGGGCATCGGACTCATTCTGGTGACCGCGCCCGAGTATGCAGACTCCGTGATCGCCAAGGCGACCGAAATGGGTGACAAGGCGTATCGAATCGGTGAAATCGTGAGCCAGGCGTCGGAAGAGGGGACGGTTGAGTATGTCGGGTGAGGCGCCGCGAAAAGTAAAAATCGGCGTACTGGTTTCCGGACGCGGCTCGAACCTTCAGGCCATCATCGACGCCATCGAGGCCGGCAGACTTTCCGCCACGATCGCCGTCGTGGTGAGCAACAAGAAGGACGCGGGTGGGCTCGAGCGGGCGCGCAAGCATGGTCTCACCGACGTCTTTCTCGATCCTAAGCCGTTTGCGGGCCAGCAGGACAGCCGCGAGGCGTACGACCGGGCAGTGCTCGACGTACTGCGCAAGCACGAGGTGGAACTTGTGTTGCTAGCCGGATACATGAAGATCGTGACCGGCGTGCTGGTCAATGCCTACGCCAACCGGATGATGAATATACATCCCTCGCTGCTGCCGTCGTTTCCCGGCCTCGACGTGCAGAAGAAAGCCATCGAGCATGGATGCAAGATCGCCGGTTGCACCGTGCATTTCGTCACCGAGGGCGTCGATGAGGGCCCGATCATCATTCAGGCGGCCGTGCCGATTGTCGAAGGCGACGGACCGGAAGCGTTGGCTGCCAGGATTCTCGAACAAGAACATCAGATCTATCCGCGGGCGGTTCAGCTCTATGCGGAAGGGCGGTTGCGGGTTGAGGGGAGGCGAGTCGTCGTGAGTCGGCCCGGCGCGCCGCCCGCGGGGTTCATCAGCCCGGCCTGATTCGCAAGTTCGTGTAGAGAGTCGAAAGACTCTCGTGTATAATGCAGCCTGGATTGAGGGACGAACGTCAGGCTTTCTCCCCGTCTCCTCCGCAGCATCAGACGATCCGCGCATTGTCGCGCGGAACAACCCTGCGGTTCGGTTTTCGACGTTCGTCCCAACTTTCCGGCAGGCAAGCTCCCATCTTCAACAGAGTGGGGCGGTGACCTTGAGGACGACGAATCGGTGAGGGTGGGGTCCCAACCTCCATCGCTCGGTAAACAGTGCCCATCCAGGCATCGGTGTGGGGGGCTAGCTCAGTTGGGAGAGCACTACGTTCGCAACGTAGGGGTCGGGGGTTCGACTCCCCTGCCCTCCACCAAACCTCGCTTCTTCGAGACCCCACGCTTCCAATAGGCGAGGGGTTATCTAATACCTCCAGTGAAATGTAATCCCTTTTCGGTTTGAGCCGGCGGCTCGTGAGGCAAAGCCTTTTGAGATTGCTGCGGCAGCTTGATGCTTCCCGACAATCTGCCCGCGCAGTTTCTTTCGTACGATACAGAAGTGGTCGAGGGATTCTGCTTTCACGCATGAAGAAGGCACGGGGGAGGAATTCCTGCGGGACCGGGCTGGGATTGGCGATCGTGAAGGGGATCGTCGTGCCTACGAGGGCACGGTCTCAGTCGAGACGCAGGTCGGAGGGGCTCCGATTCGGCCTTGTGGCTTCCGGCGCTTTCAGCGGAGCTCGGCTGAGGGGGGAGGGTGCTTGCGCGCCTATCGCTTGTAGACGACTTCCACCCTCGCGAGAAAATCCTTCAACTCAGCGCATTGCTGCGTAATGGTAGTCTGGTCTCCGGTCAAAGCGGCCTGTTCCAACCGTCCGCCGATCTCGCTGATGCGGTCGAAGCCGTATCCACCGCCGTCACCCTTCATGCGGTGTCCCAGCAGTCGAACGGTCTGCCAATCCAGCTTTTTCAGACAGCCATCCAATGTCGCCATATCACGCTGCCGGTTTTGCAGAAAGACCGGCACGATATCTTCAAGGTCGGGGTCGATCTGCACGACGATCTTTGACTCCTGGTTGACTGACTTGCCTGGCGTCATGAGGGACGCGTCCTTTCAAAGGCCGACAACAGTTCCAACAGCGTCGTTTTCTTGAGCGGCTTCGTCATGTGCGCGTTGCAGCCGGCTTCGACGATTTTGACCCCTTCCTCCTTGAGCGCGAGCGCCGTCAGCGCCACAATTTGGACCGGGGGAAGGCCCTCCTGCCGCTCCCACTGGCGGATCGTGCGAGTCGCGGTCAGGCCGTCCATGACCGGCATCTGCATGTCCATAAGAATCAGGTCGTAGTGGCCGTGTTGGAACTTCTCCACCGCGATCTTGCCGTTGTCCGCGATGTCGAGGCGGTGCGGCGATTGTTTGAGGTATGACTGAATGAGCAATTGGTTGTCCGAGGAGTCCTCGACCAGGAGGATCCGGAGAGCCCGTCCCGACGGGGCTGGAGGCTGCGTCTTCGCTTCGGTTGCGGCGGCCAAGGCGCTCTTGCTGCGGCCCAACGCGATACCGATTGTTTGATACAGATCGGAGCGCTTGATGGGTTTCACGAGATAGCCACCGAGCCCCAAGTCGTAGGTACGGGCGATATCGTCGGCCCAGCGGTCGGAGGCAAGCATGATGATCGTAATGTCGCGCAGCGCCGGATTGGCTCGAACCTGCTGCGTGACTTCGAACCCGTCCAGGCCTGGCATGCGGCAGTCGAGGAGCATGAGGTTGAAAGGCTTACCGGCCTGCTGGGCCTCCTCGAGCACGGCCAATCCCTGTTCACCGCAGTCGGCCTCGGTGACAACCGCGCCCCAGCCGTACAGGATCTCGCGCAGGATCAAGCGATTGGTCGGGTAGTCGTCCACGACCAAACAGCGGATCCCCTTCAGGTTCAGGAGCACCGGTGTCTTGGAGCGAGGCATTTCTTTCTGGATGCCGAGTCGTACTTGGCAGTGAAACGTGCTGCCTTGCCCCACGGCGCTTTCCACCCAGATGCGCCCGCCCATCAGTTCGGCCAGGTGCTTCGAAATCGAGAGGCCGAGCCCCGTGCCGCCGTATTGGCGGGCGATGGCGCTATTGGCCTGTGTAAAGCTGTCGAAGATGGCTTCCAGTTTGTCCGGAGGAATGCCGATCCCGGTGTCCGTCACGGAAAAGCGGATCGCCCCCGGCTCCTTGAGATCGGGATCATTTACGATCTTCATGACGACCGCGCCTTGCTCGGTGAACTTGATGGCGTTGCCGATCAGATTGACGAGAATTTGATGGAGCCGGTTCGGGTCGCCGAACAGGTGGCAGGGCACGTCCGTCGCCAGATGGCAGGCCAGTTCGAGGCCCTTCTCATTCGCGCGAAGCGCGAGGATTTCGCTGGTCTTATCGATGAGTTCGCTGAGGTCGAAGTCGATCAGCTCGAGATCCAAATGACCCGACTCCACCTTCGAGAGGTCGAGAATGTCATTGATGAGGCTGAGCAGACTGCTGCCGGCGCGCCTGAAGATCCGAAGGTACTTGCGTTGCTCCGGCGTGAGTTCCGTTTCCCACAACAGGTCCGCCATGCCGATGATGGCGTTCATCGGGGTGCGGATCTCGTGGCTCATGCTGGCGAGGAACTCGCTCTTCGCGCGGTTGGCGATTTCGGCGGTATCTTTCGCTCGTTGCAATTCCTCCACGCGCCGTTCGAGCTCGGTCGAGACCTGTTCCAGCGCGCGTTCGGCCTTTCGGCGGGCTGTCGTTTCGCGGCGGAGGTCGGAAGAGGTCGGCACGCTGGTGCGGGAGGGTGCTTTTCGAGACAGCGGTCGAGGAGAGGGCTTTCGTGAGGGCTGCTTGGCCATGCCGTGCCGGGTCAATCCTTCGGCTGGTTATGAACCAAGGTGAGTACACCGGCTTGCTTGGCCCGATTGCGTCCCTCTTGCTTGGCCTGATACAGGGCCTGATCCGCGCTGCGGATCAGATCGGTCGATGCCGCGACGCGGCTGGGGACGGTGGTAGCGAACCCCAAGCTGATGGTGACTTGCTGGCCGTCCGGATGCTTGATGGCGGCTTCGAGGACTTTTCGGCGCAGGGAGTCGGCCACTTGGGCTGCGCCTTCGACGGTGGTGCCGGGGAGGACGATCACAAACTCGTCGCCACCGTAGCGGGCGACCATGTCGCCGGGGCGGTTGACATTGCCGGAGATGATCTGCGCGACTTGCCGCAAGCACTCGTCCCCTGCCTGATGACCGTGACTGTCGTTGAAGGTCTTGAAGTGGTCGATGTCGAGCATGATCAGCGAGAGAGGCGTCGATTCACGAGCCGCTCGGCGCCATTCCTGATCGAGGAAATCGTCGAACTGCCGTCGGTTGGTGATGCCGGTGAGGCCATCCAGACAGGACAGCCGCAAGAGCATCTGGTTGGCCTCCTGCAACTGGCGCATCACTTCCAGCAATTCCTGTTCGCGCGCCCGGCGGCGTTCAATTTCGTGGACCAGTCGGAGGACGCAGCGGACGCGGGTGAGGAGTTCGATTTTGCTGATGGGCTTGGCCACATAGTCGATCGCACCGGCGGCAAACGCCAGCTGGAGATCGACGGGGTCGGTCTTGATCGTGACCATGATGATCGGGGTGTCGCGGTAGCGGTCGGTGGCCTTGATTTGGCGGCAGGCTTCGATGCCGCTCGTGGACGGCATGAAGATGTCCATCAAGATCAAATCGATACGACCGGCCGTATGCTTGCCGCCGTCGAGCCCCAAGTGACGGAAGGCCGCGGCGGCCGACTCGGCGACGAAGGTGTCTTCGTAGCCGGCGTTACTCAGAATAGATTGGATCAGCAGACGATCGTCCGCCGAATCATCGACGATCAGAATACCCATGGGATGGTAACTCCGTGAGGCCGTGACCCAGGGAAAATGCTAGCAGCTAGTCTTTGTAAACACCAGGATAAAGCTTTTTTATGCAGGGCGTGCAGAGGCCGTGGCTGAACTCCGCTTCGGAGTGTTGTTGGATGTATTCCTCCAACTGTTGCCAGAATCCCTGATCGTTACGGATCTTCTTGCAGGACGCGCAGATCGGGACCAATCCCTTGAGGACTTTCACTTCCCGCAGGGCCTGTTGCAGTTCGGCATTGCTCCGTCGGAGCTCCTGCTCACGGAGTTTGCGGCAGTCCATCTCCTTCTTCAGCATCAGCGCCGAATTGACACGCGCCAGCAGCTCGACGCTGTTGACCGGCTTCGTGATGAAGTCCATGGCACCTGCCGCGAAGGCAGCCTGCAGGTTGCCGAGGTCGGTTTTCGCGGTCACCACGATGACGGGAATGTCCCTGAGATGTTCGAAGCTCTTGATGTGCCTCGTGGCCGCGACGCCGTCGGTGACGGGCATCATGAAGTCCATCAGGACGAGATCGATCGGGTGGGTTTCGCCCTGGGGCGCATCGGTGCCTAACTTCGCGTAGGCGGCGGATGCGGAGTCCACCATTGCGAGATCCAGGTGTCCGGCCTTGGTAAGGATGGACTTCAACAGCAGCTGTTGGTCGTGAGAGTCGTCGACGATCAAAATGCTCATTGCGAGGAATCCTTCGGCGGCGGTCGCTATCTCGCGGTCGCGAGGCCGATGCCGAACGGCCGAACCGCGAATGATGTGAGTATAGCAGCGAGACGGCCGTTGAAAAGAAATTTCAACGCTTGGAGCAATGCGGCTGTCGATTCACTACGTAAGCGAACGTGGGCTGACGCGCGTGTTTACTTGCCGGCGAGGGCGGATTTGACGAGGTCGCTGACGAGCTTGCCGTCCACGGTTTGCCCGGCCAGGCGCGCCATGACGGCCTTCATGACGTGCCCCATGTCTTTCAGCGACGCGGCGCCGGTTTCGGCGATGACCGCCTTGACGATCGCGCCCACCTCATCGGTCGACACGGCTTTCGGGAGATAGGCTTCGATGATTGTGATCTCCTGACGTTCCTTTGTCGCGAGATCGGCCCGGTTACCCTTGTCGAATTGGTCGGCTGCCTCTCGCCGCTGTTTGATCAGGGTGGTCATGATGCGGCTCATCTCGGCATCGTCCAAATCCTTCTTGATCTCGACCTCCTTGTTCAGGACCGCCGCCTTGATCATCCGAATGACATCCATCCGGAGCTGGTCCTTCGACTTCATGGCGAGTTTCAGGTCTTCGGTCAATCGATCTCGTAACGACATGGCATCCTTTCCTCGATTACGTTGGAGACAGGATGGCAGAATAACCGGTCCGGCGGAGGCAGTCAACGCGGTGCGGGAGCAGGACGTTAGGGCCTGATGGGACGGACCGGCAGCGAGATCCTGATTCCGGTTGAGAGTCTCGGGTGGCTGCTCCATAATACGGCGCCGGCGCGTCCGTCGGCCCAAGAATCGACAGGGAGGATGCAGGATGATACGGACACAGTGGAGTTCGAACTGGAAAGCGGGAGCGGTCTGCGGGATTGTGGCTGCCGTCATGCTGACCGTCGGCTGTTCCAGCGATAAGCCCAAGCCGATGGCGCAACCATCGCCGGAGCAGGTGAAGGGGAACGCCGACCGTGCGTTCGACAAGTTAAAGCAGGAAGAGCGAGACCACAAACCGGCTGGGATGTAACGGCCCTCGCAGCCGACCTGCCCTGAGGCGGCCGTCCGTCAGCGGGGTGAACGGGAGGGCCAGCGCGCCATCAAAGGCTTGATGAGCGGGAGCTCTCTCACCAGTTCGCCCTGCGACATGGTCTCGATCTTGCGCGGTTCACCGAACCGCCCCAACATGCTGATCGCGATGGCGAGCCGCAGCAGCCCGGAAATGAAAAATACAAAGGGCAGGTTCGAGGCCGGCGTCAGGTCCCAGAAGGCAAACCGAAGCTGGGCAGGGACGATTGTGGCGAGCCAGCTGCCCGTCAAGGCGCCGAGTCCCCAGCCGATGGCGTTCATCGCATTGGCCAGTGCGACGCCCCTTGTGCGTTCTTCGGGGCGAAGCGAATCAAACACATAGTTCTGCAAACCGAGCGATAGTCCCGCCCACACGATCCCACCGAAGAAATTGACACCCAATAAATACGGGTACTGTCCGCTCACCAGGTAGGCCATCGGCAAGACCGGCACCGCAAAGGCGGTCACGCGTAGCAGGTTCTTGTTGCCGTATCGATCTCCGAATTGTCCCCAGGGTTTCAGCGTCGTGAACTGTCCGAGAATGCTCGCCGCCATCCACCCGGCATAGTGCAGGTAAGTCCAATGCAGGTCCCGCAGCAGGTAGATCACGAAAAAGGGGCCGGAGATCAGCACGGCCCAATGGACCAGCCCTGAAAAGAGCATGAAGCGGCGGAAATCCGGCGTGGCCTGGTGAAGTAGAAAATGCCGGAAGCCGTGAGGTGCGTCGATGCCGTGGCCGGCTGTCCGTGCGGCAACCAGCGCCTGGCAATGGGTCGCACCGAGCCGCGCCGAGGCCGCGCCGAGAAAGATCAGCACGAATCCCAGCCAGCTCACCCCCCAAGCCTGTCCCACGGTCAGAATCGTTCCCGCCGCGCCGAGCGCCAGAAAGCTGACGAGCGCGGTAATACGGGCCCGCTGGGCAAAGTAGGCTCCGCGGGTTTCCGTGTCGGTGAGCTCGATCAGCAGGCTATTCCACGCCGGTGCGGTCGCATGGCCGAAGGCAAAATACAGGACGGCGCACGCGATCAGTACCCAGGGGCCTCGCGATGGTATGAGAAGCGGCAACGCCAGGAGAGGAAGCCAACAGAGGGCTTGCCCCCAGCCTCCGAACACGACCAGGCGCTCCGGCTTTCGAAGGTATTGGAGCAACTTGACCGAGGAAAGCTGCGACACTATCCCGACGAGCTGCGGTAGGGCAGAGAGGATGCCGATTTGAAACGGAGAGGCGTGCAACAGCAGGGCGAAGGCCGAAAAATAATTCTCTCCTCCGCCTTGGGCAGCTGCTTGGAAGGCGGCATCGCGAAGGCCTTGTTCACGTTGCGAGGTCTTGGTGCCGGAGTATGGCGATTCTGTCGGGGGCTCGGAGTCGGTCTGTAAATCTGTTGCAGGCAGAGAGGGCGCGGCGTTCATGCAGCTCAGAAGAATATCCTGAAAAAGCCTCCCGGAGCGGCAGCTTCGGGAATATCTGGGATTATATCAAAGAGACCCCCCCTTGCCTCGTTCTTCCGGCGTTTCCGCCGACGAGTTGAACCCTTCCGGACAAGTCGGTACGATGATCGTATGCTATCAACACGTTCCGGTTACCGATTGGGTCGCCAGTGCCGGTGTCGGCTCGCCGGCGCATGGGGCATCTGCTTAATGGCTGCCTTGGCATGGATAGGCCCACAGTCGGCGGAGGCGCGTGATCTCCTCGCGCCCAAGGAGCAGGCGACGACGGAATTCGAGCCGACGGAAGCTCCCTCCATGGACCTCCAGCAGAAGGGCATTCCCCAATCGCTCTTCACCTGGATCAAGATGGCTCGAGGCTATGACGTTGAATGGGATACGTTCGGACGCAAAGGGTGGTTTACACAGGACCCGCGGCTCAAGCCGGTCGAGCCTGGCGCCAGCTTATTTCCAGCAGACGCGCCTGCAGTCTTCATCGTATTTGAAGTGGCGCCGCTCGAGGATCCGGCTCAGTTCGCGGCCCAAGTGTTTCCGATAGCACCGGACGGCAAAGTCGGTACCTCCCCGTTGGTGTGGGATTCGCTCGAAGTGCCGGGCCACGAGCGGTATGGATTCTTGGAGCTGAAGCGACCGGGCGAAGCGTGGCCGGTCGGCTCTTATTTGGTGAAGATTTATATTACCTCGCTGGGGCAGCAGCCCTTCCACGCAGTCAACCAGGTCGGCACCATGCGATTCTCCGTCGGTGATCAGCCGGCCCCTTCCTCGCCCCCTTCCGACGCCACGCCCCGTTGAAAAGAGCCGGGTCCCTGGTCTAACGTGCCTCATGGGCGACGTTCGGTCGCCGATGGTGCGTAGACGCGGGGAGTAACCGTTATGAAGGAAACGGATGCAGAAAAGCTGGCGTTGCTCTACGAACGATTTCGGGACGTTTGTCTGGTCGAAAAAGAAGTGTGGACGGAGATCTACATGCCGCGAACGTTCAAGGACGGGACCGCGGTGCGGACAAATATTCAGGATCGTTATGACGTGGTGATCGACGACCCAAAGGTGGAAGAGGCGCTGGACGCGAACATTCCACTGGGGAAGGCGGCGCTGGGCGCGGCCATCCAAGAATATCAAGGGCACATTAGTTTCGTGAAGAAGACTTGAGTGGAGGGGGTGCGACTCTCGGTCGCACCCTGTAGCGCCTAGTCGCTGACTGCGGAAGGGGTCTTGTCGAGGCTGGGTCAATTCTTCGTGAGGTAGTGTTCGACATCCTTCACGATTTCAGAAGCCAGAGGCTTGGTTCCGTGGTGGTACCGGGCTACGACGTTTCCCGACCGATCCACGAGATACTTCTGAAAGTTCCATTCCACCTCGCCGGGGAATGGGCTCTGTTCCGTGAGATAGCGATAGAGCGGGTGCTTGTCGGCGCCCTTCACGCTGATCTTGCTGAAAAGGGAAAACCCCACGCTGTATTTTGTAAGGCAGAAGCCCTTGATCTCCTCGTTCGTCCCCGGTTCCTGCTGCCCGAAGTTGTTGGCCGGAAACGCGAGAATTTCGAGCCCGCGAGCCTTGTAGGTTTCGTACATCTTTTCAAGGTCCGCATACTGCGGCGTATTCCCGCAGAAGCTGGCGGTGTTCACCAGCATCACGACCTTCCCTTTATATTGGCTGAGCGAGACGGGCTTGCCGTCGATATCGTTCAGCGTGAAGTCATAAATGCTTCCCGCCTTCGCTGCCATCAGCATCGCTCCTTCTTCCGCTGCGCCGGCACGCTCCGTAGCCACGAGCAGACCGAGCCCGACTCCAATGATCAAGCCCCCGAGCAGCATCTTCCAGGTGCAAGTCGAATCTCTGGTCACCATTGGCCTCCTGCTCAATTGGTGGATCGCCGGGACCCCCGATTCGGTTTCCGGCTCCGCACTGGAACCGGGATACCGGGGGGAGACACCAGCTTACCGAAAGCGGTCATCAACCCCTGCCAGATCGACCGTAGGTCCAGTCGAGACAGGCCAATCCTCACACCCTTACTGATGCCTCGGACTGTCGCCATGATCGAGCCGGTGAACATGCGGACCCTCCTTGAATGGTGTAGTCGTTATGAAAGCCGCTGCAATGCTGCGACCCGTTCTTCGATGGGGGGATGGGTCGCAAAGAGATGCATGAATCCTGACGTGTTGCCCGAAATCTTCATCGTCGCCAGCGCGTCCTGGGTGCTGTACTCGAACTGAGCCCGGTTCACCCAACGATCGATGGCTTGAAGGGCGCCGATCATCGAGTCTTTCCCGTACACCTTGGCAGCGAAGGCGTCGGCGGCATATTCGCGGCGTCGCGAATGCCAGCTTACAACCAACATCGCCAGGACAGACAGGATCACCTGCAGCACGATGTACACGACGAACGCCAGGATCGGATTGCCGCCTTGCCCTTCTTCGCGATTCTCCCCTTGGGGTTGTCCGATCATGGAGTAGACGAAGTTGCTGATATAGTGCACGAACGTGTTCATTAAGCCGGCCAATACCGTCGTCGTGAACATGTCGCCGTTGTAGACATGGCCCATCTCGTGCGCGAGAACCGATTTCACCTCATTTTCTCGCAGGTTCGCAAGTAAGCCAGTCGACACCGCCACCATCGAATTGTTCTTGCTCGGTCCGGTCGCAAAGGCGTTAGGGTCCGGCGATTCATAGACCCAAACCTCCGGCATGTTGATGTGCAGCCGCTGGGCGATCTCTTGCACCGAACCGAAGATCACCTGCTCCGCCTGAGTGCGTGGCTGGGTGATTTGCTGGCAGTCCAACATGGCGCGGGCCATCTGCTTGGAAAAGAGCAGACTGATGAACGCACCGCCGAAGCCGATGACCAACGACCAAACCAGGAGTTCCTGGCTGAAGGCCCCACGCACATCGATACCGAAGGCCGGCAGCACGACGTTGATCAGCACCCGAACGGTGATCGAAAGCGTCAGATAAATGAGGAAGTTCGCAATGAGAAACAGCCCGATACCCTTCAACCACTTCATCTGTGTCCTCCTTCATCGCCCACCGCCCCTTCTACATGACTATACGGGACCGGACGGGCACTGGATGTCATTATACCGGACGCGCAGGCGGTTTTCAGAGCCGGGGGACCGGCCTGGCTGTACCTACCTCAGATAATGCCTCCTGCTGAGGCAGTCAAGGCGCCTGTGGTCCTGCAGATTCTACCAGGAGTCAAGCTCGTGGGGGGGCTGTGGATAAGGGCGGCTGGTTGGTTGACCGACCCGGTTCCATCTGTTAGAAGACTTGGCCATGAGTAGGCCGTTGGCCATAGGGATGGGCGCGTTCCTCATGCTTTTGCCCGGAATATCGGGCATCCAGGTAGGTCGGGCGGCCGATCAACCGCCGCAGGTTCCCCCCTTGGCCGTTCCACTCGACCAGCGGGACATGGTGCAGCGGGCCACCATCATCCTCGATAGCTATTCATATACCCCCAGCCACCTCATTGTACAGGCCGGGAAGCCGGTCGAACTGGTTCTCACCAGCATCACCTCGATCACCCCGCACAACTTCATTTTGAAGGATGAGTCAGCCGGGCTGTCTATTGAACGCGACGTCGGCGCCGGCAAGACCGTGACGGTGCAGTTCACACCGACCAAGCCTGGCACGTACGCCTTCTATTGCGACAAGAAGCTGTTATTCCTTCCAAGCCACCGGGAAAAGGGCATGGAAGGCAAACTTGAAGTCAGATAAGCAGGTCCAGCCACGAGTACTCCCCCGTCCAAGCACGAACTGCTGCACGTCATTCTCAAGCAGGTCTCTCGCTCTTTTTACTTGACCCTGAATGTCCTGCCGTCGGATGTCCGTGACGAAATGGGCTTGGCCTATCTGTTCGCACGCGCGGCAGACACCATTGCCGACGCCGACTTAATCGGGCGGGACCAACGCCTGCGCTACCTCACCATGTTTCGTGCCCAGTTTGCGGCTGATGAGGTTCAGCTGCAGGATGTGCAGGCAATCCAGGCGGGTCTTTTGCCGCACCAGACCGATTCAGCCGAGCGTGTTCTGCTCCAGCGCTTGCCGGAATGTCTGGCGATGTATCGGCAGTTCGATCGCGGAGACCGTGAGCGTATCCGCTGGTTGATGGAGGTACTCCCGAACGGAATGGAAATGGATCTGACCAGGTTTCCAGGCTCCTCGGCGAAGGATCTCACAGCCTTGGAACGCCCGGAGGAGCTGGATCGCTACACCTATTACGTTGCGGGTTGCGTGGGCGAGTTCTGGACCCGTATGGTCTGCGCGCATCGCCGGGCGATGGCGCATTGGGATGTCGACCGGATGTCCGCGATTGGCGTACGGTTCGGGAAAGGGCTGCAACTGACCAATATCGTGAAGGACCTTGCCCGTGACCTTCACAACGGCCGTTGTTATGTGCCGACGCAATGGCTGGACGAAGTCGGCCTCAAACCGGTGGATCTGCTCAGACCGGAAAGCCTGCCGACCTTTCGCCCGATCCTCCTGCGCATGATTAAGCAGGCGGTCGAACACTTGGATCAGGGCTGGATGTATGCGATGGCGTTGCCGAGGCTCGAGATCCGGCAGCGATTGGCCTGTATGTGGCCCATCCTACTGGCCGGTGAAACGCTCAAACGTGTCGCTGCAGCCCCCGATTTGCTCGATCCTGCCGTCAACGTCAAGGCTCCGCGCTCGGTCGTCTATCGAGTCATGGCCCTTACCACATTCACCGGTGCCTGTGGCTACGTCGGTACCGCCTACTGGGGCCGTCTCAGAAAGCAAATTTGCTAATCAGCACGAGTGATTGTTGAAGGTGCATCTTAAGCTCCAGACGTTCTTTGGGACAGGTAACATGCCGGATCTGCGGATAGTAGCGCGGGAGTACCGGGAGAATATTGCAAAAAAGTCGTTTGAGGAATTGGTGTTGCTTCCCCCCAAGGGGGCCAAGAATCGATCATTCGCGATGGGTACGATCTTTCAGTGACGGTTTGGCATGACTTGCTCGATTCCGGAGAACATAGAATTGTTGTCCAAGTCGGAAAGCCTGGGATGCTTGCGTCATGGCGATTCGAAGCGGATGGTTTCGTGATTGTGAGTTTGACCGGGCGACGATCATTGACAGATGAGGAACTTTCCCCGTTTCGCCAGTTCACCGTTGCAATGCTGAACCCGCAAAGTCCCCCTCCTGCGGCCTTCCACGGGGGCGCTTGGCTGATCCCTACTGCGCGTTCAACGAGGGCCTTGCGAGGTCGCGCGTTGCGCGAGCACAGGGATCTGCCGGGTGCCCCCGACTACTTCTTTTGCGGCTCCAGCAGCTTGTCGCCTTTGCGGTAGACCGCATAGATCGCTTGCGAAGGGCAAGCGTCAAGACACAGCCGGCAGCTTTCCAGGCAACGGGACGGATCGAACTTGTAAGGCGGCGTCGAGAGCCAGGCGCTCGTCGGGCAAACCGGCATGCAGATAGCTTGGTGGGTGCACCGGTCAGGATGGCGCACCAGGTGATCGCGAACGAGCATCATAGGCTTCACTCCTTCGAAGAGACCTTGCGAGAAGATCTCGAACATATTCTTTTTGGGCAGACTGCTCACTTCCACTCCTTGACCAGATCCTTGAGCCGGTCTTTCAATTCGGGGATCTGTTCCAGGTTATTTTGGATCGCACCGAGAATCTTTTCGAGCCGGGCGGACCGCATCGCGTCCTTGTCTTTCTGAACCAACCGATCGTATTCCTCATACCACGCCGGTTGCCGGGGTTGCAGCTGCGGCCGAGCCGCTTGTAGGGCCTCTCCTAACTCGAACGGTTCGGTTGCCGGCGGCGGCGCGATCAGAAGCGTCCCGTCCGTAAAGATCAGGGCCGCAGAGCCGGCCTTGCCTTTCAGCGGCGCGACCGCTTCTACGGTTTTGCCGCGCAACTCCTCCCATCCCTGCAGGAGGTTGGGGAAGGCTTTCATGAAGGCCACCTTCTCCATATTCGCCTTCCATTTTTCATCGGCGGGCATGACAACCTCTGATGGCACGGTCGGGGGCGGTGCTTTAGCGTTTCAGCGGGGAGAGCAACGCGGGTGGAGCCTGGTCCGGCATCAGAAGGCGTTGGACGACCTCGCCCTTGAGAATATGGCGCTCCATGATTTCGGTCACATCGGCCTCGGTGCTCACCCGGTACCACACCCCTTCCGGATAGATCACCACGCTGGGGCCCTGCGCGCAGTAATCAAGGCATCCGGCTTTGTTGGCCCGTACGACTCCCTTGAGGTTCAAACGCTTCGCTTCCTGCTTGAACCGGGCATGCAGCGATTCTGAGCCTAACTTAGAGCAACTGCCGCGAGGATCGTCGGGCTCCCGCTTGTTCGTGCAGACAAAAATATGACGTTGGTAGCCGGTCATGGTGGTGAATGGGCGGTCTCGGTGGTGTGATTGGACCGATCAGGCCCGCGCGTGCAGTCGATCGATCAGTTGTTTGACGTCCGCCGCATCCAGCAATGTGGATCCGGAGGGCTGGGCCCCGGCAATGGTGGCGATCTCTTGCAACCGAAGCTGGGCACGCTGTTTGGCTTCAGGTTCCGACACCGCTGAAGATTGGCCCTTGGCCAGTTTGTCGAACTCGGAGCGAATGTCCCTGAAGTCCCGTTGCAAATTCTTTATCATCGAGCAGGGCTCACAATACCACTTTGGGCTCTGGTCCGAGGAGGGGGACAGGCGGTCATAGGTTCGTCCGAAAAAGTCCTTACCCAACGACAACTTCATCAAGGCTGTGCCCGTGGCACCACAGGCATTGCAGGCTTCGACTTCCATACGCGAGTGACTCCTCTCCGCCTTCGGCGGTCAATGGGGGCGAATCTTACCGCACGGGCCTTTGCGGTAGCAAGCCGCCACGGGGACGGTGTGAGGCGATCTGTGTATAATGCAGCAGCGGTGGCAGTGAGCGCTCTTCAGGGAGGGAATCATGCGTATCGGGGTACCGAAAGAAATTAAAGATCATGAGTATCGCGTCAGCGTGACCCCCGATGGAGTTCGCGCCTTGCGGCATGCCGGCCATCAGGTGCAGGTCGAAGCCTCGGCGGGACAGGGCAGCGGCTTTTCTGACGACGAGTATCGCCAAGCCGGGGGCCAAATCGCCGTCTCCAAGGAGGCGTTGTTCGTTGAATCCGACCTCATCGTGAAGGTGAAAGAACCCCAGCTCCCTGAGTGCAGTCTCTTTCGCCCCGGACAGGTTCTCTTTACCTACCTCCATTTGGCTTCCCTGCCGGAATTGACCAAGGCGTTGATGGCAGCGAGCATCACAGGGATCGCCTATGAGACGGTGGAGGCGGCCGACGGCAGTTTGCCTATGTTGCGTCCCATGAGTGAAATTGCCGGGCGGCTCTCCGTGCAGGTGGGCGCACGCTATCTCGAACGGGCGCAAGGCGGCCGTGGCGTGCTGCTGGCCGGAGTCCCCGGGGTGGAACCGGCCAAGGTGGTGGTGGTGGGGGCCGGCGTATCCGGGGCTTCGGCGGCACGGATTGCCGTGGGGATGGGAGCGCAAGTGACGGTGTTGGATTTGAATCTCGATCGGCTGCGGGCGCTGGACGATCTCTACCATGGTAGGATCATCACCCGAATGTCGACCCATGGGGCCGTCGAGCAGGCGGTGATGGAGGCAGATCTCGTGATCGGCGCCGTGTTGGTGCATGGTGCGCGCGCACCGAAGGTGGTTAGCCGGGCGGCTATCGGGAGCATGCGGCCGGGCTCGGTCGTCGTGGATATCGCGGTCGATCAAGGCGGCTGTTTTGAGACGACCAGGCCGACGACCCATTCAGATCCCGTGTATGTCGTTGACGGGGTTACCCACTATTGCGTGGCCAATATGCCGGGGAGTGTCCCTCGTACCTCGACCCTCGCTTTGACGAATGCGACATTGCCGTACCTGCTGCGCCTGGCTTCCGACGGAGTCGATCGGGCCATTCGATCCGATCGCGGTTTGGCGCGCGGAGTGAACGTGATGGAGGGCAAAATTACCTGTCAGGGAGTGGCGGATGCGCATGGCTTGCGTTTTACCCCCGTCTTGTAAGACAATCCGCAACTCGTTTCCCGTGTCTGCCCGGTCGGGGCGTAGCGCAGCCCGGTAGCGCACTGCGTTCGGGACGCAGGGGTCGGAGGTTCAAATCCTCTCGCCCCGACCAAACAGAACTTCCCAGATCTTCCCTTCTCATGTGCTCCCAGACATCCGGCACCTTTTTTCATATTCAGTAGCGGTTCGTGCCTGTCGGCGGCAGATCGAATGCAGCCGTTCTTTGTTGTCGCCGCCGGATGAACTTCTTTGGGCGATCTGCTGCTTTCGTGTGCTCCGCCGTGCCTCCCTAACGGCTCCTGATGACGGGACCTGCGCACCGAGTAGTTTTTCATCTGTGTCCCACAACCCGCCGGCGGCGCCATCCGATTCCCTGAGGTTGCGCGCGAATCGTCATGGCATTGACGCACTCGTTCCGTCTGAGGGGCATTGCGTACCGACCTAATCCTCAAGTTGTGTTCCGAACAAGCCGATTCTTCTACAAGCAGGCGGACAGTGGGTTGATCTGTCGACCTTGCCGGACGGACGTTTGAAACAACTCGCCGGTCGTGATGAGCGGCAAGAAATGTGGGATCGCGCAAACTCCTAAAAAGCGTGACGGCCTTTTGGAGGTGTGAGAATATCCACGCAAGGCGAGACCACTTCAGCCCGTCAACCGTCAGTTCAGTGTGAGCGTCGTCAGCCCATGCCTCAGAGCGATTCCCGCGAACACGTGTATGCGAGGGTGTTGGTGAGCGGGAGGGTTCAGGGCGTTGGGTACCGGGCCTTCACGCAGCGAGTGGGGACGGCGCGACGGCTTGCGGGCGGCGTACGAAACCTCGATACCGGACAGGTTGAACTCGAAGTCGAAGGCAGTCGGGCGGTGATCGAGGATTTGCTTGCGGAATTGCGGAAGGGGCCGGTCGGGTCGCGTGTGACTCAGGTGCAGGTCGAGTGGAGTACGGCGGCCGATCGATTCACGGATTTTCAAATTTGGTATTGACCGATAAGGACTATGGCACGACGCGCGACAGCTCTCAGCCACGATGACGACGAGGTCAAGGCTTCCGCCGCCCTGCGTCGCCGCCGCTCCGCCCGTTCGGACGAGGATAACGAGGAGGCGACTCACGGCTCCGAGGAGTCGCAGACGGAACAGCGGCCGGCCGAATCGGAACGATCGGAAGGCCTCGACACGATTAAAAGTTACCTGCGCGAGGTGCGCCGCTCCACCTTGTTGACCTTCAAGCAGGAGCAGCAGCTCGGGAAGCGCGTCATGGCAGGCGACGAGCAGGCGCGCCAGCAGATGATCGAAGCCAATCTGAGGCTGGTGATCAGCATCGGCAAGCGCTACATGAATCGGGGGTTCCCGTTTGCGGATATCGTAGAGGAAGGGAACCTCGGGCTGATCAAGGCCGTCGAGAAGTTCAATTACAAACGGGGTTTCCGTTTCAGCACCTATGCCTCCTGGTGGATCCGGCAGTTTATCGAGCGAGCTATCATCAACCAGGGGAAGCTGGTCCGTCTGCCGGTCCATGTCGTCGAACGTTTGAATCGGTATTTGGGCAAGGTCGAGCAGTTGGTGCACGAACTCGGCCGGGAACCTCGCGCCGATGAAGTCGCGGCGAAGATGAAGACGAGCGTTGAGGAAGTGGAAGATTTAAAGCAGTTGGTTCGCACCACCTGCTCACTCGACAGTCCCATCAGTGACCGACAGGATACCTTTCTGCGGGACGTGATCGAAGACCCGCTCTGTCTCTCTCCTGCCGATACGGCCGAGGGCGTCATGCGCCGGGCAGAGATGATGGCTTGGGTCAAAGAGCTGCCTGAAAAGGAACGGATCGTGATTCTGGCTCGGTTTGGACTTGACGGCGCGGAGGCTCGGACGTTAGAAGAGATCGGCCGCGAGATGGGTCTGACACGCGAACGAGTCCGTCAAATCGAGACGGCCGCGCTCGTCAGGCTGCGCGGGATCATCGAACGAAAGACCATGAAGCGGGGGGACCTCCTATGATGAACCCCTGCGCCGACCGTGCCCATGAACTACAAGGCTCTCATCCGCGAAGTTCCGGACTTTCCTAAGCCCGGTATCCTCTTCTACGACATCACGACTCTGCTAAAGGACGCCCGCGCCTTTCGTACCATTGCCGACGAACTGACGGCTCGGTATGAGGGGAAGGGAATCGCGAAGGTCATCGGAATCGAATCCCGTGGATTCATTCTGGGCGGCACCTTGGCCGCGCGCCTTGGGGCGGGATTCGTGCCGGTCCGGAAGCCCGGGAAGTTGCCGGCCGATATCTACGAGGTGAAGTACAACCTCGAGTACGGCTCGAGCGCGCTCGCGATCCATCGGGACGCCGTGTCGATCGGTGAACGGGTTCTGATCGTGGACGATCTCCTGGCGACGGGGGGGACAGCGGCGGCGACGGTCCACTTGATTCGCCAACTCGGCGGTGAAATCGCGGGATTGGATTTTCTGGTCGAATTGAAAAGTCTCAGCGGGCGGGAACGCTTGGCAGGGCAGGAGGTCCATTCGACGATCGTCTATCCCTGATTCCCCCATATCTTGTGGATAGAAGGACTTGTCAAACGACGTGTAGCGTGATATACCAGCCGAACTTTTGCGCCTAACCCTCATCACGAAAGGTCATGAGTCACTATGGCGACGAAAGTCCAAGCGAAGAAGAAACCGTCCCCCACCACTACAAAGGCAAAACCTTCCGCGCCGCCGTCGGCCAAGCCGGTCGTGAAGCCGCGGACGGCTGAGGTTAGTACTGTGATTGAGAAAGATAGCGATAGCGTTGCCGCCCGCGTGGTGGCTGCGCTGACGGCGAAGGAAACACCGAAAGAGCGGGAAGCCCGCGAGCGTCGTCGCGATATGTTGCAGCAGATGCTCATTCGCAAGCGCCAGGAAATCCTCAAGGAGATCGAGGGAAACCTCGGTCAGTCCCTGACGGAAGATCAGCAACGGCGTTTGGAGTCCGCGCGTGACGTCGGAGACCAGGCCTTGATGGACTTGGAGCGTGAGCTCGGCATTTCGCTCATGGAAATGCGGAACCGCAAGCGCCAGTCCATCGATGAGGCATTGACTCGGCTCACCGAAGGCACTTATGGAATTTGCGCCGAGTGCGGCATTGAGATCAGCGAGAAGCGCCTCGAGGCAGTGCCGTTCGCCAAGCTCTGCGTGCAATGCCAGTCTCAGCTCGAGTTGCTGGAGAAGATCGAGAAGGAAGAGGAGCGCGACTAACGCGTTCCTGTTCCGGAGGCTGTTGCCCCAACCTACCCGAATTTTCTTCCTTCCGGGGAGTGCATTACCTTCGGACGCGAGCATAATTCATCGCGTTCCATCCACGTATGATCGCTGCTTCAGCGAAGGCCGTCATTCTCCTCAGCGGGGGGCTGGATTCTGCCGTGACGGCTGCCGTGGCCAAGAGCGAAGGGCATGATCTGTATTGCCTCACCGTGCTCTATGGACAACGCCATCAGGTGGAGGTAGAGCGGGCGAAGGCAGTGGCAGGGGCGTTGGGGGCCAAGGGGCATGTGCTGCTGGATCTCGACCTGCGGGCGATCGGGGGCTCAGCCCTCACCGGCGACCAGGCCGTGCCAAAAGACCGAAGCGAGCAGGAGCGAGCCGGCGACATTCCCGTAACCTACGTTCCGGCGCGAAATACCATCTTTCTATCGCTTGCCTTGGCCTACGCGGAAGTGGTTCATGCCGGTGCGATCTATTTCGGCGCCAACGTGGTGGATTATTCCGGCTATCCCGACTGCCGTCCCGAATTCATCGCGGCGTTCGAGACCATGGCAAGGCTTGGGACCAAGCGGGGAGCGGCCGGCCAGGTCATTGAGGTGCGGGCGCCGCTGCTGACGTCCTCGAAGGCCGACATCATTCGGAAGGGATTGGCTCTCTCAGTTCCGTTCGAATTGACCCACAGTTGTTACGATCCTGATGCTCAGGGGATCGCCTGTGGCCGGTGCGATAGCTGCCAGATCCGTCGGGAAGGATTCCGCCAAGCAGGTCTTGAGGATCCGGTACGGTATGCGATACCTTAGTCTGGAAGTTATGTTTGCGTGAACAGATGATGTGGTGAAGTGACGGTTTGAGCTGCCTTCGCCGGTCGGTTCTACGCTTCTACCGCTACAAGGAACGATGTCTCCTGAAGAATTCTTCATGTACCTCACCATCGCCTTGATCGTGGTGGTTCCGGTGGCGGTTCGTCTCTATCGACGGGCTACGCTCAGCCGGACGACCGAAATGCTGCGGCAAGAATTGCATCATCCGACCTCATCTGCCGCCGATAAGCCGGAGCAGAAACCGTCATGATCCTGCGAAATTTGCGTTCGTCCCGTTGGGTGGGACCGATGGCCCTTGGGTTCTGCCTGATGCTGAGCGGGCTGGCCGCCTGCGACTCCGGCGCAACGAATCCCGGGTCCCCCCAAGCGTCGAACTCGGGGATACCGGCTGAGTTCCAGCCCGGTGAGGCAAAGTTCAATGCCAACTGCGCCGCTTGCCATGGCGCGCGGGGGGTCGGTACCAGCCAGGGGCCACCGTTGGTTCACAAGATCTACGAGCCGAATCACCATGCCGACGTAGCCTTTCAACGCGCCGCTGCCAATGGAGTCCGGGCGCACCACTGGGAATTCGGAAACATGCCGAAGATCGAGTCGGTGTCGTCGGAGGACGTCGATCAGATCATCCGCTATGTGCGCTGGTTGCAGAAGCAGGCCGGCATCTTCTAAGTCACGTATCTCGTGAAACGTCGATCGTTTCTGATCTCCCGTCTCCTCGTCGACTGACGGGCTCTCGCTCGTCTCTCCCTCGTCAGCATTCGGGTTCGCCCCCTTTGACAAGATCGGTTTTGGTTCGTAAGGTAACTGCAGTGCAGGCGCAGCGGGAACGCAGGTCCACGTGCGCGCGGGAGGGGTGGTGTTGGCTGGGCCTTATCACAGGAGGGAGCTATGAAACAGGGAGTCGGGTCCATGCTGGGAGGGGTCATCGGAGTGGGCGCCTTGTTGCTGACGACCGGCTGCGCGGCGATTGAAGCTGGGCATGAAGGGGTGATGGTCGAACAGCCCTTCTTATTCGGGCACGGCGGAGTCGATCCGGTACCGACCAAAACCGGTCGCGTTTGGGTGGCTCCGACGACCAAGGTCATCGATGTCGATGTCCGTCCCGTTCAATATTCGGAGCATTTCGACATCATCTCTGCTGAAAACGCACCGGTGTCGTTCGATGCCTTCCTGATCGCCAACGTCGTGGAGGGACGATCGCCGGAACTCATCAGCCGCTACGGCTCAAGTTGGTATCAAAACAACGTGAAGGAAGCCTTCAGGACGTTCGTCCGGGAGGAGGTGCAAAAGTATCCCCTCTTTCAGCTGACCACCGACCCGACCACGAGGACCAAACTGCAAGATGCCATCGCGCGGGAAGTCCAGACCAAGCTGATCGAGAAGCAGAATATTCCGATCAGGCTCAACCGGGTCGTCGTGGGCAGCATCCTTCCCCCCAAGGGCGTGGTCGAACAGACGACCCAGACCATCGTGCAGGAACAGCGCAAGATTACGATGGTCGAATTTCAGAAGGCAGAGGAGGCACGCGAGAAGGCCGAGAAGCAGCGCGGCATTGCCGATCGCGCCTATCGCGAATCGCTGGGGTTGACCGCGCCGGAGTTCGTGGACCTTCGCCGGATTGAGGTCCAGAAGGAGATCGTGCAGCACTCACCTTCGGCCCTGACCGTCATCATGGGGTTGGAGCGGGTGGGGATCAATATGCCGCCACTCGCGGCGGATCGCTAATCTCGAACAACCCGTGGGAGAGCCGGGATGTTCCTTGGCTCTCCCGCCGCGGGCCGCTCACTTCACCAGCCAGACCCGGTAGGTCTTCGTGTTCAGGGGCTTGGCTATCTTCAAGGTGCCGACCTCTCCGGGATTCATTACATCGTCCCCGCCGGCCGTGCGCCTGGCCGGGTAGCGGGTACTTCGCAACAGAGCGCCCTGCTCATCATAGAAATCCACCATGACGTCCGCTGACTCGCGTAGGCTGCCTTGATAGGCGGTGCCGAGCCAGTCCAGCCGCTTCAAGGCCTTGTAGACGATAATCACGGTACCGTCCGCGTCCTCGCGCACACTGAGGATCTTCAGCGCACGATTTTGGTCCAACCCCGGTTCGCTGCCTCCTGCTGTCTGCGTGAGGAATACGCGCTCGACGTCGGAGGCTTGAAACAGCGCCTTGATTTTGCAGTAGACGGTCCGTCCTTTTTCGCTCTGCTGTAGGATCTGCTGCTCGGTGACATGCTTGGTCGCCAGTTGGTGCACAAGGTTGCGGAAGAGCGTGGAATCCACGATGCCGATCATCTGCTCGCGAA
Source organism: Nitrospiraceae bacterium (assembly GCA_019637075.1). Taxonomy (NCBI): domain Bacteria; kingdom Pseudomonadati; phylum Nitrospirota; class Nitrospiria; order Nitrospirales; family Nitrospiraceae; species Nitrospiraceae bacterium. Next base: position 310,351 of record JAHBWI010000002.1, on the reverse strand, counting down.
CCGGCGCGGATGTGCTGATAGCCTGGTGCAGGGCTTCCGTGCAGGCCGTTTGCTTTGCCTCGGCTGCGGTTTCCGGTTCGTGAAATGCGTACCGGTAGTCACCAGTGACTTCAATACGGCCGCTGTCTGCGTAGGCGTCCAACGGCGCAGCGAGGGCCAAGCTCTGGGTGGCGAGGAGCAGGATGCCGAGGCTCGACAGGGACAGGAGAGGAGTCATACAAGCCACCTTCCTTTCTCTGGCTACACGTCAATCCGGCAGGGCCCTCATAGTGGAGCCACTTCATGCTATCACGCAGCTGTGGGGGCATCAATGTCGGGGAGCCGCTTCGGAGCGGGGTTTGAGTTGGATTGTCCGGTCGGATGCGGAATGCGGGAGGAAGACAGTCACGTAGACAGGCGCTGCAGTTCTTCGACGATAGCCTGAACCGTTTTCGGCGCATGGCCTTCCGCGCGATTGTTCGCCAGCACATAGGGCGTCACGCCCTGCTGATCCGCTTGTTGCGCGAGGACTGCGGCCTCGCGACGCATTTCCGGCTGAGCTTTCACGATTTGGTTGTAGGGCGCATAGCGTTCAACTGCCTTGGCAAACGCCAGTCCCAACGGCGTCAGCAGCCGCATGACCAGAAACGGCGCAGTGAACTGTTCCTCCAAGAGGCGATGCTGCACCAACAAGGGCGGCATCCCGGTCCAGTGGTTGTAGGTGTGGCCCACGCGATGGGCCCCTAAGATGTCACGGTACCTCCTGCCGAGAATGGCGGGATTCCTGATTTCAACGGCATAGGGATAACCGGGCGGGAGCTTGCCGAGAAACGCATCCAGCGCGTCGAGGAACTGCGCCGGCTCGAGACCGGTGCGTTGGAACTCGAAGATGAACGGTCCGAGGCGTCCGGGCAGGCTTTCGACGAACGGACCGAGCACCAGATCGTGAAATGTTCCGGGGTCGAGGAATCTGGGATTCGGTTTGCCGGCCTTCGCACCGTATCGCGGGAGATTGGCGTAAGCCGGAATCGTGAGCTCTTCCCAAACCTTGGAGCAAAAATGGAAATTGGGCGGCACCTGCGCGGCATAGTGCCTAAGTTGCGCCGCCGATGCCGGTCGATAAAACGTATGGTCGATCCCGACGGTGCGGAAGAGCGGATGGCCGTCATATTCGTAAGTCGCATACTCGGCCAAACTGTCTTTGGAGAACCGGCTCGTTGGATAGGTACGTTGGTAGACTTGGCCCTGCCATCCTTCATAGGCCCATGAACTGGTGCCGAAGCGAATCAGGGATGACCGCACCATATCTGTTTCCATTGTTGCCGTTGTAAACCTGGTGGTTGTGTCTGGATGCTCAGTGCGCGTGTGCGCTGCATGATGCCAGAGCCGCCCGCGATTCTCGATATCTTTCTGTCGCCCTGCGAAGGTCGGGCACTCCGAAAAAGTTCGACATCAGACTGGGGAGCGTGCCTCAGTCTGTTGATGGTCGGTGCGCATTTGCCTTGACACTCGTTGGAGCGATCCGGTAAGGATTGCACTTCGTCGTCGACGCACTTCTATGAGTCCTATGAGATCTACACTGCTGGCACTTGGGATCCTCCTCTCGGGATGTCAAATGCTCGAGCCAGCCGGTACTCTTCCCGCTTCGCATCCGCCCAGCGTGATGTCGATGTGGGATCTCTATCGCTACTGCCAAACGAGCAGTGACGTGGAAGCAGTACTGACTGCGGCGAAGGAACTGCGTCAGTCCGCCGACACCCATGTGGTGCCGACAGCGGATTTGCCGAAGAGTTTCGATCGGTTCGTGGCGCGGCAGCCGGTGAGAACTACTGTAGACCCGAAAGCCATGGCGGCATCTTGCACGTTGCAGGCGGCGCGGACGAGCTTGAGCGCCGGACGTGGTCGAGAAGCCGAGCAGCTGCTTCACTCGGTGGTGGCCAGCTACCCCGAGATGGAATATACCTTCTACGTCGAGCAGGCCAGGGTTTGGATCCAAGAATTGCGGCGGCCCGGATCGGACAATCCGGAATTGCATCCCATCTCGAATTTCTGACCGCTTCTTCCTTCGTCCTAAACACGACAGCCTATAGTGCCGACCAGGATTGGTCGTTGTTCTTGCTTGTGGTATCACCATGTGCGCGAGGTCTCGCGGCCGACTGCGGCGAGCAGACGTGCGGAGTGACGAACGGGGATGCTGGACGACCACCAGGGGTGGGATGGGAGCCAAGGCGGATGGCGAGCCAAGCTTCGGGGCAAACGGCCCAAGCATGTCATTCGTGCGCTCCTCGTCCACGTCTGGCCGCTTTCGATTGTGGGTCGCTGGCTGTATCGGCTTCGTTGGCTGGCTCCCGTTTATCAGGCGATCAACCGTCGATCTCGCCGTCTGTATGCGGCCCATCGCCAGCGGCTTGACCTACCGGCCTTCCACGCAGTGCGTTCCTTGCGAAAAGACGGGCTCTACCAAACCTCGATTGCGGGACTGCTCGGACGAGCCGAGCTATTCGACGACTTGCGGGCCGACGCCGGACGGCTCCTGGCCGTGCCGGAAGTGCAGGCACGAATCCAGCGTCGAAGCCATAGCCTCGATCGAAAGTGGTACGTCGTGCGGGCGATCGGCCATCGCGCGCGCCGGCAGCCGATTCCGGCGAGCTTCGGCGAGTTTTTTCTCCACGAACGGATGTTGGCGATTGCGAGCGCCTACTTTGGTGTGCAACCCCGGTTGAACTACGTCGACGTTTGGCACAACTTCGCGGTCCGGGACGGCGAGCCAGCGATCAGCGCCGAGTATTGGCATCGGGACCACGAGGACAAGCATGTGCTCAAGGTTTTTCTTTACCTTGAAGCGATCGACGAGACGATGGGACCACTGACCTACCTGCGGGGCTCGCAACCGGGCGGGGCGTTCGGCACTCTGTTTCCCGCTGTTCCCCCCACCGGTTGCTATCCAGAACCGGCAGCGCTCGCCGCGCAGGTGAAAGCGCGATCGATTCCGGTCCTATCTTGCATCGGCGAAGCTGGTACGGTCGTGCTGGCGGATACCGGCGGGCTGCATCGTGGAGGTCGGTCGCATACCAAGCCTCGTGTCGTACTCATAGGCGTCTACACCTCCAACGCCGGTCTGGATTCCACGCGCTATAGCCTGATCGATGCACCGCGCCGGGCTGCCCTCTCACCCATGGCCCGCTTTGCATTGTACCGCTGACCTCGCCAGCTCCCGCTCTTGACAGCACTCCGGTGCCGCCGTACCCTCCAATGAAATCGCGGGCCGATCGTCGCCCGAGAACCACAAGGAGAGAATCATGATGCCGGCCTATTGCGCGAGTCACGATAGAGGTGAAAATTTCATGAAGACTGTCGGTATGGCTGTGGCCTTTCTGTGTGCGGTGGCGGTGAGTCCAGGACTGGCAGGGGCGACGGAAGATCTGCCGAAGGAATCGGTTTTGCCGTCGGCACTGGCGGCCAAGGCCGTACAGGCGGCGATCGAGCATTGTAAAAGAGACGGGTATCGAGTGAGCGCTTCGGTGGTGGATCGCTCGGGTCTGTTGCGGAGCATGACCAGGGCCGATGGCGCCGGTCCCCATACCATCGACAGCAGCCGGAAGAAAGCCTATACCGCAACCAGTTTGCGCCGTCCCACCAGCGAACTCGCCGATATGATCTCCAAAACCCCGACGCTTCAGGCGCTCCGCGACATGAACGAACAGATCCTCATGGTCGGCGGCGGTCTGCCCATCGAAATCGGTGGGGAAGTGGTCGGAGGGATCGGGGTCGGGGGCGCCCCAGGCGCTCATCTAGACGATGCCTGTGCCGAGGCTGGACTCGATGCGATCGGAGCTGCACCCAAGGTGCCGACGGGCAAGTGAGCCGTCAATTCGGATCGGTGCTGTCTACGCTGCTGCTCGTTCTATCGCTGAGCGGCTGCAACAGCGATCGGCCGGAACCGGCCGAGTTCACGCTGGCTCCTGAAGGGCTTCTGGTTCGCATTACGAGGGTGGCGACCCACCCCTTTCTTTCTCGTCACAACCTGACGTTGCGCGTCGAGCAACTCGGGGGCTGCACGGCCACGGCCGAATTGTTTCCCGACACAGGGTACGCAGGCCGGCGCAACGTCTATCGTCAGTCCTCTGGGCGGATCGGCATCGTTGGGCAATATGATGTCCGAGTGATCGAACCGGGGACCTGTTTGATTCGGCTGATCGAGTTCCAAGCCTGGGACCGACAGGGGCAGTATCTTGGGGCATTCGATGCCGATGCGCAGAAACGCTGGCGGTTCTTTCCCAAGGCGGAGCGGCAGGAACTGCCGTTTGAAAAACTCTAACTGCCGATGTCGGCGGACCCGTCTATTGCCGTGGGGCCATCCGAAGAGGTACGAGACCGCACGCTAGCGAGCTCTATTGCGTGCGCCTAAGAGTATCGCGGCTGCAATGGTCGCGGCGCCGAGTGCAACGATCGTAAGACCAATCTGGTTGAAGAAGGGGGCGCTCTCGTCCCTTGCCATGAGGCGCCAGCAGGGGATAGCGGAAGACACCAGGAAGGCGCCACAACAATAGAGGCCTAGGATGGTCGCGCGGTCTGGCTTCGGAGCGTGCGATGGTGGGCTGACCCTGTCTGGCCGGATCTGTGGTACTCGAAGGGTTCGTTGAAGCCGATACCCGCCGTAACCGAGCGCTACCACAAGGAGTAGCCAGCCCAACCCGTCGGCGCCGTGAAGAAAATCCGAGATGTCCGTTCCGCTTGGAATCGTCATTAGTACTAGGTGATTCTAGCACTAGTACTAAATATGACAACAAGCCGAGCAAAATGCTCTTGAGGAGCTCGGGTCAGCCGGCGCCGAAGGGATGGTCGATCACGAAGAGCCAACGGCCATCGGCTTGCCGGCGAGCCACTTCGATATTCTGCCCGCGCATTTCAATGGGCTGCCCGTCAGCCGCCTTGGCGGTGAGGTGCCAGTCGCCTCGCAGGAGAGCAAGGTCCTCTGTCTGGACGACATAGACGGTTGAGATCGTCATCCGGCCCTTGAGGGCCATGAACTGCTCCAGCGCTTGCCGGTTCGCGGCGGCACCGATTGTGATCTGACCCGGTTGTGGGACCAGCGCTGCCTCCGGTTCATACAGGCGCATCACAGCGTCCAAGTCTCCGCTATTGAAGGCTTGGGTGAAGGCTCGATGAAGCTGGTCTGGTGCAGTGCTGTGCATGGGGACTCTTGTTGGATTACATGATCAGTTCGGCAAGTCCATAAACCGGAACTGTCCGTTCTCCCGCGGTAATCTCCCCTGTGACGATGCCCATCGAAAAGCCGCCGATGAACCAACTGCTGAGGGTCTTCCGAAAGGACAGGCTGATGTTCATGGTGCCTGGTCCGGCGCTGCTCATCCAGGAAATGCGCCATTGTTTCGGCCAGCGGTACATGCCGGGCGCGAAGTCCTCGTCGAGCACTTCGATGCGGATGTCCTGCATCGATTCGGGGACGTCCCCGTTGACGGTAAATCCCATCAGCTTACTGACCAGCAGCGCGAGACGGTCGCTCTGGTGGCTATGCAGGTACAGATCGGTCGGGTTTGCCGCAGACAGGTACAGCCCCTGGAAGCCTTTCCACATGCCCCAGTAGGTCTTGGTCAGGCGGTTGAAGTTCGGCATCATCACATATTCGTAGATGACCCGGCCGGGAATCGTGCGCCCGCGCCACGTGAGTTCGGCCGGTCCGGCGCTCATCCAGGTTTCTCCGCCGTTGTGCTGGTTTTGGGTATGGCGGGTCAGGCTTCCGATCTTTAGAACCAAATTGTTCGATGAACTGCTGATCGTGATGCCAGATTCCGGAGTGCCCTCGAACCGGAAATTCGGGGAATCCGGAATGCGGGCGGTGTCGTGGTGAAGGTTGGGATAGGACCCGTTGCCCGCCAGTTCCACCCAGCCTTGCTGTTCGTCATGCAGGAGTACGAGGTGCTCGGCCTGATATTTTGCGCCGTCCTTTCCCCGATTATTGTCGAGGATGAACGACACATGCCCCTGGGCATCGGTGCCGACGAAGGAAAAATAGTCCGAGATGTAGAGGAGGGAGGGGCCTGGGGCCGACGGCGTGTGGGGCGTTTGTTCGGCGGCCCGGCCCGACTGGGGAAGGGCCACAAGGCCGCAGAGGACGAAGCACAGCCGAATGACAAAGCCCAAGCCGGAGTGAGTCAGAATCCCCTCCCTCTTCCTGCGCGGCACTGTGGAGGATCGTCCTCAGCAGGACTGCGTAGTCCATGAAAGCCTAGCGGGACTGGCCCGTTCTGTCAACGAAACCGCCGCTTCTCCCGGGCGGCGTCGCGAGGCTTACCCGGCCAGCCTGTCTTTGAATGTCAGCTCGGCGATGGCGGACTTGTCCAACTCCCCCTTGCCTTCCTCCACCAGCCGGCTGTACTGCGCATAGGTCGCTTGCGCAACCGGAAGGGTGAGCCCGACCTGTTCCGCCAGCGCGAGGGCGATGCCTGAGTCTTTCGCTGCATGCGAGGCTGAAAAGTAGCAATCGTGGGCGCGCCGCTGCATGTCCTCGCCGTCCGTTTCGAGCACGCGGGAGTTCGCGCCGGTTTGGGCGAAGACTTCCCGGAGCATGGTCAGGTCGAGCCCGAGCGCGGCGCCCAATCCCAACCCCTCTGCGAGGGCGGCCGTGTTGGCATTCATCACCATGTTGACCAAGGCTTTGACGTTGGCCGCGGTGCCGGCCGGTCCGATGTAGCGCAGGTGCGCACTCAAATCCTCCAACAACGCACGGGCACGATCGAAGACCTCGCGTCGGCCGCCGCACATGAGGTACAGAGTGCCTTGACGGGCTTGCGGGATACTGCTGGCCATGCAGGCTTCCAGCGTCGTGCCTCCACGCTGCTCGACCAGCGTCTGGATTTCTTGATGGATACCGGGTGACAGGGTTGCGCAATTGATGAACAGGCGATCCTTGGCGTGCTGCAAGAGGCTATCGGGTCCGCTGGCGGAGAAAATGTGGCGCATGGCGGTGTCGTCGGATATGACGGTGAGTACGGTGTTCGAGAGTCCTGCGAGACGGGCGGGCGTGGCAGAGGCGTCGCAGTTCAGCTCCTTGGCCAGTTCCTGCGCGCGCCGTGCGTCGGCATCCTGCACGGCCACTACCGTATAGCCTCGATCTTTCAATCGGCGGGCCATGTTGGCCCCCATCCGGCCGACCCCGACTATTCCAATGCGAAACTCTGCCGTCGTCATTCGTTCCTCCTGTCTGCCGTGATACGATTCCGCCGCCGGGAGTGTAGCATAAACGCAAGAGTAGGGCGGATGGCGGTGAGGGTTTACGTGAATGTACGCCGTGCCGTGATTAGGGGGAAGGGATGCAACAGAAGATAGTCGGCTACCATCAGGACGAAGAAGGACACTGGGTCGCGGATCTGGCCTGCGGCCACGGGCAACATGTGCGGCATCAACCGCCGCTGACTACGCGCCTGTGGGTGTTGACCGAGGAAGGACGCCGGACGAGGCTGGGGATGGTGCTCAACTGCAAGCGCTGCGAGGAACCGGATCCGCCGAAGCTGTAAGCTTGAAGCACCCGGGGGCTTCCCAATCGCTGGGCCTGCCCCCGGAGGGATCGGTCTATGCCCAGATCCAATCGAGGAGTGAGGAGAACCAGGCGGTTAGAGACGAGAGCCAGGATTCGTCCTGCGGCGCAGGCTGGGCAACAGGTTGCGCCGTCGGCCTTGGCGCCGGGGGGGCAGCCTTGGCGACCTCAGGGGCTTGGGTTGCAGGCGCGGAGGAGGTTGCCGGAGCTGGAGCGGAGGCCGGTGCAGGCACTGGGGCCGCAGGTGGCGCAATCAGATCGGGACGGGACGCTGCGGCTGAGGATGCAGGAGCCTGCGGTGCCTCGGCCGGGTTTGACTGCGGCGTGACGACGGCCACGAGTTTCTGCTCAGGAGCGGCCCCACTGATCGGTTCCGCCTGGGTTTCCGGGCCGTCCAACGTCTTCCCCATCACCTTTTCATAAGTGTTGGTAACGGACTTGAGCTTGTTCTCCTGCCGCTTCGTGTCGCTAATTTCTTTCAGCATCGCTTGATGACGGGCGCGCAGGGCCGCAATGTTCTGTTGCAATGCCGCGAGTTTGTCCCGATTGGTCTTTTGAATCTTCGCGTATGCCGCTTGGATGTTCTTGAGCTCGTTCTGCAGATTGGACAGCGACTGCTCGTCTTGCCGGTTGGTGCTGTGGAGTGCGTCCCGTTGTCTCTCCAGTCCTTGAATGTCCGCCTGCGTCCTCGCCAGTTCACCGTATCGTTCTTTTGCCTGTTGCCTAGCCGCCTCATAGGTGTTGGTGGAGACGCATCCCACCATAGGAAGCAGGATGGTCCCGGCAATCCAAGCCAGGCGGGGGGACTGCCGAGGCCGAGGAAGAACGGTCTGGGGGAGGGGGCGAAGCATGTTCGGATTCATGGGGCGCTCCTTGCTATGAAAGTGCAATGCGACCGCTTTCGCGAGCTCATCGGTCGGGGTCAGCAGCGTGCCTTGAGGCTAATTTTTCAGAAAAGGCCGGAAACGGCAAAAGATTTCAGGAAATTTGCAGGTCATGGGCAGCCGCGATGGCGTCTGTGAGGGTTGCCCTGTGGGGCGAATCTCGGCAGGGATTAGCTGACGATGATGGCGTCGGGAGGCGGAAGGATCGTCATGTCGAGACCCGGTTCACGCCAGGGTTGCAGGTGCGGGCCATCATACCGATAGCCACCGGTCACGGGATCATCGGCAAGCAATAGCGGAGTATCGAGATCCAGAACATCGAAATGTCCAAGCCCCAGTACTAGACTGAAGGAGCATCCCATCGCCACTCGGGTTTCGACCATCCCGCCGACCATCAAGCGGAGGCCGGCTTCGAGGGTGAGCTTCGCAATATGGAACGCTTCGATGACCCCGGTCTTCATGATTTTGATGTTGATATAGTCGGCGGCGGAGGACTCAACTACCCGACGAGCATCCTCAAGGGAGCGGACCGATTCGTCGGCGGCGACGGGAATGCCGGTGAGGTGGCGAATCGCATGAAGTCCGTCGAGATCCTCCCTGACCAACGGCTGCTCCAGCAGCACCAGCCGTCCGCCGAATCCCGCCACTCCCCGCGCAAACGCCAGACATTCTTCGCGGGAAAACCCCTGGTTTCCGTCCCCGATGAACGCGATCCCAGGTAGAGCCTGATGCACAAGCTCCAGCCGGCGGATGTCTTCGTCCACATCGAGTCCGACTTTCATTTTGAAGAGCCGAAAGCCTCTCGCATACCAACCTTTGGCGAGTTGGATCGTCTTTTCGGCATCGCAAATCGGAATGGTGATGTCGGTGCCGTGCGCACGCACCTCGGCCGATCCCCAGAGGGCCCAGAAGGGAATATGTTGCGAGCGGCACTGGGCGTCGAGGATGGCTGTTTCCAGTCCGCAACGAGCAGCGGGATGGGAAAGCGCCGTTTGCTGTAGGTCTGCCGCAATTTGTTCATAGTCTGAGGCCGATCGTCCGATAAGTGAACGGGCAAGCCTTGTGGCCGCTGCGAGGCAGGACGCGCGGTCCTCGCCGCCGACTTCGGGGAATGGGGCGGCTTCGCCGTAGCCGGTCGTACCGTCCACCAAGGTGACGCGGACAAAGACATTTTGTGCAGTGACGCGTGAACCGGTCGCCACGACGAACGGATCCGTGATCGGAATGTCGACCGGCCAGAGGTGGATGCGCTGAATGCAGTTCGCGTTCACGCGGGTATCAGGGCGTCGCAGCCGACAAGTCAGTCATCAGCCGTACCGATCATTCTTCCAGGGGAAGGCTGTGTTGGAATAGCCGCGGACTTCCCAGAAGCCTTTTTCGTCGCGATCCGAAAATGTGATCTCCTTGACCCATTTCGCGCCCTTCCAGGCATAGCGTTTGGGGACGATGACGCGAACCGGGCCTCCGTGTTCCTTGGTGAGCGGCTGGCCGTTCCATTTGTGGGCGAGCAGCACGTCGTCGTCGTCACAGGCTTCCATGGGGAGGTTTGTCGTGTAGTCGTCGTATGATTTAAACAGCACGTACTTGGCGAGGGACAGTGGCTGGGCGACGGCGATCAGTTGCTTGAAGCTTACGCCTTCCCATTCGTTGTCGTAGCGACTCCAAGATGTGACGCAGTGAAAATCAGAGATGTCTCTGAATTGCGGTTGCGCCTGAAAATCATTCCACGTCCAGGTTACGGGAGTTTGGACGAATCCCTTGATGGCTAGCGTCCATTCGGAGAGCGAGATCTCTGGTTTGAACCCCAAATCCAGCACAGGCCAGGTTTCAACGAGGTGTTGTCCGGGCGGGAGCCGGTCATCTCCTTCGTAAAAGACTTCTCGTTCTTCCCCACCCCGACGGGCTTTAGCCCAGTTTTCCTTTGCCTTGGTCAATCGGTCGTTTTGATCCATGTCCAGCCTCCTTGTACAGGGTAGGGCAAGAGCCCTGTATCTTACAAGGCTGTTTGGATGTGCACACGGAACAGTGGGGGCAAGGCTCCGTGGCCGTAGAAGGGGATAAGAACCGAAAGGGATGTCCCGTGCAGATTCGTATGCTGCTATACGAGCCGTTGTTGGATAGCGGCGCGAAGCAATTGTGCGGTGTTGGAAACGCCTAGCTTCAGCATCACCGATGAGCGGTGGGCTTCAACCGTCCGCACGCTGATATTGAGGCGTTCTCCGATTTGACGGTTCTTCAGTCCGGCCCAGATCAGGCGGACCACCTGGACTTCGCGTGGGGTCGGTTGTCGCAGTCGGATGCTGATCGCGAGGGGTTTTTTCGGTGCGGCGGACGGCGATACTTTCTTCCACTGTTTCAATTGGCGGCGCACGGTAGGTCTGTTCATCAAGAGCCTCTTTCGTTAGAAAAAGTGCGGCTGACGGAATACTCACTCTTTTCTAAGCCAAGCGCGAAGAGGTTTGCAGGTTCGATGGGGCATCGACGATTGGTTTTTGGCCTCTACACAGCAGCCGGCGAATGGACCTAGTTTCAGTACGTAGGCACGTTTGTGGCCGTGGACGGAGCGGGAACTTCAACTGGGAGGGATGATGGGTCCCACCGGCTGTGTAAGAGAGAACTTTGAGGAAACGGCGTTGGAGGAATGGAGTACGGAGATCACACACCGACACGGCAGGGGGATTGTGTGCCTACCCCTGCGCTACCCGAGGTGACTGCGAAGGCTAGACGTGGAGCCTAGTCTCCCGTTCGCACCACCGCTCCGGGCGCATCAACGTGCCCAATGCTGCGATGGCGCAAATAGTCGCCAACAGGACAAAACTGGCAATGAGGAAAAATCCGCCTTTCATATCGTGCATCGTAAGAGGGACCATTGTCTCACCTCCCTCTAGGAGAATTCTACCACTTCATGAGTTTTGCCACCCGCAACCGCAAGCCCATGAATCTTCTGGAGTTTCTTTTGTGAGTGGAGCTCGACATTGAGGACATGCACGCATCCAGACATGGAGACCGGTTCTGCTGTCGGCATCAGCACGGCGGGGGATGGGAGTCGGCTTGGTCGACATGGTCGGTTCAACGAGTTCGATGAGCGCGTGTGTGGTCACCATAAAGCCCCCGATTTTCTACCGACAATAGATCTTTCGGTGGGCGGGGGTGAGTTCTTGAGCCTGTGCGCCAGTAAATTCCAGCGAACCACGGCAGTGAGATGGGGTGCGGGGGGCGGGGCTCGCAAGGGCCTGCTACACTTGAAGAAAACCCATCACTGCTATATGAAACTCCCCGATTCCCTGATCCTTTCCATCTTGGTCGTCTCCTCCGTATGTGATATCCCTGCGTTCTCAGCGCCGGTGGAGAGCATAGAAAGACGGCAGGGTAACGGCAAAGCAACTAGCTCGAAATCGGGCAGTCTACTTGCGCAGCATCAAGACGTCTGTGATCGGGGTGGTGCTTCAAAATCGTCGGTGAAGAAGACAAAGGCAAATGTAGCGGTGAAGCCGAGTACGAACTGTACGACGGCTGGATCGGTTGTCTTGGGCAATCGGACTGAAATGGGAAGGGCAAAGTCGGATGTGGCGCCAATTCAGGATCGACATGCCGTGCTGCCAGCCCGTTGCGCGCTGCCCTCAATCGATACTGAAGTTTCAATCCTGGATGAGGTCGCCCCTCACGTGCCTTCTCGTGCGCAACGTGACCTTGATCGTAATCGAGATGGCGTGGTCGATCCGATGGAACGAGCCATGGGGCGGATCGATATGAGCGTTAAGGGTGATATTGGGCTGCGAGGAGTCGATATGCTGGTCGAACGCCTGCACCAGGGTGACCCTGTGCTCCTGCGTAGCCACACCTTCTCCTCGGTCGTCGAGTTGCCGAAGGAGCCCTCGCAGGTCCAATTGCCTCGTGCCGTGAAACAACCGCCTCCGCGCAAGCGGGTTGCGGTGACTCGCGTGCCTGCGCACTGACTATTCGGTCTCCGTTCCGCCGTTCACTCCCATTCATTTCCTCGTCTTCCTGGCAGACACTGCCGGAGATCTCCTCCGCCACAGGGACTATGCCGGTAAGATCCTCTCTCTCAGGACGACTGAGCTTGTAGGGAAATGGCCGTGACGTCCTTGAAGGATTGACACCAGGGAGGCAAGACACCATGATATCCACTCAAGTGGCGATGACGACGTCGATTGAACCATCCGGCTCGAGTAGGAACGCCGGCTCGGGCCGGGTTCTTCTTGGGCTCAGCCTAGCCTTGGGTATTGCCGCCTTTTTCTATTTCGATCTTGGGCACTTGCTCTCCCTCGATGTCTTGAAAGCCAATCGAGATCGACTCCTCGCATTTACCCAAGAACACTATGGCGCGGCCGTAGGCCTCTTCGTGCTGGTCTATTGCACTGTGGTGGGGTTATCGTTGCCCGGCGGCACGATCATGACGCTCGCGGGAGGTTTTCTGTTCGGGAGCCTGCTCGGCACACTCTACGTCAATCTTGGGGCCACAACCGGCGCGACACTGGCCTTTCTGTCATCGCGCTATCTGCTGAGGGATTGGGTCGAACGGAAGTTCGGGCACAGGCTGGGGCCGATTCAAGATGGATTTGCCAAGAATGCCTTCAGTTACTTGATGACGCTGCGCCTGATTCCGCTGTTCCCGTTTTTTCTGGTGAATATGGTCTCCGGCCTCACCCGCGTGAATGTCGGGACCTACATGCTCGCGACCGCGCTCGGGATCATCCCTGGGAGTTTCATTTTCGCCTATGCGGGCCGCCAGCTCGGAACCATCAACTCGATCAAGGAAATCGCCTCTCCCAATGTGTTATTGGCCTTTACGCTGTTGGGCCTGCTGACTCTGATGCCTGTTCTGTACAAGAAGTACATGGGCAAAACTGCATGATCCGGTCCCGCGTGTGGGGTGCCGAGTTCTATAAGTGCGGTTCCATTTCTCCAGAAGCCAGAGAGGTTCCGTGTGTCTGATCAGCCCACCATGTTGCCGGATGACGAATACAACCGGACATTGCTGCACAACGTTCATCCTTCAGACTGGGAGAATCCCACCCCGGCCGGCCGGTACAATCTGGTCGTGATCGGGGCCGGCACCGCGGGCCTGGTGACGGCCGTGATTGCCGCAGGGGTGGGGGCCAGAGTTGCGCTTGTTGAGCGGCATTTGATGGGAGGGGATTGTCTCAACGTCGGCTGTGTGCCGTCCAAGGGATTGATACGGGCTTCTCGCGCGTGGTCGGATCTGCGCCGGGCCGCTGAGTTCGGGCTGGGGATTCCGGCCGGCGTCACGTATGATTTCGGGATTGCCATGGCGCGAATGCGCAAATTGCGCGCACGGATCAGCCATGTCGATTCCGCTCACCGGTACCAGTCGCTCGGAGTGGATGTCTATATCGGGGCCGCGCGCTTTGCTGCGGGAAATCGCGTCACGGTGGAGGGGGCGGCAGGTCACCGTACGCTCGACTATGTCAAGGCGGTTATCTGTACGGGGGCTCGCCCGTCCGAGCCGGCGATTCCCGGCCTCCAAGACACCGGATATCTCACGAACGAAACGGTTTTTGGTCTCACCGCGCTCCCGGAGCGTATCGGAGTCATCGGTGCCGGTCCGATCGGATGTGAGCTTGCGCAGGCCTTCGCACGGTTCGGCAGCCAGGTCTCTCTGATCGAGGCAGCCCATGGGATCATGCCGAACGAGGACCGGGATGCGGCGGCGATTGTGCAACAGGCGATGCTGCGAGATGGGGTGACACTGCGTTGTTGCGGACAAGATCTGCAGGTGTCGAAGGTTGAGGGAGGAAAGCGTCTGACGGTCCATTCGCACGACCACCGCTATGATATAACGGTCGACGAGATTCTCGTCGGAGCCGGAAGGATGCCGAATGTCGAGGGGTTGGGGCTCGAGGCGGTCGGAGTCGTCCATGACAAGTCGGGCGTCACCGTCAATGAAAGGCTCCAGACCAGTAACCCCGAGATCTTTGCTGCCGGCGACGTGTGCTCCCGCTATAAATTTACCCATGCGGCGGACGCGATGGCGCAAATCGTGATCCAGAACGCACTGTTTCCCCATCCATTGGGGCTGGGCTACGCGAGTACGAAATCGTTGGTCATGCCCTGGTGCACGTTTACGGAACCGGAGGTGGCGCATGTGGGGTTGTACGAGGCTGATGCGCGCAAGCAGGGCATCGAGGTTGAGACCTACACCTATAAGTTAGATGAAGTAGACCGTGCCATTCTTGACGGATCCGAGGAGGGGTTCGCGCGGATTCACGTCCAGAAGGGCACGGGCAAACTGCTCGGCGCGACGGTCGTGGCGCTTCATGCGGGAGATTTGATCAGCGAGTGGTCTGTTCTCATGAAATCGGGGGCCAGCGTGAAGACCTTGGCCTCGACCATCCATCCCTATCCCACGCAGGCTGAAGTCAATAAGAAGGTCGTAAATCTCTGGCGAAAGGCGCACTTCAGCCCCGGAACCAAAGCCTGGTTGATGAAGGTATTTGCCTGGATGAGGCGTTGATGCGGTCGGCGATGGCCATAGCCTTGTGCACGGTCAGCGCCCTTGTCCCGCCGGCATCATCCGGCTCGGCACAGGGCCCTGAAAGCATACCGGTGGCAACATTCTCAGCCGCTGTACCGGGAGAAGCCGCCCCCGAGGGGTGGACGCCGCTGACGTTCAAGAAGATCCCCAAACATACACACTATGTCGTGGTGCGCGAGCAGGGGCAGACCATTGTAAAGGCCACGAGTCAGGCTTCGGCTTCCGGACTCACGAAGGCGGTGACGATCGATCCGAAAGAATACCCCATCGTCCGATGGCGTTGGCGGGTCGAGAATGTGCTGCAGAAAAGCGACATGACGAGAAAGGACGGCGATGACTATCCCGCGCGCCTGTACATCACCTTTCTGTATGAGCCCGACCGTGTCAGCTTTGGTCGGAAGCTCAAGTATCAAGCGGGCCGCGCACTCTTCGGAGACATTCCCATCGCTGCATTGAACTACGTTTGGGAGAGCCGCGCGCCGGTCGGGACCATCATCGATAACGCCTTCACCGATTTTGCCAAAATGGTCGTCGTGCAGAGCGGATCCCAGCATGTGGGAGCATGGGTAGAGCAGGAGCGGAACGTCTACGAGGACTACCGGCAGGCGTTCGGCGGCGAACCACCGATGATCAGCGGTGTCGCCATCATGACGGACACGGATAATACGGGAGAGCAGGCAACCGCCTACTATGGCGATATCGTTTTTGTGAAGGCCGGCGCGACGCCGAAGTAAACGGCCCGAGGAGCTGTGGATGGGCTCACCCGTGCAGGGTCAGCCCATCCAAGGACACCGGCGGGTTGATGTGGGTTCGCGGAGTGAATGGGTTACTGAACGGAGTTCGCGAAGCCACCGTGCGTGATTTCAGCCCGGATGGTGTCTCCCACCTTCTTGTTGCCGCGAAGGTGTTTGGTTCCCTGCCCCACGTACATCTTCATTTCCTGCCCGTCATAGTCTTCGACGGTATAGACGTCGCCCTGGATGCCCTTCACCGTTCCGCCGACCGT
This sequence comes from Nitrospiraceae bacterium, assembly GCA_019637075.1. NCBI lineage: Bacteria > Pseudomonadati > Nitrospirota > Nitrospiria > Nitrospirales > Nitrospiraceae > Nitrospiraceae bacterium. The sequence goes on along the minus strand of JAHBWI010000002.1, from coordinate 294,407 downwards.
TTTCCAGGCTGGACCGGGCCGCGAGTCATGTTGCCCTGGCTTCGGAGCAGGAATCGTTTCGGGGACCGATCCCATCTGTTGAGCTGCAGCGGCAGCGGATTTGGCCGACATCTGGGTCGACTTCTTGGATTTTTCCTTGGCGAAGGCCGGGGCTGCGATCATAGTCAGGGCCATTAGTGCCGCCGTGGCAGCCATCACCTGAGTCTTGGCAATCTGTCTCATGTACTCCTCCTTGAAGACGTGAGTGGAAGCGGTCTTAGGGAAATCTCAGCAAGGCATATGCCGGGGGGATCGTGCGGAAAAATGTGGGATCTCACAGCCTTTTGTCGATTGCTTCCAGTTGTTGGAGGGGGAGGGGAAGGTTGCCAGGAAAAAAACGGCAGGGACTGTTCAAATATGCCCAGTACAGATAGGCCCCATGATGAGTGGACTCACGTATCATCCGCGGCACTTCGGTGATAACGGAATCGGCGGAGGCGGTCAACCGACACATTTCGGATGAATGCAGGGTGTTGGGGCTTCTGTGGCTTCTTCCCTGAAGTCGAATCCGTAATTTCATTGTCAACCGCATCGGCCACTAGTACGTTGTAACGGGTGTCGGATCGGGGTACCCACTCTCAAAGGAGGAGCTATGAGACAGGTTATCTGTGTAATGGGGGTTGCGTCGGTCTTTGTGGGATCCATGGCGTTCGCTCAGGCCAACACACCGGGCATCGATCAGCGTCAAGCCAACCAGGAACGGCGAATCGATCAGGGTATTGCCAGCGGTGAACTGAACCAACGCGAGACCAATCGTCTGAACAAGCAGGAAGAACACATCAATAAGATGGAGGATAAGGCGAAATCCGACGGCGTGGTGACCAAGAAGGAACGTGCCCGCATCGGTGCGGCGCAGAATCGCACGTCGCGGCACATCGCCAAGCAAAAGCACGACCGCCAGTAGCTGTCAGGTATTCCTGCTTCGGCGGCTTGGTGCGCATCCGATAGTAGGCGGCGCCCGCAACAATCGTTGCGGGCGCTGTTGTTTTGGTCTCGGACTCGAGGCGGCTGTCTTTCGATTGTCCCGCTTATCAATCAGCGGATGGCGTACATCTTAGAACCGCGAGGGCAGCAGACTCGCCGCCCGTCCGCCATGCTGCTTTCCTGTGTGGCCCTTCGTCAATGTGCCACCTGAATTGCTCGGCCCCTCCTGCTACAATGGGCCCGTGGACCTCATTACGACCCACCTCAATGCCGACTTCGACGGGCTTGCCTCTATGGTTGCGGCGGCGAAATTGTATCCCGGGGCGCTGTTGGTATTTCCCGGCGGCGCCCAGGAGTCGGTGCGACGGTTCCTCTCCACCCACGACGTCGGAATACGCCGTCTGAAAGACGTGCCGCTCGATCAGATCCGTCGATTGGTCCTCGTGGATGTGCAGGAGCCGGAGCGCATCGGACCGTTTAAAGTGCTGTGGGACAATCCGGATGTGGCCGTGCAGATCTACGATCACCATCACGTCGACGGAGCCGGCATTGAAAAAGGCCGTGTCAGCCGCATAGGCGAACTCGACTGTGAAGTGCAAGAGGTCGGGGCGACGACTACTATCCTCGCGGGCTTGCTGCGGAGTCGAAACATAACCTTGACTCCGGACGAGGCGACGGTGCTTGCCTTGGGGCTTTATGAAGAAACCGGCTCCTTTGCGTTTGCCTCCACCACACCGCTTGACCTTGAGGCGGCGGCTTGGCTGGTCCGGACCGGGGCGGATCTGAACCTGGTCAGCGAGATCATCAAACATCCGTTGGATTCGGAACTAATCGCGCTGCTCGATGATCTGCTGGGAAGTGCCGAAACCTATTACCTCGAAGGGCGCAAGATCCTGCTGGCGAGCAGCACATACGACAAGTATCCGGGGGACTTGGCCGAGGCCGTGCAGCGGGTGGCTGAAATGCAGGGCCTGGACGCCGTCATCGTCGCCATGGCGTTAGACGACAAGGTGGAGATCATTGGTCGCAGCCGAAGACCGGACATCGATGTGGGCTGGATTGCGCGGGAATTTGGTGGGGGTGGGCATGCGGTCGCCGCCGCCGCGAGCGTCAAGGGCAAGACGCTTGTTGAAGTCCGCGAACGGCTGCGGTCGTTGTTGACGGAACGGTATCGGCCGACGTTGTTGGCGAAAGATGTCATGACGAAGCCGGTCAAGGTGATTGGGGCGCAGGCGACCGTGGCCGAGACAGAGCGGATGATGACCACGGCAAGCGTCAACGTGCTGCCGGTGCTCGACCCAAACGAACGATTCTTGGGCACCGTGTCTCGTGAGACGGTGCAAAAGGCGCTGTTTCACCAGCTCGGGCAGGCCGCAATCGCCGATTTTGTACAGAGTGACCAGTACAGCGCTTCGCCGGATACCGCATTTCATGAGGTCGAATCTCGAATGATCGAACGCAATCAACGCTTTGTACCGGTGTTGTCCGGCAACAAGGTCATCGGCGTGATCACCCGCACAGACCTCTTGCGCACGTTGCACGACGATGTGTTGTCCGCTGCGCGGGGGCAAGCCGGCCTTCCAGCCTCTGGTTCGCAGGGCGGGCCGATGCGAAAGCGTGACATCCGCGGCATCCTGGCCGAACGGCTTCCACAGCCCCTCATCCATTTGCTCCGGCGAGCCGGCGAATTGGCCGAACGCCGGGATTGTGCCGCCTACGTCGTGGGAGGAGTAGTTCGGGATCTTTTGCTTGGAATCGACAACCTGGATCTGGACTTGGTGGTTGAAGGGGATGGCATTGCGTTCGCGAGGGCGCTGGGCAAGGAAACGGGAGGTCGAGTGAAGGCTCACGAGCGGTTCGGCACCGCCGTGGTTGTGCTGCCTGACGGGTTCAAACTCGACGTCGCGACTGCGAGGACGGAGTTCTATGAATATCCGACCGCATTGCCTACCGTGGAACAGAGTTCGATCAAGAAGGATTTGTACCGCCGGGATTTCACCATCAATACGTTGGCGGTGCGAATCAATCCCGGGTCATTCGGGGAGTTGATCGACTTCTATGGCGGACAGCGGGACTTAAAAGAACGAACGATCCGCGTCCTGCACAGTCTGAGCTTCGTGGAAGATCCCACCCGGGTTTTTCGAGCCATCCGGTTCGAGTTGCGGTTCGGTTTCCACTTGAGCAAGGAAACGTTGGCGCTCATCCGTGGGGCGGTGAAGATGGAATTGTTTCATCGTCTCTCCGGCCATCGGTTGCTCGACGAGTTGCGGCTACTCTTCTCCGAGCGCGCGCCGGCAGGCGCGGTTCGGCGGATGGCGGAATTGGACCTTTTGCCGTTCATCCATCCCAGGTTGAATTGGTCAGCCCGCTTGGAACGGCTCCTCATGGCCGTTGAAGAAGCTTTGGACTGGTATCGGCTGTCTTACTTGGATCGCCCGATGGAAGCGTGGCTGGTATATGTAATGGCGCTGCTCCAGGTTCTGCCGGACCGAGCCCTACAGGAACTACTCAAGCGGTTCCCGTTCTCCGAGAAAGAACGCTCCATGCTGCGGGCCGCAAGGTGTCTTCCGGGCTCCATCGCCCGCCGTTTGCATGCCCGTGGAACCGTTCGTCCTTCGGAAGTGGTGCGGCTGCTGTCGGGGTTGCCGCATGAGACCCTGGTCTTCGTCCTCGCAAGCGCCAAGTCGGAGTCGGCCAAGCGCCGTGTGTCTGCCTACCTCACGACCTACCAGCACACCAAGCCCGCCTTGACTGGGAAGGCCCTGCAATTGATCGGCCTCAAGCCTGGTCCGCTGTTCCGGACGATTCTGGCCCGTCTCACTGAGGCAAGGCTCGATGGCGAGGTTCACACGGAAGCCGACGAGCGAGCCTTGGTCTCGCGCCTCACGCATGCCAAATCCGCGGAGTAGTCTATAGTTTCGTTCCGGCAAAGATGAGTGGGGTTGGGAGCGCAGCGACAGCGATGCTGCTTTCGGGGTAAGGATGTGGCCGAGCCTGTCCCGCTTGAGCAGGCCCCCGCAAAGCATGGCAAGCGGGTCAGACGTTCCGACCTCCGGGAGTCGCCTCCCGGCTGAAACGTGACGTCGACTGTTACGCCAACGGATTGGCCGGCTCGAGTTCTTCCAAAATCACGATGTCGCGAGCATCTTTGCCCATGGCAGTGAGGATGCCCTCGTAGACCGTGCGAGCCGCGTCGGACCATTTAGGATTGAACGGGCGACCGGTAAAAGCGGCTTCTGCCGCCTTTTTCTCGTCGTAGGTGAGTTCTCGAGGAGTCAGTGGTGTATCCATGGTTTAAGCATAGATCGCTTCCAGCGCTTGTCAAGGACTCACGCGATAACCCTGCCTCCCACTTAAGGGGCGTTCCCCTACTCCGGGCTTGCAGGTGGGAGCAGACGATCAAGTTCCGCCCGCGTCGTCCGAAGCAGTGAGGATGCCTCCTCCGCGGAAACCCATCGAAAGCCGACGGAGTCTCCCGGTAGTAACTGGCCTGCCTTGGGTAGATCGACGGAGATGACGACCGCGGGTTTCGCGTATCCCCCCGTCGTTTGACAGTCCGCCATCAGAAGAATGGGTTGCCCGTCCGGCGGGACCTGAATTGCGCCGCAGACCACGGCGTCAGAGACGATGTCCGCTTGTCCTTTGAATTGGAGTATTGGGCCGGCGAGCCGATACCCCATTCGATCCGATTCCGATGTGATGCGATAACCGCTTTCGACCAAGGTGGCCAGCGAATCCTTCGTGAAATAGTCGAGCTGTGGGCCGGACAAAACTCTGAGGGTGGGGGTGGAGGAATAGTCCGGTCTGTGCGAAAGCGAAAGTGCCCGTCCGGCGGGTGGAGGTATCCGGTTTGGCGGTGCGCCGATCGCCAGTTGATCCCATTTCTTCAGCGAGCGCCCCTGCATCCCTCCGAGGCGGCTTCGTGTATGGGTCGAGTGGCTTCCAAGAATCCGCGGACCTTCGATTCCTCCGGCCACGGTGAGATAGGCTCGGGCTCCCTTCCGCCGCGCCCCGAATTCCACACGAGCGCCGGCCGGCAACTCGACCACCGTCCACATCGGCAGTGCCTGTCCTCGGCAACTTGGGCTCAGGTCGCCGCCGGTAATCGCGATCCAGCTCCTCTTGTCGAACAGTAACTCTGGACCCTGAAGCGTTATTTCCAATCCGGCTGCGCCATCGTGATTGCCGAGCAAGCGATTGCCCACCGTCAGCGCCCATCGATCCATCGCCCCGCTTACAGAAACACCATAACGGCGGAACCCATGGCGCCCCAGATCCTGGACTGTCGTGGACAGTCCGGGGCGGAGTATATGGATCGTTGCGTATTCAGTTGCCACGATCGATCCGTCTCACGATGACGCCTGCGTTCTGGAGGGCGTCGTACACGGCTTTGGCTAGGCGTAGCGCTCCCGCTGTATCGCCATGCAAACAGAGTGTGTCCACATGAAGTCGCAGGCTCGTGCCGTCGCCGGCGATTACCGAATGTTCGAGGGCCAGCGTCAGGGCCCTCGCGACGACGAGGGCCTCGTCGGTTACAAGCGCATCGGGCTGGGAGCGAGGGATGAGATGCCCATTGGAGTAATAGGCGCGATCGGCGAAGCCTTCGGCCGCCACCCTGAGTAGGGCATTCTGCCCCGCGACCAGGAGCTCGGAACCGGCCAACCCGACGAGAATCAATGACCGATCGAACGCCTGGACGGTGGAAGCGATAGCGTCGGCCAGTCTGAGGTCCCGAGCCGCCATATTGTAGAGCGCTCCGTGCGGTTTAACATGAGTCAGCCTAGCGCCGAGTTCCCGTGCGATTGTCTGCAGTCTGTTGATCTGGCTCCCCAGTTCATTCTTGATCCACTCGGCAGTCCACGGCTGCTCCTGTCTTCCGCCTGTCGCTCGATCGGGGAACCCTGGATGGGCGCCGATGGCGAGGCCTCGCTCGATCGCTGCTGCAACGAGTCGCCGCATGCTCTCCGCGGTACCTGCATGTCCGCCGCAGGCGATATTGACTGAAGTGACGAAGGGTAGCAGTCGCAGGTCCTGGGAAATCCCGCTCGGTGTCTCCGCTTCACCGAGGTCGCAATTCACGTCGAGGCGAGGGGAGCTGCTCACTGAAGGTCCCTGGTAAGGTTGTCAAACTCAGCTACATCGATCGGGACGAATTTCACCCGGTCGCCCGGTTGCAACAGGAACGGTTTCTTCCTTGTGACGCTGAAGAGCTCGAGCGGCGTGCGTCCGATGATCCGCCATCCACCGGGGCTATCCTGGGGATAGATCCCGGTTTGCGCGCCGGCTAGACCGATCGATCCCGCCGGGACGTGCTTGCGCGGTGTCGAAAGCCGGGGCATGATCAACGGCTCGGCCACAGTCCCAAGATAGGGAAATCCTGGACTGAAGCCCAACATGTATACGCGGTATTGCACGGACGTGTGCAGATCCACCACTTGCTCGGGAGTCAGGTCGGCATGGGTGGCGACGTCTTGAAGGTCCGGTCCTGCAGCACCACCGTAGAGGACGGGAATCGTGTGGCTTGCGCCTTTGCGCTTCGCCCGCTGCGACGGCTGGGCAAATAGTTCAGCGAGGTGAGCTGTCAATTCATTCGAGCTGAGGGTCAATGGATCGAAATAGATCGTGATGGAACGGTAGGTGGGCACGATCTCCTCGATGCCCGATAGTCGCAAGCGTTCAAGTGCCGCCGCATACGCGAGCACCTGGTCATTCACCGCGAGGTCGATACGATCGCCGAACTCGACGGTCAGGGCCTGGTCCCCGAGGGACAGAATGCGAGGGGTAGGGTATGAACCGCGTGGTCCCAGCATTGTCGCAGGCCTCTCCTTACTCCGGTAGCGGCTTCCCCTTGGTTTCCTGAGCGAACGGCAATGCCACCAGACCGACGATATAGATCAGCGCGATCGTGCTTGCCGCCTTGTTGAAGGATCCGAGCGCGGTCACCAGCCAGCCGGTGATGAAGGGGGCGGCGGAGGCCAGGACACGGCCGGCGTTGAAGCAAAAGCCCGCACCGGTGGCTCGAAGACGTGTCGGATACAGTTCGGGCAGGTAAATGGGAAAGCCGCTGAAGATGCCGTTGTTGAAGAAGCCGAGCATCGGCAACAACCAAAGCACATCGCGATAATTGGACGAGAACAGGTAGACGACGGGGAGCATCACGAGACTTCCGAGACACATGATGCCGAACATGACTCGCCGCCCCACTCGATCCGCCAGCGGACCGAAGCTGAGATAGCCCAGCAGCGCCCCGACGTTCAGCATCATGATCGCATGGCTCACCGAGACGGTGGCGGAGGCCGGGTCCAGGCCTTTGATTTCCGGCATCGCCCGCACGAGGGTCGGTGTCCAATTCGTGGCGCCCCAGAGCCCGAACACCGCGACGAAGGCCAGGATCGAGCCAACCCAGGTGTTACGGCTCAATGTCGGTCCGAAAAGTTCCTGCAAATGTGTGAGGCTGCCGGCGGTCGAACCTGATTCACGGTCGTGCGCCTGAACCCACCGCTCCGGCTCCTTCACCCACCAACGGACCAGGAGGGCGACGAAGGCCGGCACGATGCCCACGAGAAACAGCGTGCGCCATCCGTAGTCTTTCAAGAGCAGATTGAACGACGCGGCAAGGAAAAAGCCGGCCGCCCAAGCCGACTGCAGTACCCCGGCCGCCTTGGCCCGACGATCCTCGGGCCAGGTTTCCGCGACGATTGCCGCGCCGGCCGCCCACTCACCACCGATCCCCAACGCGGTCAGGAATCGATAGATCGCCAGGTGCCACCAATCCTGGGACAGAGCGGCCATGCCGGTGAACAGCGCATAGATGAGGATGGTGGCAATCAGGGTCTTCGTTCGGCCGAAGCGATCTGCAATCAACCCGAAGCAGATCCCGCCGATGGCCCAACCGATGAGAAAGATCGAGAAGATAATGCCGCCATACCAGCCGATCTGCTCGGCCGACGCGGCGCCGTCTCCGGACCCGTTATGGAGGAGATCATGCAGAGCCGGATGCAGGACGATGGCGTAGATGGTGGCGTCCATCGCGTCGAAGACCCAGCCGAGCCAGGCCACGAACAAGACGAGCCATTGATACCGAGTAATTCCCTTCGTCCACGACACTGCAACCTCCTTTACGCTGGAATTCGGACCGCGCAAGGCTACGGGGGCGACGCGGCACTGTCAAGCCGATGGGATCAGATCGGAACAGGGTGAAGCGTATTTCACTAGAGGGGACACAGCATATAGCGAACGGCCAATGGCAAAGCCGAAAAAGACTCACTGCAAGCACTGCGAGCAATACGGTGCTGTGCCAACTGCCTCGGACCTTCGCGCCAGTCGTAAACGCGAGACAAATGACGCTTCACGAGATACGCCTTAGGGCTGATGAACGAGGCAGAGCCTGCATGCTATAGTCTGCCTCCATATGCCGCGTCTCGACTATTACCGTGTCCTGGGAGTCTCGCGCGAGGCCTCCGACGAGGACATCAAGAAGGCCTATCGCAAGCTCGTTTTCCAGCACCATCCGGACCGCAATCCTGGCAACACGCAGGCGGAAGAGAAGATCCGGGAGATCAACTCGGCCTATGAAGTCATCGGCGATCCCGATCGTCGGCGCACGTACGACCGTCTCCACTGGGGGGACGAGCCGCGCGGCGAGTCGGCTGATCCATCCTTCATCCTCCATGAAATGGAGAAGAAGTTGGCCGATGAAGGACGCAAGGAGATCTTCGCGATCCTCATGAAGGACCTATCTCGGGTCAAAGCGGAACTCAAGATCGTCCGGGAGCGGACCGTGGCGGAACAGGGCTACGATTCGTTCAAGGAATCCGTCATTGAAGAACGCGCGGCAGAGGTCATGGACGAGTTTCTGACGGCCGAGATGGATGCGCGCAAGCAACGGCTGGTGGAGGTGGCCCTGCAGATGATGATCTCACAGGGCGTGGCCAAACGGGGGGACGAGGGCGGTGTCCGGTCGCTTCGCGGACGACTGGAGGACGCGTTCCGGAAGGGGCGGATCACCGGTTTCCTGACCGCGCTGGAGCTGTTGTATGAAAGACGGTAGTCGGCAACCGTCACACGGAAGACGAAGACATTCCTTCTCTTGCCTTGCAGCTCACATCTTACATCTCACGTCTTAGACAGGGGACCAGCCACGAACCGTCCCCGCTGCATGACGCCGACCAGTTTGTCCTTCCGGCGGAGCAGTTCGATTTTCTTCAAAGGGTTTCCCTCGATAAACACCAAGTCCGCTTGTTTCCTCACGGCGATCGATCCGATTTCCTGGTCCAGCCGCAGTAAGCGGGCGGCAGCCGACGTGCCGGCGATGATCGCCTCCATCGGCGACATGCCGAAGGCCACCATCCGCTCAAACTCCTGAGCATTTTCTCCGTGATGATTGAACGGGGTTCCCGCATCCGTGCCGAATGCGATGGGCACGCCTCGGCGCCGTGCAGACCGGAAGCTTTTTTGATGCTGTTTCACCATGCTCCGAGCCTTGTCCCGCGCACTATCGGGAATGCCGCATCCGGCCGGACAGGCTGCGGTGGTCGCCAGGGCCGACAAGGTCGGTACCATGTACACGCCGCGTTCCGCCATCAAGCTCCCTGCTTCCTCATCCAGCAACGTACCGTGCTCGATGGAATGGACCCCGGCACGGACGGCATTTTTCATCCCGCTCGACCCGTGGGCATGGGCGGCAACATGTCGCCCGTGGGCGTCGGCTACTTGTACGGCGGCTGTGAGTTCCTCCACCGTCATTTGTGCTTGGTCGGGAGAGGTGCCGGGAGTCAGGACGCCGCCGGAAGCGATCAGCTTAATGACTTCGGCGCCGGCATCGAGTTGCGCTTGCACGGCGGCCCGGACCGCTTCCACTCCGTCCGCTTCGCGGCCGATGAATCGGGCATGGCCGCCCGGCATGCAGATCGCCAGCCCGGCTGCGACGATGCGGGGCCCTGCCGCCAGGCCCTGCTCAATGGCCCGTTTGAGCGTAAAAATTCCGTGATCTCGAAACCCCACGTCCCGCACGGTCGTGAAGCCGGCTTCCAGGGTGCGGCGCGCCAGTTCCGTCGCTTTCACCAGGCTTAGGGCGGATGATTCTTGCTCGCTCGCCGCCACGACGTCGGCCTCTGCGCCGAGGCAGAGGTGTACGTGGCAGTCAATGTAGCCGGGAAGGACGGTCAGACCGCGGCCATCGATCTTGGTGCTGCCACGGGGGATTCGAACCGTACGGTCAGATCCCATCCCGGTGATCCGTTCTCCGTCGACTAAGAGTGTTGCGCGTTCCACCGTGTTTCCGAGGCCGGTCAAAATTCTCAGGTGTTGAATCGCAATCGTCATGTGCCGGTCTCCGAAATGGGGATAGTGATGATGAGTCCGCCCATCACGTCGTTGAGTTTGTAATCCCGGCGTGGGCTGTTGGCATGGGAGTTGTGGCAAGAGACGCAAGTCTCCGCAACGGCTCGATCTGCATAGATTCCCTGGAAGTACCGGACCCCGCCTTGCTGGAAAAATCCCGTGAAAGGTTTCTCGGGGGCCTTGGAAACGGCTTCCAGCCCACGACGTTCGAACTCGCTGTTGGGGCCGTTCCACACATAGATCGGGGTAAGGCTGGCCAGGCGGAAGCTGAATTTGAGGTCCTTCTGCGCCACGAGGCGGCCGGATTCCAAGAGGAATTGAGCCGGCAACGGCAAGCCCTTTTCTTCCTTCCAATGCTCGACGGCTTCAACCACCCCCTGGTTGTGAAGCTTTTCAACCACGTTCTGCGTGTAGTTGGCTCGATTGGCGTCGATGAGCGCCTGGATGAACCCGGTCACGCGCTCAGGGGAAACCCGATCCTCCTTGCGGGATTCCGCTACCGCTAGGGCAATCACCCAGTAGGTAACTGTGGCGATAAATCCGGCGACCGCCGCGCTGATGATCCATAACCCGCTTCGATTCATCCGGACCTCCTTGTCGACAACTCGGCTGCCTCATAGGCCTCGACCGCAGCCTGAACGGCGCTTCCGGGGTTCGTCAGCCAGCTGTGTTGAGCGAAGATCTCTTCGAGCGCGTTCAACAACGTCAAGACGTGGGCTTGCTGGGAGGATTCCCCCATCAACCCAATGCGCCACACTTTGCCTTGAAGAGGCCCTAGTCCTCCTCCGATTTCAATGCCGTGATCGTGTAAGAGTTGTGCCCGAACCAGTTTGTCCTCGACCCCCGCCGGCAAGGTTACGCAATTGAGCATCGGTAAGCGGAGACCGGGCGGAGGCAACGGCATCAGACCCAAGGCTTCCAAACCGGCCAGCAGCGAGCGACTGTTCAGTTGGTGCCGAACATGGCGCGTTGCAAGGCCCTCTTCCTGCACTAGGCGGAGCGCCTCCCGCAAGCCATACAACATCGAGATGGGCGCCGTGTGGTGGTAGGCGCGCTTCCCTTCCGCCCAATAGTCGGCCACCAACGTCGCATCGAAGTACCAGCTGACGCAGGGGGTTCGTCGCCGAGCAATGGCCTCCATGCCTCGGGGGCTGATGGTCAGGGGGGCTAGTCCTGGCGGACAGCTCAAACATTTCTGCGTGCCACTGTAACAGGCGTCGATCCCCCATTGGTCGACTTCGACCGGTACGCCGCCGAGCGAGGTCACGGCATCGACGATCAGGAGTGCGTCGTATCGTCGGCAGAGGGAGCCTATCTCCTCCAGCGGCTGCCATGCGCCGGTGGAGGTTTCGGCATGGACCAAGGCAACAGCCTTTACAGGTGCCGATTGAGCCAAGGCGGATTCGATAGCCTCGATGGGGATGGGTTCGCCCCAGGAGGCTTCAACGCGTATGGCTTGACCGCCGCAGCGTTCGATCGTGGAGGCGAGCCTCATTCCGAATACGCCGTTCACCCCGACGACGGTTCGGTCTCCAGGCTCGATGAAATTGACGACCGCCGCTTCCATGCCTGCGGAACCGGTGCCCGACACTGCAATCGTGAAGGGGTTTTGCGTTCGAAAGACGAAGCGGAGCAAGCTCTGGATTTCGTTCATCAACTCGAGGAAGACCGGATCCAAATGTCCCAAGAGCGGCTGAGCCAATGCCCTCAGAACCCGATCATGCACCTGGCTAGGCCCTGGGCCCAGGAGCAGACGTTGAGGCGGAGCAAAATCGCTGAAGGTCTTTGTTGGAGCCATACGTCGTCGTGAATGTAAGCCGCAATCGCCGGTGGTAGCAACCGTTGTCCAGTCGCGGTTCCGGGCACCTGCGCCGCCAGTATAGCGAAAACCGGATGGGTTCAGCTATGAGGCAATCCGTACGGCGGGACCCTGGGCGGTTGGCGGGTTCGGCTTCGCGCTGAGCGGATGCGGTGGTATACTCCGCTCGCACGAGGAATCTGTGGAGTTCGACGACCAGCTGTCGCAACATACTGCTTCGACCTCTCCGACGCCCGAGTGCGTCGGCGCGCCGCCTCCTCCCGTCTACTACAATCCCAAGTTTTCTCGGCTGATCACGTTGCTGTCGGCGGTGGTGTTGCTCGCCTCGATCGGGGTGGTCGTGTGGCTTGCGTTCGAGGTGCCGCGGCTCGGCCGCGTGGCCGATGCGGGCCGGGCGCTCGACCACATGGTCGGCCGCCTTATGGACACTGAGGAGGGGTTCAAGACACTGCCGCCCTGGGAACGGTACCTCTACGAAATGACGATGGGCAGCGACGTCAACGAACGGACGCAGGCAATCGAGTGGTATCAGGAATTGGTGGAGGAGTCGGCGGATCCCATGGCCGATTTGCACCTGGCCATTCTCGAGGGCGAGGATGGGCGACTCGACGATCTGCGTCGAAAGGTGCCGCAGTGGGAACACCTGGGCGAGCCGTACCCCTTATACGCGGACCTGATCGCCTCGGGGTATTTGCGTGGGCATCTGTCTCCGGACGAAGCGCTGGACCTTCAGGCGGAGCTGGCGGAACAACCTATCACGGGATGGTTTTATGGGCGGCTGGCGACCCATCTCGCGGAGGTGTCCGGTGACCGTGCGCTGCTGGCGACGCTGCAGGATTCGGCCAATGCCAGAACCGGGGCGCTGTTGTGGCGGTCGCGCGCATTCGCCGTGGCGGAGATCTGCTTGATGGTGCTGGGCGGTACCGTGCTGGTGCTGTGGTTTGCGCGCCGGGGGCGAACCGATATGATTCGCGTGGCTGCCTCGGAACTACCGCCTCTCTGGGCCGGCAGTCTGGGCGTCGCGGTGCTGTTGCGCGGCGGAGCGATCGGGGCTTTGCTGACGATGGCGTTTCTTTTCGCTTCCGCCGATTACTCCTCGGTGCGCGTGTTGGTGGTGCCGCTGTCGAACCTGCCGCTGCTCGCGCTGGCCTATTACCACCTGCTTAGGCCTCAAGGACAATCGTTCGGGGGCGGATTTGGCCTGCGCATCGAGCCCCATCATCTGGGCAGGCTGCTACTGGCTGTCCTGGCTGTGGTCGCGGCGGGACTATTGGGAGAATGGGTCATGGGTCGGATTGCCGAGCCTCTCAAACTCTCCAGTCACTGGACCGAGTGGTTCGATGCGGATCTTGTATGGGCGCCGCCCTCGGTGCTGGTCATCAGCTTGATGGAATATGTGGTGTTCGCGCCTCTGTTCGAGGAATTGGCGTTCCGAGGCTTGCTGTTCGGCGTGTTGCGGCGCCGGTTTCAGTGGGGACCGGCGGCGGCGACGAGCGCGGCGATTTTTGCGATCGCGCATGGGTACGGAATCATCGGTTTTTTCAGTGTCTTTTGGAGCGGGATTGTGTGGGCCTGGGCCTATGAGCGGACGGGAAGCCTTTGGCCTGGCATGATCGGCCATGCGATCAATAATCTGCTGGTCTGTCTCAGCGTGATGGCGCTGTTGCGGGCGTGAAGGGAGAGAGCCGATACCGACGGCCTTATGCGCGTCGGCGGACCGTGACGATCAGGATTTGAGACGGTTTCCGGCTCCCGTTTCGCCAGCAGTGCTGATGTCTAGCCGGAATGCAGGCAGCATCTCCACGCTTTAATTGATGGATTTCCTCTCCCAGCGTCAGTTCAACGCTCCCCTGCAAAATCACGGCTAACTGCTCTCCGGCTCTCGTGTAGGGTTTATGCCCACTTCGCCCTCCGGGTTGAATCGTAATCACCATCGGCTCCAGCTGGCTGTCCTCACCGACGGGTCCCAGAGTTTCGATCTTGGCGCGCGACCACTCACTCTGGACGACGGGCCTGGCGTCGGCGCGAATGACGGAGGGGGAGGATGGGGCGAGGGCATGGAAGAACTCGCCCAGCGTCATGCCGAGGGCAGAGGCGATTTTCTCGGTGGAGGCAATCGAAGGGGATGCCTGACGCAGTTCCACCTGTGAAATGAAGCTGGGGGAGAACCCGCACTTGTCGGCCAGCGTGCGGACAGACAAGTGTCGGGACTTTCGGAACCGGCGAAGAATATCGCCGACGTGGGTTTCCTTAATCGGCGTCGCTGCGCCTCGGTTGGAGGCGCGTGCGGATGAACGTGCAGCCATCGTAGAAAGCCAGGACTCCAGGGCGTGAATCGGGGTGCAGATCTATCATGTTTCGCGCCCGTCCGCAACCGCCGCACACAGGCGGTATGCGTCTTGGCCGAAGATGAAGATTCGGGGTGCCGGGGAGGTCGCGCGAAGCATGTGTCCAGCTATGCTGTACATGCGTCCAGTAAGATGCTAGGTTGAATGACGATGGGAGGTGATGCTTGTCGAGGCGAACGCTGTGGCGACAGGTAGGGAGAGAATCTCCGCCTCGGCGCGGGGAACCGATCCAGCTGCGGACTGAGTCCATGACGGGAGCCGGCGTGCGGATGTTGAAGGATCGATCGGTTCAGGTGACGGTGACTGTGTTTGCGGTGGCCTTGGCCTTGTTGTGGTCGACCGGCGTTACGAATTTGCGGCACCTGTTTGACGATCTCATCGCGGTGTACCTCTTGCTCTGGGGCGCCTATGCGTTTCTGTCTGATCTCCCGCGTGCGGAAATCCGTCAACGGTTCACGTTGATGACAGCCGCCGTGCTCGTCGGTCTGGGTTGCCTGGAAATTCCCGCTGCTGTGGGATGGGTGGACTATAGAGTGCTTCTGCCTTCAGCGACCGTTGAGCTCTGGACGAAACCTGGGTATGTGCAGGACCGCGAACTCATATGGGTCCGTAAGCCCTTTTCTCGGGTGGCGGGGACCTTGGCCCGCGGAAACATCGGGGAGGCCTTATGCGTGGATCGAGAATCCGGCACCAGCTTCGATGTGCAATATGACGCCCACGGATTTCGCAACTCCCCCGATCTCAAGCAGGCTGATTTAGCGGTGATCGGGGATTCCAACGTCGAGGCTCCGATGGCGGCGGACGCGGAATTATTCACGAACCGACTTGGGCGGCAGTTGAACCGGAGCGTCGCGAATTTGGGCCAACTTGGATACAACCCCTACCAGGAATTGGCCGTACTCAGGCGCTACGCGCTCGATCTGAAACCGAACACGATCGTGTGGGTGTTCTTCGAGGGAAACGATCTGGCCGAGATGCGGTTGTATCCCGAGCGTCGAAGGATGGTGGAGGCCCGTACCCAATTTGACGTGCTCTGGGACCGGTCGTTCATGCGGAACCTTCTTGCCGCGATCGTTGCGCCGCGAACTTGTGTGCCGCACAGCCGGATTCAGCAGCAGTTCGGCAAGGTTCGAGATGAGCAGGGGCAGACGCAGCGGATGTACTTTGTGACGCCTCTTGACGAGGTGTCGTCATCCGATTCGCAGATGCTGCAGGAGACTCGCCGAGTTTTGGAAGTGGCCTATGCACTGTGCCGCGAGCGGCATATCGACTTCGTGGTGGCATTCGCTCCGGCGAAATTTCGCGTCTATCGAGACGTCGCGGATTTCAGTGAAACCGGCGATGTCATGAAACACTGGGGCCTCAACGACTTGCCCGAACGTGTGCGGTCACTTGTGGGTGCGATCGATCCCCAAATCGGATTCGTGGACCTCACTGCCGCTCTGCGTCGGGAATCCGTAAAAGGCCGGCTGACCTATTACTTGGATGATACGCACTGGACGGCGGCAGGACATCAGGTGGTGGCGGATGCGTTACAGGAAGTCCTGCGTCCTCGCTCGGAAAGGTGAGAACCGCCAGCCGGGCCGGTGAAGTCTCTCAGGACGGGGAACGAGGCTGCGATTTCTCCGGACGCTCGATGCACTCGATTGCACGATATAAGTCCGCATGGCGAAGGTCGTAGCCCAGGGAGCCGGCGAGTTTTCTATTCGAGATCCGTTTGCCGGGATCCCGTCGATCCCGGGCTTCGCTTGGCACCACTCCCCATCGCGTACGTGCTTCCTCGCAGATTTCACGCCAGGCGCGAGGTTGGCCGTCGCTGACATTGTAAGTCTCGCCGCTCTTCCCGCGCTCCAGTGCGCGAACGGCAATCTCAGCAAGATCTTCCACATGGATGAGGTTGACGAGCTTGTTGCTTGGGCCGACACGGCCTCGGCGGATCCAGTCCAGCGGGTTTCTCCCGGGCCCATAGATACCGGCAACGCGCAGAATCACGGCTCCATATTGAGTCCGGAGATGTTCTTCTCCTTGTACGCGGGGAAGCGCGTGATCGATTGGCGCCGATTCATCCAGCCAGGGGATCGGCCCGCTGGCCGGCTGGGAGTTCGCATCATAGGCCGAGGTGCTACCCAATACGACGAGAGGGCGTCCGGGGAGACAATGTGTGTGCGCAAAGGCTTGGACCTGCTCCGGGGGCGTCGCGGGAAAGGTCCAAATGAGGCCAGCTTCTTTGGGAATCGCTGTCCAGGTCGAGGGGACAGCCAGGTCAAACCGCAGTCGTCGATCAACCGGGACGTAGGGTAACTTCACGTCTGGTTCACGGCTGGTTGCGCACACGTGAATGTGGCGGCGTCCCAGGAGTTCGAAAATTACGCGACCGGTATAGCCTGACCCGAGGATGACGATCGGCGGTATGCGCATTCGTCCATCTTACCCGAACAGGGGCCTCATTTGCCGTCGGTGGGACAGCCGGCAGACATAGTTCCATTGCAGGTGATCATGCTAAGATGATCCCCCTATGCCGGTATGTTCATTTCAGAGAAGGCCGTCACGGGCTTCTTTCGAACCGGATGCGGGAGCGCCCCGGTGGCGGGAAGAGCTCATTCTTGCTGCCGGCGGAATTCTTGCCTGCTTGTTTTTTGTCCTGGATCTGCATCTTCCCTTAGGCGTAGCCAACGGGGTTCTGTACAGTCTGGTGGTCGTGCTGGCCGGCGTCTCCGAGCGACGTACGCTTCCGGCATGGACCGCGTTGGCCTGCTCGATCCTGCACATGGTTGGGACCGTCTTAGGACCTTCCTTGCCTGGACTCCCGACGTGGTTCGGTTGGGGCAACCACCTGCTAGGACTGTTTTCCATTTGGGTCCCTGTGCTATTTGTCTTTCAACGTCGGCGTACGGAAGCGCTCTTGAAGGAGGCCAATGAGCGGCTGGAGCAGCGCGTTTCCGAACGGACGGCGGATCTTGCGGAAAGCCGGTTGGCGATTCAGCGCAACGAAGTGCAGTTGCATGCCCTCACCGGCAGAATTCTGACGGCACAGGAGGAAGAACGCCGGCGGATCGCGCGGGACCTGCACGACGATGTGAATCAGCGATTGGCCATTCTCACGCTCGGGCTTCAGGGCGTTGAACGGCGGAACGGATCGGTTCCCGACGAGGTGCAACGCGAAGTCCGCAGCGCGCTACGGGGATTGGCTGCGTTGTCAGACGATGTGCGCCACATGGCGTACCGGTATCATCCGTCGATCCTCGATGATTTGGGGTTGGAAGCGGCGCTGCAACGGTTGCTGGATGAGTTTTCGGCGAGAACGGGGATCAAGACTCTCTTCGTCCGACAGCCGCTTGATCCGCCGCCGGGCAAATCAACCGCCACAGCCCTTTACCGTGTCGTGCAGGAGTGCTTATCCAATATCGTGCGGCATGCCGACGCCTCTCGGGTGGAGGTCGAACTGACCGGAGGCGGAGAGGAAGTTGAACTGGTGGTGCGGGACAACGGAATCGGATTCCAACCGCAAGTAGGCGAACCCGCGCAAGGCGGCCTGGGTCTCTTGAACATTCGGGAGCGGCTACTGGCGCTGGACGGGCATTGTCGCATTGAATCGGCGCCGGGGCAGGGCACCACCGTCTCCGTGCATGTGCCGATCGGAGAGGTGCATCCATGACCAAGCCTCGTGTCTTGCTGGCGGACGACCATACCCTGGTGGTCGAAGGGTTTCGGCGATTGCTGGAAGATCAATGCCAGCTCGTTGGCACGGTCGGGGACGGCCGCTCGCTGCTCGACGCGATCCCGCAACTCAAGCCCGACATCGTGATACTGGACATCTCCATGCCGGTGCTCAATGGTATCGATGCGGCCCGTGTCCTCAGGACCAAGCACCCCCAGATCAAGATTGTGTTCATCACCATGCATGCCGATCCGGCCTACGTTCGGGCAGCCTTTGAGGCCGGGGCGTCCGCCTATCTCCTCAAGCGCTGTGTGGGGGAGGAGCTGGCGCAGGCGATGCGTGCCGTGCGGAGCGGGAATTTTTACGTCACCCCCCTGATCACCAAAGAGGTGGTCGAGGGAATGCTCCGCGGTGGAGACAGTGCTTCGGCAATGGGGCCTGAGCTCACTACCAGGCAGCGGGAAGTGCTCCAGCTCTTGGCAGAGGGCCATACCGTCAAGGATATTGCCGGAAAATTAAGGATTTCCCCCAGAACGGTCGAGTTTCACAAGGGGCAAATCATGGAGCAGTTGAACCTCCACAGTACCGTCGAATTGGTCAAATATGCCATGGCACAGGGCCTGACCGGTCAGCTCTAGTCCTCCCCTTCTTTCGACCCTGTTTCACACAAAATACCAGCCCATATGCTCGTATCTTTACAGGCATAGACCTCGTGTTTGTACGCGTGTGGTTAGTCCTACAGGGGCCTAACATACCCATCCATTTTCGATCAGCGACTTCGTAGGGAGTTGAGAGAGAAAATCATGCGACCCCGTGTGTTGCTGGGCGATTCGTCCCGGGCCATGTTGGCCTTTATGGAGATCCTGCTCGAGAGCCAGTTTGAGGTGGTTGCGTCGGTCACGGATGGGGAAGCCCTCGTGCTGGCGGCTAAGTCCCTCACCCCTGACCTCGTCGTGCTCGATTTCTCCCTCTCATTTCTCGACGGGCTGTCGGTCGGCCGACGGCTTCAGGAACTCACTCCTACAACCAGAGTCGTCTTTTTCTCGTCCCATGAAGATCCTGTCTATGCGACGGCCGCATTCGAGGTCGGTGCGGCGGGATATTTGGTGAAACATCTGACGGGGGATCTCGTGCATTGCTTGCACCGTGTGATGCAAGGCGAGCGGGTTCAGTGTCCGGAAGGCATCTCGACGCGGACGTTGGCTCCTCGGAAAGAGTGACCCGAAGGAGGATTCGGATGGTGCGTGTCATACCGATGTGTGGTCTCTGCCGGAGGGTGCGAGACGATGGGTCGTCCGGCATGGGGATGATTCGATGGGTGGATTTCCACCACTACCTCGCGCGTCACGTCATCCCACCCTCCCAGGTGCTGTTCTCTCGCGGCTACTGCAACGAATGTTTGACCTCCTACGATATTCTCAAGACCTATGGCATGTAACGACGAGGACTCGTGAATGTGATGAGCGTCGCGATCGGCGCGTGGTGAGGGAATTATGCCGGGTGAGGCGAATGACTCCCAAACATCGACCATCGGCGTGGTGCTGTTCAGCAGCGCTATGCAGTTGCGATATGCGAATAAAGTCGCCGGCGATATGTTGGCGGTGGCGGGCCTGAAGCGACGGGATGTCCTGGACCGTCAGAGTTTTCTCTTCAAGCTGATCCTGTTGGGATCGCGCGTACGCGAGCAGTGGTGGGGCAAGGTCGAAGACCTTGTGGACGTCGATCCGGCAGCCGATCCCCTGCTGCCGGTCCGACGCTTTCGACTGACGGGCATGGCTGTGCACAGCGTCGATGAGGGCGATCGCGATTTCCAGATCTTGGTACTCATGCAAGCGGATGGTGGAATGGCCCCGAGGCCCTTGGCCGATCTCGACCAACAAGTCGAGCCATTGCCCCTTGCGCCCTCGTCGTCCTGTTGAGTTGGGGACTCGCGCCGCGGCTTGAGGTCGCCTATCGTGACCGGTGGTTTCCATTGATGCCGGATGCTACGATGACAACCCATGGCCGTCCTCCCGTTCCATTCCGTCATCGATGAGTGGTTCCGTGGGCGGTTCGGTGTGCCGACCGACGTTCAGATCAAAGCTTGGCCCGCCATTCAATCCGGTGGGCACGTTCTGATCGCCGCGCCGACCGGATCCGGCAAAACACTGGCGGCATTTCTTTCCTGTATCGACAGCCTCTTCCGGCAAGCTCTGGATCGAGACCTGCGCGACGAGACGCAGGTACTCTACGTCTCTCCGCTCAAAGCACTCAGCAACGACGTTCAAAAGAATCTCCAGCAGCCGCTCACGGAGATCGGCCAGGCGGCGATGGCGACGGGGCTGTTGCTGCCGGAACTCCGGGTGGTCGTTCGAACCGGTGACACGCCGATGCTCGAACGGCAGAACATGCTCAAGCGCCCGCCCCATATCCTCATCACCACGCCTGAGTCCCTCTTTATTCTCCTCACGGCGGAGAAGAGCCGCCGGATGCTTCGCACCGTACGCACGGTCATTGTGGACGAGATTCACGCGGTGGCACCGAACAAGCGGGGCTCACATCTGGCCCTGTCACTCGAGCGGCTGGAAGCTCTGACCAGTGCTCCGCCCCAGCGCATCGGGCTTTCGGCGACGCAACGTCCGATCGAGACCGTCGCGCGATTCTTGACAGGAGACCGGGCGTTGCCGCTCGTGCAGCAAGACGCGCCGCTCTTTGACTCCTTTGCGACCCACGAGGGTAAGGGGACGGGCGTGACCATCGTGGATGTCGGCCACCGACGGAAGATGGATCTCGCGGTGGAAGTGCCGAAGGATGAGCTTGGCGCGGTCGCCACCAATGCCATTTGGAGCGATCTGTACGACCGTGTGGCTGAACTCGTGCAAGCCCATCGATCGACGCTGGTATTCGTGAACACGAGGCGGCTGGCCGAGCGAGTGTCGCATTATCTCGAAGACAGGCTGAAGCACCTGGGCGATGGAGTCGTCGCGGCACATCACGGCAGCCTCTCCCGACAGATCAGACTCTCGGCGGAGGATCGATTGAAAGCCGGCGCGGCCCGCGTGGTGGTAGCGACGGCCTCGTTGGAACTCGGCATCGACGTGGGCACCGTGGATCTGGTGTGTCAGATCGGATCGCCTCGTGCGATCGCTACCTGCCTGCAGCGAGTGGGGCGGGCGGGGCATTGGATTCACGCTGTGCCCAAAGGCCGGCTGTTTGCCACGACGAGAGACGAATTGATCGAATGTGCCGCGCTGATCCGGGCCATGCGGGCCGGCCTGCTCGATCGGATTTCGGTGCCGCCGGCTCCGCTTGATGTCCTGGCGCAACAGATCGTTGCCGCCGCTGCCACCCAGTCATGGGACGAAGATGAGCTGTACACCCTCTGCCGACACGCGGATCCCTACCGGGAATTGGCTCGACGCGAGTTCGACGCGATTCTGACGATGTTGTCCGAGGGCATCGCAACCAATCGTGGGCGGAGACATGCGTATCTACACCATGACCGGATCAATCGCCGGATTCGAGGCCGTCGGGGTGCGAGGTTGGCCGCTATTACGTCCGGTGGTGCCATACCGGAAACCGCCAACTATGCCGTGATTGCCGAGCCCGATGGCACGGTGGTGGGTTCCGTCGACGAGGATTTCGCCGTAGAGAGCCTGGCTGGAGACATCATTCTGCTCGGCAACACCTCCTGGCGGATTCGCGGCGTCGAAACGGGCAAGATGCGTGTCGAGGACGCCCACGGCGCACCGCCGACGATCCCATTCTGGCGGGGGGAGGCGCCTGCGCGAACGGCCGATCTGTCGGCCGAGGTGGCCGGTCTTCGGGTGGAGATTGCGAACCGGTTGGATGAACGGGCCGAGTCGGCTTCGATGCTCCGGTCGTCCGCCGCAGCCTGGTTGAAGGCCGAATGTGGACTAGATCAACGCGGCGCGGAGCAGGCGGTACTCTACATTGCGTCCGGACGAATGGTCCTTGGGACTATTCCGTCACAACAGATGGTTGTCGCGGAACGGTTTTTCGATGAGAGCGGGGGGATGCAGTTGGTGATCCACGCGCCGTTTGGCGGCCGGGTGAACCGGGCGTGGGGCTTGGCCTTGAGAAAGCGGTTCTGCGTGACGTTTGATTTCGAACTGCAAGCGGCGGCAACCGACGAAGGGTTGGTCCTCTCGCTCGGCGAGCGTCACAGTTTTCCGCTGGACACGGTCTTTGCCTTTCTCAATGTGAAGACAATACGGGAAGTTCTGGTGCAGGCCGTCCTTCAGGCGCCGATGTTCATGACCAGGTGGCGCTGGAACGCGGCGCGAGCGTTGGCCCTGTTGCGCTTTTCCGGCGGCAAGAAGGTGCCGCCGCAGATTCAGCGGATGCGGGCCGAGGATTTACTGTCGACGGTTTTTCCGGACGCGATCGCCTGCCAAGATAACTTCCAGGGGGAGCGGACCGTGCGCCAGATTCCCGACCATCCGCTCGTGCAGGAAACGATCCGAGACTGTTTGACCGAGGCGATGGACATCGAGGGATTGGAAACGGTCTTGCGGGCGATCGACGAGGGCACGATCCGTTGTGTTGCGGTGGATACGCCGACCCCGTCCCTGTTCTGCCATGAGATTTTGAACGCCAATCCCTACGCGTTCCTCGATGATGCGCCGCTGGAAGAACGGCGGGCCCGCGCGGTTGAGATGCGGCGAAGCTTACCGGCCGAACTGGCCGGCAGTCTCGGCGCCTTGGACCAGGCGGCAATCGACCAGGTAGTCGAGGAATCGTGGCCGGTGGTCCGCGACATGGATGAGGCGCACGATGCCTTGTTGTCGTTGATGTGGGTGCCCGGCGAGTCAGCCCAGCTTTGGATCCACTATTTCCATGAGCTCGAGCGGAGCGGCCGCGCATATCTCCTATCGCCTCCCGTCTCACGTCTGACGTCCTCCGAGGCCTCAGGCTGGATCGCAGCAGAAAACCGGGAGCGAGTTGCGGCCTGCTTCATCACGGGTGATGAGGCGACGGTCGACGCGATCGTCTTAGGCTGGATGGAATGCATCGGCCCGACGACAAGCGCCGAGCTGGCTGCAAGGATTCATGTGTCTCCGGATGATATCAACGGCGCGATGCTGCGACTCGAATCCCAGGGGCAAGTCTTACGGGGGCACTTTCGTCAGGCGCCGGAAGGGAGCGGGGGGATACGGGATGGTTCGGCTGAAGCCTCAGGACTTTCGTCTCAGGAGTGGTGCCATCGCCGACTTCTGGCGCGAATCCATCGCTTGACCGTCGGCCGGCTCCGCAAGGAAATCGAGCCGGTTACCGCGGCCGAGTTCATGCGGTTCCTTTTCCAATGGCAACATGTCTCTCCCGGCGCCAGGCTGCACGGGGATACCGGAGTGTTGGAGGTGGTCAAGCAGCTTGAAGGGTTTGAGGCTCCCGCCTCGACCTGGGAGCCGCATCTGCTGCGCGTGCGGGTGGCCAAATATGATCCTGTCCATCTCGACCGGCTCTGTCTCGGCGGGACCGTGATGTGGGGGCGGCTCACGCCCCCTCCGAAGCTCCTCCAAGAATTGGGGGGCATGGCAGGGCGGCGTGTCGTGCCGACACGGGTGGCGCCGGTCAGTCTCTTCACGAGGGACAACGCCTCGCTGTGGCGAGGGCTTGCTATGCAGAATGTGGAGGGGATCGATCTCGATTCGAGATTGTCGTCGGTGGCTCAAGCGATTCGCACGATGTTGCAGTCCCGCGGAGCCAGCTTTTTCGACGAGGTCCTGCATGCGACGCGGCTCCTGCCCGCCGAGGTGGAAGAGGGGTTGTGGGAGTTGGTCGCGGCTGGGTCGGTAACGGCCGATGGATTCGACAATCTGCGGGCGCTCATTGACCCGAAGCGGCGGCGAGCGGACAAGGGAGATCGAAGTCGGCGACCTCGGCATGTCGGCGGGCGATGGTCGCTGCTCAGGCCTGCTGAACGCCATCAGCCGTCAGCGCTCAGCCAGATGAGTCCCAATGCACCACCGAATGCACCACAGTCATCATCGGCCAGCGAGCATCTCGCCCGGCAACTCTTGCGCCGGTACGGCGTCGTGTTTCGTGATTTGTTGGGGCGGGAATCGCTCGTGTCGGCCTGGCGGGATCTGCTGGTCTGCTATCGGCGTCTGGAAATGGCGGGGGAAATCCGTGGCGGTCGATTCGTGTCAGGATTTACCGGGGAACAGTACGCACTGCCGGAGGCGGTCGAAGCCTTGCGCGCGGTGAAGAAGCAGGGCTCGACTACCGCTTCGCAAGAGATCAAGCTGTGTGCTGCCGACCCGCTGAATTTGGTCGGGATCATTCTGCCAGGGGCGCGTGTGCCCGCCATTCCGACGAATTTCTTGATTGTTCGCGACGGCCAGGTCGTAAGGACGGAGTTGGGGAAGGATTCGAAAGGCCAGGCAGCCGTTCAGCGGCTACAACGTATCTTGTGAAGCGTCGTTAATAGTTTGTTCAAGAGTGGGTTTGCAGTCTCGCTTGCAGCGCGATGACGAATTCCGCTCCCTGCCCGTGCCATGAACCGTACGGTCCAGGCTCTCTTTTCCGTCGAGATACGAGTCACGAACCACCGACGTCGCGCCCCGCTATACCGGAATCGCCAGCAGCGGGCATCTGGCCCCGCGCAGAACCCGTTCGGTCGTGCTGCCGCGGAGAACATCCAAGAAGCTGTCGCGGCCTTTGGTCGTCATCGCAATCAGGTCGACATCGAACTCCTCACCGGCCGCCAGAATCCACTCCACCGGATGACCCTTCCCGAATAATTGCTCGAAGTGCCAACCCGCTCGTTCCGGGAGCGTCAGCACGGACGCCCCATCCTTTGCTCCTGCGTGGACCAACGTAAACTCAGCGGAGGAGCTACCCAGGCTGGTCACGAGGGCCTCAGCCATATCGAGCGCCGGTTGCGAGGGGATGTCGGCGGAGATCGGGAGGAGCAGCCGGTTCAAGGACGTGTGACCGTCCTCCAGCGAGACGAACCCCTGCACGTGATTTGGGACAAAAAGCGTGCGCACATGGGCTGCCCGCAAAACCGGTTCCGCCACAGGGTGGTGTGACCAACGAGTGATTCCCTCATGCTGGTGGGTCGTCAACACCATCAGGTCCATGGCATGTGAACTCAGATGGTCGAGAATGGCGAGTTTCGGATTGTCCGCCAACGCTCGAACTTTCTTGATCTGAAGTCCGAGGTCCACGACGTCACGCTTGGAACTACCGGCCGGAAGGACGCCCCACCGCTCCAGCGTCGGGCGCACGCGAGGAAAATCTTCGAAGCCCTCCGGCTCCACCGTCGGGTCGACGTGCATGATGGTGAGTTCCGCTCGGTGGAGCAGTGCCAGCTTGAGTGCATGGGCGAAAGCCACCTGACTGTCTGGGGAAAAGTCCGTGGGATGGAAAATACGTTGGAGGCCGACGGCATCAGGGATCGTGGTCATAGGGATGACATTCCCCCGATGCGGCCGGCGATGCCTGTTGGCGACATCCGACGTCGGTGCATGCGTCTCAGTGCGTGGCGCCCTGTTCCCGGAACCGATGGACTAACTGATCGGGCGAGCGGTCGCCGGCGGCGCGCCCCGTTTCGTAGGAGACCTGGGCGTTGGGCGAGAATTGGCCCGGATTCGGCATGTCCAGTAAGGTTTCCAGCGAGGCCAAGTATTCTCCGCGTCCCCGGGCGAGGTCCGTTTCAAGGTTCTCATGGCTATAGGCGGCAAAGGCAGCGATCTTGTGTTCCGGCTTCAGTATCCCGTCTTCATTCCACCAGGTACGGCCGGAGGTGGTGCCGGTGATATTCGAGGTCGTATCGGTCGTTTCTTTGAAGGTGGCTTTGAAACTGCAGGCGGCAAAGAGTAGTGGGACACAGAGTGTGCTGAGACATGTGGTGATGCGAGAAGGCAACGCGCGCATTTCAAGGCTCCTTCCGTCAAGGTCGTCCGGCCCTTCGATTTCGGCGCACTATACCACACTCCGGTAATTTTGTAGCGCGGCGCCAGGCCGGTATCGAAGGGAGACGCGCGGTCAGGATTTGCGGGGGCGCGGTGTTGCGGAACAGAGTGCGAGGGGGAAAATATAGTTGTGCCCTGGATTCGACGGCGAGGGCAGTTGTAAATACTGAATCGACTCTGCCTCCTGCTGTGGTGACACGGCGGGGGATTTTGTCCAGCGCGTGGCAAGCCGGTCTTCGTGCGTGGGGCGAATCTGTGGGCTACGGTCATCCATCGATGGTGTCCTTTGCGCCGTGGTCTGCGACGCGCCTCGGGTCCGATGCGTAGCAATGTCTCAACTATACCGCAATATCTGAAATTGTCATGTTGCTGCCGGAGTCCTGCGCATCGTACAGACGAGGATCATCGGAGGGCTTTCGTTGACAGACCTTCGGGGAACTATCAAAATGCCTGAGTCGGCGAGAGGCGTATTGAATCGGATGCCGGTTCCCACTCGAGGAGGGGATGAGAATGATGAGATTCGGGGCTTGGTTTACGTTGGGAGCGATCATGTTCTGGGCCGCTGCGGCAGCGGGGGAAACCCTGCCGCTTACGGCAGGGTATTACGAGGTGCAGGTGTCCGGGTTGCCGGGCGGCAGTACCGAGGCGCGTGATCGTTGTCTGACGCCGGAGCACCTCGGCGATCCGGAGGGAGTGTTCACGTATGCATTTGCCAAAAAATATACGCCGCTTCCGGGACACAAGGTGCTGAATTTCTCGGCCCAGAGCGGCAAGATCAGGTATGACGTCGATACCCCGGCGTCGAACATCCACGTCGAAGGGACCGCCTCCGCTACCGAGTTTTCCGTCCTGCGTAGCGCCAAGTCCAAGTCTGGGAAGGGAGTGGCGATGTCGATGAAGCTGGACGGGAAGCGCACCGGCGATTGTGACAAGGGCCACTAACGGAACCTGTCCATGAGGAGGCCGGGTGTGCCCGGCCTCCATCTCCGCCGTTCGTTTCCTCAATTCGACCATAACCGTTGGTACCATTTTCGCTCGCCCGGTGCAGCGGCCGTGTCGATTTTCATCGTGCGCCTGATTTCCTCGATGTTCCAGCCGGTCAGCGATGCCAAGGTTTGAGCCTCGCGTTCGTACCGCTCGCGCAACTGTTGCCGATAAGCCGTGGCGGCCGCGCATTCGTCGGTTCCCACCCAAGGATGACGAAGGATATAGCGGGCCTGGAAGTTGGCGCGGTCTGAGGTCTCCTGGAACAGCAAGTCCTCGGGAAAGTGGGTGGCATCGTAGCGGACGTGGAGGCGGGTCAAGAAAACGTTTTGCCCCTGGGGCACGGCGCCTTTTCCGCTTCGACCGTGACCGTCCTGCCAGAAGACACCCAAGCTACGTAGTTCGTCTGCCGAGAGTGGGTTGGCCGCGCAGGGGTCGCACCAATTCATGTCCCAGGCATACTCCAAGAAGACGCCCCGTTCCTGCTCCCGTTTGACCTGTTGCGTGAACAGGTCGCGGTAGAAGTCACCGAACTTGTCCTTCACGTAGAGGGGAACTTCCTGGGCTTCGGGGAGCCGCACCGTCCGATAGTTCGTCGTCTCCACCCGGCCTTGCTTCGTCAGCATGTAGATGAACAGTTCCTGGGCGCCGTCGGCATTCACAGTCCCCAGCCTGATTGGCAGCATGAATTTCGGTGATTCGAAGGCAATCTGCAGCGGTCGAAGATGCGTCATGCCGAGTTTGGCTTGTTCGCCCAGGTTAACCTTGGCGACAAAGAATTTCATGCCCTGTTTCAGGTAGCTGTGCAGTACGGGGGAAGCTCCGGAGGGGATCCGGTATCCATTTTCCGTCAGCCAGGTTTCCAGTCCGGCGCTTTCTTTCGCCGACAGGATCAGGATGTCGTATTCCCCGACCGTGTATTGCGCCTCGATGGTCACGCCCAGCGCCTTCTCACGTTCACGTGCGGCGGATGCCGCTGGCATCATGTTTTTTGCGGCGCCGAGCGCACGGTCCTCCATCATTTCATAGCGAAGACAAGGATTCGAATCGAAGTATTCCACCAGTCGCGGGGCCGAGTAGTCAGCCAGGTGTTTCATGACGGCCGGATCGCCTATGTGAATCTGTTCCTTTTCGAGGAGTGTGGGAACCGGCACGACCATCGCGAACTCCTTCACATCCCCTTTGAAATCGTTGGCCATGGTAATGACGGTTTTATTGTCATGGCGCGCAATAACAACTTCGGATGCCTTGTTGAAGAGGGAGCTGTCGGCTTTTGCGACATAGAACCCGCAAAAGGCTGAGGCCTCGCCGCTCCAAAGAAGCAGCCAAACCATCAGGGTGAGCATGGGGGGCAGCCAACGTGTCATGAGATCCTCCTTGGTTGTGAGATGGACAGTGGCACTGGAAGGGAGAGAGCCGGAGTTGAAGGCACGTGCCCGATTGAAGGGGCCTTCCATGCGTAGCGGATGCCAGGAAGCCAGCGGTCGATCACGGGGACGAGGGGTGCACAGAAGACCAGTCCCCAGAGCGGACCATTCGGGCGGAAGAATCCGAATTGGACATAGAGGGCGACCAGGGCCACGCACAGTGCGTAGAGGATCCGGCCCGCCCGGGAATCAGGTGTGGTCTTCGGGTCTGAAATCATGAAGAAGGCAAAGATGAGCAAGGCGCCGCTTTGGATTTGGTGCAACGGGATTGTGAGCGGATCGCCGAGCCAGACAGTACGGGCGATGAGGAGACCGATGTAGAACCCGAGAAACGAGATCGTCACGTCGGCCCGAGCGGCGCGGGTCACGACCAGGCTCCCCAAGCAGGCAATGAGGAAGCCGAACCACGCGACCTGCCCCCATTGTCCCGGAGAGATCCAGCCGAGGCCGCTGGCCAATAGGACGGTCAGTGCGAGGTTGGTCGGGTTAAAGATGTGTTTGTCATGCCAGCGGAAGAGAAACTTACTCCCGATCGCAATGAGCGAGGCGAGCACTGCGGCCACGGGGTCGTTGGTGCGGAGCAGGAGGCAGAGCGAAAGAGACGAGATCAGCGCGCTCTTGGGATCAAAGCGGGGCAGTCCGGCGAACCGCGTGCCGGCATACTGTGTGAGCAAGGCTGTGCTGATGGTGATGACGATCTGCCAGGTCGACAGGCCGAAGTCGAGCCGGAACAGTCCGTAGGTTAACAAGGTACTGAGGCTTGCAATTTGGTACAAGCGTGGGTCTTGCCAGTACGATAGCTTGCCTGTTTCTGTCTTCTCGTCGGCGTATCCCATCTCATCCTCCGTTCGCCCGACTTGGCCAATGTGGTCTGGGTCTCACAAGAGGAGATGGGATGAGGCCAGGAATCCTTTCACTTGATGGAGGAACTGCATAAATCCCTGTCAGGTGAAGGTGATCGTTGATCTTGCCGGTGCCTCTCACCGCGTGCCGTGGCCGATGTTGTCCCTCCAACTTTGACCGCAAGAATCGGATGGTACGAGGTTCGCGGCAGGGGTAGGATGGGACTGCCGTTGGGAGTACGCAATGCAAACCATCAGCCCACACCGCGCGTGGCAAGCCGTATTGCATCGCGATCGTCGCTTTGACGGCCGATTCGTGTACGCGGTCGGCTCCACGGGAATCTATTGCCGTCCCACCTGCCCATCCCGGCGTCCTGCCCGGGCATATGTGACCTTCTTCCCGACGGCGAACGAAGCTGAATCGTCCGGCTACCGTGCGTGCCTGCGTTGCCAGCCAGCAGCACCGGGCGGGAGCCGCAGCGACGAACTCGTTACGCAAGCACGGCGCTACTTGGATGAGCATCTGACAGAGCCGGTCACGCTGGCTTGCCTGGCCCGGGAGGCAGGGGTGAGTCCCTGGCATCTCCAACGAATCTTCCGCGAGCGGGTGGGTTTGTCTCCGAAGGCCTATCAGTCAGTCCAGCGTACGGAACGGTTGAAACGGCTCCTGCAGGCAGGCGACACGGTGACCTATGCCACTTACGACGTGGGGTTTGGTTCCGGGAGCCGCGTGTATGAGCGGTTCTGCGCCGAAACGGGAATGACGCCGGGGCGGTTCCGTGCTGGTGGCCGCGGCGTGACACTGCGGTATTCGACGGCCTCGACCGAATTGGGGCGAGTGCTGGTGGCGGCGACGGAGCGTGGGCTCGTCGCCGTCAGTCTCGGCGATGACGACCATTCGCTGCTGGCGTCGTTGCGCGAGGACTATCCCTATGCGGTGGTGTGTCGTGATCGTGTTGGGCTGCGAGGATTCCTGCAGGCAGTGTGTGACAGTCTGACGGGAGAGACGATCATACGTCCGCCGGTGAGTGTGAAGGCGACGGCGTTTCAACGATTGGTCTGGCGCGCACTGCAGGGGATTCCGCGTGGGCAGACCAGGTCGTACCAAGAGATTGCTGATTCGATTGGTTCCCCAGGAGGCGCCCGTGCGGTGGCGAGGGCCTGCGCCGCCAATCCCTTGGCGATTCTGGTTCCTTGCCACCGGGTGGTGCGAGGCGACGGCCGTTTGGCCGGCTACCGCTGGGGTATCGAACGGAAGCGACGATTGCTCGCCTTGGAGCAAGTCTCTTCAGCAGGTCGTGGCCGGCCCAGGCGGGTTGTGGTTTGATTTTCTGCGGTCCCGACTCATAGAATCGCCGGAGCCGGTCCGAAGAATGAGCAGGCGGAATTTTTGTGACAGACATGTAGCGGAAGAGGTTGATCCGATGGGAAGCGTGACGCGGCGGTTGTATCGAGTCGGGCTGATGATGGCGATCATTGGAGCGGCGGTGTGGGGTCAGTGGGCGCCCTCGGCGGAGGCGGCACGGGGTGGGGGCAAGACCGAAGTGCTGCCGATGCAGAAAGCGGCTCCGTCAGTGGTGACGGTGGACCGTCAGGCCAGCGAGCAAGAACTCCGGAAAGCCTTGCGGGAAAAAAACGGGGTTTCTGAGCTGAGCGGCAATGGATCTTTTTCGCGGGCTCCGATCGAGCGATTTGGGTTCATTTCCGCCCGCATGCTGGGAATGGCGCTGGTGACGCAGAGTCCGGACTTGGGGCTGGAGCGGGTGGCGCAGAATAGCGGTATGTTTGAGGTGCACAAACTCGCGGATGGCAGCGGGATGGTCGTGGGATTTGTGGGACGGGACAACCTGGCGGAGCTGACTGCGGCTCAACGGCCGAAGACGTTGCGTCTGGCGCTACACTCAAGCCCAACCGAGAAGGCACCGGTCATCGTGGCGGTACCGATTGTGAAGTTGGTGGCGGACCGTATGCCGTTTCGATTCGATCCCCAAAAACCGGACGGGCCGATGGTATTCGATATGGATCTGCAGGGAAGTGCCAATCGCCAGAAAGCCCAGGGCGGGCCTTAGTCTGCTTCGCCTGCACTCGCAATCAGGGCGCGACGCACTCATCTTCCAACGTTGGTTCGCTCAACGCCTGTAAGGCACGGGCCCCCTTGGCGAGCACGATACCTTCATACACCCGTCGTGCACCGGCCGACCAGGTTGGATTGAACGGCTCCCCGCGGAACGCGGCCTCGGCCGCCTTCTTTTCATCGTACGTCAGGCTACGGGGGATGGCGTCGCTTGTGCTCGAAGCGGCGGTCAGGTTTCCGGTCGGATCAGCGTTGCTGTGACTCAATGCCATGCTGCCTCCTTGTGGATCCGTGAGCGGTCTCTTGCACGTGCTCCCGATGGGTGGTCGTTTCGAAGCGTCTCTTCTTTCTATCTAACATGAAAAGCAATCTTGGTGCCAGGGCTGGTGCTTTAATGGTTGCAAACCTTGATCTTGGCCTACTCCTTGTATGGCGCGGGGAACGGCCTGTTTGACCGGCCGCATTCCACTCCAACCCCTGTGAATCCCTGACGGTTCCGTCAAGACCAGGCGTCACAATTCAGGCTACAGCTGTGTCAATTTCGAGACGGGATCACGTGATCTTGTGCTTGAGCTGCTGCATCGTCGATTCAAAACAGGTTGGGCAGTACCCGTGCGAGAATACCGCTTCGGAATGCTCGGTGATGTAGCGTTCGAATGGGACCCACTGACCGGTATCGTCCCGAATCTTTTTGCAGGCCGAGCACACTGGGAGAAAGCCCTCGAGTCGTTTCACCTTGGCGAGAGCGGCCTGCAACTCGTTGAGCAGCCTCGCACGTTCTTCCCGCGCCTCCTTTTCTTCTGTAATGTCTTGAGAGATTTTCGAGGCGCCGAGGATCGTACCCTGTTCGTCAATAATTGGAGAGACCGTCAAGGCGACGTGACGCAGTTCACCGCGCTTATTCTTTCTCACGGTTTCGAAATGCCGTACGTGTTCGCCGCGTCTGATGCGCGCGAGGATCTCAATCAATTCATCTTTTCGGTCGTCCGGCAGCAACACTGTAATCGGCTGTTTCTTGATCTCCTCGGCGCTATAGCCGTACATCTGCTCAGCCCCGGCGTTCCAGGTGTCGATTCTCCCATCAAGGGACATGCCGATGATTGCATCATCGGACGAGGTCACGATAGCCGCCAGCCGTGCCATTTCCCCTGCAGTGCGACGATAATTTCTGACGAGGAGGGCGGTCACCCAAATGCTGAATAAGGCAAGAAGGCGGTTCGTAATCACGAAAGGAGTCAGGACTTCGGTGGTCGGCAAGGGAAACGTCCCGAGGAGGACGAGCAACGTGCATAGGCTGGACAGTTGTATGGTAGAGTTCGGGCGGGTAGACCGCAGCGTAGAAAAAACAGGTGCGACGTAGAGGACTCCGACGGCGACTCCGGTCGGGGTCAGAATATCGAGCCCGAAGACCAGTCCGGTGATAATGAGCGTCGTCAGGTCGACCGGCGACAGGATGATGATCCTCCGCGCTGACTCAGTCTGCGACACGAGGGGTACAACCTTGAGTGTTGCCGGATTTCAGTTTGTATCATAGGACACTTCGTTCGGGAAAGCGAGGTAAGAATGATTGAATTGCAGTCTCGATCCAGGTTGGTGTCGTTGCCTTCGCCGGCTCGGTGTTTGGTGATGGCATAGCACGACGATGCTTCATTGGTAAGGAAGCGTAATTTCCGGATCATTCGATTCCTTGATTGGCGGGGGAGTCCTACTGAGGAAATATTCTACGGCAGTTACATGGAGCGTTCACCCCAAAGGCGATTTGGCGGCGTAGACTCCAGACTCCTTCGGTGATGCCGGTGTTGCCGCCTGCAGCGAGCTTTTGAGCGGATCCGGCATTGCATCTTCTGCATCCGACGTTCACTAGGCAATATGATGTCCCCGAGGTTAGGGATCTCTTCTGCGGAGAGGCCCTTGACAGAGCTTTCCATTATATGATATTGAGAATTGAAATCAAGAAGAGCGCGCTCCAAAGCCACCGTTTCGCCCAGCGCGCAGACTCATAAGGCCAACGGTCCCACGAGATCAGAGCCCAAGGTTGCCTTCTCGGCAGCTTTGGGCTTTTTTGTTGTCTCTCGCTCGATTGCGAAGGCGGGATTTGAGAAACGGAGCCGGTATGACACCAGTTGGAATGGGAGTGGAGTGGTCAAGGCCGGAGGATTTTCGCCGAAGCGGCTGGCTGATTTCCGTCCTGCTGCATAGCGGTGCCCTTGCCTTAGCGCTGCAAGGTGTCGTCGATCTCCAGCCAAAGCGTGAACCTGCCCCCTTTCGTTGGGATGTAGTGTTGGCGCCCACGCCTCCTCCGCCCCGTTCACCGAGCGACTCGATCCCAGTGGTGCAGCCTCCACCAACGGTCCCGCCACAACAAGCGATGCGGTCCAAGCCAGTGCCAGTCGCCCTTCCGAAACCCGTTGAGCGGCGGGTAGTGGAGCGGACGGCGATGGTGCAGCCGATACAGGCTGCGCAGACCGAACAGCGGCCGATGTCAGTGACGACTCCCGTTGAGCGGGAGGTTGCCGTTGAGACTGCGCCGCCCATTCACGCTGAGCCCGTGGAGACAAGCCACCCAATTCAGCAACTCGCCACTCAGGATCGCCCGATGGGCGAACCCATAGAGCGGGTGATGGTGCGGGAAGCGCGCGAGGCGACCGGTGTGACGCAGGCGATTGTCCAACAGGAGGTTCAGCAGGTCCATGAGGTAGAAGCGAAGGCAATGCCAGTAGCAGTATCAGCGGAGGGCGTCGCGTTACCGCATGAGGTGGCGCAGCAGATTGTGGGTCGGCCCGTGCTCGAGCCGGTAGAAGCGATCACTCAACCGGTGCCGACGGCGGAACCGCCGACCGAAACCGTGACGGTTTTGCCTGTGCCCCAACGACGGGTTGAAACGGTGGCTCCGGCGAAGGCGGACTTTGGATGGCTTGCGGAGTCGCTTTGGAAACGGATTGAGGATCTCAAGCGGTATCCCTCGATTGCTCGGTCTCGCCGTTGGGAAGGTAAGGTCATCGTCGAAGCGGTGATTCGACACGATGGGAAGATCTTGGATTGTCAGATTGCGCAAAGTTCCGGACATGGCGTGCTGGA
This sequence comes from Nitrospiraceae bacterium, assembly GCA_019637075.1. Classification (NCBI taxonomy): domain Bacteria; kingdom Pseudomonadati; phylum Nitrospirota; class Nitrospiria; order Nitrospirales; family Nitrospiraceae; species Nitrospiraceae bacterium. The sequence continues at coordinate 259,950 of JAHBWI010000002.1, read as the reverse complement.
TCAGGATGCCTTGACCGTACTGCGGCGAGCATCGCCGCTGCCGCTCAAGCATCCGCTCGGACGGGATCAGGTGACGATCCTCGTGCCAATTGCCTACCGTTTAGCGGGGTAGAGTGGAAAGTCGTTCACGTGTTCGATCAAAGGAGACACATGATGGGAGAACGGGACAGGACATTCGGTGTTAAGGCCTGCCGGTTGATGGTGCGATCAGGGATCGGGGTATTGGGTCTGCTGCTTTCTGCCGGAGCGGTGTGGGCCGAATCGAAATCGGAAAGATCCTTTCATGCCGTGGCCACCGATGCAAAGGGAATCGAAACCGAAGTCAGAAATCTGTTGTTCTACTGGGAAGAGAAGGTTACCGAGACGTCGTTTGTGCCGCACGAGTTGAAGGAAGTGCCGGTCAAGCGCGGGACGGCCACAATCAAAATCAAGTTCGATGCGATTAGAACCGTCGAGGTCAAGCCTTCGACCGAAGGCGCTGCCACAGCGGTGGCTATTACGCTTCTCGACGGTAAGACCGGCGAGTTCACGATGGCGATTCCCGGCCGATTCAAGGGCCAGTCCGACTTCGGCGATGTGGAGGTGCCGGTCGGAGATCTGAAGAAGTTGGTGTTCAAGTAATGAACCGGGGGCTGCGGACAAGCGCGACCGACCAATCCGCCCGGTCGGCGGAAAGGGCTACGCCAATGACTCGGGCGACGAAGCAGGCTGCGCCACGTTCCTTGCGGCACGACGATGTACGCTGTCAGTGCGGGCAATTGATTGCCCGGTGGGATGAGCGGGGGATCGTGATCAAGTGCAAACGATGCCGGCGGTTTGTGACGATTGCTTTTGCTGCGATCAGGGGAAGTTGTCCCTTCTGAAGCGAACCGGATCGCAGTAGGCGAGATCAGTCGAACAAGGCCAGCGGACTGTCAGTCCAGAGCCCAAGCCTGCGTGAGCAGCCTTGGGCTTTTGTGTGTCCGCAACATAAAGGAGCGATCATGTTGTTGAGGTTTGTGCGGGTGGTGGGCGCGATATGTTGTCTCGTGGCGATAGTGGGGCAAGGAGCGACGGTCTTGGCACAAGACGCGGAAGCGACACCCGCAACGCCGGTCGAGGCCACAGCGGAGGGCCGCGAGGCGCCGCCCTCCAATGCGGTCAAGTTGCCCGAGGTAGTGGTGCAAGGGGCGCAGCAGCGCGACCTGCCTGATCAGGAGGCGGTGAAAGAAATCCCCGGCGTCGTCAATGTCGTGACCCGGGAGGAATTGCAGCGCGCGCGGCCTAAGAATGCCGATGAAATGCTGCGGCGCATTCCTGGGGTGACCATCATGGAGGAGTACGGACAGGGCTTGCGGCCGAACATCGGTATCCGTGGCCTCAATCCCACGCGCAGTCGCAATGTGCTGGTTTTGGTGGACGAGATCCCCGTTCAGCCGGCCCTGTTCGGCGATCCGGCCATGTACTACATGGTGCCGATCGAACGGGTCGATCACATCGAGGTCATCAAGGGTGGGGCGAGCGTGCTCTACTCGCCGAACACGCAAGGTGGATTGGTTAATCTTGTCACGAAGCATATTCCGTCTTCGCCGAGCTTTTCTACGACCAACACGTTCGGCAGCTTCAATATGTTTCAGAGCAGCACGACCTACGGCGGGCGCTTCGGCAATCTCGGGGCGCAGATGGGCTACGTACGGCGGCAGTCCGATGGGTTTCGCGAACATGGTGCTTCGCAATTGGACGACTTCACCTTCCGCTTGGAGATGAATCCGGACCTCCGCACCCGCGTCGTAGCGAATGTCGATTGGTACAACGAAACCTCGCAAACGCCTGGCGGGATCACGCCGGCGCAATTCGCGGCTGATCGAACCAGGGCAGGCAAACTACTCGATGAGTTCAAAGGGCAACGGGGCAGCATCGACGTGACCGCCATGCATGAGTTCGACAGCCATCACACGAGCAAGCTCATCGTCTACGGGAACGTGTTCGAACGCAATTGGTACATTCAGGACCAGAGCGGAACGACCGGAGCGCTCCTGCCGACCAGCACGAACTTTCTGCGCAAGTTCAACGTATTCGGCGTGGTGCCGCAACACCAGATCACCTACGGACTGTTTGGGCAGGAACACAAACTGATCATCGGCGGGCGATACCACGCTGAGCGATTGACCGACATCACCGGCATTGGGACGGCCGGATCCAAGATCTCGCGGACGACGAACAATGCGGATTTGGAAGCGATTGCCTATTCCGCCTACGTCGAAAACGTTCTGCGCATCACCGATCGATTGACCTTGACGCCGGGCTTTCGCTTCGAACAGGTCAACCAAAGCCGCGAAACTTTGAATGCCATTCCCCCGGCGACTGTGCCGAACTTCCGCAGTTCCTCCACCACGCAGGGATTGGTGTACGGAACCGGCGTGAAGTACGACCTGCCGATGGATCTGTCCCTATTCGGCCATATCCATACGACGTTTCGTCCACCGACGTTTGCGAACGCCATCGATCCCACCAACGGTGCGGATCGGGATCTCGCGGCGGAGCGAGGATTGAGTTCCGATATCGGCCTGCGCGGGCAAGTGGTGCGGGGTGTCACGGCGGAAGTCGCGTTGTTCCGCATCGACTTTTCCAACCAGATCGTGCAGGAGGGCAGCAGGCTCGTGAACGGTGGGCGGACGGTACATGAGGGCATCGAGAGTTCGGTGATCCTGGATGGAGGACAGTTGGTCGAACCGCTCGAGGGATTTGTGGCTCGGGGAAATATCACGCTGTTGCGGCCGAAGTCACTTTCTGGTGCCACGGACGGAAAGGATCTGCCGCTGGCGCCTCGGATGACCGTGTACGGCGCACTCGGGTACTTCCATCACAGCGGTCTTTCCGTCGAATTGGATGCCACCTATATCGCAAGGCAATTCACGGACCTTGCCAATACCACACCGGAGAATGTCCTTGGCACCGTGGGGGTCATTCCCTCCTACACACTGTGCAACCTGCGGCTGAACTATGAGCCGCCGAATTCGCGATGGGCGATTTTTGCCGGCATTCGCAATTTGTTCGACGAAGCGTTTATCGCCCAGCGACAGACCGCGAGCTTTGTGGGAATCCAGCCGGGGGAAATCCGAAATTTCTACGGCGGAGTCTCCGTGAGATTCTGAACAGCACGGCAGCAGGAATGAACGAACACAACAGAAGGAGCAGGGTCGCTATGAAAACCATCACAAAGGGCGGGATGTGGATGTTGGGGCTCTCGATGAGTTTGGCTGCGGCTGGGCCCGCCCGGGCCCATTTTGCTTGGATCGAGGCGGAGGCGACGGCCGCTCCCGCTTCCGGCCAAACAATGCATGTCTATTTCGGCGAGTACAGCGAGTTTCTTCGGGAAGAGCGAGGTGGGCGGCTGGATACGATGGACGGCATCCGACTGCGGGTCACCCACCCAAAGCAGGGACCGTCGGAGGTTGCCTTGAGCAAGGACATCAACCGCTTCTCCGGCAACATGTCGGCTTGTGCACCCGGTCGGCATGAGGTGGTGGCCGAACAGCGGGATGCGCCGGTGCAGGACTTACGGTCGCACGATCTCGGCGTCGTGAAACCCATGTACTACGCGCGCACGTCGTTCATTTGCCTGGAGGAAGGCAGAGTGAGCGAGCAGGAGAGGCAGGCGCCGGTGCCGCTCGATCTGGACATCATCCCTTTGAGTCGGGGGGTGAATCTGGCGACCGGCCAGGTGGCGCACGCTCCGGGCGGGGAGATCGTCGTGCGCGCGATGTTCAAGGGGCAGGCATTGCCCTCCGTCCAGGTAATCGTGCATGCGCCTATCGGATGGGACAAGGAACTGCATACTGGCTCCGACGGGGTCACGACGTTCACGCCGATGTGGCCGGGACGATATGTCCTCGAACTGCTTCACGTCGAAAAATCCGGGGGAGAGTTTCAAGGCAAGCCCTACGAGGTGGTTCGACACCGCAGCACATTGGCCGTACAAGTACGGACCGATCGTGCCGAGAGGCCCTGACATGAGCCGCGCGGGACATGAGCGGATGACGAGGGGGGCGCATCGATGGCTCGCGGCCTGGGCGGGCGGGTTTTTCTTTCTCTCGCTGATCACGGGGTTGCTGTGGGCCGATGCGCGTTTTCTCTATTGGGACGACCACTACAAGGAGAAGATGCGTGCCGTCGGCGGTCCACCGGTGACGGCTGCGAAGGTGTCGCTGCCGGACGCCATCGACCTCGCGCGGGCCGCCTCCGCGGGTCGGACGTTTGTCGAGCAGGTGGTGTTGCGGTCTGATTTCGGCCGCTTGTTGTATGAGATCCGGTTGGGTGGTGCGGGTTCATCCGTGACGGTCCTGATCGATGCCTCGACCGGCGAACGCCTGTCGCCAATCTCCGCCGAATTGGCGCCAGCGTTAGCGGAGCAGTATGTGGCACCGCCGGCGAAGGTCATCGGGGTTGACCTGGAACGGTATCAACCGCGCAAGAAGAAACGGACTCACGACGCCGTCCGAGTACGCTTCGACGACGCCAATGCGACGGAGATCATTCTGGACCGCTACACCGGGGAAATCCTCGAAGACGAAGGTCGATGGCGCAAGGTGCACTTCTTCGTCATGCAGCTCCACCAACTCAATTTCTTTGGGTTCGAGAAAACCTTACTCAATGTGCCGGGTTTGCCGTTGTTGCTGATGGGCCTGTCCGGTGTGTCCCTTTGGCTCTCACATCGTGCACGGGCACGACGAGCCAAGGCAACCGAGGAGCACCGAGTGGGCTCGCCGACTGGTTCGACGTCGCGTATGTCGAGCAGGTTGGAAGTCTGACGCGGATGGTTACTTCGCAGGAATGTCGAAGAGGACGGTGACGTCACCGCTTTCCGGTACGACAATCTCTTTCTCCATCATTCCCGCGCGAGGGTGCCAGGCTTTGACTTTGTGATGGCCGGCGGGGACGTTCGTGATCTCAAACGTCCCGGCATTCGCGGTGACGGCATAGTAGGGGTTCGTGATCGGTAAGAACCAGGCCTGCATGTAGGGGTGCTGGTCGCAGAGCAGCAGGAGTGAGGAGCCGAGAGGTCGTTTCCGCAAGACCACGGGCTTGTTCAACTGTGCGCCTTTTTGCGCGAGGCCGATGTTGAACAGCGTCCGTGAGTTGGACCCTTGGACTTCCATCCCGTGGGGATTGTGAGCCGCGCTCACCGTCATATTCTGCGCAATGCGATGATCGGTGGGGTCGAGATTGAGCACGTGGAAGTTTCGCTTTTCCACGACCACACTGGTGTAGGGATGGAACTCGCATTCCTCGATCTGTACGGTGGTTCCTTGGTAGGAGGCGAGGAATGCGGGATCGATCACATCCTGCACTGCGACAATCGCATCCTTCAGCGCGCCGTTCGGCGATACCTCGATTGTCTGAAGTAGTCTGGTTTTTCCCTCATGCAAGAAGACTTCGGGTTTCTGTTGAGCGAGGGTTGCGCAGTAATCGCCGTTGGGCAGCTTGGTCGTGGGGAATTCCTCCCTGACCGAGGCGCCCTGGTACGAGACCGTGCCATGGATGTTTCCGCCGGCCCCCGCGAGACCAGGCCATGCAATGGCCAGACCGCACAGTACCCACAATAGAGCGATTCGTAACACGTCAGCCTCTTGGAATTCTTGGGGAATTTCCCCAGTATTAAAGGGTAACAGGGGGCATCTTGGCGTCAAGCATGGGGGAAACGTCGGCCACGCTCCCACTTTGTTCGGTTGCGCCTTGACCATATGAACTGTCGGGTAGCATGCGGTGTTGATCGCAGAAAGCCGTTCTGTCCGGTTTGGGCAATTTGGTTGCGACTGGAGTCGGTTTTGTTATTCTGACTCTTGACGCGACGACTGGTACTCACCTGGTAGTACGTAGGGTCTGGGCTGTTTCCAGCGTGTGATGAATGGAGGCCGGTTGTGTCGAGACCCCGCATCTTGACGGTCTGTGCCCTGCTGGGGCTGGTTTGTTCCGGCTCCCTTCTTGCCGGCCTGTTTGCACCCCCGGCGCAAGCCATTCCTGCCTTTGCCAGAAAGTACGCGCTAAACTGCACCGCCTGCCACACGGCTCCGCCTATCCTGAATACCTTTGGTCAACGCTTCCTGGAAAACGGTTACCAATTGCCGGGAACCGAAGACGGGGGCATTGTCGGCAAGAAAAAGTTTGGGGATCTCTCTTTGGATGATGTGTCGAACTACGTGGGATTTCGCATGGTCGGCAACGGTGTGCGGCATTGGAGTTTCAAACGGCAAAATCCTTCCGGCGTCGACGCGGGGATCGCCGAAAACAAGACCGAATTCACATTCCCTGAAGCGTTCTCGATGTTCACGGCGGGAACCTTGACCAACAACGTCGGGTTTCTGGTGGAAGTGGCCCACGATGTGGAGGCGGGGAGCACGGGGGTCGAGCGGGGCTTCGTCACCTTCAACAACCTGGGCTCCCAGGACTTGGCGCATGTGCGGGTCGGTCGATTCGATCCATCGGCATGGTATTCCTACTCGACCATCAGACAGCAATTGAATGATGTTGGAGAGCATCTCTCGTCGAACGGCTGCGGGGCCGGCGCATTCTCCCCTTGCACCATCAATCGTTTCGGCCTTACTCCCAGTGCCTTTGCGGCAAAATTCTATGGGCTCTACCAGCGTGACGGCACGTACATTTCGCCCTTGGCCTCGTCGCTATTCAATTCCGGCGCTGAAACCGGAATTGACGTGCATGGCCGGCCCATCGGAGATTTTTTCTTTTACCAGATCGGGGTGTTGAACGGCGCCAACGAAGGGTTCGGCGATTCGAACAAGGGCAAGGACCTGTATGGCATGGTCCGGTTCGACTATGCCAAGTCACAGTATTTTGCGGCCAATGTCTCGGGGTTTGCCTACATGGGCAACAGCAATGCCAAGGTCCAATCTCAACAGGACGTCAATTGGAATCGGTTCGGGGTCTCCGCACGCGTCACCTATAAAATGGTGGATGTCTATGCAGCCTACGCCGTGGATCGGATCAATAAGCTACCCAGCAGCGTGCAGGGAAACTTCGATGCCACCGCGACCGGCTTGACCATTGGAGCGGATGTCTACGTGAGCGACCGCACCATGCTCTCGGTACGATACGACAACCTGGACGCCGGCGGCCAACTGGACCAGAGAAAGTCTTCAACGTTCGTCGGCCTGCAGGCCAAGCATTTTCTTCGCAGCAACGTGGCGATCTTTGCCCGCAATGACTTCAATGTGCGGAAACCGGAAGACGGGGACAGTGCCGCCAGAAACCTGCGCAATGCGTTCTTTTCGGGCATCGACGTGTCGTTTTAGGAGACTTCACTATGCGTCTGCGTCTCATTGCGTGCCTTGCCGCCGGTCTGATTGTTATGGCCGCGGGAGAAGCTGCGGTCCGCGCAGCCAAGCCGGAGGATAATCGGCTGACCCGTGAAAAGGGGCGACAGATCTTCGAGCGCAGCTGTATTTGGTGCCATGGCGTAGGAGGTCGAGGCGATGGGCCGGTGGCTTTCTATTTGGGCCGGTACTCGTCCCCGCGTCCGAGGGACTTCGTTCAGGAGAATTTCAAGTTTCGCAGCACGGCTTCGGGGGAGTTGCCGACGGACCAAGACCTTTACCGCACTGTGACGCAAGGTATTCCCGGCTATATGCCGTCATTCGCCTTGCTTACCGAGGAGCAGCGGTGGCAGGTCATTGCCTATGTGAAATCGTTCAATCCCGCGTTCCAGGAGGAGAAACCGGTGCCGTTGCCGATCGGCGTTGCTCCCTATCCGTCATCCGAGGAAAGCATTCAGCGCGGGCGTGCACTCTACGGCAAGTACGGCTGTCAGACCTGCCATGGGACGGAAGGGCGCGGAGACGGACCAGAGTCAGAGGGACATCTCCAGGACAGCCGTGGGTTGCGGATCAAAGCGGCCAATTTGACCGAACGCGCTTCCTTGAAAGGCGGTGCCACTCCGCGCGACCTCTATCGAAGCTTGATGACGGGCCTGGATGGGACGCCGATGCCGTCATACGCCGATCAGGTCGCCGGGAATGACAACGAAGCCTGGGACTTGGTTTACTATATCCTGTCGTTGTCTGCAGAGATGAAATAGCGCCTGCTATTGTGCCACTCGCATCTTGCCCGCATTGGCCATGAACATTCTTCCGACTCGTGGCGTGCTCTTCCCGACGTACTCACAGGCAGCCTGACCGGGACTGGGGCCCGTCGTCGGCCCTCGGCCGGCCTGTCCACGGTGGGAACGGCCGCCTTCTCGATCCCATTCTTCACATCTTGGTTCCCCTCCCTCGACCGACCGGTGGCGTTTTCTCGCGTACGTTGTTTACAATATCGTGATCCGGTTGACGATGAGAATTCGAACCATCAAAGGCCGCATCGTACTTGCCATCGTGCTGGTCGGCTGTATTCCATTGTTGATCGGCCTCCTCCTCGCCCACGTCTCCGGCATGCGCTCGCTCCGGGACGTCATCGGCAGCAATTTCCAGACGATCGCCGAGCAGGCTGCCGAACGGTTGACGCTATTGGTGCAAAGCGAAATCCAGGGGGCACGGCTGCTGGCCTCCGCTCCCCTTCGAGTGCGGCAACCGGTCGAGATGGCCAACCGGTCGTATCCCGATGAGTGGTCCGCTGCACAGCAACTTATCCAAGTGCGGATTCAGGAGTGGGAACGGGGACAGGACCATGGAGTGCGACTCCTCGACGGAGAGCTTTCGCGTTTTCTGCGCGAGACCAAGGTGCGCGACGGCGATAAGATGGTCGGCCTCTTGATCACTGATCGGTACGGAGCGTTGGTCGCTGCGAGTTCTGAGCCCGACCATTATTTTTTAGGTCAGGAACCCTGGTGGAATGCGATCCAGTCGGGCGGCCTTGACCGGGTCTATGTGAGCGGACTGATTGCCGGACAGGAAGGGTCGTTTCGCACGCCGGAAGAAACGATCGACATTGCCGTGCCGATTCTCGACGACCGCCAACATACGGTGATCGGCGCCATCAAGGCCTCATTCCGGTTCGATTCCATGTTTGCCATGATCAAACAGCTTCGGATCGGGGAGACCGGCCATGCGATGCTGTTTGATGCGGCGGGCAATCCGCTGGTCTGTCCTATCTTGCCTCGGCAGGCGCACCGGATTCCCAGCCAGTTGATGGCGATGATCGTTTCTTCGGCTCCAGGCTGGGCGATTGCAGAGGACGACGGCCACGGTGCAACACAGACGGTCATCGGCTATGCACCCGTGACCGGCTTGACCTTGCCCGATAATACCTGGCACGTGTTTGTCCGCCAGCAACCGGAAGAAAGCTATGCCCCCATCCGGGACCAGATTCGCAATCTGGCCGGCATCGGGCTCGTGATGGTCGTCTTGCTGTGGGCGATGGGACGCTACGTCGCGGCAAGGATCGCCCGGCCGATTCACGTCCTGCATACCGGAGTGGAGGCAATCAGTCAGGGGACATATGGCGGCCCGCTCGATATTCAGACAGGCGACGAGTTCGAGGAACTGGCGGCGGCGGTGCATCGGATGTCGGATCGATTGCGAGCCTCCCGGGCGGAACTCACCAAGCTCAACGAAGACTTGGCTCGCCGTGTCGAGGAGAAGACGGCTGAAGTGACCCAACAGATGAAGAAATTGCAGTTCGCGGAACGACTCGCGACCTTGGGGAAGGTTGCGAGCGGCATCGCCCATGAAATCAACAATCCGCTCGGGATCATTTTGAACCGAATCGAATGCATGGAGGAAGAGGCGGCCTACTTGCACTTGCCGGAAGAACTCCAGCGGGATCTGACGGCGATTCGCTCCCAAGCCGATCGCATCTCCCGGGTGACCAGGAGCATGCTGGCTCTGTCGCGGGGAGCCGCCACGACACTGAAGCCGATCGACCTGAATTGTGTGGTTCGTACCTGTATTGAAGCTTCGAAGGAACGGGCATCGGTGAAAGATGTCACGATCGATACCCAGCTTGCTTCCGAATTGCCTCCTGTTATGGGCGATCGCGACCGGTTGGAAACCGTCGTCATCAATCTCATCAACAATGCCATCGATGCGATGGCCGACGGCCCCAAGCCCCGCGTGATCACGTTGCGGTCTGACCGCGAGACGAGCAAGGACGGGGTTTTTGCCGTAGTTCGTGTGTGTGACACGGGCCCCGGCATTCCGGAGGAAATGTTGGGCAGGATTTTCGACCCATTTTTTACGACCAAGGATGAAGGGGCCGGTACCGGGCTGGGGTTGTTTCTCAGCTACGGCATCGTGGCGGACCACCGTGGTCGTCTTGATATCAAGAACGGCCGGCGCGGGGCGGAGGCTTCGGTCTCGCTCCCTGCGCTGGCATCGGTGCCTGGCGCACCACAGGAGGCCGGATGGGGACAGGCAAAATATTAGTGGTCGACGATGAAATCGATGCGCTGGACAATTGCCGGCGCATCTTGAGCCGTTTGGGCTACGAGTGCATGACGGAGAGCGATCCATTGCGCGCGATCGAGCGCATCCAGCATGAGCGTCCGGAATTGGTATTTACCGATCTGCGCATGCCGGTGCTGGATGGGATCGGCGTGCTGGCTGAGACCAAGCGAGTGGATCCCAATATCGGCGTGGTATTGATGACCGCCTACGCGACGGTTCAGACGGCCGTGGAATGCCTGCGGCGTGGCGCGCTTGATTACATTCTGAAACCCTATAGCAGCAAGGACTTGGAAGACGTCGCCCGCCGTGCCTTAACCAAGCTATCGGAACCCGGCTCAGACGGGGAGGCGATTCAGTCGGAGGCCGTTGGGCAGGAGGGGGAGCGGGGGGCCACCGACCGCATTCTCGGCAAGAGCCGAGCGGTTGTCGATGTCAAGGAACTGATCAAGCGGGTGGCACGGACCGATGCAAACATTTTGATTTACGGCGAAAGCGGAACCGGCAAGGAACTGGCCGCGCTTGCCGTCCATGAGCAGAGCGAACGGTCGGCAAAACCATTCGTTCCGGTGGACTGCGTGGCAATGCCGGATACATTGCTGGAGTCGGAGTTGTTCGGCCACGAGCGCGGCGCGTTTACCGGCGCCCATGCGACCAAAGCCGGTCTGTTCGAGGTGGCCAACGGGGGAACGGTGTTTCTCGATGAGGTGAGCGGGATGAGCCACACGCTCCAGGCGCGTTTGTTACGTGTCCTACAGGAGCGTCACGTCAGGCGGGTCGGGGGCACTAGGTACACGGACGTCAATGTCCGCGTCATTGCCGCGTCCAACCGCGACCTCGAGGAACTGAGTCAGAAGGGTGTGTTCCGAGAGGATCTGTATTACCGACTTAACGTCATCCCAATCGTGTTGCCTCCGCTGCGGGAGCGGGAGGGAGATGTCGAACTCCTGGCACAGGCCTTTCTTCGCCGCTTCATGGCCCGCCAAGCCTATCCTGGCGGACCGCAGTTTTCCGTCGAGGCCCTGGCGCTGTTGAAACAGTATGCCTGGCCCGGCAACGTGCGCGAGCTGCAAAATGTCATCGAACGGGCATCAGCGCTGGCCGACGGACCGGTCATTCAAGCCCGCCATTTGCCGGAACGTCTCAGGACGGCCCTGCGGGAAGAGGCCTTGGCTCAGGAAGGTGCCTCCTACAAGGAAGCCAAACAGGAAATGGTTCGTTCCTTCGAACGGACCTTCCTCCTAGACCTGCTCAAACGTCATAACTGGCACATGGGGAATGCGGCGCAGGAAGCCAACGTCGATCGCAAGACGATCGAGCGCATGGTCAAACGTCACGGACTCCGCGAGTCCTAGTTCCTCCATCGAGTAGTCAGGGTATTTGAAATGGGGCGATCTCGCCCCATTCTTGCCTGTTCCGTACCATCGGCATCCAACTTGCTTCGTGTAGAAACTGTTCTGCTCGGACGGTTGCCGGGCCGTCCCTTGCCATAATTGGAACGGGGAATACTATGCCACTGACGAAGATCCTCATCGTCGACGACGAGCCGGACGCGGTCGAAAATTGCCGACGGATCCTGACCGGGCCCTCGTGCAACTGCATTGTCGAGACTGATCCGCAGCGGGCGCTCGATGCCATCGAGCGCGAGCATCCCCAGGTGTTGGTCACCGATCTGCGTATGCCAGGGCTGGACGGAATCGATCTGTTAAAAGCCGCGAAGCGCATTGACCCCGCGATCAAGGTGGTGTTGTTGACGGCCTATGCCTCGATTCGCACCGCCGTGAGTTCCATGCGTCACGGTGCCTTTGATTACCTCGCGAAACCGTTTACCGGCAGGGAACTCCGGACGGTGATTCAGCGGGCGTTGGGAGACGAGCCGGCCGACGTCGCAACTGAGAAGCCTATTGCGAAGCAGGCAGCAGCACGACGAGGCCCGGAGACAGGCGGCGAGCCGGTGTTGTCTGGAACTAGTCTCGCCATCCGGTCAGTCCGCGCATTGGTCGACCGAGTTGCTCAGACCGAAGCCGCCGTCCTGTTGTTCGGTGAAAATGGGAGTGGCAAGGAGCGGATCGCTCGTCAAATCCATGCCATCAGTCCACGGCACAGCAAGCTGTTCATGCCTGTGGACTGTCTGGGGGCGGAGGAGGCGATGGTCGAGGCCGAGTTGTTCGGCCTCGAAGCATTGCGTCCGACAAAATCGAGCGGCGCACGGTCGGGCTCGCTGGAAGCCGCTCACGGCGGCACCCTATTCTTGGACGAAGTTTGGGGTTTGAGCCTACGCATTCAGGCGAAGTTGTTGCGCGCACTGAAGGAACAGCGCGCCAGACGGGTCAATGGGAGTGAGTTCTACCGGTTGGATATTCGTGTGATCGCCGCGTCGACCAAGCCGCTTGAGCAGGCCTGTCAGTCGGGCGAATTTCGCGAGGATCTCTACCAGCACCTCAGTGTCGTGCCTGTCTCCGTACCTCCGCTGCGCGAACGGTTGGAAGATCTAGAGCAGTTGGCGCGAGTGTTCATGACGCCGCTGTTGCAGCGTAAGTATCCCGAGCCGGTATCAGGATTCGGTTTCACGCCGGATGCGCTTGCCCACCTGTGCCAATATGCCTGGCCCGGCAATGTGCGGGAATTGCAGCGCGTGGCGGAGCGTGCGGCTATTGGGGCCGATGGACCGTTGCTTGGCTGCGCCAACCTCCCTGAACAAATCCGCCATCTCTGAGCCTACTTCCCTTCCGTAGATTCTCGTGCGCCGATTCTCGCACTGTTCCAACTCGCCACATTTTCCCGGTTTCACTGTGTAAGCCGATAGACAACGCTATGTGGTTGATTATCCTGGCGCTCGGTGAGAGCGCTGGCACAATCATGGGACGAGTCCGTCCCATATTCGCGAAAAATGCCCGAAAGCGCTCTTAGGCAACGTAGGAAGTGAAAACCTGCATGAACAGAGGAGAATCCACGTATTCGCTCGCGAGGCATCATTATTGCGGAAGCGTGGGGGCGCTGGTGAAGTATTCGGGATTCGGACCGGCCTCCGAATAACCCGCGTCTCGGGGAGATGCACTTCACCAGCACCAATAGGGCCGGTGAGGCATGAGGGAGGCAGGTGACAAGCTTCTGGGGATTCGTCGATCTAGCGATCCGTTGCACAGGCAGCCGGATCGGTGGATGTACCAATCATCAGATCTGAGTGTGGTTCAGACGGACGGAGTCACCCACAGATTGCCGCTCTCGTCATGGAGGGCGGCTGCAGAAGGAGACCGGTGTATGAGAAGGCGGTTCGGTTTCAAGAAGCGCCGAAGGGCTGGACTGGCGGCGGGCTTACCCGCCGTGCTGCTGGCGAGCAGCCTGCTGACATCCCCCATGGGATTCGCAGCGGATCCGCACAGCCACAAAGGCGACACCGGAACGGCGTCGTCGGAGAAAGTCATCTACCGCGATGGCGGGTCGGTTTTGCGTGACCGCATGATGGAGGAGGTGAAGCGGCAGCAGGAGTACATTGGGCAAAAAGGCGGGTACAGCCAAGGGGCCAACAGTCATATGCTCCAGCAAGGTGTATTGTTGGTTGCGGATGACGCAGTGAAAGTGGGCGATGGGCAGCGTTGTCCGGCCAACGCACCGGTGAAGGAGTATCACGTATCGGCGATCAACGTGGAAATTACGTTGAGCCGATTCCTGGATTATTTCCCCGGCTACATGTACGTGTTGACCGAAAACGTGGAGAAGGCCCGAGCCGAAGAGACGGCCAACAGGACGGCGAGAGATAAGGAAGACGATCCCGGAGCCGTCTCGAACGGCTTGCAGGGCGATGTCATCCAGCCGCTCGTGATTCGGGCCAACCAAGGCGACTGTCTCAAGCTGATGCTCCACAACGGCATCACCGAGGAGGCGACCAATCTCATCATCAACGGGTCCTCGATGGTGGTGGCTTCCACCGGGAAGCCGGCCACGCCGTCGAATCCCGAAGCCACGGTCCCGGCGGGCGGCCAGCAGAGTTTCGAGTGGTACATCAAGCCGGACACCCAGGAGGGCGCCCGGTTCTTCCGTTCTCATGCCTCGCGTGATCAGTTCAACCAGGGCTTGATCGGCATGCTCGTCGTCGAGCCTCGCGGCTCGCGCTACTTGAGCCCCTTCGACGGCAAGCCGATGACGAGCGGTTGGGAAGCGATGATCGAAGACCCGACCGGCCCGGACTTCCGTGAGTTTGCGATTTTCTATCATGAAGCAGGAGACGAAGCGTTCCGCCTCTTGAACAAGAAGGGCGAAATGTTGCCGCAGCGCGATGCCCATACCGACTCGTATCGTCCGGGAGCGCGTTTGCTGAACTATCGCAGTGAGCCGCACGGCACGCGGATCGAATTGCAGGCCCATATGGGCTTCTACGGCGACGAGTCGATGGCCTACGGATCCTATACGTTCGGCGATCCGGCGACCACGATCCCGCGTTCGTACCTTGGCGATCCTGCCAAGTTCCGGATGGCGGGCGGCTCCGAAATCGTGCACTCGCATCACCTGCACGGCGGTTCCATCCGCTGGGCTCGTCAGCCGCAGATGGCGGGCGACTATATGTACTACAGCGGTCGCGCGTCGCATTTCGCAGAAGGCAGCTGGGGCCTCTTCCGGGTGCTCGACAAGGCGGATGGTACGTTGCAGTCGCTCCCGGGCCGCGAGGAGATCCCGCAGCAGGCCAAGTCGGTGTGCCCGGCTGATGCGCCGGTGAAGACGTTCAACGTGGCCGCCATTGATAAGGCGATCCGCTACAACAAGGGAACGCCGGGTGCGATGGAAGTGGACCTGGAACGGAAGATGGTCCTCGGCAATGAGAGCGGCAAGATGTATGTGCTCGAAGGCGAAATGACGAAGGTCGCCTCGGGCAGTCTCGAGCCGAGCCCATTGACGCTGCACGTGAACGTGGGCGATTGCATCAAGGTCAATCTCAAGAACGAGATGGCTAAGGAACGGGCCGGGTTCCACGTGGACAACCTGGCCTATGATCCGAAGGAGTCCATGGGTATCAACGCCGGCAACAATCCGGGCGACCAGACCGTGGCGCCCGGCCAGAGCCGGATGTATACCTTCTTCGCCCATCCGGAGTTCGGCGAGAACGCGGCCCTGATTCAGGACTGGGGCAACGTGGTCGAGAACCCGCGGAACGGCCTGTTCGGCGCCATCATCATCGGTCCCAAGGGCTCGCAGTATCGGGACCCGGTGACGGGCGAGGACTTGGCCCAGAAGAGCTCCTGGCGCGCGGACGTGTTCGTTGATCGGAGTGTGGCGGGGAATGAAACCCGGCAGAACTACCGGTCGTTCGCGTTGCTCTTCCAAGATGAAGACAACATCATCGGCACCAGCTTCATGCCCTACATCCAAAGGGTGGCCGGTGTGACGGCGGTGAACTACCGGTCGGAACCGACCGATTATCGAACCGAAAAGGGCTGTGCCTATAGCGAAGTATTTGCCTGCGTGAAAACGGGCGATCAACCGGTGACGCCGACCATTGCGGCGCACGTCGGCGATCCCGTCGTGATTCACGTCCTGGGCGCCTTCAGCGAACAGGTGCAACTCTTCAGCGTCTCGGGTCATGAGTGGAAACATGAGCCGTACCTGAGCGGCGCGGACCTCGTGAGCACCATGGAGTTCGGCGGTGCGGAGGTCATCAACGCGTGGCTGCACGGTGGAGCAGGAGGACCGAATTCAATCCCCGGCGACTACCTGTGGCTGAACCAGCGGCCTGGCTATCTCGATGCCGGTCACTGGGGCATGTTGAAGGTACTGGACCGCGACAGCCGGGCGATTCTGCCCTTGAGCGGACAGGTGCCGGCGACTCAACAGGCTGAGGAACAGGCACCGGTGCAAACCGTACCGGTGTCCATGAAGACGAACTAGCT
Source organism: Nitrospiraceae bacterium (assembly GCA_019637075.1). Lineage (NCBI taxonomy): Bacteria > Pseudomonadati > Nitrospirota > Nitrospiria > Nitrospirales > Nitrospiraceae > Nitrospiraceae bacterium. The sequence goes on along the minus strand of JAHBWI010000002.1, from coordinate 243,695 downwards.
GAGAGGAGGCCAGTCCTGGAGCGGGGGGATCCGGCGGTTTCAATCCGGGTTCCCCCGTTTCGTTCTCGAGTGAATCTTGCGGTGCGGGTCCGCTCTGTCGGACCGATGCAAGCGAGCATGCATGAACGGCAAGCGACAACGGGGTTGGTGCTGGCGGCGGCCCTCTGTGCAGCGTTCCCTGGGGGGGCGATCGCGGGAGGAGACTTTTCCGCCGAGCGCGTGGTCAAGCAAGGCAAATCGGTGCTAACGACCCATGTGAATGCCAAGTCTGATCGCTGGCGACTGGAATTCTCGCATCCGCAATGGGGAGCTGACGTGATCATCGTGCGGGGCGATCGTGCGGTGGCGTGGCTGATCCTCTCAAAACGGCGGCAGTTTGTGGAGGTGCCGATTGCCGATGCCTACCGGTTGGAGCTCGGCGAGCGGATGGAAGGGGAACTGTCTCGGGAACTGGTCGGCGAACAGACATTGAACGGGTTTGCGACCGAACTGTTCGATGTGGCCGTGGCCCAGCGCGGAGAAACCAAGCATTACTATCGATGGATTACCAAGGCCGAGCGGTTTCCGCTCAAGACAGTCAGCAAGGAAGGCGAGTGGTCGGAGGAGTATCGGCATCTGGTCTTCACGGAGCAATCTCCCTTGCTGTTCGACGTTCCACAGCGGATGGACCGGGCGAACCCGCCGGCCAATGTCGAGCACTAGGAAAGGAGACGTGACGAGGGTGAAACAGTCGAGAATCATATGGGCCGCCGCGATGGCGGCGGGATTGGCGACGGTGGTGGGCGTCGGGAGCGGGGAGGCGGCGTACGAACCCGGAACGGTTACCGAGGGAGCGACGGTGCGGGGAACCGTGTCGTTGAAGGGGAGCCTGCCGGAACCGAAACAGTTCGAGTTGCGCCGGTATCCGGACCGAACCTTCTGTGGGACGCTATCTAATGGCGAGGGATTAAGGCAAATGACGGAGGTGACGGTCGGGCAGGAGGGTGGACTGAAAGACGTGGTGATCGTGATCGAAGGAGTTCAACACGGGAAGCCCTTCGATGCGCAAGAGGCGACGGTGGAAGCCAGGACCTGTCAGTTCCTGCCGTACGTGACGGTCGTGAGCGAGAAACGGCAATTGACCGTGACGAACCGGGACCCCGTGTCACACGATATTCAAGGGTACACCTATGACCAATCGGGCGTGGATATCGTGCTCCATCGACCGTCGCTGAAGGCGACCGGAACGACGGAGACGGTGCATTTGGTCAAGGGACGGAAGGTCTTCACGATGCAGTGCGGGGTCCATCCCTACATGCAGAATTGGGGCTATGCGGTCGACAATCCCAATTACGCCGTGACGGCAACGGACGGCGCGTTTGCGATCGCCGATCTGCCGGCCGGGACTTACAAAGTGAAAGCCTGGCATCCGACCTTGGGTGAGCTGGCGCGTGATCTGATTGTGGAACCGAATAGGACCGTGCAGCTTGACCTGGAGTTCAACGCCAAGTGAGCAAGAGCATGATCGACCTGTGTCGCCGGATGTGTTGTGTATTGGCCCTTGTGGCGGGAGCGGCCGGGTTGCCGCTCGCCGCCGAGGAGGATGGCCTCTCGGTGGGCAGGGTTGAAGCCGTGTTCGTGCAAGAACACCGCGCCCAAGCGAACACGATCAAGCTGGAGTTCGCCGAGGCCGGGCTGGAGAATGTACATCTGCAGTTCATGAAGGCGGGACGCCCGCCGACTAACGTCGGGATGGGACCAAGCGTCTCCGTTGCGCGTGCCCAAGCGGCGCTGCGGTTGGCGAAACGCTACAACGGTGCCGTGACGATCCTACTGCCGGAGCGCCTGTTTCCGGCCCATTACATCGCGATCGCCTCGTCGAGCTTCGACGATACCGTCGAGTACCAGATCGATGAGGCGACGATGAAGGAATTGGAAAACCCCGCCTTGACAACGGAGCAGTTTCACGAGTTATATCGCCGACTGACGCCGGCGGATCATCCTCCGGTAAAGAAAGGTCGGGTGTTTTGATGTATGCAAAGCAGGTGGGGCGGGCGATAGTTCTCTGTGCGGCGTTGGGGGGGGCGGTGGTCTATGCCTGGTCACCCAAAGATGTGCAGGAAGCCGGCAAGGCGATGCTCAAGGACGCCGAAGAGATGGTCATGCACGGCGGAATGGGGGACGGTTCAGCGATTGTCCACCACTGCGGGGAAGTGACCAAGCACGCCGAATCGATTTTGAAACAGCTGCCGTCCAACAACGAAGAGGCCAAGGCCGCAGTGCCGCACTTGCAAGATGCTATTAAGCATTGCCGACGGGTTGCCGAACTAGGGGACAAGGTCGATCCCGGCATGAGTTTGAACCCAGCCGTCAAAGCTCGCACTGCGGTGAAGGAAGCGGTCAAACGGCTGCAGGCGATCCGGGACAACGGCGCGTAGCGGGCCCCCAAGAACGCCGGTGGATCCGCTCGGTTGTAGCTGGGATGCTCAACTGTGCCATGTGACGCGTGAAGCTCGGTTCGTGGCGAGGAAACAGATTCCCTCTGTTCACACGCCGGCGAAATACGGACGACGAGGTATGCATCACGCTTTATTGTGATTGCTGCTTCGGTACGATCGGGCTGACCGCATTTTGGTCCCGCCCTGGTTGGTAACCGGCCAACATCGCGGCGATGGCCGGTTCCAACTCCTTCTGCGACGTGGCCGGCATCTTGATCCGCACGCCACGCCCCTCATTCCTTCCCAACGAAAACAGGTGAACCTCGACCATGTGCACGCTCCGTTCATCTTGGTAGGTGAAGCTCAATCGTTTAGCCGGGAACCCCGCGAGCGTCGTCTCCTGATCCTTGCGCCAGGTGAGCGCGACATTTTTTTTCTGGAACAGCTCGGTGATGATTCGGCGATGCGCCGCGGCAAATTCCTCGAGTGTCTGCCGGCGGTCCTGGCTTGTGCCCTCGAGCAGGTTCATATGGCCCGAGAGGGCAACCAGACTGTGTTCGACGGGGGGAAGCAGTGTGACGCCGATTCCGTCGGGCAACGGTTTTCCCATTTGCCAGGTGTCCGGGTACCGCACGGAAAATCCAAAACGCGCATTGGTGTAGAGTCTCCAGCCCTGCTGGTCTGGAACCGCAGCTTGGGTGTAGGCACTGGATAGGCTCGCACACAGTATCGCCAGCCACAGTCCAAGCCATCCACCTCGTGTCCGGATCATGTTCATGCCTGTCTCGTTCCTCTTTCCGGTTACTGAACCGAGCGCGCACAACGAAATCCGATCGTGGCCGCTCGCTGATCCGGTGCCGCGCCGCTCCTGGTGGAGGTACGTAGCAGCGCCGGGGTGCTTTTCCACGACCCGCCCCGCACCACCTTGTACCGACCTGTAGTAGGCCCGGGCGGGTTCCGGTCCGGCATCGTCACATAGTAATCGATCCCAAACCAATCCGCGACCCACTCAGCGGCGTTGCCCGCCATATGTCGAACGCCATAGGGGCTCTGCCCGGCCAAGCCGTTGTCCACGGCGGCCACGATGGGAATCTCATGGACATGGTACTGCCCGAACATGGCGAGCTCTGCTGTTGGGGCATGGCTTCCCCACGGGAAGAGTTTGCCGTCGGCTCCGCGGGCCGCCTTCTCCCATTCCGCTTCGCGCGGCAGCCGCTTCTTTTGGGATAAGCAGTAGTCCCTGGCCTCACTCCAGGTGACATAGAGCGCGGGCCAACGAGTTAGGACCGCAGGCGACACCGAGTGCACGGCCGCGACGTGGTCGATGAGTTTGACCAGCAGCTCCGAAGGCGTCCGATCGGTCTTGTATAGCCATGCGAGGAACGATCCGAGGTTCACCTCATCGCGATCGATTTCGAAGGCGTCGATTTGCACGCGTCGCTGCGGTTGTTCTGTGTCGTCATACTGGAGTTCGAGGCCGAATGTGCTTTCGATCGTGCGCGGCGTACCCATGAGGAACGGGCCCTCATCCACTCGGACCATCGGTGACTCGGCGGCGAGTGCCGCGATGGCTTGGAGCCGCTGCCGGGGCTCTTCGCTGCGAACCAATGCGGTCTCCGCGCACAAGGGGAAGCCGCAGAGCGTTGCGATCGCCAAGACCTGATACTTGCCGAGAAGCCGAGCCATCAATCGCTTCATGGGATCCCGTTGACGCGTGCAGGGAGCAAGAGCCCCAGAGGTAACACAATGAACCACTGAACGGGAATTAGATTCTATGTCTGTTCTGAGGGGGCGGAGCGAGAAGGGGTTTCGGATGGGGCGTTGTCGCCCTATTTCAATTTGCGAATGGGGCGTAGAGATCCCATTTTTCGGCCATGCCAGGGTGTGGTCGGCGACATTTGCCACAGAATTCGACATCACCGTCTTACGGATTTGACAGGAACATTAATTGCTTTTCTCGCACGAGCCGAATGCTAACCAGGCTCTCGGTGGTCTGACCCCTTAGTGAATTCGAGTTGTCTGGCGGAGGAGTCGGAATAGAAGGACCGGCCTCCTGATGTTCCTCCAACGCAATTGGCCTCCGCCAGACTCCCATATTTGTGACGGTGTGTTTCATGTGCCCTGTTAGTTGTGTCCGCAGTAGTCAGCGTAACGACCGTTAGTCAGAAGGAGGCCGAACGTATGGGTGTACCAAGGAAATGGATGCGAGCAGGTGTGCTGGGGCTCACCACCTGTCTCGGCCTGGCCGGCGCTATGCCAGCTGGGGCCATCATGAGCCATGACGGACATGTGGCGACGGAGTCCAGTACGGACCTCGCGACACCAGTCCACCAACCGGCTGGTCCGATCCTGCAGGACAAGATGTCCAAGGCGATCGACCAGATCGAACGGGAAGTGAATTCCCAGGGCCCGTTCCGGGGCGCAAGCGCCCACGCCATGCAGCAGGGTGTGTTGCTGGTTGCGGACGATCCCGACAAGGTGCAGGTGTCGCAGGGCGCTCGTTGCCCGGCGAATGCGCCGGTCCGAGTCTACGACGTGACCGCGATGAACGTGGAAATCACGGTCAACCGTTTCGGCGATTTCTATCCCGGCTATATGTTCGCGTTGACCGAGCAAGTGGCCGGTGTGCGCGACGAGGAAGCCAAGAACAAGGCCGCGCGGGACAGCGAAGATCCGACCTTTGCGGGCGGTGCGGTCTCCAATGGCTTGCAGGGCGACTTGATCCAGCCGTTGGTCATCCGGGCCAATCAAGGTGACTGTCTCCGGATCACGCTCCGCAACCAGATTGAGAACGAAGCGACGAACATGATCATCAACGGCTCCCAGATGCTTGTCGCAAGCACGGGGAAGCCGGCGACCGCGAACAACCCTGATGCCCTCGTGCCTGCCGGGAAGACCGGCGAGTTCGAGTGGTACATCCCCCTGGACCTGCAGGAGGGAGGACGTGCGTTCCATAGCCATGCGAGCCGTGACCAGTACTCGCTCGGCATGGTCGGTTCCCTTGTGGTCGAGCCCCGCGGCTCCCGCTTCCTGAGCCCGTTCTCAGGTGAGGACATGAAGAGCGGCTGGGAGGCCATCATCGACGTGGCGGGCGGCTCGGACTTCCGCGAATTCGTGATTTTCTATCACGAAGCGGGCGACGAGACCTTCCGTCTCCTCAACCGCAAGGGCGATATGTTGCCGCAGCGCGACGCCCACACCGATACCTATCGGCCGGCCGCGCGTTTGCTCAACTATCGCAGCGAGCCGCACGGCGAGCGGTTGGAAATGCAAGAGCATTTGGTTGGGTTTGCCGACGAATCACAGGGCTACGGCTCCTATACGTTCGGCGATCCGGCGACCACGATTCCCCGCTCCTACCTCGGTGATCCGGCCAAGTTCCGGATGATCGGTGGTTCGGAGATCGTGCACTCGCACCACTTGCACGGTGGTTCCATTCGTTGGGCGCGTCAGCCGGGCACGAGCAAGCTGGACCCCACGCTTTCCAAGAGCGGTCCGGTGAAGTTCCCCCCGATCACCGACACCTCCGACCGGTTGGACGTGCAATCGATCGGTCCGTCCGAAATCTATGATGAAGTGATCGAGGGCGGTTCCGGCGGGTTGCAGGCGCTGGCCGGCGAGTTCGTGTTCCATTGCCACATTCCGCAGCACTATGTGACCGGCATGTGGGGTTTCTGGCGCGTGTACAACACGCTGCAGCAGCCGGGCTTCCAGAACGACGTGATGAAGCCGTTGGTTGAATTGCCGGATCGCAAAGGCAAGATCAAGGCAGGCGTCAGCTCCGATCAGTTGGTCGGTAAGACGGTCGACTGGTATGGCGGCAAGAAGTTCGAGATCACCAAGGACAAGACCGATTGGAAGTCCAATCCGGTGAAGGTGTCCATCAAGGATTGGGTCGAGTACATGCTTCCGCCGCAGGGCCTCCCCGGGAAGACCGAGGACCAGCTCAAGCAGGCTCAAGCGAACGACCCGACCGTCGTGAACTGGAAGTGGAAGGGCGACACCGCCCTGAATGAGCCGGAAACGCCGCACAAGTGGGCCGACTATGTGTCGCCGACGCCGAACGAGCGCCCGGCGATCACGTTCGATCCGCAGACCGGTAAGCTGGCGTTCCCATGGCTGCGTCCGCACCTCGGCAAGCGGCCTCCGTTCGCGCCGAACCACGGCGGGGCGCCGTGGCTCGAGCCGTTCCGCGTCCGCGAGGACGGCACGAAGAGCACCGAGCCGGCGAAGCCGGGTGAGCAGGGGCCCTGGAGCCTCTGTCCGGCCAATGCGCCGCGGAAGTTCTTCACCATCCACTCGATCACGCTGCCGATTACCCTGAAGCCGGCGACCTCCAAGACCGCCGCGATCGTGGACCCGATCGGCATGATCTATGTGCTGCACGAAGAAGAAGAGGAAGTCCGCAAGAACCCCGCCAAGCAGGTTCCGCTGGTCATCCGCGGCAACGTGCATGATTGCGTCGACGTGATCTTCAAGAACGAGATCCCCGACGACGCTCGCACCGGTTGGGCGAACAAGATCAACCTCCATCCGCACTTCTTCCAGTTCGACACGAGCGCGTCGGACGGCCCGACCATCGGGTTCTCCTACGACATGTCCCTGCGCGCGTTCACGATGCTGGAAGACCCGCAGCCCACGAAGGGTATGCCTTTGCCAGCCAACACCGTGTTGACGGCGGACAGCAAGGCAGGTGCGCGGAGCATCACGGTCAAGAATCCGGCGAAGTTCCACCACAACATCGAGTTGGGGGTGGGCATGGACGATCCGAAGTTCTTCGAGGTCGCCCGCATCAAGGAAATCAAGGGCAACACGATCACGTTCGATGCGCCCTTGAAGCACGCGCACAAAAAGAACGACATCGCGAGCGTGGAGTTCATCCGCGAGCGCTGGTATGTCGACGTGGACTTGGGCACGGTGTACTGGCACGATCACGTGTTCGGCACCGACACCTGGGGACACGGACTGTTCTCGGCATTCATCACCGAGCCGCGCGGGTCAACGTATCATGACCCGGTGACCGGCAAGGAACTGCGGAGCGGACCGATCGCCGACATTCATACGATGGAGCCGGTGTCTGCCCACATCCGCGGCAGCTTCCGCGAAGTCATGATGCACATCATGGACAGCAACGCCCGGTCGGCGGAGTTGATCACGACCGACAATCCGCAGGCGAGGATGGGCGCGGTGACGGTCGATGGACCGCCGTCGCACCAATTCCCGGATCGGATCAACAAGTCGGCGATGTGGTTCCTGAACGGCGGCGAGGCGACGACGGGCAGCGGCTACAGCATGCGTGTGGAGCCGTTGAGCGTCCGGTTGGCCAACAACCCGGATCCGTCGAAGTTGTTCGTGTCCGGATTGCACGGCGATCCGGGAACGCCGTTGTTACGGGCCTACCTGGGTGACCCGATTCTCGTTCGGGCGCTCGTGGGATCCGCCAACGAAGTGCACACGTGGCACGTGACCGGCCACTGGTTCCCGATGGAACGGTACGGCACGACGGCCATGCCGCGCAGCACGGTGCACCTGGTCATCGGCGAGCGGTACGATCCGGCCATTCCGGCGGCCGGTGGTCCGCAACAGATGGCGGGTGACTACCTGTACTACAGCGGTCGGGCGTCGCACTTCGCCGAAGGCAGCTGGGGCATCTTCCGCGTGTTCGATGAAGCGCAGAAGGACCTGAAGCCGTTGCCGGGTCGCGAAGAGATCCGTAAGTCCGCCCAGTCGGTGTGTCCGGCGGATGCACCCGTGAAGACCTTCAACGTCTCCGCGGTCGACCAGAACATCCGGTACCACGAAGGGGCACCGGGTTTGATGGAAGTCGATCTGGAACGGAAGATGGTCTTGGGTAACGAACAAGGCAAGATGTATGTCCTCGACGGAGATCGCGGTAGGGTCAAGGCCGGTGAATTGAAGCCGAGCCCGCTGACGCTGCACGTCAACGTCGGTGATTGCATCAAGGTCAACCTCAAGAACGAGATGGCCAAAGATCGGGCCGGGTTCCACGTCGACATGATGGCGTTCGATCCGAAGGACTCCTTCGGCGCCAACGTCGGCAATAACCCCGGTGATCAGACGGTCGGCCCGGGCGAGAGCAAGACCTATACGTACTATGCGCATCCTGAGTACGGTGAATTGGCCGCCTTGATCCAAGATTGGGGCAACGTGGTGGAAAATCCGCGGAACGGCCTGTTCGGTTCCATCATCGTCGGCCCGAAGGGCTCGCGCTATCGCGACCCGATGACCGGCGACGACATCACGATGAAGAGCAGCTGGCGCGCTGACGTGCTGGTGGATCGCTCGGTTCCCGGAAACGAGAGCCGGAAGAACTACCGCGACTTCTCGCTGATGTTCCAGGACGAAGACAACATCGTCGGTGTCAGCTTCATGCCCTACATCCAGCAGGTCGCCGGTATCTCGGCCGTGAACTATCGGTCGGAACCGACGGCATGGCGGGTGGAGAAGGGTTGTGAAGTGTCCGAGGTCTTCAGCTGCGTGAAGGCCGGCGAGACGCCGTCGACGCCGTTGTTGCAAGCGCACGTCGGTGATCCTGTGGCGATCCATGTGTTGGGCGCATTCAGTGAACAGGTTCAGCTGTTCACGGTCGACGGTCACGAATGGCCGCACGAGCCCTACATGCAGGGTGCCGACCAGGTGAGCACGATGGAGTTCGGTGGTTCGGAAATCATCAACGCCTACCTTACGGGCGGCGCGGGTGGACCGAACAAGATCGTCGGTGATTACCTGTGGAAGAACCAGCGGCCGGCGTTCGCGAATGCCGGACAGTGGGGACTCTTCAAGGTACTGCCGGTCGAGGATCAGCGGATTCTTCCGTTGACGCCGCAGCCGCCTGCGACCAAGACGGCGGACACCGAATCGAACGGGGGACATGCTTCGAAGACCTCCGTGTCGGTGCGATAAGGAGTCTAGGACGGCGTTGCGAGACCGGGGCGCCGTCCGCCGCTAGCAGTGCCGGTCCGTATCACCCGTGGTGGGGGAGCCGCAAGGCTCCCCCACTTTTGCTTGAACACGAGGACCTCATGAAGCCAACCTTGCGGAGCATCCTGTGTAGTTGGAGCCTTGCAGTCGTGTCAGCGCTCACCGCGGCGCCAGCCGGTGCCTATGATGAAATCGCCGTCCAAGACGGCGGGACCGTCACCGGCACCGTACAGTTCGATGGAGAGGTGCCGGATCCGACCCGTTTTGAGTTGCGTCGGTCTCCTGATCGTGGGTATTGCGGAGCCTTGTCGGATGGGTCGGGCTATCGGTTTTTGCGCGAAGTCGCGGTCGGGCCGGGGCATGGCTTGAAGGACGTCGTCATCACCATCGACGGCGTGGAGAAGGGCAAAGCCTTTGATTTAGTGGAAACGAAACTGGAAGCGAACATTTGCCAGTTCGTCCCGTTTGTGTCCGTCATGCGCGACCGTCACATGTTGACCGTGACGAACATCGATTCCGTGGCGCACGACCTGCAAATCTACGAGCGGGACCAGGATCATATTTTCATCATGTTTCACCGACCTGCCCTCACGAAGGCCGGGACGCGGGATCTCATTCGCATGACCGGTGGGCGTCGGGCCGTGATCATGCAGTGCGGGATGCATCCGTACATGCAGGGACACGGGGTGGCGGTGGACAATCCTTACTATGCCATCACGAATCTTGACGGGACGTTCACCATTTCCGACTTGCCGCCAGGGTCCTATCGGTTGCGGGCGTGGCATCCGACCTTGGGCGAGCAGGTTCGCGAGATTACTGTGGCAGCCAAGGGTACCGTGCAGACTGAGTTGACCTTCAAGGAGAGGTAAGCCATGATCGTCCGCATGTCGCTTGCAGTGTTGTTGTCCGGGGCGGCGCTGATGGGCCAGGCGTCTTCTGTTCTTGCAGATCAGACACCCGTTCCTCCGGTCACTCGCATCGAAGTCGTGTTGGCGAAACAGTATCAACAGAACCAGGCGCCGGTGAAAGAAGATTTCGTCCAGGCGGGGATGACCAATGTGCACCTCCAGTTTGCCCGGATGGGACAGCCTCCACCCAACATTGGGATGGGGCGTGACGTCCCGGCCGATAAAGCCCGGGAAGCGATTCGCTTGGCGCTGAAATATAATAAAGACGTGACGATCCTTCTTCCGGAACACCTGTTTCCACCGCGGTTCGTGACGATTGCCTCTTCGAATTTCGACGACACCGTGGAGTTTCCCATCGACCATGCCAGCCTGGAGCAATTGCAGGACGAGCGTTTGTCGACGGCGGAGTTCCACGCGCTGTATCGCCGGCTGACGACTCCCAAAGACGCCGGGGGACGGTATTGACGCATGCTGTCGGCTCTCCGTGGATTCTTGTTCGCCTCAATGCTATTTACGTTGGGGGCATGGAGCGGATCAGCGGACGCCTTTGAGTTTTCTGCGGAGCGAGTCTATCGATCGGGGGGGAAGACGGTCCAGACGCGTGTCTTTGCCAGCGATGACCGCTGGCGGCTGGAATACCTCTTCCCCCAAGCCGGTAGCGACGTCGTCATCGTCCGTCAGGATCGTGGGGTTGCCTGGTACCTCTACCCGAGAAGCCGAATCTATGTGGAGCGGACGGTACCTCCTAGCCTCCTTCTGCATGTCGATGAGACGATTCCTCCTGACGCCACCAGGGTGCTCATCGGAACCGAGGATCGGAACGGTTACCCTTGTGAAGTCTTCGACGTGACCCTGTCGGTTAGGGGACGGACTCAACGATTCTATCAATGGGTGACAAAAGACCGCCGTTTTGTGATAAAAACTGTGCACGAACAAGAAGACTGGTCAGTCGAGTACCGAAATGTCCGATTTTCGACTCAGTCGAGCCGTCTCTTTGAACCTCCCTATGCCTATTCGCTGCAACCGGACTGACGGTTCCACGGCGATCAATCTCCCGTCTCTTTCCTCTTCAGTTCGTTCTGTCGTCACCGTCTTGTTGATCCTGGGGCTGTTCCCCGCGGGTACCGCTTGGGTGGGGGCAGTGGAGCCTTCTGCGATCAAGGAGCATCGTGAGGCGATGCTGAAAGACGCCGAGGACATGATCGCACACGGCGGGATGGGCGATGCCAAGGCTATTGTTTACCACTGCGGGGAAGTCTCGCAGCATGCTCAAGCGATCATGAAAGATCTCCCGGCGAAGGATCCTCAGGTGAAGCCGGCGATCTCATTGCTTCAGGATGCCATTCGGCATTGCCGTCGCGTCCAACAGATCGGAGACAAGGCTGATCCTGGCGCCAGCCTGAATCCCGCCTCCAAAGCCCGCAACGCCGTAAGAGAAGCCGTCCATCTCCTCCGTACGCTCCAAGACCATAGTGCCTAAGGGCTGACTCCGACGAGGCGGGCCCTCTGATAAGCGTGTCCTCGCCGCCCCTTGTCGTACGGCGTGACGGCTCGGCTTGTGCTTGGGAAGGGACGGAAATTGGCAAGTACTGACGAATTCGCACAGTAGGGCGACGTTCTGCCGAGAGATACGCATCGGTACGGTCGCACTTTATCGGTGCGTCAGCCGCGCCTGTGGTCTCCCTGCTTGGGTCCAATCTCCCTAATCGCCTGCAACGTATACCATTGAATCGTATCATCTAGGGCCGTTCGGCCCCCTTGTCGGTTCGTCGGAGAATTCTGGCTTCTCATATAGATGTCATCCGATCCCCCCGTAAGTGGCATGCTGCCTGCAACTACCCTAGTGCCAACCCATGGGTTGCTAACGACCAACCCCACTCAACTCCTGCGCGTCGAGGTGACGGTTTACCATGGATCAACTCACACTCATGACAGAGGGACTGCCGGAGCCGGAGGATATGCTGTTGTCGATGATTCTCTCCTTCGCCTCCGACCAGCTGCAATGTCCCTGTTCGGTGATCAAGTCCGGAAATCCCCATGCGGTGCTGTACGATTTATCCAATCCTCGGAGCAAAATGATGTGGGAGCAGGCATGCCACACCGTGTCGCCGATTGCCGTGGCCGTGTCTGATTCGCCGGTGCCCGGTGCCCAATGGGTATTGCGTAAGCCCATCCGGACCCACAGCCTGACGGCGTTTCTCAATGACCTGTCCAGCCATGTCATGAAGGCGTCCCTTCCGCTAGCGACCCCGTCGGACGAACCGCTTGTAGCCGATCCGTATGCAGCCCTGAAGACCCGGTTGACGTCGGTGGCGACAAGGCGGGCCGTCCAGGATGGCGGGTTTCGAGAGATCAAATTGCTCTTTGCAGGGAGTGTGGCCGCAGGGAAATCCACGGCCATCGAGTCCATCAGCGACGTTCCCACGATCAGAACGGACGTGGCGGCATCCGACCATGTCTCCAAGCTCAAGCCTTTGACGACGGTTGCGATGGACTATGGAGAGATGGGATTGGACGATGGACGACGGTTGCGGTTGTATGGAGCTCCCGGGCAGCGCCGCTATGACTTCATGAGCAAGATTCTTTGCAAGGGGGCATTGGGGCTCGTCATTCTGCTGGATAACCGCATCGTGAATCCGCTGGCGGAACTGGACTACTACAGTTTCATATTTTCCGATCTGATCGAGTCCACGGCCATGGTGGTCGGGGTGACGCATCGCGATCAAGCGCAGGAACCGGCGCTGCAGAAGTATGAGGACTATTTCCGTGTTCGGCAGCAGCCATGGCCGGTGTTTCCCGTCGACCCACGAAAGCGGTCCGATGTGGTGACGCTGGTCAGCGCCTTGGTGTCGATGCTGGAGCAGACGCGAAAACCGATGGTCCGCCGCTGACGACGGCTCCGCGAAGCTACACGAGTCGGCGGTTTGCTTGAATGATGAGGAGCATGCCATGAGTATCTTGATTGTCGACGATGCGCCTGAACAACTGTTGATACTCGAGCGGGTCTTGCGCGCAGCCGGGTATGAGAAGACGCACGCCGTCAGTTCTGCCGCCGCGGCCTTTGATCTGCTGGGTATCGGCGTCGCGGGCGCGACCCCGATGCCCGTGGATCTGATTCTTATGGATTTGATGATGCCGGACGTCGACGGGCTGCAGGCCTGTCGCAAGATCAAGGCGGTACCCCAATTGTCCCATATCCCGATCATCGTCGTGACCGCCAAGACGGATGCTGAAAGTCTCCAACGGGCCTTCATCGCAGGGGCAACGGACTATATTCGCAAGCCGGTCATTCCCGTGGAACTCATCGGACGGACCTGCTCCGTGCTCAGCCAGAAATTAGAAATGGATCTGCGCAAAAAGCGGGAGCGTGAACTCGAGGAGGCCTTGAGGGAATTGAAGGTCCTGAGAGGGTATGCTCCGATTTGCTGCGGCTGCAAGAAGATTAGAAACGCGGACGGACAGTGGCAGCCTGTCGATGAGTTTCTGTCGCAGCATTCCGACCTCAAGGTCAACGACACGCTCTGCTCCTCCTGCGCGGAGCAGTGGCGACAGGGTGATGCGGGAGGGGACCTGCGGGCCGGCGTTCAGCGGGCAGCCGAGGGTTCCGACGAGCAGGCCGGGTTGTAACGTTCAGTGGAGGCCTGTAGCAAGGAGCGCACGACATGATCTCTGAGACACTCAAAGCCCATTTCGGCAATCATCTCGCGGCGCTCTGTGCAAGCTGTGACGCAGCCGACATGGTTATGGTGGCCACGCTCGACGGCCGGTTGGTCGCCGAACAGCAGCGTAAGAACCATCACGGCGAACGGGCTGCCGTCATGAGCAGCTCCCTGATGGCGTTGGGAGATGCCATCGCCAAGGAGCTTTCACTCGGTACCTGTCAGATTATCATCTCCGAAAACGACAAGGGGATCGTGTTGTTCAAGCACATCGCTCAGGACTTCGTGTTGGTCTGCCTGACAGAGTCGAGCGGAGGGCTCGGGGCGTTGCTCAGTTGGACCAAGCGGAGTGCGGAAGACATGGCGAGCAGCGTCCCTGCCGCCGCAGCCTAGCCGGGATCAACTCCTTCGATCCTCTCCGTTCGAATTCACGCCAGCTGCCTTTCCTCATGACCGGCTCGCTAAGACCACTCCGCCTCGGTCCAGAGTCAGGTCGATCTTCCCGTTCCATCAAAGCCCAGCTCAGGGCGCAACTTGGATTGTGAGTGACGTTGCGGTCCAATCGGCCGGAGGTCCGTTCGCGATCGGCTGCGCGGCAGGGGGATCGGCTTGAGGGACGGGATTCGTCATCGGGCTTGGCGTCGGGGCCGCTGGTGCAGGTATCGAAGGAGCTGCCGGCTGCCCGGTCAAGGCAGCGGGAGTCGGATCGTAGACCGAGGAGAGTCCACGCGTGGCGATTCGACTCAAGTCCTGGCGGAGATTCGTGACGCTCGATGCGACCACCGATCGCGTGGTCACCATTGTCGTAGCCTGAGACGCCGGCGCGGAAGTACTCCTCACTCTCCGGCGGATGGCTTGCGCGGTCTCCAGATCCGTCGATGCAAACACCCGCACCGTGTCGGTACCGGTCGGAGGCGCATAGTCCCAATGAAAACCCGCATGATTTCCCGACTGCAACGAATCCGGAATCGTCACCACGTCACCGGCCCGCACCCAACCTTCGGGATAGAAGGACGCTTGTTGATGTTCAGTCGGAAACAGAAGATTAAGGTGCCCTTCGGAATCCACATCCACAATGGTCAGGTAGCTATCCGCCGTTGCCTGGATTTCCAACTGCAGGCTGTTACCGGCTGTGCGGGGGTCGCCTTCGCGCCGGATGCGGTACTGTGCCGGTTCCGTGTCAGCGACCACGGCGATCCCGCGGCTTTGGCGGCGAGGCGCTCCGGCGATTCTCACGTCGACTTTGATCTGCGCCGAAGGATTATCCAGGGTCAGGAGTTCGGAGGCGTTGGCGGAACGGGACAACACCAGCGCCAGCCCGGCGCCCCACTGCGAGTCTTCCATCGCGAACGAGCTGACGAGCTGCAGCCCATCCGCGGAATACAGCTGTAGCTGATTCTCCTTCACATCCACCAGAAATTGAGCCGACTGCCCAGGCTCGACAATTTGCACCTCACGTCCCTGTTCGTGCAGGACCTGCTCGATCTTTGCGCGACGTTCCTTCGGGACATCCAACAGGCGAATGGGCACTCGTTCCGGCGAAGCCGCCGGCAGAAATGCCACGGCACGCGAGCCGGCTGCGACCGAAAGCTCCTTGCCCTGCGGTTTGGCGAGGGCATCTTTTGCTCGTGTCTGCGTAACCGTCAGCAGGCCGAGCGACTTGCCGGGTGCGAATCCCACTTCGTTCGGAGGATACACCGCCCACGTCGATCCCGGCGTGGCGCCGAGCAACTGGCCGTTGACGAGGAGAAAGTCTCCCCCGTTCTGCGCTTTGACCTCGACCCAAGGCAAACGGGCAGTCCCGGTCGCATTCGCTCCATTGCCCGGCTCGGAGGGCGCGGGCAGGAGCGGGGCGTCCATCAGCGCGGGAGGGGCTTCCAGTTGTGGCTCCGGCATCGAGATGCGGCCGAAGTGGGCCTGGATGCGTTTCATCTCCCTCTCGACTCCCGAAAAAATCTCCCGCGGCGAGGCGGAGGGGCTGGCCGAGCCCATGCTGCGAGACAGTGAGTAGGAAAAAAACCCGTGATAGCGTCCCCCGACCGGTCCGTCGAGGGCTTCTTGGTTGGCGGCGGCGCCGGTCATGAGGACGTAGCGTGTGCTGGTGACCGGGACGACCTGACGCGTTTGCACACCGGACGATCGGTACAGCTCAGTCCTCGTATCTTGCGGGACCGAACGGGTCCGGATGTCCAAAGAACGCGTTGCGGTTCCTGAATGGCAGGAGTCGAGGACGATCAAGACGCTGCGGGCCTTCAGCCTGGCGACGATGGCCTCCAATTCGTCGTCGGTGATGTCGGGAATGTTGGGAGTTCGTCCGTCATGCGGCACCAGCGTTTCGTCCAGGTGATCGTCGACTTCGTCACCGCTGACGTCCTCGACTTGGGAGCCGTGTCCCGAGTAATGCACGTAGACCATGTCCGATGGGCCGGTCTCTTGGACCAATCGTTCAAAAGCCGCAAAGATGCCGGCTCGGGTGGCAGCCTGGTCGGTGAGCATCGCGATGTGTTGCGGCTGAAACCCCCAGCGTGTGGTGAGTACTTGCCGCATGGTTTCGATATCGTTGAGAGACCCGTTGAGAGTGGGAAGTACTTGGTAACGATTGATGCCGATCAGCAAGGCCCGTTTTGTCCCGGCCTTGCCTGCTTCCGCAGCCTGAGCCGTGGGAAAAGCGATCAGGGTGCAGAGAAGCAGGGTCGCGATACGCTGCATCATGGGGATTCCTCGCCTCATGGTCGGTCTGTCGTGTCGCTCGGCAAAAGGTTCAAGGCGACAGCCGCTCCGCCCGCCGAATGATTTTGGACTGCTGTCGCAGGCTCTGGATTCTTGCATCGACCTGATCTGCCACTGCCGGTCCCACTTCCACGGTATAGCGTCCATCGGCACCAGGCCCATCCACGATACGGCCTTGCAAGCCCTGTACGATCCGTCGAATCTGTGCCTCGGTGACCGATTCCTGAAACAGGATCTGAACCTTGGTGGACACGGGGGCAACAGCCCTTGTGGAGATGGTGCTCGGAGGCAGCGGGCTCTGCTGCCCCGCCGACCACAGCAGCAAGAGCAGTTGGCCGACCAGGAGCGTGGCTGCCAGCGTCGGCATCCAGCGCGGTGCAAACAGGTTCCGGAACCACTGTTCAAGGGTTTCGCCCACTGGGAGTGCGGCCGGCTGGGAATTGGAAGCGGGACGATCTTCCCGGGCGCTCTGGATCTTGGCCATCACCGCGGTTTTGAGCCGTGGGGCGGGGGCCGGTGTTGCGGCAAAGGCATCCCGCATCGGGAGCCGCAAGGCTTTGAGTTCCTCCATCTCGCGCCGACAGGCATCGCAGTCGGCGAGGTGGTGTTCCACCGCCAGGCGTTCTTGGTCCTTCAGGGTGCCGCTCACATACCAGGGGAGGAGCAGGGCAGTGGGATGTGCGGCTTGGGTCTCGTGCGGTGCGCTCATAGCACGGACTCTCCTGCCGTCACGCGGTCCATGTGACGTTTCAGCTGCTGCTTTGCGTAGAAGACGCGCGTCTTGACGGTGCTTTCATGAATCTCGAGCAAGGTTGCGATCTCGTCGTAGGGCAGCTCCTCATAGAAGACCAGCCGAAGGATCTCCTGATGTTCGGGGGACAACTTGGCCACGGCTTGTCTGGTGATCCACCCCAATTGTTCGCGATGGATCTGCTCGACCGGTGAGTCCTCCCGATCGGGAATGTCCGGTGCGTCGTCGAGCGGAAGCGCCTGTTGCTGGTGGCGGCCATGGCGGCGAAGCGCGTCAAAGGCCTTATGTCGTGCGATCCCGAAAATCCATGTGGAGACCCGCGACTGATGGGCGAAACGACGCGCCCCCTGCCACACGGCCAGCATGACGTCGCCGACGACCTCTTCCGCCAGGTTGGGATCCCGCACCAATGTACAGATATAATGGTAGACGCGCTGTTCGTAGAGCCCGTACAGCTTCTCAAAGGCCTGGGGATCTTCCGTTGCCACCTCCGTCACGAGCCTAACCTCCGCTGCATTCTGGTCGTGAGTCGGATCCATGGGCCTACATGTTCAAGGATAATACGGGGAAGCGCTGCCCGGGCGCCTCAGCTCTAGCACAGATACCGCCGCGCCCTCAATAGCGGCCCGTTGACCCTTCGATAAACGAGAGACTACAATCGTGAACCTTTCCAGGGATGGCGCGACAGACGGGTACAAGGTGAGGTGATCTCATGAATGCACGCCGACAGTCGCTCCGGCGCCCTGCCAGCACCCACGCGGGGCTACTGGTTTTTGTGCCCTTTCTGCTTTTGGCGTCCTGTGCCGCCGCGCCGTTTTTGATTCCGGCCGGTATTGAATTCGCCCGCAATCTCCTCGTCACCAGCAACAAAAATTACGGCGGCAAGTATTCCGAAGACATGAATCGGCTGATGGTGCGTCTCAGCACGCCCTATGTGGCGATGGGGTTGCCCATGGGCACCTCGCCTGCGGCGTTGGTCCCGCCGACCATGCTGATGCAGCAGCAACAGGCGATGATGAACGCCCAAGCATCCGGCCAGCAAGGTGTGGGGATGGGCATGGGTATGGGATACCCAGATCCGTACAATCCCGCGGGCGGCATGGCGGGTGGCTATGGAATGCAGGGATACGGCGGGATGGGCGGATACGGCGGCATGAGCGGGTATGGTGGAATGGGTGGGTACGGAACGTCGCAATACGGTTATCAAGGGCAGGTCGGAGGGTATTATGATCCCAGTAATCCCTATGCCTCTGTGCCCGGCATGAATGTGCAGGCTCCTGCCTATGGCATGACACAGCCCTACGGCGGGCAGTATGGCCAGTACGGGACCCAACCCTATGGAGGGCAGATGGGTGGATACCCGCCCCAGCCCGGCTATCCAGCCCAACAGGGATTACCGCCGCAACCGGGCTATCCGTCCGCCGCGCCGGGCATGGCCGCGCAGGCTCCCGCTCCCGGCTATCCTCCACAAGGGATGCAGGGCTATGGTCAGCCGCCGATGCAACCGGGGACGTACCAACAGCAGATGGATCCCTATCAACAACAAGCCATGCAGGGCGGCTATCAGCAACAACCGATGCAACCAGGGGCGATGGGTGGTTACCAGCAGCAAGGGATGCAGGGATATCAGCAGCCGATGCAAGGCTACGCCCAGCAGCCGGTGCAGGGCTATGCCCAGCCTGGGATGCCGCAGCCTTATGGGCAGGCCCCTAACGTCGGCGTGTCGTACCCGGGCGGCGTCTATCCGCGAGGCATCCCAGGACCGGTTGAACCGGTGGCATTGGACGTGGCGCTCATCCGCCAGGTCAATGGACCGAACGGAAAGCAAGTGACGCTCGTGCAGGACGGTGAAACCTTGAAGGGCGGGCAGGACGGAGATCGCTTCAAGCTGGTGGTGCGAACCAACTGTGAATGTTTCGTGTACGTGATCTCCATCGATGGTTCGGGGTGGGCGCAGCCGGTCTTCCCTACGGCCAACGGCACGGTCGGCAATCCGCTCAAGCCGGAGGTGGAGCAGGCCTTCCCGGACGGGCCCTATTGGTTCACGCTCGATCAGTTCAAGGGGGTGGAGACCTTCTTTCTCGTCGCCTCTCCCGCGCGGCGGACCGATGTGGAGGAAAGTCTCGCGCAACTGGCCGGCCAACAACGACCGGCGGGGCAGGTTGCCGCGCAGGTCGAGGAACCGGCCGTGATTCCGAACGGATTCGGCAAGACTCAGGCTGGTCATGCCACTCAGGTGCGTGACGAAGCGCAACAGGCCGTCCAGGTCACCCCGCTCTCTTATGTGGCGGCGAAGGTGGGAGATGATGTGCGGGTCACGCGCTGGTTTCGCCACCAGTAGCAGGATGTTGAAATGATCGCCAACTGCGTTCTCGCATCGCTCAGCGGCTCAACGGCCGAGGCGAAGTACGCGTCGCCGCTTCGTTCGCTGCGGCCTTGCCGTCGATCAGTTTGGACATCCTGCGAATTCACTCTTCTGGTGACGAGTTTATTGTGAAGCGTAGCTCGTGAGTAATGGATCCCATGGCGACTCGTGAGCAACACAGGATGGAAGGCTCTCCTCGGAACGAATGATCACCTTGCTGTCCCTCGGGCTTCAAACGTCGTTGGTGCTACTCGGATTATTGACATCGCTGTACGGGCCTATTCCCCTGGCGGACGCGCAAGTCTTTCCCCCTCGTTCCAATACCCCATCCGTGCCGGTGCAGCCGGTTCCTCCTCCAATGGGGCAACAGATGCCAGGGCCCAATCAGATGCCGCCGATCCCGGGGCAACGGCAGCAAGGCATACCTGGAGCAGGGATGCAGCCGATGATGCAACCGCCACAGGCTCCGGCGCCTTTGGTCAAGACGATTCCACTGGCGCTCCTGCTCGGCGGGGATCTGTCGAAATCGTTCGTGCAGCTGACGAACCTGCGTGGGCAAGTCGACTCGAACTTTACGATCGGGCGGAGTCTGGCCGGACGCTTCACCGTCCCGCCGTATGTGCATGAGGCGTCAAACGGCAGCCGCGTGTTCGTGCATGCAAACGGTCTGTCCAACCCACCGGTGGTGAAGTCCGAAGGCAATGAGCTGCATCTGGAGTTTCATTTCCCGAGCCTGCAATTCAAGACCTACTACCGAGACTATTCCCCCGAAGGTGATCAGGCGGTGGGTGATACGGTGGGCGAGAATGCGATTGTCGATATCTTCATTCTACCCACGACGAACCAGCAGGGATTTCCCACGTACCAGGCGGTACGGGCGGGGTTTCGGGGAACACTCAAGCCGCAGGACAAATGCACGTACTGGTTCGACGTCATTTTCCCGATCAATATCTGCGAGGTGTCGAAGAAATACCTGGATACGCTCGGCAACGCGATTGAAACCGGCGTGCGTGAAGCCTTGAGCCATCCGCAGACCCGCACCCAGTTCGATCAGATCGTTTGGCAGACACTCCGTGCCGATCTACTCATGCAGGCCGGCATCAATCCGATGAGCCCGGCCCAGATCCAGGTCCTTGAAGCCTCGTTCCACGGCACCGACTACGTGGTCAAGTATCTCCCCAGGTAAGTCGCCCGATCGATCCCGCGCGGCGCCGGCGCGTCTTGTATCCTTTGCATACGCCTGTGTCGGCGCAGGCAGGTAATCGGTATCATCCTCCCTGCGCGACACAGGCTCTGCGTCGCGTTGCCGATGCGGAGACTCGCTCGAAAGCCTTATTTCGAAGTGGGCTTTTTCACCAAATCTTTTACGAGCTCCGGGGTGAGCGTTGAAGGAACCGGAGTATCCTCATCGGATGCCGTTGCCGTTCCCGCCGTGCCGCGTCGTTGAACCCCGGCCATCCCGGCGGCGCCGATATTGTTGCCCTGCAGGCCAGGCATGATGTGACTGCCGGCCGGCTTCCGGCAATTGATCACCTGATTGGTATTGTTGTCGACGGTGCAACAGAGCATGGTGTCGCCGCCGCAAAATAGGACGTGGGTGTTGGGCCGGCGCTGCTGTGTACTTGACTGGCAAGTCTTCAACTCACCTGTTACCGTGCCTACTGAATGATAGGCGGTGACGCCAGGCCGAACACGACTAGTTGGAATTTCTCGTTCGGTGTCGACGCGCCGTCCCGTCTTGTCGTGAACAAGGTCACGCCGGAGCCATCTTTAAAAATGCCGGCAAAGAATCCGCTCGTGGTTTGAATCGCGTACGTGCAGTTGCCCTGGTCGATGAGGCGGAATTTTTCCCAGGCCTGCACCTGCGTCGCGTCAATGTGGAAGATGGGGGAGGATCCCCCGACGCAGGGCCCGCCGAAGAGGCCTCCGCAATCAGGTGTCCAATATTTCCTGTCGTATTTCTCGACTTGCCCGCCGCCTCCCAGCGCAGTGACGTATCGTCCATTCACGGTTTGGAGTGCGAAAGTGCCATCGCCTTGTCGAATCACCTTGAGTCTCATCTCCGGCTCACTCGGGTGGCCGTTCAGGCCGAACCAGGTCTTGCCCTGATAGGTGGAGGAGGCGAGAAATTCGCCGTCGGCCGCCATGATGCCGTACTCATACCCGGAGCCAGGATCACCACATTTGACGATGCGGAACTGCTCCCAGGCTTGGACTTGTCTGGCATCGCTGTGGACGGCGTCCTGGTAGCGCCCTCCGGCCCCCACGGCCGTGAGGAAGTTACCTTTGCTTGTCCCGATCCCGTAATAGGGCGGGGGGTATCCGCCCATATAGACCAGCCGGAACCGTTCCCAATCCTTCGGCTGTGTCGCGTCGGTGTGCAACACATTCGCGGTCATGCCGCCGCCGTTGACCGCCGTCAGGTAGTTTCCTGTCGCGGTTTGAATGAGTTTGTCATAGGAGGAGGGCGGCGAGGCGATACCGAGCTTGAATTTTTCCCAGGGGCCCGCCGAAGTCGCGCTCGTGATGACGGTTGGGTCTCCGGTCCGGCCGCCGCCGTTGATGGCCGTGAGGTAATAGCCTGTCTGCGTTCTAAAGGCGAACTCCCCGGGATAGGCGCTGGTGAAATTGGTCGATAGGGCTCCCACGACCGCTGTCCCGGCGGTCGCACCCGGAAGCACCCGCGAAACCCCACGCTCCTGCACCTCTCCCGCCGTGTCCGGCGCCGCCGTTGCCTGCCCGGAAGGCGTCTCGTCGGGAATCACGGGAACTTCCATTGCCGGGGTGTCTTTCGCGACGCGGTCCTTACCAGGGTCCTTTGCCGCGCAGCCGGCAAGCCCCATGCATAATGCTGCTGTTGCTACGAATGTGAGGACTGCTCTATGTCGCATCTGGTGCCTCCTGGTCCGAAGGTGATGGTCCGCTATGGCGACTGTCCCTTGGTTGCCTGAGTATTCGGAAATGAGTCGAAAGGATTGTCCGGCAGGTTCACTCGAAGATCAACAATGAATCCCGCGGGATCAGAAGAAATGCACGTCCGATGTTGGGATTAGGCTGTTTCATGGCACAGCCGCCGTTGAACGGATGTCCCTGGTCGCGGCGCAACTGAATGCATTGAATATGTATTGGGCAGTACGTGTTCACACACGCACTACGCACCGCCATGGGATTCGGAGCGCGATCGGCGAAGTTCGCCCTGACGTTCAAGGCGAGTTCCTTCAGATCATTGCATCATCATGTTGCCACCTGATCGTTGGGCCCCGAGGATCATGAGGCAGCTGACCTTGCACCCATTCGTTGATGACGGGATGCAGAGGGCCAGCCCGCCGTCAACCGAAACGCTACAACCGCCGGTTTTGGGGCAACGACAGCTTGCTTCGACGCCGTTGCCGCCACTGTTAGGTCTGAGCATCACCTTTCCGCCTGGGAGCGGCTGCAAAGTATAGCCTGGATTGGCTCGGAGCCGATTGCCCTCGAGCACACCGCCCTCAAGGCGTGTGATTGGTGGGGTGACACCACCGGGTCCCATGCGAGGAACGGCGCGTTCTTGAATAGCCCCGGAAGCTGGTTCTTCCGGCGATCCTGCCTGCGCAATCACCAGCACCGCGTTCTCCTCGCAGGAGCTCTCTTCCGAGACCATGTCGTCCTTGTCGGCCGCGAGGATGTTTGAGCTTGTCAGAAAGAGAAGCCCGCATAGGACGGACAATATTTTGCATTGCGACATTGGAGAGCCTCCTTTGCGAATGAGTCTGCGGTCCCTCATGGATAGGGATGATCAGCGTCGCATATCGTGAGATCACACCATCCCGATCCGATGTCTATTGTATGGCCTTCATCCCGCCCATTGCGGGGTTATCAATCGTAATGCTGCAGGAGGTGCATTGACCTTTGGACAAGCAGGTAATCTTCTTGTTGCTGTCTCGGTACGCGTAGCAGGAACCGGTACCGGTGCTGCTGCAGACGCAGCGGCCGGTGGCGCCGAGCCCGCCACCTCCTACCGGCATAAGCATGATGACCCCGTCCTGGCGAACACCGACTTCATATCCGGGATTAGCTGTTAGCTTATTGCCTTCAATGGTGGCACCCTTGAACACAGGCAGGGCGGGGCGGCCTGGCTGCATTCTGGGGACGGCACGTTCTTCCACTGCGCCTTCATTCGGCTTGTCCTGTGTTGCCTCTGCCGCCGCGATCACGATAGTTGTATCTAGTTCACATTCCTTCATCCCTTCCTGAGCAGCGGCATGACCGGTGATAACCAACATCAGCATACCGAGTAGACCAATGCCCCAGCCGGTAGCTTGCATCTTGTGCCGTAACCGTATGCTCATGGGGTCCTCCCGATAGGTATAGTGAGTGCGTGTGTCTAATCCTCGAATTGGCCGGCTCGCCAATTCAGGAGCTACTGCATCCTCATTCCCGGCGATACGATGCCGGTCGTGACTCGCATCTGGCAGTCGCCTTTACAACCATCCGGACTGCACCAGGCGGAATGGGAATCAGCTTGCATGAAACAGCCTCCGGTTTTTGTGCATCGGCAGGACATGTTGAAGCCATTTCCCCCTCCTGAGGGTCTCAGGAGGGCCGTGCCATCCGGCTTCCGTTCGAGTGTGAAGCCGGGCTTTATTCGCAGACGATTGCCTTCCAACACACCGCCTTCGAATTGCGGCACGGGCATGCCGGGAGCACCCATCCGTGGAACCGCCCGTTCTTGCACATCATCGGGCGGATTGGTGCCTTCGCTCGGCCCCGCTGAGGCATCCGCGACGAGCACCAGTTCCGTGTTTTTACAAGAGGCTTCATCGCTGGTCGGTTGAGCGGCAATGGCGGCCTGCGAAAGCGGCAGAAGCATCGTGACAATGCACAGCTTCAAGAATCGACGAAATCCATATGAGTCTCTCATTGATGTGAGCCTCCTTCCCACCCCGCATGGTGGCGTGCTTGACCATGCTCATTGCATGATCATGCCGCCGTCTGAAAATTTAGAAATCTTCATGTCACAGGTGTTGCTGCAGGGATTGTCCGCGGTCTTGCTGCACCAGGCGCTACCGCCCTGCACAACCATCTTGCAGCCCCCTCTTCCCAACGCACAAAAGCAGGAAAAGCTGCTGCCTCCGCTTCCGCCCCCGGGTTTCCTGGCCATCACGGAGCCATCGGCTTGTGGCTGGAGCACGTATCCAGGCTGCACGAGCACCCGGCCTTTCTCCAGGATAGCGCCCTCTACTGCGCCCGGTTTCACTCCCCGCGCCATTCCGCCAGGGCCCATTCTCGGAACCGCTCGTTCCTGCACATCGCCTGATGGGGCGGTTTCGCCTGTGGACGACAGGGCGTCCTCCGCAGCAGCCAGCTGGATCAACGGCTCTTCAGCGCAACGTTGACCTTCAAGCTCGGCGGCGGAGGATGCAAGGGAGCACGCGAGGGACGCAAAAAGCCCGAAGGCTGCCAGCCATGCGCGTCTTATCTGCTGTGTCTGTGACATAGTGCCTCCTGTTAGTGTCATCGCATAACGTGCAGTGCGAGGAAGTCCCTCTTTCTTGTCGGGTCAGTCGGATGAAGCCGCTTCCTGGTTCACTTCTTCTTGGACTCCGATGGCAACTCCCGTGCCGGTAACCGGCAATGGCCGTCGACACATTGCAGGATCAGCTTGCAGCCGCGACGCTCCCTCTCCACGCGCGTAAGGGGCGATATTGCCTATCATCGATGGTCGCGCACGGTTGGACTATCGAGATAGGGATACCATCGGAGCGTCTTAGTCATGGAGTATTCATAATAGGCCTGACAATTGTCGTTCACCGCTTTCAGATTGCCTTTGACGATGGCGGTCGTGCCTGTAAGGAGGTGCTGCGAGGAAGGACCGGCGGCCACGGTAAATCCACATCCGGCCGGGAGGCAGTTCCATAACATTTCCGTCGCCGCGTTGTCCTCGTCATAAAACGTTTCGCTCGGACGCGAGACCTTGTGCGACCAGCTCACTTCCTGGCGGGCCCAGGCAAACGGGCTGATGGTGGTGCGAGCTCCGGCGCGGGTGCTGAATCTCACCTTGTGGTACTGCTGATCCGGCGCGTACCAGGTGAAAAGGATTTCGCTTTTGCCGACGGCATCGCATTTGCTGATCAGGTCGAAGGCGAATGGCCCGATACTGACGTCGTAGAGCGGATCGAGCGGGGCTTGCCAGTTCACGGCAAACGTTTCGAACCCTCCCGAAGCTTTGGGCTCACGCAGAGAAATCGATATCGTCACGGTGCGAGGCTTCCCGTCGCCTTCCTTGTCGTTATGCAGAAAGCGGTTGCCGGAGGCACGCACGTACGACTGGGTGATGCGCTCATTGCCGGCTGAGGAATAGTAGCCGATACTGATTTCCACCGGTTGAGTCACCGGAAGGTTTGGGGCGACAGTGACGAGGGTGCTCAAGCTTTTGTAGGCGAGTCGCAATGCGTTCGCCACCAAGGTCAAGTTGGCGGTGGGGGCTTGGTATTGGGCTTGAACAAACGTATTCGCCGTTGCTCCTTGGAACTTGTCCGCGATGCCTCGTTCTTGAATCTCGCCGGTCACGGGAGGCGGCGTCATCAGCGTGGACGGACTTTCTGGCTGCACCTGATGGTCGCGTATCACGGCCTGTTCCTGGATCTCGGCTGCCCCTTCAGGCGTGGCGTTCACAGTCGAGCTTGCCTGTTCTTCCTGCGCGGCGGTCGACGAGGCCAAGGATTGTTGAGCGGCCTGTGCCGGGAGTTCAATCAGGATGCCGCAAGCCATCCCGAGAATCAGACATGCAGCAGATGGGAAACGGACGACGGTCATGCGAGTACTCCTTGTTCTCACTTGCTCTCTGGTTGGGGCGTCGTGGATTCTGTCCCCGACGGAGCCGTCTCGCCTTCTACCCCTCGTCGGAGGATCGGCGCATTCTTGCCGGGATACATCGGCGGCCGCAGGGAACCGCCGGGATTCTGTCGTGCCGGTGTGCAGATGATATAGGCATCGGTGCAGCGATCCTTGCATCGCTGGATGTTGTTGTCGATGTCGATGAGTTGATCGCATCCCCGCAGGCAGGCGGTGCGTTCGTCCTTGCACTGCTTCTCGGTCTTCTGGGGCCCGCTTCCGGTATTGGGTGCAGCCTGGCTGACGGCCGGCATCCGCATGACGCCGATGCCCGAGCCGAGAGCAACGAGGAGTATCAAGTGGTTGAGGCCTTTCATAATCGATGTCCTCCCTAACGCCACGGCTCCGACTCGAGAGATGTTCCTATTCATGATGGTCTCCATCTCTATGCGAGTGTTGAGTACGTGAGGCAATGATTTATCTCGGTATGGTCGGCCCTGTTCCCCCCGGGCCGATCGGTGGGATTTGAGGATCGTTCGGGCCTTTCGGCGGAACCGGTGGCGCAGGGCGAGGAGTCGGCCGTTTCACGCTACGTTCTTTGACGTCGCCGCTGCTGTCTTTGCCCGCCTCTCCCTCGGTGGCCGTTGCGTCACCTTCGACGCCTCGCCGCATGATCTGCTGATTGCGCAGCATGCCCTGGTTGAGGTTCCCCTTCGGTCCGGTCGGCGCGATCCTCGCCGGCCGGCAGTTCTTGTTCTTATCCGGATTGTTGTTGGTGTCGCAGTAGTAGCCCTTTCCGTCGATCGTGCAATACCACTGGCCGACGCTGACCACTTCGCACGTTGCATCGGCACCGGTCCCTTGGCGAATGGGGGCGGCATTGCCTGTTGAGGCGATGCCCCAGTCCAGTGCCAGGACCGATATCGCGATAAGGCTGTATGGCACGCTATGGGATCGGCGCAAGCTCATGGATGTTCTCCTTCAGACGCAAGGCAATGGACTGTCCTTAGCGAACGGGTGCCGGAATGGTCTGGCCGCGGGGAGGAACGGCCATGCCGGGCTTGCCCGAGGGAGGCGGTATCTGCTGCAAGGCCCCCGGCATTTGCTCGGGCCTCATGGTTGGCAACTTGCCTCGCATCGCCGACCCAAGCGAGACGCAACTGGCGTCGTTGCAGCAGGAGATTTCTCCGGTCGCGCCATCGCACATGAAGGAGAAGGAGCCTCCGGTGGCCTGGGCGTTGTCCGCCATGTTCCGGCAGGCTTGGGCACCGGACGGATTCTTGGCGGCCAGCTGATTGAATTTGTCTCCAGAGATCGAACAAGCGGACGCGCTATTCGATGGTCTCCTGGGCGCAGCATGAGCCGTTTCTGTAACGATCGCCCCTATGAGAATGGCTAGGCTAAGCCAGACGGCGGACGGCTGGTACATCATGGATGCTTCTCCTTTCACTCACGGCGACGGTAAATCCTTACCCTTCTCTTCCGCATGCTTCCCGCAAGCTCGTTCAGTCACGGTTCCATCTCATCGCACCGCTATCGTCTCTGCATCGGCGTGCACTCGCAGCTCTGGCTTCCGGGAGGGCAGGAGCCGGGGCAAAACGGCGACAACAGCTGGCACTCGGCCTGGTTGTGGCAGGAGCAGTGTGTCACCTGGAATGGGACTTGGTACGCGCAAAGATTCGGCGGCAATGCCGGCATAGGGCCCCGGCTCATCGGCACGAATTCGCAGTGGGTGCTGCCGACCGGGCATGAGTTGGGAAACAACGTCGTCAACGGCTGACATTCCGCTCCGGTGAAGCACTTACATTGGGTCAGCATTTTGGTTTCTGTGCGGCAGAGCTGCGGAGGCGGACCTCCGGCCGGTGCAGGCGGTGTGGGTAATACCTTCCGTCCGCCCGGCGCCTTCTCAAGAAGGAGTGGCGCGAGGCCGCGCTCCTGCACGTCGCTGCCGAGGTCCGTGGTCGAGGACGCTGGAGGTGAGTCTGCCCCAGCACCTGCTCTCAGGACCGCAGGGGGTCCCCAACACATCAGCACGATGCAGGCGCAGGCTACGAGGAGGTGTACCAGTCTTTGAGTGGCTTGGGACATCAGGGTGCCTCTTACCGTCTTGGTATGTTGGCCGGTGGACCCGGTTGTGTCGGTGTCACGGTTCTGCCGAGGTCGCACGATTCGACGGTACCGCTGTTGGAGCAACAGAGCGGAGTGCCGGAGATGTCGCACCTGAAATAATATTTGCGGCCGCTCGGGTCAGTCATGTTGTTGTCGAGGCATTGGTGATACGCGTTGGGATTGGTCTGTTTCAGTTTGCTGATCTGCTCGCAGGTGCAGCCACCTCCGCACATCCGTGGACTTTTGGGTTTTGCCTCAGCTGACCAGCTTGCAATGATCACGATGCCGACCGCCATGAGAATGGACGATCTGAGAAATATCATTGCGAACCTCCTGGCTATGCCGCTCAACGTGACTGCGCCGGTGCTTCACGACTTCTGGCCTGTTACTTGGCTACGCTTTCGCCCGCAGGTGCCGACTCCGTAGGCTGTCCGCCGTCGACGCCACGGCGCTTGATCGGCGGTGGATTCAATGTGCCGGGCTGGGCGGTCACACGCGGAGCCGCAGTTCCGGCGAAGGTGCACATCGTGTTCCCGTTCTTGTCGTTCGAACAACAATTGACCTGATCCCCCACACAGACCATTTCTGTGTGCGCGCCGCCGCCCACGGCGATGTCCCGCGCGATCCGGTCTGCGCAGGCTTGAATGCCGGGCTGATTCGATTGAATCTGATGTGCCGTGCAGCCGTTGATGCGAGGTTTTGCCGATGTCTGCTCAGTGACGGTGCTCATGACGATGATCGACAGGCCCAAAAAGACGACGGCGTAGCGGTGCTTCATGGTCGATTCCTCTCTTCTGATTGGTTGGATGACACGGTTGATTCATGCATGACTGCACTTAGACTCCGCCGGCGCCGGCTACCGCCCAAACACGGGCCCTCGGCTTGGCCCCGTTTGTCCTCCGGGCACGACGATGACGAATCTGCGCCAGACGCTGGGATAGCCGGCCGCCGTCCTGGCCACTGGATCAGCGGGGCGTTGCACCCGGAGTCGCCAGGTGCCGGGCTTGTCGGCGATGCGTGGGGGAAGCCGATAGGTGCCCGCCAGAAGATCGGGCACGGCCACCTTCCCTTCGATGCCTTGCGAAAGCCAATTGCAGGCATTCTTCGCTTGGTCGAACACGCAGAGCTGAAATTCGATCTGCACCAGATTCCCCAAGGTGTCCTTTTCGGGAGCCCTGACCATCAGCAGCATTGGGCCGCCTCGCACAAACTGCGCCCCTTCGGCCGGGCTCAGGATCGTCGGCATGTAGGGGGCATTGATGGTCTGGTCGAGTGCGCCGGGAACCTGTTGGGGTAGTCCGGAGATCTTGGCTTGGCGTTCCTGCTGCAATTGCGTCAAATAGGTTTGGCGCTGGGCCTTGTAAGCTTGGATGCGCGGAGGATCGCGCCGCAAATAGGAGGCCGAGAACGGCGGCGGGATCGGCCCGCTTGGAGAAAACTGGTCCATCAATGGGGGAAAGGTCAGCCCTTTCCACGCGATTCGCAAAGAGTTGCGATCGCAGATTCCTCCATCGATCCATGGGTCGCCGAAGCAGTTCATGCTGAGCAACATCTCGCTGTTTCCCTGAGGAGAAGAGAAGGTATATTGCTCGGTTGCCTTTCCAGTTGGTGTTCCAGCTGTAAAGGTTCCTTTGCCGTAGAACGTCCAAACAGAAGAAGCGTTGCCACCACTGTCCACATACGCGCACATGCCTTGGAGATCGTAGGTGGCGGTTGTTTCCGTGAACTGCGCTTGAGCGTGGAACTGAGGCTTGCATTGGTACGGCATGGTAAAGTCTTCGCCGCCCCAAGCATGGGGGACGAGCGTGGTGCCGAGGATCGCTGCCAGAAGCATGAGTGAGCGAGTCGGTGGCATAGTTCCCCAGGCTGTGTGCGCCGTCGGCGGTGAGGGCCTCAGCCGTTATGGCTTGCTTCCCGCCCGCGCGATCAGTTCTTTCAATCCGTTCAAGTCCAAAGCACCAGGCACCAATTCCGTGCCGACGATGAATCCCGGTGTCCCGTTGATGCCGAGGCTGCGCGCCAGGGCGCGATTCCGTTCGATGACCTGTTGCCATTCAGGGTTGCGCATGTCGGCGTCGAGACGATTCGTGTCGAGCCCGACTTCCTTTGCGATCGCGAAGATCGATTCCTTCGTCATCTCGCCTTTCGAAGCCAGCAAGGCCTCGTGGAAGGCTTGATGCTTGCCTTGGGCTTTTGACGCGAGGGCTGCTTTGGCGGCCAGCTCGGAGGCTTCGCCGAGAATGGGGAAATCCTTATAGACGACGCGCACGCGGGAATCTTCCTTCTGCAATTGGGTGACGGCGCCTGCTGCCCGCTTGCAGTAGCCGCAGCGGTAGTCGAAGAACTCCACGAGCGTAATGTTCCCGGACGCATTGCCGCTGATGGGCGAGGATGGATCGCTGACGAGTTCCTGCTGATGCGTCGCAAGCGCGGCCTTTTGCTTGGCCCGTTCTTCCGCTTCGCGTCTGGCCTCCAGCGCTTGCAACGACTGTTCGATGACCTCCGGATGGGTGCGGATGTACTGCTCGATCGCTTGTTCCAAGGATTGCTTCGTCGCAGCATCGAGGTCCGGCTCAGCGGCCACAGCGGGCAGCGAGGTCAAACCCAACATCAGGGTGAAGAGAGTGGCAACACTGGCAGAACGGCGGAGATTCATCGGGCCTCCTTTGCATCGGGTCGTATGTTCACCGCTGGTTCGGTGACGGTCGTGTATCGTGATCGGTATTCTGGAAATGCAGGTGGCACTCGTTCCGTAGTCGACGCTTCCTCCGGGGATGTCAGGCAGAGTTTCGCCCCGTCCGAATCCGTTTGCCCCATCATTCGATTCCACATTCTTGTCAGGGGCGCGACGCGAATCGGCTGCCCATCACAATCCGGTTGAACCGGAACGGCTGACGCGGGAGTGACGGCCGCATTCGGTTGGCTGGCGGTCATTGCCGCGGCCGGCAATGCGAGCACAGCAGAGGCGGTCCATAAAAAGCCCGCTACGGCGATGGATGTGGAACGTGACTTCATGTTCGGTACGTCGCAGCGAGAGGAGGGAAGGTTCGAAGATTTTCTTCGAACAAAAGGATTGCGGGTCGAGACAGAAGATTTGGCAAGTCTGGGAATCACGCTGGGCCTCGCCATGCCACGCCGAACAAGCGCTTGCGGACCGGGCCGCCGGGACTGGAGCATACGCAGCCATACGGCTCTGGGTCAACTACGCTATGGGACAATACGGGTATTTCATATCAGAACCGGCGCAGTGCCTTTTGCGCGAGCGGTTTCAGCTTCTCTACATCGCCGATGGTTTCCTGCATCGACAATTTGATCGTCGTGCCGCCCTTCTTGACGTACAGATTCGTGTAATTGAGCCCGTGCATGCCAACGGGGATCGGAAGTATCGGCAGCGGCAAGCGCTGCGCCTCCGCGATGCGTGTTCATGGCTTCGTGCTGCTTTGAGCAGGAGTCTGATCGTTCGATGGTGATGAGGGTTGATCGTGGCCCTCGATCCCTCGTCCCAGAATCCCAGGATTCTTTTTGAATTGACGGATCGCTGGATTGGGTTTGCTCTGCGCCTGGTAGGCGCCGTATCGCCGATTCAGGCTATTGACCGCATCTTGATTCATGAACGATGTGAAGGGGCGACGCCTGGCCCGTATGGTGTCGACGATATTGGGTGCCAGGGGCTCGGGCCTGTAGCCTTGCGCGTTGGGTGCGGTGCGATCCAACGGCGCATCGACTGTCGGTACGATTTGGTCGCACTGGACGGTTGGATTCAGCCAGGGATCGACGCTGCAGTGCATGGTCGCTTTGAAACGACCATAGGGGCGGGAGGGTTCACTGATCTTCGGGGCGGGGACGATAATGTCCTCGGCGGCTTGGCCGGTCGCGGGGTCGAAGGTCCCGACTCCGGTCCAGGGCACCGATACTCTAATTGCCAGTCTGGTCTGCGCCAGGTCGCAGGAACCGGTAAAGACGTAGGTATAGCGTGTCGCGACGAAGGTGGCGTTCTTCGGTTCGCTGCCATAACAATTGGGATCGTTGAATGAGATAAGTTCACCCTTCGCCTGCGCTGCTGAAGGCAACAGCAGCGGGCTCCACAGAAAAAGCCCGATGCCGACTAACAACGACGAGATCATATTGTGCCTCCTGCGTCCGTACGGTTGAAACGGTTTCGGAGCTCGCTGCAGCTGGCTGTTGGGCCCTTACAATCAATCAAGGCCGTCTCCCTTTCATGCGAGCAGGCGGAGCGCGTTCGCGATCATCGTAGCGCGCCGGGTTCGTCTGGCCGAGCGACGGGCTCGTGTCGTTGAGCCGCGCCTTGTTCGTCGATCCCACGCGGACGGATCAGCGTCGTATCGCTCAGTCCTTGTTGGGGTGATTGCCGCAGTGGCTGCGGCGTCTGGAGCGACTGCGTCGGTTGGGTCAAGAAGAGTTCGAACGGGACCGGGATGCTCCAGGAGCCCTTGTTCGGATTACTGACCCGCGCGCGCACTTGCCAGCGGCCCGCCTGCCCGCGAGTGACTCCGCCCGGTACGATGATGCCTTTGGTGAGCTGGTCCATCGACAGCGGCCATGTGTTCACATATGGGTTGAGGGCAGACGCATCCAACCAGGTAAACTCCACCTCTGCGGCAAAGCCTCCGCCTACTGCCGGGGGCGTGGCCTTGACCATGAATTGGCCTTGCACCACGCGGGCGCCCGGTTTGGGCTCCGTGAGCGCCGGCCAGTCGGGAACGACTTTCGTGGCGGCGCCGATAGCCGCTTGGTTCGCAGGTGAAAGCGGCGATCCCATCGGCTTGTCCATGAGAGGGCCGACCGATCCCGGCTTCTGACGTGTTGCGAAACTCATTTGGTACTGCTTCTCGAGCGCCGCCCGCTGGGCAGGATTGAGCTTGAACGACAGGGGCAGATTCGGTGCGTCCTGCAGCAATTGTTGGTAGGCCATGGAGAGGTAGCCGGCTAACGATGGAGGCGCCGTCTGTCTTGTCATGGCGCGACAGCGGCCGGTGGGTGCGATGCGCCAAGGGTCGGACCCGCATTGCATCGTGGAGTGAATCGTCGCTATACCGGTGACCTTCCCCAGTTCAACGAGCGTGAGCGTCATCGTTTCAAAAGTCGCTTTCGTATTGGGTTGGTGGCTCCCGGTCGCGCTCCAATCGACGACATACGCGTTGTAGGGGCTGGTTTTGCCTCTTGAGGTTTCAAATAGGTTGCAGGCTCCAGTGACGGTGTAGTCGGAGCTTGCTGATTTATGCGAGCTGGTCACTTGGCCCACCGCGCAGGCCATGGAGAGTTGACTGACCACGGCCGGTTCATCGGCCGGTGCAGGGTAGGCGAGCAACAGGGTCGTTGCCGCGAGCAGGGCAAGTGAGGATGAATAGGCCCATATTCTCGGCCCTGAACGGCCAAAGGTTTCAGAGTGACCGAAGGCCTGTGCGTCGACGTTCATGCACTCGTCCTCAGTTCGTGCGCGACCTATTTGGCTTCACGTGACGAACACGTTCTCATTCAGGGATGATCTGCATGCTTTCTTCGCATTCTCTCGCTCATGGTCCGAACGCCTTCGGCGCCCGCTGAATCGCTTTGTTCGTCGCGGTCACGACAAATTCAGTGGGTACACTCCATCCGGTTGGACGGGGTAAAGACACCTGGGCACTGATGCGGTACGTGCCAGGCAGAGACACCATGCGAGAAGGGTCCCTGCCGTTTCCTGGCGTGCCCCATCCCAGGTAGCCCGTTGGCGAACCGGCTTCGGCTGCGGTGATGGGCAGATTTGTGACGAGCCCCCAATTTCCCAGGCCGTCTCTCCGTTCGAGCCTCACGATGAAACCGGTTGCCGTCATACCCTTGGGAGGAAGCAGTTTGATGGGAACGGCGTTGTTTTGCAGGTAGAGCGCTCCTGCCGCCGGTGACAACACGACGGGAGCGATCACTGCGGGACCCGGCTGAATACCCTGTTGCAGTCGCTGGTTCTGTTTTTGTCGCGCGGTCTCTGCCGCCTCGGCAAGGGCCAGTTGTTCCGCCTGGAGATCTCTTGGTCGTTGGGCCACCAGAGCCGCCCGATCATAAGAGAACCCGGTGGTGTTGGGTTTCAACGTCTGTTCGAAGCCGTTCCGCAGGTAGGAGACGATGTAATCGAGACTTTGCACATCTCCGGTGGAAGAGAAGACCGGCTGGGTGCAGGCGGCTTTGCCCGTCACCAGCCAGGGATCTTCCACGCAACCAAGCCTGGTTTCGATTTTTCCCCGAAGCGGCGGGTTCCCGTTTAGTTGGATCGCTTCTGCCACCTTGCCTTGCCCAGGGGCATAGCTTCCTTCTGAAGTCCAAGGAATGGGGATCACTTCCACATGGTCCTCATACTTGAGCTGCTGATCGCACCGTCCGGTCATGCGATAGGTGGACTTCGCCGCTGTGAACTTCGCTTGAATGGAATCCAGATGGCAGCTGACCGTCGTCATCGGATAGATCCTCACAACGACGCCAGCAGCGCCGGCATCCCCGGCAATGGCGGACAGCACGAACAACAACGCGCCCCACATGTATCTCTGGGTGAAGATCCTTCCTTCTCGTGATTGAGTGATGGAGCCTAGTCTCGTATGGTTACCCCTCCGGAGTCGTCCGTCCCAGGACGCGCCTGCTTCGTCCAAGCATGGAAGCGATCACAAGGGATGCGGGGGCGCCCCTGATCCAAGGGAACGAGTTCCGGTTCGCATATCGACTCGGGTGTACCCGCTTCAGGAGGACATACGTGCAGAATGCACCGGCGGGCATGAGCAGAACGAACCAATCCCCGGTCTTGGAGTAGACGGTGCCTCCTCCCCCGAGGGCCACGGCACCTGTGATGGCCGATTCCTGAAAGACGTTCGATGTGGCGGCGACCACCCGGCCATACCCATCGATGAGTTGTGAGGGGCCCGCGTTCGACGCGATCACGACCGGCACACGATTTTCTACGGCTCGCATGACGGACATGAGATTGTGTTGCCGGGGGGCAGCCGTGGGGCCGAACCAGACGTCGTTCGTCAGTTGCACCAGAAGCTGTGCCCCGCCGTTGACGGATTCCCGGGCGAGGTGTGAGAAGAGATTTTCCCAACAGATTAATGCGGCGACGGAAATCTGCGGCGCGATCGTAAACAGCCGACCACTGTCACCGGCAGTCAATTCGGTCACCCGCGGGGCGAGCCACTCGGGCCAAGGGATGACGTCGGCATGCGGCACATATTCGGCAAACGGCACCAGCATGCGCTTGCGATAGGGTGGCGAGGCGGAGCCGTCCGGCTGCAACAGATGGGCGCTGTTGAACGCGCGCCGTCCGATGCTGAGCAGGCTGTCTCCTGTGGCGAATTTTTCCACCTCGGCAGCTCCGAGAACCAGCGGCACGCCGGTTTCATGGCTCAATTGCCGGAGACGATCGAGCAGCGCCGGATCGGACAGGTCGCCTGGGATTGCGCTTTCCGGCCAGACGATGAGGTTCGGATGTGACGATGCCACCTCTCTGGTCAATCGTTCGAGTCGTGCCAGGTTGGCAGTGCGCCCGGCTTCGGTCGCACGTTCGCCGATGTGAATATTCGGTTGAATCGCCGCGACCGTGATGGATTGACCGGACGCGGGAGAGAACAGTTCGGCAGCGCCCCACACATGGACAGTGACGAGAACCAATGCAGCGACCATGGCTGGGCGTCGCTCCTGCTTCAGGCAAAAGGCCGCCAGTGCGGCATTGCCCAACGCGACCAGAAACGTGACGCCATGCTCGCCGATCACGCTCGCGATCTGAAGCAGGGGGAGGTTGCGATGTTGTGTTTGGGCCAAGGTGCCCCAGGGAAGTGCGAGGAATCCCGCGTGCCCGCGGAGGTAGTCGAATACCAGCCAAAGAACAGGCGCAGAGAGAAGCAGGGGGAAATTGCGCCGCAGTGCCCAGGCGGTGGCGAAGGCCCAGATCGCCGGATAGGCCCCGACGTAGAGGGCCAGCAGAACGGCATGACGCAGGTCGAAACTGGGGACTTCGAACAACCAGCCATAGATGCCGAAGCCGGCGACGATTCCGGTCAGCAGTCCGTGTACGGCCGCCTGGCCGGGCCTGAGTCCTTGCGTTGCCAGGAGAAGCGGGACGAGGGCGCACCAGCCCAGCCAGCCGATATCCGGGGAGGGGAGAGAGAGGGCCAGCAGCGCCGCAGAAAGCAGTGCCAGCAGGACGCGTGTGCCCCGGTCAGCCACGCGCTGACGTTGATGTGCCGTCATCCCGACTCCCTCCTCCCGTCGGCCTATTCACCCGCCTCAGGTGAGTCTGCCGACGGTCGGCGAAGGTTCATTGCGCTATTGCGGTGTCGCCGACGGCGGGATCAGCTGGTTCGTCCAGGCTTTGGTCGCATTGCCGTCGCTTTCCGCCGGTTTCGTGCACTTCTTGCCCCGCACGCCATAACTGATCGTGTTGGTTCGGATCGGGCAGGTTCCGAAGGCGGTGCCGAATTGAACGACGCCTTCGATGACCGTCAGGATGCTCTGGCCGTCGGGTTGGACTTTGAGATTGAACTCCGTTTCCTTCACCGCCGCCGTGGCCACCGGGGTCTCGACCTCGAAGGCCTTCGGCCCGTCACCCGCCGTCTTTGCCCATACCTCCCCTTGGCTCAGGCGGAGAATCCATGTCGTCGGCTTGTCCTTCTGCCAACGCGAGATGATCTTGAACGTGGTTTCTTCGTTCAGTGCCACGTTCACGCCTTGTTTGAGTTGAATATAGGCCTGGCTCGAGGCGTCGGTCTTGAGGACGTCGCCCTCGAAGAGCGGCATCGTTTTCCGGCCCTGCAACTGCTCTTGGACGCCGTCGGCGCGAATGATCGTCAAGGTGCCGATGGCGTTGACGGCCCATCCCACCGGAGCATTCGCAGCAAATGCCGGCAGGCTTGTCGCGCCGATGATGGCTGCTATGGTCAGTGTCCTCGTAATGAACGATTGCGTCATGTCATCCTCCGCACTCAGAATTCTGTGTTCTCGCGTTTGGTCAAGACTGTTTCGCGTCTTGGCGATATGCCAACGGCCCTGGGATCTTCGTCTACCTCGACACGACCACTCGAATCGGCTTGCGACCGACCGGCACGGTGGCGATGTTCTGGCCGGTGCCCGTGTCGATCACTCGCACCTCGTTGCCCTTGTCATGTCCGACAAAAATGCGCGTGCCCTCGGGGTTTGCCCAAATGCCGTTGGGGCCGTCACCCACGGAGATTTCTTCAAGCACCTTGAGGTTCTTGGGATCTGCCGGGACGACCGCGACCTTGTTCGTTCCGCCGACGGTCACGTAGACGTTCGGACCCTGCATGCCCTTGAAGCCGAAGGCGATCTGCTGCGGCTTTGCGCCGACCTCCAAGGTCCCGGCGATATCTTGCGTCGCGGGATCGATCACGTAGATGTCGGTGCCTCCGGTGTTCGTGCCCCAAATGTAGCCCTTCGGACCGACGACCAGGAAGTGGGGATTTGCCCCGACGGAAAGCGATTTGACGATCTGGTGCGTCGAGGTGTCGATGATGTCGACGGTTTTGTCTCCCTGTGTGCTGACGTAGGCGAACTTGCCGTCGTGCGAAAAAGTGAGGCCGGTCGGGCCCTTGCCGGTCGGAATCGTGCCGACGATACGGAACGTCTCCGTATCCACGATCGAGATGTTGTTGTCCCCGATGTTGGCAACCCAGGCCTGTTTATTGTCGTTGGTGAGGGCGACCACGTGGCAGCGTTGTCCTGTATAGATGGAAGCGATCGTCTCCATTGTGCCCGCGTCCATGACTGAGAGGCGGCCGCTGGCGAGGTTGGTGGCGTACACGCGGCGGCCATCACGTGAGATCGCGATGTCATGGGTGGATTGATTCTTCGACTCGATGCTGCCCACCGGCGTGTAGCTGGTCGCATCAATCACCGAGACATCGTTCGAGCTTTCGTTGGCGGTATAGATTCTTGACGGGACTTCGATCGGCGCCTTGACGGTTTCGACCTCGGTGCAGCCGGCCAGGCCGATGAAGCCGATGGCGACGACGCCGATACGGGACCATGATGATGACATACGCAGCCTCCTTACTGTCCAATGAGCATGACGGAATAAAGGGGGTCTCACTATGAATGACGAGGCCCGTTATCGCACCTGTCCGAGAATCAACTGTCCTTCCACTTCGCCCTTCTTGACCGGGTGCTGATTCTGACCGGTCACTTCCGGCACCTTCTTCGACACGTAGCCGTAAGCTTCGTCGACGGTGATCATGCCGTCGCGGTCCGTGTCCGCCTGACCGCGTAAGCCTTCGAGCAAATAGTAGGTGAAGACACCGTGCCCCAGGTCTTCCCGTTCCTCACTGACCTCGCTGGCCTTGCTGGCGCTGAGCACGATGCGACCTTTGCCTTTGGAAAGGCGGCTCAGGAACGATTCCGACACGACGGCGCGGCGCGAGGCCGTGGCGAAGGTGCGGCCGGCCGTGGCGCCGCTGTAGCAGGAGTCGCTGATGAAGATGACCCGTTCTGGCGCGAGCCGGTTGAAGATCGTTTCGACTTCCCGCATCGGTAGACCGGTTGAATACAGATCTTTCGGGTCCGCGTCGTAGGGGACGATGTACTTTTCGAGACCATCGTCATCCGAGGCGGAGGCATCCGCCTCCGGCGCTCCATGGCCTGCGTAGTAAATGATGACCGTGTCCTTCTCCGCGGCCTTCCGTTTCAAGTCCGTCCCGAGCGTCCGTTTGAGATTCATCAGGGTGGCCTGCTCGTTCAACAGCAGCGTGGCATTCTCCGGCGGGACGCCGACATTGCGCATGAGGTAGTCGTAGAAGGCCTGGGCATCCACGTCCGCGTAGCGCAGCGGATGGACCGTCTTATATTTCGAGATGCCGATGACCACGGCCCAGACTTTGGCGCGATCCACCTGACGCATCACGGTGATGACCTTTTGCGCCGACAAGTTATCCCGATCGATGGCAGAGACCACGATCTCGTTCTTGCCTTCCTTTAACGTGAGTCGTTCCGAAAACTCGAGGTTCGGCTGTGCCGTCGGAACGTCCGGTTTGACGGCGATCCCACGGGCTTCGCGCTGCGTGAGGAGCTGGCCGTTGACCCGAATCTCCACCCGCGCGATGCCACGCTCGCTGGCGGCGGCTCCGGCGAGCAGGATCCTGTCCACCGTCACATCCGCTCCATCGGATGGCGAAGCAAGAGCGATGACCGGGGGAGCATTCTGGAACAGCTTCACGACCGGCGCGCCGGCGATGGACGGGATCGGCATGTCACCTTTGGCCGACTCAGCCGGTTCACGCGCGTCGTGTTTGGCGATCCAGCCGGTTTCCTTCGGGGAAATCTGGACGCGCCACCAGTCGCCAAGCTCGCCCGTGACGGCCAGTCCCTGGTCCTTGGCAGCCGAGGCAATCACGGAGGTGTCGGGGCCCGCGCCGCTGTGGATCTTCGCCGAGGGTTCGCTCACGGCCACCAGTTTGTTGGTGGCGACGATCTGCGGGGACGGCCGGTGGTCGACCGCGAGCTTGAGTTGTTCGTCCAGCGTGACGTTCAGGCCGCGTTCGCGAATGTAAAGGCGGAGCGACAATTCTTCGGCCTTGATGTCACGTGCCACGATCAGATTCACGCGGGCCGTTTTGGTTTCATCCGGACTAAGCGGGCCGAGCTCCAGGGTTGTCTGGCTGAGACGTGCATCTCGCGAACCGGGCAGGCTCAGTTCGATCGTCGTCTGTTGGGCTACGACCGGACCGACGTTCTTGACCGTGAGCAAGAGGTCGATGGCTTCGCCTTTTTGAATGCGGCCGTCTCCGTTGCCGACCGACTGGCCGCTGCCATCGTCCAGCAACTGGTGGGTATAGGCGAAGCGGGGACGCGGTTGCCCCTTCAGGCTGAGGGCCGCTTGCAGCGGATTCGGGATGAAGCCGTTGTATTCATCGAATTCCAGCGCAACCGGAATGGAACCGTCGGGCCGGTCGGCCGGGAGCGGGAGAGTTACGGCGTCGTCCAGCGTTTGACCCGGATCAATTTTTCCGAAGTAAAACAGCAACCCGTTCAAGGCGGGGTCGTCGCTTTTCGTGCGGGCCTGGAATTGATAGAGGGGGCCCTTGCCTTTGTTGGTTACCGACAGTGTGAGGGTAACCGGCTGGCCTGCGACGAGTTCCATCGGCCTAATCGACAGCTCCGCTTCCGGCAGCGGCGGCGGCGAGGGAGCGGCGCCTATCTCGTTCCCGCGCTGTTTGATCTTGTCGGCCAAGTCGGCGGTGATGGTGGCCGGGACGCTCGGTTGCAGACGCGCGGTCTTGTCGCGGCCGCCGCTGGCGACCACAGTGCCGTTGGGAGAGATCGCGACGGCGCGGACCGGACCCTTGTGGCCGGCCAGGCGGTGCCGCTCACGTCCGGTCGTGGCGTCCCACAGGCGCACGGTGCCGTCCGCCCCGCCGGAGACGAGGGAACGCCCATCCGTCGAAAAGGCGATTCCGAAAATGTCACCCGCGTGGCCGGTCAGCATGACGCGTTCCTGGCCGGCGTCGATATCCCACAGGCGGATCGTGCCGTCCGCGGAGGCGCTCCCGAGGAGGTGACTGCCCGGTGCAAACGCCAGAGCATGAACGGCACCGGTGTGGCCGGTGAGGGCGCTGCGTTGCAGCCCCGTGGCCAGGTCCCAGAGATGGATCTGCATATCGCTGCTGCCGGTGGCCACCAACTTGCCGTTCGGCGAGAACACGATGCCGTAGACCACGCCGAATTGGCCGCGTATGGACTTGAGTTCCTTGCCGCTCGCGGCATCCCAAAAGCGCAGGCTGCCGTCGTTGCCTCCGCTGGCCAGCATCTTGCCGTCGCCGGAAAAGGCTAGGGCGCGCACGGCGCCGAAGGTGGAGGTTACCGCGCGGACTTCCTGTCCGGAGCCGAGATCCCAGATCCGTACAGAGGTGTCAGCGCTTCCCGAGGCTAGGAACTTGCCGTCCGGGGAGAAGGTGAGGGCGTAGACGGCTCCCATGTGCCCGCGGAGGACCTTGAGGTCCCGCCCGGTTTCCGGGTCCCAAAGTCGAATGGTTTGATCCGTTCCGGCGGTGGCAAGCAGGCGTCCGTTGGGGGAGAACGCAACGGCGAGAATCTCGCTCGCGTGGCCGTTGAGTACTCGAGGGGCTGTTTCGGTCTGGTCCGACCAAGCCGGGCCTGACGCCCACGCAAGTAGTACCCATGCCACACTGGCAAGAACCAGAGCTGTGCGCATAGGGCGAACCTTCATCCCGACTTCCCGGACGCCCAAGAGCGGGGCCCTGCCAATGACTTGATATCCCGTCCCACCTTCGAACTGTTCGTCGACGCCTCGAACTCGAAGGTTCAACTGAACACGTAAGACGGCGTAGTCTATTTTTCAGGTTGAAGAAATGTCAATCGGAGCAGGACAGAGTTCGAGGTCAATGCAAGCATTTGAGGGGCTCGGTCTTGCCGGAAGGAAGTCCGCTCGCATACAATGATAGATCGTTCTCAATCCCTCCCCGATCGCTTCCCCGACTGCCCCATCCAGAGCGGCGACGGTCAGCGAATCCGTACCTACGCGATTGAAAGCGGCGGGGGCCTGTTGTACACTCCCAAACCTCAGTCATTCCTCGTAGTAGGACGTACGACGATGGGGGAGTCGATTCCCAATTTGTTTGCGCGATTGGGTCTCTGGATCATGACGGCTCTTGTCGTCTGCCCGTTTGGGGCGTTCCTTCCCGATTTCGTCCAAGCCGCGTCCCGCGGTGCCAGCCCTGCCGTCAAAGCCATCCCCGGTGAGGTGACGCTCGAAGGCGAGTATTGGGCGCTCATCATCGGAATCGACGAATACCAGGCTGCCCCAAAACTGAAAACCGCCGTTTCGGATGCGAGCGCCATCCGCCGAGTGCTGATGGATCGGTACGGCTTCAAAGCGGACAGGGTCAGGTTCCTCATTAACGGAGACGCGACGCGAAGCCGTATCGAAGGGGCATTCGTCAAATTGGCAAAGGAAGCCGGCCCAAACGACAGCGTCCTCATCTATTACGCCGGGCATGGCCAGTACAGCGACGACAATCAATTGGCCTGGTGGGTGCCGGTGGAAGCGAGCCTGGAGGAACCGGGCACCTGGATCCTCGATGCGGCCATTCGCAACTATGTTGCGGCAATGCGAGCGCGTCATGTCTATGTGATTGCGGATTCATGCTTCAGCGGCAATCTGTTCGCGCAAACCCGCGCGATCATTCCTCCGATGGGAGACCGATACTACGCCAAACTCTATGCGAAGCGGTCCCGTTGGGGGCTCACGTCCGGGAGCACCGAGCCGGTGGCCGATCAGGGCAAGGATGGGCACAGTGTGTTTGCCTACCACCTGATTAAATTCCTCAATGAGAACGATGAGCCCTATCTGGTGCCCAGCCGCATCGCGGACCACGTCATTCCGTTGGTCGCGCGCAATGCCGAGCAGATGCCGCGCAGCCAGCCGCTGCAGGGAGCCAACGATGAAGGCGGGCAATTCGTGCTCCAGTTGTCCTCTCTCGCGCGTGGATTGGAGGAGCAGGGCAAACAGGCGGAAGAATCTCTGCGCCGCGCGCGCGAGCAGGTCCGCGACGATCTGAAGCAGGAGCTGGATCGGCTGGCGGAGGAGCGGCGTCGGCTGGAACTTGAGGCGAAGGACAAGTTGGAGAAGGAGCGCGCGCATCTACTGGAACTCGAACGGCAGCTCGAGAAGCAACGCCGGGATGAAGCGGATGTGAAGCGGCAACTGGAAGAGGAGCATCGCCAGCGAGTGGAGGCGGAGCGTCAAGCGGCCGAGGCGCGAAAGGGCGGAGAAGCGGCCGAGCAGGCCGCCAAGCAGCAGGCGGCGAGGGATCAGCGTGAAGTGGAGGTGGAAACGCAGCGCAAATTGGCCGAGGAGCGGCGGCAGCGGGTGTTGCTCGAGCGACAGTTGGCGGAGCAACGCCAACGTGAAACGGAGACCAAGAAGGCGTTGGAACAGGAACAATCCAAACGACAGGAAGCGGAGCGATTGGCGAATCAAGAGCGGGTGCGGGGTATCGAGCCCCAGCCCGAGAGTAAACCGGAGAAGAGCAAGAGAGCCCCCTTTGTCGGGGGATTCTAGCTAGCTCGCTCACACGCGTGAAGGAGGCAGTGCATGAAGAGCTGGAGACAGGTGGGTTGTGGGATGGTGGTCATCGGCGTCCTGGCGATGGGGGTGTTCGGCGGAAGTGCCTCAGCGGCGGAACCGGCCCCTGACGAGCCGAGCCATGGACTTTTCGGCGACCGGTTTTCCCTGGATGTGGGCTGGAAATTTTGGGTGGCGAAATGGCAGGCAGCCGGATCGGTCGGCGCCATCAACTCGACTAGGACCTCGGACACGACAACCTTGACCGGACCGAGCATCACCGGGTCCGTCCGGCTGCGTGACGATGAATTCCTCCATAGCCTCGGTGTGAACTTTACCTGGTTGCAGGCCGGAGGGTTCGATTTCTCCTCGTTCGGCCTGGGCCCGACGGATGTGACTTCGGCTATCCGGCGTGACTACTCGGTCGTGGGCACGCTTGCGATTTGGCGGGGGTTCGGGATCTTCGGCGGCTACTATCATATGCAGCAGCGGTTCAGCAGCCAGTTTCTCACCATCACCGGCCCGGCTCACAGCTCGGTCTGGATCAGCGGACCGGTCGTCGGTATGTATGGGTCCGGAACGGTCGGTGGACCGGTGAAGGCCTACGGTAACTTTTCCATGGGATTCTTCGATGAGAAGACCAACCAAGCGGGAACCGGAGTCGGCCCTGGTCGGGTGGTGGCCAACGGTGCCCAGGGCTATGCGGCGGAAGTTGGGTTGTCGGTCGATGGCCCGAGCCTGAAGACCAAGATGGGCACAATCGGTTCCGCAATTCAGGGCGGGTTCCGCGCTCAGATCATCAACATCAACA
This sequence comes from Nitrospiraceae bacterium, assembly GCA_019637075.1. Lineage (NCBI taxonomy): Bacteria > Pseudomonadati > Nitrospirota > Nitrospiria > Nitrospirales > Nitrospiraceae > Nitrospiraceae bacterium. The sequence continues at coordinate 199,123 of JAHBWI010000002.1, read as the reverse complement.
ATTCCCCACTGGCGAACAACGACATTACGTGGGGACCGACATTCCAGATTGTTGCTCGTTTCTAATCCTGGGTTGGCGGTGTTGGTGTCTGGCGGCCAGGAAGTCTCACGAGAAAGGGATGCGCAGATGGCACGGATGACGGCTGGTGTCATGACGATCGTATTGGGGTGTCTGGTTGGGTTTGCTGCACAGCCGGTCGAGGCGGCAACACCTTGCCTGCCTGCGGAACGGTCGACGAAAACGGAAGACGTGGCCGTGGATCAACTGAATCAGGATCTTCGCGTGCTCCGTGAGTTGGACGACAAACGGCTTCGCGGCGACATCACGGAACGCGAATATCAGCTGTTGTGGGAGGCTCAGGTGGCTCGCGGCCAGGCGCCGGGCTGCCGGGACCAGACTTCGTTGCCCGCCCGCAGGGCGACGGCCGTGGTCAAACCGATTCCATTCGTGGGGCCGGCGTTCTAGGCGGCGGTTCAGATGAGGGCGCGCGATCGGCGCGCCCTCATCGCGAGGTAGCCGGGACGCTTTGCAGAAAGCGTCTGCTGATCGACCAATCGGTTTGTCCCCTCATCCGACGCGCGCTCGAATCGACGGCATCCGCTTCGACCAATTCTTTGACGCGCGGGATTTCCCGGTTCGAACTCAGCATCACATAGGTGTCGTTGCCGAAGGGCGCGTGCACTTGGATCACGGCGCTTTCCCCCATCGACACGCGGACCAAGTCCTTGGCCGGTGGCGCATTCGCGCCGAGTTGCGGCAGCAGGTGTTCCCGCTCCTTGCTTGCGTCGTTGGGGAACAGGAGCGTAGAGCGGCCGTCTTGGTCGATCACGAACACATAGACATACCGGGCCTGTACTCCCCAATTGGCCTGCAACGCCGCAATAGTGTCTTGGTCCGATTCGAGGACCAATTGATAGGTCCCTTCCGGCAATTGATCGTCCCGTGATCGTGGCGCGGGTGTAAGCGGGACAAATCCCAAGCGATAGGGGAAACGCCGATCATCCGCGGGGCTTTCCACGTTGAGCCAGTGATACAGCTTGGCCAAGTGCGGAAGGCAGGCTTTCAAGCCGCCATCCGTGCAGGGATTGCGGAGTGTCTGGGCATGCCCCCAGGCGGTCCGGACGGGGAGGGGAATCGTGGAGGTCTTCGTCGATTGAGAATTTGACGTGAACGTTCGCAGCATCCAGGCGTGCTCGCTTCGAGGGCCGGCTGCCCGCCCCACTAATAGATAGTCCGCGTCGTCCAGCTCCTGCGTCAGTTCAGCGCGTCCTTCACCGCCCCTCCCGACCGGGACCAAGATGTTGCGCAGATTGGCGGAAGGCGGCAAGTTCATGAAGAGTCGAACGGTGGATTTCTCGATAGGAAGATGTGCCAGTACGGATCCGCTTTCCGGTTGGGGCCCGAGCGCGATGCCTGGACCGGTGGGGCCAGTCAGCGTCCACTGTTTGCCTGTCCACGCCAGCAAGTGGGTGATCGCCTGCTCGGCGGGATCCTCGACCCACGTGGCGCCGGCAGCGGTCAGGTGCCGGCGCAGCTCGATCGACAAATTCAGGACTGAGGTCTCATCCGTTGTTGGAGGCGGAATATAGATCTTGAGGGTTCGTTCCGGCAGGCTGCCCCAATGCACCACTTCAAATTCGTCTCCGGATCGAATCGATTTCCAGTTGCCCTGGATGACCGCAGCCTGACTCCGCAGGAGGTCGCGCACCTGAGTAATGCGGAGCCGGAGCGGGGGGCCGCCGGCGCTATGAGTGGGGACCAGTTCCGTACCGGGCCGCAAGCCGAGGGCCAGGCCGCCTTGCAGTTCGATGTCGTCGGCTCCGTCCGTGTGGACCACGTTCAGGTGCAACTCACGAGGACCATCGACCGGAGCGTTGCCGAAAAGGGGCGCGTGGCGTCGAGCCGGTAGTCCTGCCAAGATGGGATCCTGACGCAATCCCATGGCCTTCAGTTTCGCCGTCACCCGATCGAAGAGCCGCTCGGCCGCGGTGTCGGTGGGAAAATGCTGCAAGGTATCCATCAACGCGAGCGTAAAGGCCCCGTGCCATTCTTTCTTCTCGCCGCTCCGAAGCGCAGCTTCGCTGGCGAATTGGTCTTCCTGTGCGGCAGAGATGACCAGGGCCCCCTCGCGCTTTTCCGGCTCTTGTCCGGGCTGGTGCGAGGGCGATTCCGGTCCGATCAACTGGGCGACGTCCCGCTCGTCTTCCTCCAGGAACCGGACTCCCGCCTGATGGGGCGCCACCCCACGCGAGATGGAGCCGCTATGACAACTGTCGAAAATGGCCGTGAGTCGGAGACCCTTATCGAGCGCGCGCGTGAACAGGCGGTCCCATTCCTTGTCTCGGATATCGACGATGGTGGATCTACCGTCGCCGCGGTTCGCATCCGCTGGTACGATGGTCTCGTCCTTTTTGTCGAGTTCCGGAGAGTTTGAATTGCGAACTCGTGAGCCGTGGCCTGCGTAAAAGAGAACGATATGATCACCTGGTTGTGATCGATCAATCAAGTGATGGTTGAACTCTGAAATGATGCGTGATCTCGTCGCGGCTTCGTCGGTCAGGAGGACGACGTTACGTTCGTCAAAGCTGAACTGTTTGATGAGAATTTCCCTGATGGCCGTGGCATCGTTGACCGACCCCTGAAGGTTCGGCCAGACCCGACGCCCGTGTTCTTTTGCCAAGGTAAGGTCTTCCGAGGATAACCCATGGTCATACCGATCGATGCCGATCAGGAGGGCTCGTCGAGTTTCGGCCGCCGCCTGCTCGGGAGCAGGGAAGGCCACTGTGATCAGAAGTAAAAGGAGCAGGATGGCGACGAGCCTGGCAAGTTTCATGGATGATCTGTGAGGCCTTCCTTCACGTGCCCGAGTCAGGCCTCGAAGGACTGGGCGGAAGGCGACCGACTTTGATACACTGGCGCCCGCAGTATCGCGCCCAACAGGCGCCGGGGCGCACTATTTCATGTTCGTGATCGCCTGGCAAGCGGGAGTGCAGTCGTCGGGGAGCGCCTCGGCAAGTACTGCGTCCCGGAGCAAGTGACGATGCGTGACCCCTCCAGCTGGCTCGACGAACTCAAAGTAGGCTTCCGTCTCAAGCTGCTCGCGCTGGAACCCCGACTCGGTCCCTTCGCCCGTTTGTGGCGCCGACTTCCTCCGTTTGCTCAACTATTACTTCAGAGTCTAACCATCGGATTGGGCGCGGCGATCTTCCTGCACCAAGCTCGGCCATGGTTACCGGCCATCACCAGCGCGGAGACCTCCGCAACCGACTGGGCCATCAAGTTTTGGAAAGATCGATCGTCCGATCCTGGGGTGGGGCCTGAGCGGTTCGTCTTTGTCGATGTCGACGAGTCGAGCTACCAGCAGTGGGGCGAACCGCTCTTCGTGCCGCGTGACAAATTGGGTCGATTGATTCGCTTTGCCGCCGAGGCTCCGGCGAAGCTCGTCATCGTCGACATTGAGCTGACGAAATATGTCGGGCCGTTGCGCAGGCCGCCGACTCACGCGCAAGGGGTCGAGATTCCGGCCGATCCCGACGAGGCCTTGCGTCTGTTCTTGGATGGATACTCGCGTGAAGCGCTCGACGCGAAGCAGAGGGCCGGCCGTCCGCCCATGATTTTCGTTCGCACCATCGGACAGCCGTTGCGTCCGGCCGCCGGGACCGAAGTCGGGGGCGAGTCAGGGGAGTCAGACGAGGGGCCGTTGGTGTTTCGTGAGGAGCGTCCTTCCGAGTTTCTCGAGCAGGTTGTGACACCGTCGCCGGTTCTGCATTGGGCTTCATCGCTGATTGAACGGGACGATGATGGGGTGCTCCGTGACTGGCGGCTCTTCGAGCCGACATGTTTGAAGCGAGAAGCGAATGCCGTGCCCTCGGCGGCCTTGCTGGGGTGGGCCCTACTCCGCGAACCGCGACTGGATGATGTGCCCTTTTCGGTCCATCGATTCCGCACGGAACTCAAACGACGGTTTTCACCTCCTGCCGGCTATTGCCGCCCCGAGCCGGGTGGTGCAGTGCTGTCATCCGAGCGGACGACCGGCCGGAGTTGGCGACTCGACGATCCGGTCCTGAAGAAAGCGCTTGTGCTGAGCGCCAAGCCGACGAACCTCGAGCATCGCATCTTCTATAAGTTCCATCCAGGCTCGGTCCAGGCCGACTGGTTCTCGCGCGTGCGCGCCTCGCTGATTACCGACCCCCAGCCGTCTCAGCCCCTGAGCTCGGAGTGGCTGGCCGGTAAGGTCGTGGTGATTGGGGCCAGCTTCGCCACGGCTAACGATGCCCATGCGACTCCGTTGGGGGAGATGCCGGGGGCGTTGGTGGTGGTGAATGAACTCAATGCGCTGCTTGAGTTCGGGCAGATCCAGGAAATGAGTGCCGGCACGAAATGGACGGTGTTGCTGGCCCTCATCGTGGCCTTCAGTTTGTCTTTTTCCTACTTTACCAAGACGTGGGGCACGAGGGTGGCGCGGTTCCTCGTCAACGCGATTCTGGTACCGGTGAGCCTCTGGTTCTTCCAGTACGGTTGGTGGTTAGATGTCGTGTTTCCGTTGCTGGTGTTGCAGGCCTATGGCCGGTTCGTGGACTTCAATCTCGAGTCGCCCAAGATCAAGCGTGAATATGATGCCGTATCCGGTAAAGCGTAGGGAGCTTTTTCAGCGAGGGCCGGCTGTATGGGCGATAGGCGCCTGCGTCAGTATGCTGCTTGTCTGCGGCGCACTCTCCCTCGCAGCGGAAAGTCGCGGGCCTATGCCCGCCGTCGGGTATGTCGAGCAACTGGTCGGCAGCTTGGAAAGCTTTACGATCGAACGAGGCGGATCGTCAGTCCCGCTGGCCCTGCTTTTACCGGTGCATGCGGGGGATCGGCTGGTGGTCAAGGGAGCCGAAGCCGTGGCCCATCTCCAATGCGGAAATCGTCGAGTGCGCGTGACCGAACGAGACTCTCCCTTCATCGTGCCGCCCAATGCCGCGCCCCCTACGTTTCTTGATCGGTTGGGGACCCTGTTGATCGAAGTGGGACGCCGATTGACGACGCAGCAGGCGCGCTCGGTGACGAAGGTCAGTACGAGCAGTCGGGGCGAGGAGGATCCGCTTGCCCTGCCGCTGCTTCAGGATCGTATGAACCGACTGCCGGCTCAGGCCAAGACGCTCTATCTCGGTTGGACCGGTGGAGTGCCGCCGTATGAGCTCCGGGTCGTCTCCCAGCAGCCGGAAGCGAGAGAGTTAGTGCATCGCATGGACCTCGCAAGCCAGCGAGTGGCAGTCGTCCTCGATCAGCCGCTTGAGTCTGGGTTCGTTCGCGTATCGGTGAGGGATCGTGAAGGAACTCAGGTGCAAGGCGTCTTTGAAGTGGCGGAGACGGCACCGCCGCCATCTCATGAAGAACTTGCGGATATAGATCTTCCCCCGCCGCTTCGCACGCTGTTGCTGGCCGATGAGTGGGCGAAACGAGATCCCGCCCAATGGAGTTTGTATGCCTACCAAACCGTCACTCCGCTTGCGGACTCGTTCGAGCCCGCGAGACTGCTGCGAGATTGCTTGGAAACGGTTCAGACCTGCCATGAGCGATGACATCAATCGCTCTCCTGTTGCCACTCCTCAGCGGTCGGCGGGTTGTGTCCGAGGAAGGGCTTGGTTATGATGGCACGATTGTTGATTCCAAACATTTGGACGAAGGACCATTGATGATCGTCACGATGTGTCGCCGGCGCGCTGGTTACTGGCTGATGGGCCTGGTCCTGCTCGTCTCGGGTGGATGCAAGCAAGAGGGGGGCGCAGCCCCTGCCATGCCCATTCCACAGGTAGAGATCCAAACCGTCACGCTGCAGAGCGTGCCGGATGAACCGGAGTTTATCGGCCAGGCCGAAGCCTCTCGCCCCGTCGAGATCCGGTCCCAAGTCACGGGCATCATTCAGAGCGTCCTGTTTCCGGAGGGGCGCGACGTCAAGAAGGGCGCCCAGCTCTATCGGATCGACCCGATTCCATTTCAGGCGGCGTTTCAGAGCGCCCGCGCCAAGGTCGCTCAAGCCGAAGCGCGGTTGATTCAGGCGAAACAGAACCTTGCCCGGGTCAAGCCCTTGCTTCAGGAGCAGGCGGTCAGCCAGAAGGACTTGGATGACGCCGTGGCGGAGGAGCTGGCTGCCAAGGCGGCGCTGGAGGGATCCAAGGCTGAGGTCGTGAAGGCCAACTTCGATATGAGCAACACGCTGATCACCGCGCCGATTGCCGGGCTGATCGAGCGCAGCCGGTTTTATGAAGGGCGGTTGGTGTCTGCCCAAACGGATCTGTTGACGGTCATCCACCGCGTCGATCCCATGTACGTGGTGGTCAATGTGCCGGAAACGTTCATTCTAAAGCGGCGCCGCGATATCGAGATGAAGCGCATTGAACATCCCGGCGTCTATCAGCTTCGTGGTGTCCTCACATTCATGGACGGCTCAGCCTATGAGCATGAAGGTGTGTTCGACCTGCTCGAGCCGGGCCTGCGGAGTGAGACTGGTTCGCGGCAGGCGCGCGTGAGCTTTCCCAACTCCGAGCGCAAGCTGCTGCCCGGACAATTCCTCAAGCTGCGCTTCAAGGGTGATACGAAAACCAATGCCGTGCTCGTCCCCCAGCGTGCAGTGCTGCAGGGGCCGAAGGGCCCGTTCGTCTATGTGGTCGGTGCCGAGGATAAGGTGGAAATGCGCGACGTGACCGCCACCGACTGGCAAGGCGGGCAGTGGTTGATCGAAGCAGGGCTGAAGGCCGGGGAGCGGGTGGTGGTCAACGGCTTGCTTCGAATCGCGCCGGGGATGCCGGTCAAGCCGGTCGAAGTATCGGCTGCTCCGGCGGACGCAGCAGCGCCTCCTGCGACGAGCCAGGATAAATAGTGACCTCGCATTTCTTCATTGATCGACCGATCTTCGCGTCCGTAGTCTCCATCGTGCTGGTCGTGCTTGGCCTCATGGCCATGCAGTTTCTTCCCATCGCGCAGTTCCCGGACATTTCTCCCCCGGTGGTCCAGATCGATGCCGACTATCCCGGCGCGAGCGCCGAGGTCGTGGCCGAATCGGTGGCTCGACCGATCGAGGTGCAGCTGCCCGGCATCGACCATCTGCTGTACTACGATTCGACCAGCACGAACGATGGGCACATGACGATCAAGCTGACCTTCGAGATCGGGACCAATCCCGATATCGCCCAGGTCCAGACTCAGAATCGGCAGAAGTTGGCCGAACCGCAGTTGCCGCCCGAGGTCGTTCGGCAGGGCATCCAGATCCAAAAAACCTCCCCGGACCTCCTCGCGGTGATCGCGCTCAGCTCGAATGATCCCCGCTACGACATCGTGTTCTTGTCCAACTACGCGATCCTGCGCGTCGTGGACAATCTGAAGCGGTTGCCCGGCGTCGGCAATGCCATGGTGTTCGGGACTCACAATTACGCCATGCGGTTGATTCTCGACCCGGTCCGGATGGCGCGGCTGGGGCTGACTCCGACGGACATTGCGACGATCGTGCGGGAGCAGAACCGGGATTTCCCGGCCGGCACGCTCGGCCGGGAGCCGGCTTTGAAGGGAACGGAGCTCACGATTCCCGTCATCACCAAGGGGCGCTTGAGTGAGGCGAGGGATTTCGAAGAACTCATCGTCCGTGCGCTGCCGGACGGTTCGATGGTGCGGCTCAAGGATGTGGCGCGGGTCGAGCTAGGCGCCCAGTCCTATAATCTTGAAGGCCGCTGGAACGGGCATCCGAACACCTTCCTTCTGACCTTCCTTGCGCCTGGTGCCAACGCGCTGGAGACGGTCAAACTGATCCGGCACGAGATGGAACAGGTCGCAAAGACCTTCCCGCAAGGTGTGTCGTACGACATCCCCTACGACACGACGTTCTTCATCGAGGTCTCGATTCGTGAAGTCGTGAAGACCTTGGGGGAGGCCCTCATACTCGTGATCCTGGTCGTCTATGTGTTCCTGCAAAGCTGGCGCGCCACGATCATCCCCGCGGTGGCGGTGCCGGTGTCGCTCATCGGCACGATGATCGGACTCGCCTCGCTGGGATTTTCCATTAACACGGTTACGCTGTTCGCGATGGTGTTGGCGATCGGCATCGTGGTGGACGACGCGATCGTCGTGGTCGAAAACGTGGAGCGGCATATGTCGCACGAGGGGTTGCCTCCGCGCGAGGCGGCCAAGCGGGCCATGAGCGAAGTGACGGCTCCGGTCATCGCGATTGTGCTGGTGTTGGTCTCAGTCTTCGTGCCGGTGGCGTTCTTGGGCGGTATCACCGGCGCGCTCTACAAACAGTTTGCTGCGACTATTGCGATGTCGGTGACGCTCTCCGGCTTCGTTGCCTTGACCCTGAGCCCGGCGCTGTGCGCCGTGGTCCTGAAGCCCGGAGAAGGTCCCAGAGGGCGGTTTTGGAACCTGTTCAATCGTTCATTCGACTGGACCCAGACGCGCTACGCCGGGACAGTGGGACGCATCGTGGCGCGGCCGTTCCTTCCGATTGTCGGATTTCTCGCCATTCTCGGGCTCTGCTTGGGCCTGTTTCGGAGTCTGCCGCACAGCTTCCTGCCCGAGGAGGACCAAGGCTACTTCATTTCGGTGGTGCAGTTGCCCGATGGTGCCTCGAAGCAGCGGACGGATGCGGTGCTGACCCGGTTGGAAAAATTCTTTCTCTCGATTCCGGCGATCCATTCGACCGATGCGTTGTCCGGACAGAACTTCGTGTTCGGCACCAGAGGCCCCAACGCCGCGACGATGTTCCTACCCTTGCGGTTGTGGGACGAGCGGCCCGGTCCCCAGAACCACGTGAAGTCGCTGATCGGCGCAGCCTATGGAGAGTTTGCCAAGATCCCCGAAGCGTTGATTCTGGCGTTCAATGCGCCGCCGATCCGTGGGATCGGGGCCACGGGAGGGTTCTCGGTTCAGATCCAGGATCCCAGCGGAGGGGACTTCAAGCATTTCGCCGAGGTGGCGCAGCAATTTGTCGCCCGAGCGCAGAAGGATCCCTCCATCGGTTTCATCAGTTCGACGTTCCGCGTCACCGCGCCGCGTCTGTATGCCCATGTGAACCGAGAGCGGGCGAAGGCGCTGGGCGTGCCGATCTCGGATATTTTCGATACGCTGCAGGCCTACTTCGGGAACTTCTACATCAACGATTTCGTGAAATTCGGGCGCGTCTACCATGTGCAGACGGAAGCAGATGCAGAGTTTCGCTCCACGCCGCAGGACCTCTCGAAGATCTATGTGCGGGCGCAGACGCCGCAAGGGGTCAACATGATCCCGATCGATACGGTCGTCACGCCGGAGTATACAAGCGGTCCGGATCCCGTAAACCATTTCAATGGCTACAACACGGCGCTGGTGCTGGGAGCCGCGGCGCCGGGGTTCAGTTCTGGGCAGGCGCTGGATGCGCTGGACCAAGCGGCTAAGGACGTTCTGGCTCCGCAGGGGTATGGATTGGATTACAGCGCGATCTCGTTCCAAGAGAAGAAGGTCGGTGGCCAGTCAGGCATGGCCTTCGCGTTTGGACTGCTGATGGTGTTCCTGGTCTTGGCGGCCCAATACGAGAGCTGGGTTGTGCCGTTTGCGGTGATCCTGGCTGTGCCCTTCGGGATCTTCGGGGCGTTGTCGGCCGTGTGGATGAGGGGGTTGACCAACGATATCTATTTCCAGATCGGCATGGTCACGTTGATCGGGTTGTCCGCTAAGAACGCGATTCTGATCGTGGAGTTTGCCAATACGCGGGTCGAGGCAGGTCGCCCATTGCTCGAAGCGGCGGTTGAGGCGGCGCGTTTGAGATTCCGTCCCATCATTATGACGTCCATGGCGTTTATCTTCGGCATGTTGCCGTTGGTCGTTGCCACGGGGGCGGGCGCCGCGAGTCGTCATTCCATCGGGACGGGCGTATTCGGAGGCATGATCGCCGCGACGTTCCTCGCCATTTTCTTCGTGCCCCTGTTTTTCGTTTTGGTGCGGAAGGTCACACGTCGTGGCAGGGGAGTACGGCAGGTTGAGCATGAGGCGGTGGAGGGAGGACATTAGGATGCGTCTCGGTGTTGCGGCGGTGCTCTCCTGCATGCTCATGTCCTGTGCTATGGGGCCGGACTACAAACGACCGGATGTCGGGACGTCGGATTCATTCCGGCTGGCGTCGGGCTCGGATGCGACCTCCTTGGCTAATCTCGCCTGGTGGGAGCTGCTCAAGGATGCGGAGTTGCAGAAGCTCGTGCGGGTGGCCCTGGACGAGAACCGGGACCTGCGGCGCGCTGTGGCAACGGTCGACGAATTTCGGGCCCGCGCGCTCGTGGCACGATCCGACTACCTGCCGGGGCTGACCGCCACGGCCAATGCTCCCGTGCTTGGCCGGAAGAGTATCTTCTTGTTTCCCGGGTTCGCGAATCCATTCAACTATTATCTTCAGGGGAGCCTGAATTGGGAACTCGACGTGTGGGGGCGGATCCGCCGATCAAACGAGGCGGCCTTGAAGGACCTCCTGGCACGCGAGGACAATCAACGGGCTGTTGTCCTGCAATTGGTCTCGGGTGTCGCCGAGGCCTACTTTGACCTTCTTCAGTTCGATATGCAGTATGACATCGCGAAGCGCACTCTGCAGTCTTGGGAAGAGTCGGTTCGCATCGCCCAAGCCCGCTTGCGTCAGGGCATGACGTCGAAGCTGGATTCGGATCAATTCGAGGCGGAGCGCGCCAACGCGGCGGCACGGACGGCCGAGCTCGAGCGGCAACGGGTGCAGAAGGAAAACCAGCTGAGCGTCTTGTTGGGGCGTAGGCCGTACCCGGTTGCTCGGGGCCGTTCATTGACCGAACAGGTGATGCCGCCGGAAGTGCCGGCAGGACTTCCGTCCGACCTGTTGCAGCGGCGGCCGGATCTCATGCAGGCGGAAGAACAATTGGCCGCGGCGACCGCGCGTATCGGGGCCGCCAAGGCGGAGCGATTTCCAAAGATCAGCCTGACGGGGATCTTGGGCGTGGCCAGTCCCCAGCTGTCGAAACTCTTCACCGACCCTGCCTCCTATGGGGTGGCGGGGCCTTCTCTTGCGAGTCCATTGTTGAATGCCCAGATCTTGGGATTCCAGCAAGAAGCTGTCGAGGCGCAGGCCCGCCAGGCTCAAGCGCAATACGAGCAGACCGTGCTGACCGCCTTTAAGGAAGTCGAGGATGCTCTGATTGCCGTCAAGACGTCGCGCGATCAACGGGAGGCACAACAGATACAGGTCAACGCGCTGCAGTCCGCGCTACACCTCGCAGAACTTCGCTACAAGGGTGGACTGGCCAACTACCTGGATGTGTTGGTAGCTCGGCGAAGCCTCTTTGATGCTGAACTTGCCTTGAGCGGCACCCATCGATTGCATCTGGTTTCCATTGTGCAACTCTACAAGGCGTTAGGCGGTGGCTGGATGGCAGAGGGGGCACCGCTCCCGCAGGCTGTGCCGGCCTCATCCAATGCGAACCGGGGCTAGGTGCGGTTCAGCCGAAGCGTTTCCCGCCGCTGACCGGTCGTTTGCCATTCATTCATGCCATGCGGCGCTTTCGCTGCAGCTCATCTCGTGGATCTAAAGATGCGGATATGTTCCCGCTACCTACTGCTGTGGCTATTGCTCTGTTCGTTCATGCCTGAGGCCACCTCCTCGGCCAGTCTTCAACCCGATCAGGTCGTCGTGCTAGCTAACCGGAACAGTACGGACAGCGTCGCTGTCGCGCGTCACTATGCCGCCCAACGAGGCCTGACAGAACGGCAGATCATTGTGTTGGATGTGCCTCTGGGCGAGACGATTTCTCGATCCGACTATGAGGTGCGGCTCGTGCTGCCCTTGCGAGCGGCATTGGAGCGCAACGGGTGGCAGGCGAAGGCGCGAGCGTTGGTCGTAACCTATGATCTGCCCTTACGGGTGGCTGCTCCGGTGCTGACACCTGAGCAGGCGCAGGCACTGGCAGATGCAAGGACCCATGTCCGGGCTGTCCGAGGATTGCTGACCAAGCTGGAGACGTCCTTGTCCGACATCGCCGTGACCGAGGCGCATCCTGCGCCTGGTGGTCCTCGTGAGTCCGGGGACTCAATGCTAGAGGCGCAACGGGCCGCTCGTGATTTCTCGCGAATCGGGCAGGCCATTCAGTCGGCGATCAAACGGGTTCAAGCGCAAGCAGGGCATGCGGACTATGCACGATGGGAGGAAGAACTCACGCGGCTGATCGTCCAATTTGCCGGCCGCGGGGCATTCATACCTGCCACCCGCAATCCACAGGAACCGCTGGAGGTCCAAGTGTTACGCCAACAGATCGAGGAGGGCGAGCGCATTCTCCGCATGCTCATGCAGCAGCCTCAACTTACGCGCCGGCATGAGTTGTACGTATGGGTACAACAATTGTTCGGGCTTCAGGGAGTGTTGGGGCTGGCCGCGGCGGAGATGGATGCGTTGAACGGCGATCATGCAGACGCCAGTGTGGATAGCGAATTGAGCTTCCTCTGGTGGGATCGGTCTGACTATGTGGTGGCATGGCGTGTGCCCAATCCGCTGTTTTTCGATGTGGCGAAGCAGACGACGGGTGATGGGGGGCAGCTGCCGGTATTGATGGCAAGCCGACTGGATGCACCGTCCCCCCAGTTGTCGATGCAGATGGTCGATCGTGCATTGGAGGCCGAGCGTGAAGGCCTATCGGGCACAGTGTACCTTGATGCCAGGGGGCTCGCTCAGTCTGACACGTATGGGCGCTACGATGACAGTTTGAGATTGGCGGCAAGGATGTTCCAAGGCAAGGGGGCACTCAAGGTTCGCCTCGAAAACACTGAGCGGCGTTTTAGTGAGCCGGGGGAGGCGCCGGACGTGGCTTTATATGTCGGATGGTACAAGCTTCGAGGGTATGAGGATGCGTTTGCTTTCCGCCCCGGATCGATTGGGTACCACTTGGCCTCCGCCGAAGCGGTGAGCATTCGCGCCGGTGGTGAGAAAGGATGGTGTCGGAACGCGCTGCTGCGTGGGATTACCGTTACGCTCGGTCCCATTGCCGAGCCCTACCTTGATTCGTTTCCTGAGCCGGCCCACTGGATTGCGTTCCTCACCAGTGGGCGGTACAGCTTGGTGGAAACCTACTATCTCTCCAGCCGCTATGTGAGTTGGCGCATGGCGTTGTTCGGCGACCCTCTCTATAACCCCTGGCGTGGGCGGAGCATCACGCTTGGGGCTTCAGGCCACGACGGTCCCATTCCTCCTGCCGATCGGCCAATCGAGGATCCTGTCGTGACGCGAGCATCCGTCAGGCAAAAGCAGGATGTCCTTCGCGCCAGGCTGCTTCAAATCCTTGAGGACGTCGCGCGACACATCCAACCGGGCTTCTAAAGTGGCCGTTTAGGCCTGTTATAAGCTTGCATCAAGCACGCGTCATATAGAGGAACGCTAGAACAGACGGCGAACCCGACGGTAGCTTGTGCGTATGGGGGGAAGTACGGCGCCCGCAAACGTTCCGCCCAGGAGCGCCATCAGAAGGATGGTGAAGCTGCTTGCGATCCAGGCGATCGTGGGTTGCAAGCCGAAGACGACATTGGTGGCGCTCATGATCCATAGGGTGACCGCGACCAGACCGAGGTGGAGGGGACGGCCGTTTGGAAGGCGCATTGCTGCGATGGCAAATCCCATGGCACCGGAGAGTACATTCAGGATAAACGCCGCATCAGGATGTTCACCCAGGTGCCAGCCTGCGATTGCAGCCCCAAATCCAAACAGAAATGTTAGGCCGTACACGATTGTGGCATCACGCAGCACGATGGAGGGGCGATTCATGACCCCTCCTGCTCTAACGAGCCGTTGCTCTCACGTCGGATCGACTCCAGTCGTTGGAGGATCAAAAGAAGTAAGGTTGGGGGAAGTCCATTGCGACGGGAAGATCCGGAGGGTTGCGTCTTGATGCTCTCGATCAGAGGGTGCTGCATCCATCGCTCCTTTTAAGCTAACGACCAGGTCCGTTGTTTCTCCAACGCCAAGATATTCGGAGTTCCAGGAATCTCACTGCGAGATTGCCGTTCTGGCCTGTCGGGCGAGTGTAGAGCCTGGCAAGGGTGAAAATAATTCCTCGTTGGCAACGGCTATTCCCTCGTCTGTGGGATTGGAGGATGGAATGGAGCAGCGGAGGGAGGTTGGGTTCGGATGTGCGGTAGGGCTGAGAATTTTGTACTAAAGATCGTGGAGGTTTCTCATGCGGGGCCTGGGTATACGTTTCGGCTCCGGCGGCTGGGGACGAAATCGACCGACAAGCCATCGGTATGAAGCTTCGAGTACGTTGTCGAGCGCGAGCACGAGCGCTCCGATGACGAACAGTCCTACTACCAGGGCGAATTCAACGTTGATCGTCATGTCCGATTCTGCACCTCTGTTGCGGGCACAGTGCCTAAGAGGGTATGGGCCGGGCGCTGTGCGTGGATCAGCGCCCGGCCCGGGGGCTGGTCTGATCAGGCCGCAATTCTTGTGATGGCCTCTGTCCCCAGCGGGATTCCTTCGGTCTGAGCTACGGGAGGAATTGCAGCAGCTTGTTGCAGGCTGGCAGTCTGCGCATTGCGATTCTTCTCGAGAATACTGTCGTGCATGTGCCCGCAATTCATGCATCGCCATGCACGAGTCCACATCGGCCCGAACGACTCCTCCATATCCAACATGAAGTCTTCGATCATGCAGCCTTTACAGCGGGAACAGCTCATGGGGTCCTCCTTTGTTCATTTCACTAGCCATAAGCCTAGACGGAGATGCGGGGGGCCGGTAGACCAGAAGGCAGTACCTCTTAGGGGGGAGCGGGGCCATAGGGCTGAGGCTCCGGTTCTACTAGGGATTTTCAAACGGATCCTTATCCGGCGCAGGCTCAGCCGGGGCTTCAAGTGCACCGTCCAGAAAGCTTTTGATGGCCGAGAGGCTTAATTCAGGGATAGTTGCCATACTCAACTCAAACTCTCGGCCTTTGGCCCCTTGAACCGTTGCCGAGTCAATTTGGATGGGATTCGGGGCTGACGGAAGGAAGATCCTCAGCGAAAGCGCGGTGCCTCCGGTCACCGGACGGTCCCCCTCCACCCGCCATCCCCCGACCGAGGCGTCTCGAACGCTCGCTGTTCCACCCACTCAGGTCCAAGATCGTAGAGAATGCAACAGGCCTTGGTGCGTCTGTACGATCTGAGTGTAGAGTGCTCAGCCATGTTGCCGCTTTTCGGCAATCTTGATCAATTGGACTATTACGATGATTGAGTCGCACTGATGGTGAGTTCCGTCCGAGTATCTGCGAATTCCATCTGAAGCGGAAAATGGGTGTCCAGGAAACATCCCAATCGCTGACGAACTTCGTTATCCATGACCAGTAGCTCCACGCCAAATCGGTTTTCACGTACCCAGGTCACGGTCGCCAGCTTTATAGAAAGCGGTTGGGGCTCGTCGGGAAGCGCAAGCCGGAGGGTAAGGTAATCACCCTCGATCAATGTATCCGGGGTGCGGCATCTTGTTCCGTGTGAACTCACTTCAAAGAGGGCGCCTTCACAGGCGCGGGCCAACTCGTCACGGGAGAGTGAGCAATGGACCAAGAATGGAGGATTCGAGGTGCATTTCATATTGGCCTCAGAGCAATGTGTTGTAACTCTGCTGAGGCAAAGCCTAGCTTGACGGTGGGAACGGCGATAGTCCGCGAAGAAGGTACTTCAAAGGGAGGGCGCCGACTGGAGGCAGTGCAGTGGGGGCGTCAGTTCCATGACGCTCCACATCTTGGTTGTTGATTACTTTCGTTGAGGCCAGGGCGGAACCATCTGCTTGATTTGTTGGGAAACGGCCGGAGGCACGCCAGCTCCTACGCAGGCTTCTCGACCAGACACTACAGTTTGAGGTCTTTAGAAGAAGAGGGACGGAAAGGCTACCTGGGAAGACAGCTATCTATCTTTGTTTCCCGCTTTGCTTGTGTCACCGATTGTGGTGTCCCCAACGGGATTCGAACCCGTGTTGCCGGCTTGAAAGGCCGGCGTCCTAGGCCAGGCTAGACGATGGGGACGCGAGGCAGATTCGGCGTAGGGTGAGATTCATACCATAATCCCGGCAGAAGTGTCACTAGGCCTTCTGACCACAATTCCGGGACCCGTCGGTCCGTTGACGGCTTCCAGGCTCGCACAGTACTCTTGCCGCATGGATCCTTTGTTGCATGACCAGTCCGCTAGCCCACTTGGTATGGGTATGCCTGCGCAGCGATTCCCCAGCGATCGGTTCAGCCTTCTCACGTTGGATGATCTCTATCTCTTCAATGAGGGTTCCCATTTTCACCTCTACGACAAGCTTGGCGCGCACCTTATTACGGTGAACGGCGTTGAGGGGACCTATTTCGCCGTCTGGGCACCTGAAGCGGAGAGTGTATCCGTATTCGGTACGTTCAACCACTGGGACCCCAATAGGCATCCGCTCCGTCCGTGTGGGGATTCCGGGATTTGGGAAGGATTTGTTCCAAGTGTGGGGAAAGGGACGCTGTACAAATTTCATATCCGTTCCCGGCATGGGGGAGTTCAGACAATCAAGGCGGACCCCTTTTCACGGTTCAACGAGACTCCTCCAAAGACGGCATCAATCGTGTGGGACCTTCAGTACGCATGGGGCGACCAGGCGTGGATGCAATCACGCGCCCGTCGTAACGCCCTGGATTCACCCATAAGCATCTATGAGCTGCACCTCGGATCATGGATGCGCGTGCCGGGGGAAGGGCATCGCTCACTCAGCTATAGGGAAGTCGCGCCTAAGCTGATTGAATATGTGATGCGCCTCGGGTTCACCCACGTGGAGTTTCTGCCGCTCATGGACCACCCGTTCTTTGGCAGTTGGGGATATCAGACGACCGGGTATTTCGCCCCGTCCGGCTGTTACGGCACTCCGCAAGACTTAATGTATTTGATCGACCAGCTCCATCAGCACGACATCGGTGTGATCTTTGACTGGGTGCCGTCGCATTTCCCGACTGACGAACACGGGTTAAGCCGGTTCGATGGAAGCTACTTGTTCGAGCACGCCGATCCACGACAGGGCTTCCATCCTGATTGGAACACGGCGATCTTCAATTACAGCCGCAATGAAGTCCGAAGTTTTTTGATCAGCAGCGCGCTGTTTTGGATTGAGGAGTACCATATCGACGGCCTTCGAGTGGACGCTGTGGCGTCAATGCTCTACTTGGATTACTCGCGAAAAGAGGGCGAGTGGATTCCCAACCAGTACGGCGGCCGGGAAAATCTTGAAGCGATCGGGTTTATCCGTCGCCTCAACGAAGAGGTTTACCGTCGCCATCCGGACGTGCAGACCATTGCGGAGGAATCCACATCCTGGCCTTCCGTGTCTCGACCGACTTATACAGGCGGGTTGGGGTTCGGCATGAAATGGGACATGGGCTGGATGCACGATACGCTGGAGTATATGGCGCTCGACCCCGTGTACCGCAAGCACCATCACAACAATCTCACCTTCCGCATGTTGTATGCGTTCCATGAAAACTTCGTGCTACCGCTGTCGCATGACGAAGTCGTCCACGGCAAGGGCTCCTTGTTGGGAAAGATGCCCGGCGATGACTGGCAGAAGTTTGCGAACTTGCGAGCGTTGTTCGGCTACATGTTTGCCCAAGCGGCAAAGAAGCTGATTTTTATGGGCGGCGAGATCGGCCAATGGCGGGAGTGGGCTCACGACGACAGCGTCGATTGGAATCTTTTGAATTACCCCCCCCACAGCGGGCTGCAACGCTGGGTTTCGGATCTGAATCGGCTCTATCGGCAAGAACCGGCGCTTCATGTACACGATTTCAATGCGCGCGGGTTCGAGTGGGTGGATTGCCATGATGCCGATGCCGGGGTGATCAGCCTATTGCGGCATGGGCATTCCTCAGACCCCAGCATCCTTGTGGTGTGCAACTTTACGCCGGTCGGACGATTCGATTATCGTATCGGTGTCCCAAACTCAGGATTCTGGACAGAGGTACTCAACAGCGACGCTGTGATTTACGGCGGCACCGGTTTGGGAAACCTTGGGGGAAAGCACTCGCAGGCTCAGCCTGCCCATGGTCGAACTCACTCGCTGTCCCTTACGATTCCGCCGCTTGGTGTGCTCTTTTTCAAGCCGACATCGTAACCTGCAAGCCTCGCCATTTCAGGCACAGCTGCGGTAGGATGTCGTCGACGACAGATCCCCTCATCTCCATGCTCGCACCGACCGGAAGGAGGTCTTCATGGTGATCAGTTCTCGTGCAAGGTCCAATTGGCGTACGGTGTTGGTTTTTGTCGCCGCACTCTTGTTCGTGCAATGCGCGCATGACATTCACGAGCAACGTGCGGCAAGTATCAAGGACCACGTCGAAGCTTTCTATGACCATCTCAAACACGATCGCGTTGCCGCGGCGGTACGGGAGAATGAAGCCATCGAGCATCTCTCCTCCCAACTCGGCGACATCGTGCGGCGGCGGGTGAATCAACCGGGTACGAATCAGATTGATCGGGAGTGGACGGACCTGAGGACGGCCAACGAAACAGCCGCGCAAAATTGGCTGGCGCTGGGCCAATATCTTTCGATCAAGAAACAGTACGCCCAAGCCCGCGCCACTTATCAGCGCGTCGTCGACACGTATAACAATCCGACTGAACGGACCTATCGCGACCAGGCCGAGCGTGCCATCCGAGATTTGGAGATTCTTGATCCAGCCGCCAAGCCCCGCTGACCCTCGATCGAAGACCATGTCTGTTCCAAGAAGAATGCGCAGCTTTCACAGCGCCGCTTTCCTTACGACGACCTTCCTCTTGTTGACGTGCGGATGCGTGCATAAGATCCATGTGCCGTCGGCTCCCGCCGAATCAGCCGGTACGTCGATTCCAGGGACAGTCCAGGTTCGGGTGCCATTTCTGGCGCTGGAAGGTGCCGACCACATGCCCGGTATCGTCTTGTTGAAATGGCCGGCGGCGGACCTGCAGCAAGCGCTGGTGGGCTTCTTCCGAGACAGACGCACCTTCACGGAGACGGGAACAGTTCCGGGGGACTGGCTACTTTCGGTCAAAGGGTGGCTGACCCTGCGAGCGCCCGATCACTATGTGTACCGAATCCATCTGGAAGCCGATCTTTCGCGGCCCGGCCGTTCAGTTCTGAAGACCTATGCAGCAGACGGAGAAGCCGTGGGCGGAACAGTTCGTTGGGTGACTTCTTCTGACGAGGAGCCGATCGTCGCGGCTACGAATCAAGCCATGCGCGAACTCGCCGCCCAGCTCGAAGCAGACAAGGGGAGACTGGTCAATGAGACCGGCCTACGCCAGATTCCGGACAGTAAGCCCTAGTACCTTCCCCTCCAGACCGCTACTTGGCCCGATTCAAAGATCTAACTAGGACAACTCTCAGCAGTTCTACCTGACGGAAAATTCTGACAATCAGCCCACCGCTACGTATTCAATCAGATACGCACAGTATCCCTTCAGATACAATTCGCATGACGGAAGAATTCCGGTTGTGCAGCCAGTTAAGGCTTGTCCTGGGCAATCTGCTCATTTACGGGGATTTCTCATCGCTCTATTCCGCAGCACATCCTCCCGTGTGTTGGCATCCTCTTTGCTGAGCGGATACCGGTTGAGTCGGGCGGTCAACCGCCTTGTACCTCCGGAGTCACCCCGGAATATGATATTGACGGTCATCCCGTCGGCCACAGCAGGTCGGCATGGAGCATGGTGTGCCAAAACGGCTGATTCTGTGCCTCGACGGCTCCTGGGACATGCCTTCCGAGCATTCGACGATTCCTTCTCGATCCGCACTGCTGTCCCTTGACCCAGCCAACGCCACATGTACCAGAGAGAATGTTTCGACCAATGTACGGCGGTTGTACGATTCGATCCTCCCACGTTCACACAATGGCTGGGCACAGACGAAATGGTATGACGATGGAGCCGAACTACCCTGGCTCGGGCGATTTCGGGACGGGACGTTTGGCTATGCCTTGGATCTGCAAGTGCTGCAAAGCTATGCCTATCTCGTCGCGTTGTATGAACCTGGAGACGAAATCTATCTCTACGGCTTTAGTCGTGGGGCCTATGTGGCGAGGACCCTCGTCGGATTGGTGCAGACCTGTGGTCTGATCTCGCCTTCGTTGGTCGAGGCTCAGCGAGTGAATCGTATCAAGGACCTTGCGCTCTCCGGAGCGTCGAACGCTGCAACATCTTATGACCTGACCCGCAGCCTCAGGGACCTGGTGCTCTGTCCGGATGACCACCTGCTCACGGAGGCCTATCGGCTGTATCGTAATCTGGGGCACGATGCCCAGGGGCGGGCGTCTTCCTCGTTTCGTTCGCAAGCCGGCCAACGTGCGGCCATCGCATTTCTCGGCGTGTGGGATACAGTCGGGCCCATGGGGATCCCGACAAAAGCGCTAAAGTACTTGAACGACCATCGCTATAATTTTCACGATACGGACCTGAGTCCGGTGGTCAAGCGTGCCTACCATGCCCTGGCTATCGACGAACATCGCTCCGACTACGACGCCACGCTCTGGACTTCTCGGACCCATGATGGTCAGACCATCGAGCAACGATGGTTTTCGGGCTCGCACGGCGACGTCGGTGGAACCTATCGGGAAAAGGAGCTGTCCGACCTCTCCTTGTCCTGGATTCAACGGCGATCGGTTGAGGCAGGGATCTCCATCGAGGGAACCAATCCAAAATACGAACCAAACCCTCTCGGCCAGCTTCATGATTCGTTTTCGGAAGGTTTCAAAGGGCTGCGGCGATGGATTCATTCCCGTTTTTATCGACCGGTCCTTCAAACTGGAACTGGGACCGAGGTCTTGGATGAATCCGTGCGGATTCGATTGCTGAGAGACTCCAGCTACCGTCCCAATAACGAAGGGCTCAGAGCTGCTATGACGTTCGCCGATCGGCGATGAACGGTCGGAGATAAATTAGGCATCTCCGATTCTCAACAGCCAGACTGATGCGAGGATCAGATGGGCCATGTGTATTGATGTGTGTCCTAGAATGAAGACGCAACTTTCCCCTCAGTAGGGTCCCCAGGGTTTCGCCACGCCAGTCAGTGTATTGCACCTATCCCGGATTCCAGTCTTTCTATCAACTCAGTTGTGCTATCCACGGAGCAGCGGTAGATCGCGGCATGAGCGTTGTCGTGGTTCGTGAGAGTGATTACCCCTAAGGAGAAGCATGCCCACCGTAGATCAGGATACGCCCGTCCACTGAGGAATGGCGTTTCATCACTGCTCGTCCTACCATCGCTTTGCTCTTGAGGGCTAGCCCAATAGGCAATTTTGTAAATGCCTTGCTTAGGCGGCATGTCAGGCTAGGGCGCTCTTCATCAAAAACATACACACCGAAGAGGAGAAGGCGATGGCGGAGGTTTCTGAGTCACATCAAGCGGAGCATCGAGCACCGGTGGTTTCTGTTCAATTGAAATCTTCCAGCAATCATGCCAGCCCGGTGTTGGCCAACCTTACGAGTGTCAGCATTGCGCAGGGGCTAGCGCATGTGGAATTCGCGTTTGTCGAGCCGTCGGTGCTCGCCACCATTGCACAAGGACGGGACAAGGGTGTTCGACCTCCGAAGGAAGTTCCCGGTGTGCTTGCTACACGACTGGTCTTGCCGATTGAAGCAGCCCTCCACCTTCAGCAGCAACTGACTCAACTGCTCAGGCAATTGAGCGCTAAGAGCCAGCCAGATTGTAATCAACTCCATACCCGGTAACGAGTGATGACGATGGATAATACTTCCAACCAGGCAGGCCTGTCTGAACATGATTCTGGGCTTGTATGTCTTCTCTTACTTGCCCATTTCCACAGTCTGCCTGCTGAAGGTGGACAACTGCGACATCAATTCGGTAAGGCGGGACAGCTGTTCGATGCCAACGCTCTGCTTCGGGCAGCCAAGCACCTCGGGTTGAAGGCGGGGTCCCGGAGCGTTGCATTGGCTGATCTGGACAAGGCTCCTCTGCCGGCGATCGCCTGCATGCATAAAGGCCGATTTGTCGTGTTGGCCAAGGTCGAAGGGGACAAGCTCCTGATTCACGATCCACTCCACTCTTATCCACTAGTTCAATCACGCGAGGACTTCATTCAGAATTGGGCAGGTGACCTCATACTCGTAACCAAGCGCGCAGGTCTTCGGCCGGAGGAGATTCCCTTCAACCTTGCTTGGTTCATTCCTGCCTTGTTCAAGTATCGTCGCTTACTTGGGGAGGTTCTGATTGCGTCCCTCTTTATCCAAATGTTCGCTCTTCTCACGCCACTGTTTACCCAAGTGGTCATTGACAAGGTATTGGTCCACAAGGGCTTTACCACCCTTCATGTCCTTGCGGTCGGCATGCTGGCTCTTGCGATCTTTGAGGCGGTCCTGAGCGGACTCCGAACCTACCTCTTTGCCCACACCACGAACCGCATCGATGTTGGACTGGGAGCACAACTCTTTCGACACTTGCTGGCTCTACCGCTCGCCTATTTTGAAGCCCGACGTGTCGGCGATACGGTTGCTCGTGTTCGCGAGTTGGAACATATTCGC
The DNA here is from genome assembly GCA_019637075.1 of Nitrospiraceae bacterium. Taxonomy (NCBI): domain Bacteria; kingdom Pseudomonadati; phylum Nitrospirota; class Nitrospiria; order Nitrospirales; family Nitrospiraceae; species Nitrospiraceae bacterium. The sequence goes on along the minus strand of JAHBWI010000002.1, from coordinate 176,620 downwards.
CAGTTCCTGACTAGCAACAGTGTGACTGTGGTGCTTGATCTCTTGTTCACTGTCGTGTTCCTCGCGGTCATGTGGGTCTATAGTCCCACGCTCACGCTCGTTGTCATCGCGTCGCTTCCGTTGTACGCGATCCTGTCTTTTTTCATTACACCGATCATCAGGATCCGTCTCAATGACAAGTTCAATCGCGGCGCCGAGAACCAAGCGTTTCTTGTGGAAGCCGTCTCTGGCATTCAAACCGTCAAGGCTATGGCGCTGGAACCACCTCTGCAGCGGCGATGGGAAGAGCAGCTTGCCGGTTATGTGACGGCCAGTTTCAAAGCCACAAGCCTAATCACCATCGCGAGCCAGATCGCATCGCTCGTACAAAAGATTACCACCCTCGCGTTACTCTGGTTCGGTGCCTATCTGGTCATCGGAGGGGATCTCAGCATCGGCCAATTGATCGCCTTCAACATGTTGGCAGGGCAGGTGACCGGGCCGCTTCTCCGATTGGTCAATCTTTGGCAGGAATTCCAACAGGTGGGGATCTCGATCCAGCGACTGGGGGATGTGCTTAACACAAGGCCAGAGCCAGCCTACAACCCGAGCCGAACGACTCTACCGCAAATCGCCGGGCAGATTACCTTCGATGACGTCACGTTTCGCTACCGACCTGATGGAAGGGAGGTCCTTCGCCGGGTGTCATTGGTCATTCAGCCTGGCCAGGTCATTGGAATCGTCGGTCGATCTGGTTCCGGGAAAAGTACGATGACCAAGCTCATTCAGCGGCTGTATGTGCCGGAAGCGGGACGTGTGGTAGTCGATGGGGTTGACCTTGCGCAGGTAGATCCGGCTTGGCTACGGCGGCAGATCGGTGTCGTGCTTCAGGAGAACTTTCTGTTCAATCGTTCCGTTCGGGACAATATTGCGTTGACGGATCCAGGTCTGTCTATGGATCGGGTCATCGCAGCTGCGAAGTTGGCTGGTGCACATGAATTCATCCTTGAGCTTCCGGACGGTTATGACACCATTGTTGGAGAATATGGTTGTTCTCTCTCGGGCGGTCAGCGGCAACGCATTGCTATCGCCCGTGCTCTGGTCGCCAATCCACGAATCTTGATTTTTGATGAGGCTTCCAGCGCGCTGGACTATGAATCCGAAGCCATTATCCAACGAAACATGGCCCAGATCTGCAAGGGACGGACGGTGATTATTATCGCCCATCGGTTAAGTACTGTCAGGCCTGCACACCGCCTGTATGTCATCGACCAAGGTCAACTGGTGGAGCAAGGGACGCATGATGAGCTGTTGAAGAGAAATGGCATGTATGTGCGACTGCATCAGCATCAGGAGGGCCGAGCGGCGTGACCCTACAGACCTTTAAACAACATCTGAGGTTGTGGCGAACTGCGGCGCAGACCGATGGTCGGCAACCTCTAAGCATCGGTCCTTCTTATGCAACGGTAGAGTTTCTTCCGGCGGTTCTGGAGGTGCAGGAGGCGCCACCTTCCCCTGTCGGTCGGAGCATTCTCTGGATGATCATTCTGGTGTTCGTCTCGGCAGTCCTATGGTCTTCGTTCAGTTCTATCGACATCGTGGCGATTGCACCGGGAAAGATCATCCCAAATGGGCATTCCAAGACGATTCAGCCCTATGAGACCGGTGTCGTAGCAGCCATTCATGTGCAGGATGGGCAAGTTGTCAGGCAGGGCGAGGTGTTGATTGAGTTAGACGCTACCCAGAACGGAGCTGATCGTGACCGTGCCACCATTGAATATCGTGCGGCACTGGTCGAGGCCGCACGGTTGCGTGCTCTTATTGCCGGTGAGGGAAGGTTCATAGCCCCGCCTGAGAGTGATCCCCAGTTGGTGCTCCTACAGCAGCAGTTGTTGCGTGACCAATTGGCGGAGTTTGGTGCGCGAGTGGATGCGGCGCGACATTTGATCGATCAGCGGAAGGCGGCCGTCGAGGCAACCAATGACAACATTCGACGTTTGGAAGTGACGGTCCCGATGGAAATAGAACGAGCGACGGCATACAGGAAGTTGCTCGATCAGCAGTTCGTGTCTAAGATGGACTATCTCCAAATCGAACAACAGCGCATCGATAGGGCTCAGGAACTGGCAGGGCAACGGAGCAAGTTGCGGCAGGACCAAGCTGCGCTTGCCGAATCGGAGAAGACCTATCACGCCCTCATCTCAGAATTTCAGCAAATCAAACAGGCGGAACTGTCCTCGACGGAAACCAAGGCTGCGTCGTTGTTGCAGGATGTTCGCAAGGCCGAGCAGAAGACTGCATTGCAGCGGCTGGTCGCACCGGTAGATGGGGTGGTCCAGCAACTCGCCATTCATACCGTCGGTGGAGTCGTAGCACCGGCGCAGCCGCTCCTCGTTCTCGTGCCTCAGGACCACCCGGTTGAAGTCGAGGCCCAGCTTGAAAACAAAGACATTGGCTTCGTCAGAGAAGGTCAGCCGGTGGAGATCAAGGTCGAAACCTTTCCATTTACCTTGTATGGCACCATCCCAGGGAAAGTCTTGACCGTATCCGACGATGCCGTGCCACTCGATAAGGACAAGGGCGGATTGGTTTACGCGAGTCGGGTCAGCATGGACCGTTCGACTGTGATGGCTGAAGGAAAGCAGATACATCTCTCCCCCGGCATGGCAGTGACGGTGGAAATCAAAACCGGCCAACGGCGAGTGATCGAGTATCTGCTCAGCCCCCTCCTGAAGTCAGCGCAAGAAAGCATGAGGGAGCGGTAACAAAGAAGACATGGAGATGATGCAACAAGTTTTCACGGAAGAGGATTGGCCATGAAGCGGTACTTGGGACGTATTCTGATTGCGATCATTTGTGCTGGTGTTTTGATGGAAAGCCTTGTGAGCGACAGCAATGCGAGATTGTTCGCCAAGGAAGAGACGCCAGGGGAACGATTCCGGAAAGCGCTCGAAAAGATCAAGGCCAATTGTGAAGGCAGAAAGTTAGCCAGAGGTGAGGTCTGCGGAGAGGTTGCCAAGCTGAAGCCGGCGGATCCCTTGGCAACGGAAGAAGGTCGATTTGCACATTCGATTAAGATCCCCAACCCGGTTCCGGAAGACAGCGGCTACAAGCCGGGCATGACACCCGAGCAGTACTTTGAACATCTCTGCAAGACCGAAGCGGGGGAATTCATCTACAAGACGGTGGAGAACGTAGAAGGGCTCCTCATGATGCGGCCACGAAAGGAAGCCACAGATTGGGAGCTTGAGCATTTGTATGCGCTTGAGGATCCATACGGGCAGGTTATGGGAGAGGACCATCTTGCCCAAGATGCCTATGTGCAGCCGGCCATTGGAAAGTATCGCTACCTGGAATTGCCGATTTTGGAGGGAGACAAAATCGGGAACAAGTATACGCGCTTTTATCGCAGTGACAGTGCTCACTCAATCCAGAAATTTCAGACTGTCATCAACGGAAAATTCGTTATGGTTCCTTATTTGGTGACTGAAGCACATGTTCCCATACGCAAGAGTCGCTACGGCTATACGTGGCGGGGAGTCAGGCGCCCTCATGACCGTGAGCTTGGGATTGTCGGTGGCGAACTGATCATTCTCGACTTAGAGACAAATGAGGTTATTGCGGTTCGGCGCGGCTACCTCCGGAGTGGATGGATGAAGAATCTCACCGGTATTTGGTGGTTGAAGGGGCAGGCGTGTCCAAAGACCGGTGGCAAGAGAGAGCATCTGTTCGTAAAAGAGGTGCTCAAACCTCTGCCAGAATTATCCTTGGGTAAGGAGAAATAGCATGGCGCCAATCAGCACGTGGCTTCGATTCGCATTGCAGCAAACGGCCGCAGAATCGTATTTAGACCGATTCCAGAGTGGGGAACTGTTTTTATCGCAGGCACTTCAGTTGGGCAACAATAGCCAAACTGGGGAGCTATTCTCAGATCCTACCTTGCCTGGAAAGACCCGAATGACCACTCAGCAGGCTGCTGATTTCGCTATTAACTACCAAATCGTCGACCACCATGCCAGCGACGCCACGGGGTTCAGCGCGACGCTCACTAAGGATTTGAGTGATCCCACGGGAAAAACCTTCACGCTTTCGTTCCGCAGTCTTGAATACCAGAATCAAGTTAATGGTGGAGACTGGGAGCGGGATGGCATAGCAGGGGCCGCTGGAGAACTTTCATTCACTGGGTTTGCGTTGGCCCAACTTGTAAGCATGGAACGCTATTATCGAGAATTAAAGGCCGATCCCAACAAGCTTCCTCCGGGAGCGGTGTTGAATGTTACGGGGTATTCTCTGGGCGGGCATCTCGCAACCATTTTTACTGAGTTGCACTACGACGACCCCGCAGTGGCTTTTGGACATACCTACATCTTCAATGGTGCCGGGCGCGGCGGTATCACAGGAGGGACGGCGGGCCTCTCAGAGGCTGAACGTATTCGCGAAATGTTGCAAGCTGCCGAAGCTCGGCTAACGGCGATAGCTGCTTCGTGGTTTGTCACAGGCAATCCAGCAAACGTTTACGACGATCCAGCCTACAAGCAGGTTCGAGCCGACATTATTCGTGGGTTCAGTACGACGAATTCGGTTGTGCCGCCTGGACAAATTGGGATAGGGCCTGCATTCGATAGGATTAGTCAGATAGTAGGGCATGGGAGTGGTGGATTGGATGCGGAGTTCGTTGCCAATTCAGGAATTCATGCGAACCCTGTCACGGTGCTGGTTGAGACCCAGCCCCTTTACGAGGGACGAGACCTGCAGGGCCAACTGCAATATGGAAACAGCCACAGCCTTACTTTGCTAGTTGACTCCCTCGCACTTCAAGAGCTGTTCTTGAAAGTCGATCCCACCCTAACTCAGTCTAAGATCGAAGATATCTTCAAAGCCGTATCGGATCAAAAGGCGGATACCACTTCGCTGCCGGGGATAAGTCCACTCGCGGAAGGCGATACGCTGGAAAGAGCCCTCGATACACTCCGACGAGTTTTTCTTGGTGGCGTGGTTGATACGCCGTTCGGGCGGGAGCCGGGTGATTTCGGAAACCTCACGAACCGCAATCAGTTTTATCAAAACGTTCAGCAGGTCAAGGATGTATTGGGGAACACTAGCTATCGAATTGATTCGCTGGTGGATCAATCTCCCGAATCCATTGCCCTAACTGCCCAGCAAGATGGCCCCAACGATGCCACTGGCATCGCCTATCGATATGCCTTATGGCAATTGAATCCTTTTGCGGTGAGGGGAGTTGATAAGGACAGTTCACAGGCGATCTACAGCCGCTACAATGAGACCGGTGAACTGGCACTTTTGAACCCAGCTACCGGTTTTGGCGAGCTTACAGCGCAGTACCTCCGTGATCGTGCAGACTTTCTATTCAGAAAGATTGAAACCAACAGTAGCCCCCTTGGTCAGCCTTCATTGACTCACTACCAAGATGTTCCGTCGTCATATGAGCTTGGCTCCGCGACTGCTCCCCTGCCGCAAGTCATCTTTGGGGATGGAACCAATGAAACAATTAGCGGGAGTCTCTTTTTTGAAGACCATCTCTACGGTGGCAGAGGGGACGATAGGCTGTTGGGTTTGGGCGGACGGGATTATCTCGAGGGCAATCAGGGCGATGATATTCTAGACGGCGGAATGGGTGTTGACACCATGCTGGGTGGGCAAGGCAACGACACCTACATCGTTGATAACACCGGCGATGTTGTTCGTGAATATACTAGCAGCGGCATCGACGAAGTCAAAGCCTCCGTCACATTTGCCCTTGATTCTCAAGTTGAGAATCTCACAATCACCGGAATGAGCACAGCAAACGGCTTGGGCAATGAACTAGGGAACGTCATTACTGGGAATAGCGCGAGGAACATCCTAACTGGACTCGGCGGCCAGGACCATCTTATAGGCAACGGCGGCAACGATATTCTTATAGGTGGCGCCGGCGACAACGACCTGCTCGAAGGAGGCGAGGGGTTTGACACTTACGTTTATCATTCGGGGGATGGTCTCGATCGCATTGAGGACAGTGACGCCAAAGGACAGATCATCTTCGATCAACAATTGCTTCTAGGCGGTATCCACCGCGTGGGGGATGTCTCCAACATGTATGTCAGTCTGGATGGGAAGACGACATATATGATGGTCAATACTGATCTGCTCGTCAATAGCCAGCTCATCGTGAACGAAAATTTCGAGAGCGGCCAGATGGGCATCCAATTGCGTGATCTCTCATCGCTGCCGGATGGTGTCCAGGCGACCACGTCATTCGTCGGAAGCTTCTCGGGTGATATTCAGGATAACTATCTCTCGGATGGGTTGGTTCCGCTATCCAATGATGTGCTGCACGGGTTTGAGGGACGGGACATTCTAGAGGCCGGGAATGGAGATGACGCCCTCTATGGCGATGCCGGCGATGATCTGTTGTTGGACTGGAGTGTCGGCGCGCCGACTCCCTGGAGTGATCTCTTTGATGGGGGAGCAGGGAACGACTATCTGGGGGCCGGACTTGGCGACGACATTCTCAGAGGCGGGGATGGCAATGACGTGCTCCTCGGCGGGCGCTTTACTGAAGTGATTGATGAGACAGGGCGTGACTACTTGGATGGTGGAGCTGGAAGTGACTACCTTTGGGGCTCGATGGCGAACGACGTGCTCCTGGGAGGAGATGACGGCGACATCCTGCGGGGCGACAATTTGCCCGGCGATGTTCCGACCTATGAATTCATTCCCGGTGGTTATCGACTGGTCGGTCCGCCGACTCCCACCGCATTTGTGGTGAGCGCCACCGGCGGCGACGATTATCTTGACGGCGGATCCGGGAATGACTTGTTAGTGGGGGATGGCGGCAACGATGTGTTAATTGGAGGGATCGGTGACGATACTCTCTATGGGGAGTCAGATTTCACCCAAACAATAGGCGGCAACGACTGGTTGGAGGGGGGAGCCGGAGCTGATCGTCTTTATGGGGGTGCAGGTGCTGACCTTCTGTCTGGTGGAGAAGGTGATGATTTGCTCGTCGGAGATTTTTCGAGCGATCCCGGGGCAGCAGATATTCTCGATGGAGGAGCGGGAGCCGATGAACTCCAAGGTGGGGGTGGAGACGACATTCTCTACGGAGGCACAGGGGCAGACCGGCTCGCGGGTTTCGCCGGAGATGACCTGCTCGACGGCGGGGCGGATAATGACGAACTCCAGGGTGGTTTGGGCCTCGACACGTTATGGGGCGGCACTGGCGACGACCGACTTACCGGCCAGGAAGGCAATGACAGTCTGTTCGGTGATGAGGGGGCTGACTTGTTGCTCGGGGATGTGGGCAACGATGCCTTGTTGGGTGGAGAGGGTAGCGACGAGCTCTTTGGGCAGGATGGCGACGACCTGTTAACAGGTGACGGAGGTGATGATCTTCTCAACGGTGGCATAGGGAACGATGAACTGGATGGCGGAGACGGGGCAGATGACCTTCAGGGGCGTGAAGGCGACGATCTGATCACTGGCGGGTCGGGAAACGATTTTCTTTATGGGGACGGCAACGATCCGACCTCCTTGAATCTCATAGGGGGCCAGGATCGTCTCGATGGCGAAGAGGGCGACGATCAACTCTGGGGTGGGGCTGGACACGACCAGTTGTTTGGTGGCGAAGGCGCGGATCAGTTGGTCGGTGATGTCGGAGATGACGTGTTATTCGGCGAGGCTGGCAATGATTTGCTCTTGGGCGATTCGCCACTTTTCCCGAGCCAGGCTGGTGCAGATAGTTTAGATGGAGGCGACGGCGACGATCTGCTTCAAGGCGGGGCCGGAGATGACCATCTCGAGGGTGGAGATGGTGATGACGTACTCTTCGGTGGGCTGAGCGACGTTCCTGGCGTCAGCTCAGCGGATGATGAGCTGCACGGAGGAACCGGTAACGACCAGCTGATCGGCGGTGATGGTCGCGATACGTATCGGTTCAATCTCGGCGACGGGATCGATACGATTGTGGATGCGTCGGGAGAGGGCAACCGTCTGGTATTTGGAGCTGGGATTACTGCTGACTCTCTGCGCTTGGACGCGGCTGCTGGTGATGCCCTCGTCGTGCGCGTCGCCAATACCGGCGATGCGGTGCAAATATTAGGATTCGGGCTAAGTTTGCCGGAAATCGATCATTCGATCCGCCAATTTGAGTTCGCCGACGGAACGGTACTGACAGACAGTCAACTGCTTACCCGAGGATTTTGGTTGGCTGCTCCGGCAACCGGAGGCATGTTGGTTGGAACTGCCTACTCGGATCATATGGAAGGCAGCCTATTTAGCGATGAGCTTTCTGGGGGGGATGGGAATGATGTCTTATTGGGGGGAGCTGGCGATGATACGTTAGCAGGAGGTGGTGGCAACGATGAGTTAGACGGCGGCGCCGGGAACGATAGATTATTCGGGAATGCTGGAAATAATGTGTTGCGCGGCGGGGATGGAAACGATGTCTTGGAGTCGACAGGAGTGGGCGATCAGCTCCTCGGTGGCATGGGCGATGATCAGTATCATTTCCGATCGGGCTCACCGGTCATAGTCGAGGAAATCAATGCGGGTACAGACACGATTTATCTCGTGCCGACCGAGTCGCTGACCTTTTACGCCCCAGAGAATGTTGAAAGCATCAGAATTGAAGAGGACGTGTTCCTCGATCCTGCCTCGCAAGTGAACTTGGTTGGGAATACTTTGGATAATGTATTGTCCGGTTCCCATCGGCTCGACGGGCAGGCGGGAAATGACATGCTGATTGGGCTCGGAGACAATACGTTTGTGTTCGGCCATGGCTATGGACAGGATACCGTGCAGACTGGCACGCAATGGTATGCCCGCACAGGTCTCGATCAAGTGGAATTTCTGTCGGATCTTACACCGGCCGATCTCGTGCTGGAGAACCATGCCAACGATCTTGTCATCAAGATCAACGGCACCGATGATCAATTGACGGTGCAGTCCTACTTTATTTCGCCGAGCACTAGCGTGGATCAGTTTGTGTTTGCGAACGGCACGGTCTGGGGGCTTCCCGAGATCGAGAGCCGCGTACGGACTTTTGTCGGCAGCGAGGCAAGTGAGTCCTTGTTTGGCTCCATCAACGACGACACCCTCCTGGGTCTCGGCGGGAACGATCAAATCCGGGCTTCATTGGGGAATGATACGCTCCAAGGCGGAATGGGCAATGACTTCTTGGAGGGGTTTAGTGGGAACGATGTCTATGTTTTTGGGTTGGGAGACGGACAGGATTTCATAGATGAACAAGGTGATGCCTCCGATGTAGATACCCTGCAACTTGTGGAGGGAATCACCCAGGCCGATGTCAGACTGCACGCAACGCCCGATTTTGGTAGCGATGCCATTCTGACAATCAATTCGACAACTGATCAAGTGACACTCGGCGGGTTTTTCTCGTTTGATTCGCTACGCGTAGATCGCATCCAATTCAGCGATGGGACGATATGGGACTACAGCGCTATGCTTGCGCACACGGAAGGTGTGACGCTTGTAGGAACGGAAGACGCCGATTTTCTGTATGGCAATGTCACCAGCGATACATTGTCAGGTCTCGGAGGCGATGATAGCCTGACCGGCGGAGCCGGCAACGATATGCTCGATGGTGGAATCGGTGTCGACAGCATGGCTGGCGGAGCCGGCAACGATGTATATGTCGTAGACGACACCGGAGACATGATCACTGAACTGACGGGGCAAGGAATCGATACGGTCCAAAGTGGCATTACGTACACACTTGGCACGAATCTCGAGTACCTGACGTTGATTGGGACAGCCGCTATTAATGGCACCGGCAACGCGGGGAACAACATCCTCACCGGTAACATTGCTGCGAACGTGCTCACTGGAGGTGCTGGAAACGACACCTATGTTGTCGGGGCTGGGGATACCGTCGTTGAACAGGCCAGTGCTGGAACAGATACCATCCAGAGTTCTGTGTCCTGGTCCCTTGGCCTCAATGTGGAAAACCTGACATTGACCGGCACGTCGGCGATCAATGGCACCGGCAATACACTTAACAATGCGCTCATCGGCAATAGTGGCAACAATATTCTCGATGGAGGTGCGGGCATCGATGCGACGGCCGGCGGACCGGGAGACGACACGTATATCATAGATAACACCGGGGATACGATTACCGAAAGCGCCAATGAAGGCATCGATTCCGTAAAAAGTTCGGTGACCTATACGCTCGGGGCCAATCTGGAAACTCTCACTCTGACCGGTACGACTGTCATTAATGGCACCGGCAATGCTCTGAACAATATTTTGACCGGCAACAGTGCTGCCAATGTCCTGAACGGTGGGGGTGGTGCAGATACGATGGCTGGCGGAGCAGGCAATGACACCTATGTCGTGGATCATATCGGAGACGTGGTGAATGAAATCTTCGGGGGAGGAACGGACCTTGTGCAGAGCTCTGTCACCTTTACGCTAGGAGCGGAGATAGAGAACCTGAGTCTTACCGGTACCTTGGCAATCAATGGCACGGGCAATGCGCTGAACAATACCCTCGCCGGGAATTCTGGCAATAATATCCTTGATGGAGGTGCAGGCGCAGACTCAATGACCGGTGGAATGGGCAACGACATCTATATTGTGGACAATGCCGGCGATGCCGTGACGGAGGCTGCGAGTGCAGGAACCGATACTGTGCAGAGCAGCGTCACGTATACGTTGGGTGCGAATCTTGAGAATCTGACGCTGACCGGCACTGGGGGTATTAATGGAACTGGCAATACCCTCAACAACACACTACTCGGCAACAATGCTGGGAATACTCTCAATGGTGGATCGGGTGTCGATGTGATGTCAGGCGGAGCGGGAGACGATATCTACGTCGTCGACAACGCGGCAGATATCGTGACTGAAAACGGTAATGAGGGGGCTGACACAGTCCAAAGTTCAGTCACGTACACGTTAGGCGTGAATGTCGAAAATCTCGTCTTGACCGGCACGACTGCAATCAATGCTACCGGCAACGTATTGGATAACATGCTGATCGGTAACAGTGCGGTCAATGTGCTTGCGGGCGGGGCCGGAAATGATACCTATGTCGTTGGCAGTGGTGACACGGTGACCGAACAGGCCAACGCGGGCATCGATACCCTCCAAAGTTCCGTTACCTGGACCTTGGGTGCGAATATCGAGAACCTTGTGCTCACGGGAACCGCCGCGATCAATGGTACGGGCAACATTCTGGATAATCTGTTGGTCGGCAACAGCGCGGTGAATGTGCTCACCGGAGGTGCCGGCAATGATACCTATGTGGTGGGAGCCGGTGACTCGATCGTCGAAAATGCGAGTGCGGGCACGGATACGGTGCAGAGCTCCATTTCGTGGACGTTGGGTGCCAATTTAGAAAACCTAACCTTGATCGGTACGGTGGCAATCAATGGAACCGGCAATGCTCTGAACAATACGATGGGTGGGAATGCGGCGAATAATTTATTGACCGGGCTTGGAGGCAACGACACGTATCTTTTTAGCCGAGGAGGCGGGCAGGACACGGTTGTAGACAATGGAGGTGCGGCCGACAGCGTCCTCTTCAATACAACTATCAACCCCCTAGACCTTGTGTTGAGTCAGCAAGCCAACGACCTGCGACTGTCGGTCTATAGTACCAGTGACCAACTTACAATCAAGGACTGGTATTTGGGAAATGCGAACCAGACGGAGGTGATTCAGGCAGGGAACGGCCAGCAACTCCAAAATACACAGGTCAATCAACTGATTCAGGCCATGGCTGGGTTTACACAACAAACTGGGCTCAGCTGGGACCAGGCGATTGCCCAGCGGCCGCAGGAGGTGCAGGCCATCCTGGCCGCCAACTGGCACTGACCCTTCAAGAGCGTATCTTCGGAGTTCCTCGAGTTTCCGGCCGTTTACGCTCATGGGCAAACGGCCGCTTCCCCTTTTGGTCCCTCCTTTTGACGTACCCTTCACGATGGATAGTGCGTCAGTTCTTCTTGCGGTAGCCTTAGAACCGTGTGGGGCGGGCTTCTAACCGAGGAGGGATCGTGAAGTCACGATATAGCCAGCGGGCGACCGTTAAGTGCACCTGCTCATTTTCCTGCGATGGGATACTGAGCCAGGCACAGGTCGTGAACCTTTCCGTTCCCGGCTGTCTCCTGAAGACGAGACTGAAATTAAAGGTCGGGCAATCCCTGCTCCTCCGCTTGGCGTTTGCGGGCACTCAGACCCCCCTCCACGTCACGCTGGCGGTCGTTCGGTGGGTGAATGGAGCCGAGGCGGGGGTCGAATTCATTCGGATGTCTGAGGCCGATCAAATTCGGCTGCGGTGGCTGGCAGGTCATGTGGAGAAGCGCACCCCACAGCAAGCTTGGAGTTCGCCGGTCGTCTGCATGGGTGTGTCGGAAAGCTGATACAGGCGCTAAACGCAAAGGGCTATGGGTAAGGTTGAGCATAGGAGGAGGCACAGGTCGTTTCCGAGGAGCCCTACCATCGAGGTACGTCCAGCGGGTAATGCCCGTTCTGGGGTCAGATGGTAGATTTGAACTGTTAGCCACTGAGTCCGAACCTCTGAGGAGGCATGATATGGCGAATCCTAGTCAGTCCAAACTTGCTGTCTGTGCGGTATTGGCGCTTGGTCTCGGTGGCTGTGCCGTGATTGAAACCAACACAGGAAGCTCCGCTGTGCTGCCCAGCAGCGCCTATTTTTCGGTCGATCAGGCGGACTTGAGGGTTCTTCAAGGTATTGCCCATGCCCAGGAGCAGCGGTTGAAAAACTGTTCCAAGGGGCTGGCCTGCGAAGACGCCTATTATACCCGTGGGTTGGTGGCGCTCTTTGAGAATCGAGCCGATGCGATTACGGTCTTTCAGGAACTGCATACCACTATGCCGCAAAGCCGGTTTGACGCGGCGGTCGTCGGTTGGCTGAACTTGTTGCAGGACACGACTCCCGCGACAAAGCAGAATACGGCATTGCACGCGCAGTTGAAGCAGGAGGTTCTACACAATCTCCTGGAGCGGCAGGAACTGGCGCTGGCGAGGGGCATCAAAACTCAGGACCGGAAAGTTGCTGAATTGAGCCGCTAAGTATCGGAGCGTTTCGGCTCCCACCGCATTCCCGACCGGTGGTCTCTCCCGCCGGTCGGATTCCAGTTCCAATTGCTTCACCGCTTCGGCAGTTCATCCCCCCTAGACCTTCCCTTTCGGGCTCCGAACGAAACAGATCTGGCCACGACAGGCTGATCAGCCTTCCGCTGCAGGTCATTTCTGGAGTCTTTAGCTATGTTGAGTTTGAACGTTGCCACGGCTACACTGGCGGAAACTTCACGTAGCTGGCGTTGCTGTTGGGTGTGGGAGGCTCGTATGCGGTTGTCGTTCGTGTCCTGTGTTCTCGCGGGTGTGCTTCTGGGGGCTGTCCTTCTCACCCAGGCCGCCGCTCAGAACGACGGAGCTAGCGGGGGTGAGGCCATCAAAGGACAGGATGGCGTTCCGATGGCATTGATTCCTGCCGGGGCCTTTACGATGGGCAGCAATGAAGGGCTGCCCAATGAGCGACCGGAACATTCCGTCACGCTCGATGCCTACTACCTCGATCGATACGAAGTGACGATGGTGCTCTATGATAAGTTTCTGCGTGAGGCCAAGCATGACGCCCCGCCCACCTGGGACGACGAAGCGGCGACGACGGTCGGCGATCGCCCAGCAGTCGGGATAGGGTGGGGAGATGCGGCAGCCTATTGCAAATGGGCCGGGAAGCGACTGCCGACGGAAGCCGAATGGGAAAAGGCGGCGCGCGGGGTAGACGGGCGGCGGTTCCCTTGGGGGCATATGCAGCCATTCGTCGATATTGCAAACTACAATCGCGGTGTGTGGGTGAGTGAGGCCATCACCTTGGTCCCGGTGACTGGAGGCGTTGAAGGCATGAGCGTACGGCATGGGCTCAAGGAGGGGGGGCGGAGTCCCTACGGCATTCACCACATGGCGGGCAATGCTGCCGAGTGGGTGGCCGATTGGTATGATCGTGAGTATTATCAGGCCAGCCCGGACAAGAATCCGACTGGCCCGGCGAAAGGTGAGCGGAAAGTCATTCGTGGGGGATCATGGGCCGATTTGCCGACGGCGCTCCGTGTCTCCGCCAGATTTTCGGCCGACCCCGAATTTCAGGACCGGACGATCGGCTTTCGCTGCGCTATGGATGTGACCCACTGAGGCATGAACGCTTTTCCTTACCGAGGCTGACGAGGACCAGCTTGATGGTCAGGATGCTTCGTTTTGCATAATGGCTAACGCTCCACCACCTTCTTCATCCACTCGCAAAGAGAAGCTGCTGTTCATAGGGGCCGCAGGGTTCGTCTTGGTGCTGGCTCTGGTATCCATGCGATCGGAGCAGCCCCGTAACGTATCATCCGCCCGTCTCGTGTCTTCCGCTGCGCCTCAACTGGATCCTGAGAAGGTGTCTCTCGTGACCGGGGAGGAGCCCATCCAAACGCTCTTCATTCGCCCGGGTTGCCCGGTTTGCCATACGATTCCAGGCATTGAGGGAGCGAATGGGCAGGTGGGGCCGCCTTTGTGGTTGGGTGAGACCGCCGGCTCGCGGCTGAAGGATCCGACATACCGGGGGACGGCAAAATCGGTACGCGAGTATATCGTGGAGTCGATCGTTTCGCCTGGCGCCTACGTGGTTCCCGGATTTCCTCCGGATACCATGCCGAATTGGTATGGCCAGAAGCTGAGTGCGGGGGCGCTCGACAGGATTGCGTCCTATCTCGAAGACCTCAAGCCGCCTCCGGCTGCCGCTCGCTGATCGGGACGCCGAGAGCCTGTGATCTGGGCCGGTAAGAGCTTAGGCCGGCCGCTTTTTCTGTGCCGTGGAGCCGAGTTGGTTTCCCTGAATCTGAAATCCCTTCTCGCCTTTCTTGTCCTTGTCCAGTAGCGCCGCGACGGCTTCGTCCCCTTTCAGTCCTTCCAGCTTGATCTTGAGCCGCAGGTTGTTGGCGCTATCGGCGTTGATCAAGGCTTGTTCGATACTGATCTTGTTCGCCTTGTACAGCTGCAAGAGGACGTAATCGAACGTCTGGCAGCCTTCCTCGATGCCTTGCTCCATGGCCTCTTTCAGCGTGTCGACCTCCGAGCGCTTGATCAAGTCCTTGATGCGCGGGGTGTCCAACATGATTTCCAGGGCCGGTACGCGGCGGCCGTCCAACGAAGGGATGAGCCGCTGTGAAATGATCGAGCGAAGGTTCAAGGAGAGCTGCAGATAGATCTGGGCGTGTCGTTCAACCGGGAAAAAGTTCATGATGCGTTCGATTGCCTGGTTCGCGTTGTTCGAGTGAAGGGTGCCCAGGCAGAGGTGGCCGGTTTCGGCGAACGTGATGGCGGCTTCCATCGTTTCAGTGTCCCGGATTTCGCCGATGAGAATGACGTCCGGCGCCTGCCGCAGCGTATTCTTCAGCGCATGGCCGAAGGAGTGGGTGTCGAAGCCGACCTCGCGCTGCGTAATGATCGACTTCTTGTGGTGGTGCACGAACTCGATGGGGTCTTCGACACTGATGATGTGTCCGGCATGCACGGTATTGCGGTGGTCGATCATAGCGGCGAGTGTGGTGGATTTACCGGACCCTGTGGCGCCGACGACCAGGACCAGGCCGCGCTTCGTCATGGCGATGTCTTTGATGATCGGAGGCAAGTCGAGTTGCTCGACCGTCATGATCTCTGCCTTGATGTGGCGAAAGACGAGCCCGACGTTGCCCTTCTGGCGGAAGATGTTCACGCGGAATCGGCCCAGGTCCTTGTAGTACAAGGCCAGGTTCATCTCCATCTTTTCTTCGAACTCGCCTCGTTGCTGGCCGCGCATCAGGGCCAGCGCCAACGCCTCCAGCTGTTCGTTGGTAAAAGGCGGGGCGTCCGTCCGGTGAGTCGAGCCGTGGATGCGGTAGATGGGGGGGGCATCGACCGTCAAGTACAGGTCGGATGCCTCCTGTTTCACCATCACTTCGAGCAGGGTTCTCACATCCATGGTCGTCCTCTTTCCTGACCTAGGTCGTTACCGGTTTCGGCTGCGTCACGCGGATTAGGCGGCACCGCCCATGACTGCGCCGAACAGGTTGGGGTTCATACTGCGCGACTGCGCCTCGGCCTTGGTAACGACCCCTCGTGTGGCGAGATCGACCAACGCCATGTCCATGGTCTGCATGCCGTCCTTCTGGCTTGCCTGCATGACCCCGGGAATCTGGTGCAATTTCGCTTCGCGGATGAGGTTGCGCACGGCCGTGGTGCCAATCATGATCTCGACCGCCGCTACGCGCCCGCCGGTCTTTTTCTTGAGCAACGTTTGTGTGAGGACTGCCTCGAGCGTCTCGGACAGCTGCGCACGAACCTGCGCCTGTTGATTCGGCGGAAAGGCGTCGATGATGCGGTCGACTGTCTTGGGGGCGCTGGAGGTGTGCAAGGTGGCGAACACTAAGTGGCCGGTTTCTGCCGCCGTCAACGCCAACTGAATGGTGTCGAGGTCCCGCATTTCGCCGACGAGGATGATGTCTGGGTCTTCACGAAGCGCGGCCCGAAGAGCGTTGGCGAATGACAAGGTATGGACGCCGAGTTCCCGCTGGTTGACCAGGCACTTTTTTGACTTGTGGACAAACTCGACCGGATCCTCGATCGTCAGGATATGGCCTTCATACGTGTTGTTTAGGTAATCGATCATTGCGGCCAAGGTCGTCGACTTGCCGGACCCGGTCGGCCCCGTGACCAGGATCAACCCCTTCTCACGGTCGCACAGTTGTCGGAGGATCGGTGGCATGCCGAGCTTTTCCAGCGGAAGGATCTGCGTCGGAATGGTGCGGAACACGGCGCCCAATCCGCGGCCCTGAATGAAGACGTTCACGCGAAAACGGGCGATATCGCCGAGGTCGAAGGAGAAGTCACATTCCCGATGCTCCTCGAAGTTCTTGCGCTGCGCGTCGCTCATCATGTCGTAGATCAACGCGTGGGTTTCATCCTGGCTGAGAGGAGGGTGATCGAGTTTCTTGAGGTCGCCGTGGAGGCGTACCATCGGCGGCTCTCCGGAGCTGATATGGCAGTCGGAGGCGCCCTGTTGAACGGCAAACGTGAGGAGTTTGGAAATGTCAATCATCGCTCGCTCCCTCGCGTGGTATGGCTTACGTATGAATAGGGGGAGTATCCGGAAGGCCGGTCCGTCCCGTCAGACTCCTTGGATGATGCCATAGGGCGGTCAGAAAGCAAGAAAATAGCAGGAACACAAGGGGGCGCCCGCAGTCGAGCGATCAGAAAAATAAACGAACGGTATGGCCAGTTAGAGAACGGAAAGAGCTTTTGCGGCTCGCGCCATTACCGCAAGCGCCTGATTGATGTGTGCAGGGGTATGATCGGCAGTGACGGTCATCCGGATACGGCTGGTCTCGGGCGGCACCGTCGGAGGACGAATCGCCGGGGCGTAGATACCATCGGCGAGCAGTGCGTGGGACATGCGGAGCGCGCGGTCGGCATCGCCGATCAGAATCGGAACGATGGGGCTGACGGTTGGTGTAAGGGGAAACCCGAGATCCTGCAACCCACGGACGAGCCGGTCTCGGTTGGCCCACAGTCGCTCGCGGCGTGCCGGGTCTTCCCGCACGATCCGCAGGGCTTCGGTTGCCGCAGCCGCTGAGCCCGGTGCCGGCGCGGTCGTATAAATAAAGGACCGACAGCTGTTGACGAGATACGAGATGAAAGCTCGACTCCCCACCACATAACCGCCTTCCGCACCCAGCGCCTTGCTCAGGGTGCCCATCTGAAAGGCCAGACGCCCTTCGACTCCGCAGTGTTCCGCTGAGCCCTTGCCGGTCCGTCCCATCACTCCCGTCCCATGTGCATCGTCCACAAAAAGTCTGGCGTCGTAACGTTCAGCTAAGGCGACGAGGTCCGACAGGGGAGCGAGGTCGCCATCCATGCTGAAGAGCCCGTCGGTGACGATCAGCGTCGGTTGCCGAGCTGATCGACGGGCAAGCAGCCTCTGGAGGTGTTCCATGTCGCAATGACGGTATACCCGGAATGTCGCGCCGCTTAACCGGCAGCCGTCGATCAGGCTCGCGTGGCACAGACGATCCGCGAGAATCAATCCGTCCTTGCCGATCAGTGCGGGGATGATGCCGATGTTGGCCGCATAGCCTGAGCTGAATGCGAGTGCCGCCTCCGTGCCCTTGAATTGTGACAACGCCGACTCCAATTCCGTGTGGGGGGGAAGAGTACCGCAAACGAGACGCGCGGCTCCTGCTCCCGCGCCATACCGCTCCGTCGCAGCCATAGCGGCTCCAATGACGTCGGGATGGGTGGCCAAGCCCAGGTAATTGTTCGAGGCCATCAGCAGAACCTCCCGGCCGTCGAGGCTTACCGTGGGGCCGGTTGCCGAGGCGATCGGGCGGATTTTGCGAAGGAGGTGCTGAGCGCTGAGTCGATCGAGATAGTCTTGGAACATGGCGTAGTAGGGCGATGTCTGCGCAAGGTATTTGACAATGTCGAGCTGCCCCTAGTATAAGGCGCGTTGCCGCGAGAGGCGACGGTTGTTTTACCGATGGCCTCCGGCAAGGTGAAGGCATGACCTATCGCATCCGAGTCCCGTCAAAATCCGATCCCCTCGATGAGGCGCACCTCGTCAGCGGGATGGAACGCTTTCTCATCACGTTGCAGGAGCAGCGACGGGCTTTGTTGGTTGGGGTAGGTGTGTTCTTGACGGCCGGTGCCGTCGTGGCCGGTGTGCTCTGGTACGACTATCAAACCACGGAGAAGGCTCGCGAGTTGGACCGTGAGGCTACGCTCCATTATCTGAACCGCCCGGCAGACGATCCCAAGAAGGCGCAGGAGCAGCTCAATCAGGCGATCACTCTCTACAGGCAGGTCATCGACCAATATCCCAGGACACCGGTCGGCCCTCTGGCCCTGTTCCATCTGGGCAACGCGCAGGTGTTGGCCAATCAGGTCGATGCCGGCATCGAAACCTATAAGCGGTTCTTGTTGTTGTACGGCAACAATCCGTCGATGTTGGGTCTGGTGCAGCAGCGACTGGGATATGCGTTCCTCATAAAGGGCGATCGTGACCAGGCCGCCAAGGCCTTCACGGCAGTGCTTGAAATTCCGGGGGCGCTCAATAAGGATAATGTCTTGTTCGAGCTTGCCAAGCTCGAGGAGGCTCAGTCCAGGCCGGAAGGGGCCGTTGCCCACTACCAGACGTTGATGAAGGATTACCCCAACTCACCGTTTGCCAGCGAAGCAGCCGTGCGGGTGAAAGTGCTCGATCCCAAGAAGGCTGCGGAAAATGCTCCCGCCCCGGCTGCGCCGGCCGCGAGCGTTGCAACTCCGCCGGCTCCTCCTCAAACTCCGCCTCCAGCCAAGCCGGCTGCAAAGGCAAAAGACCCGGCCAAAGCCGTATCACCGGCAAAGGCTTCGACTCAGCCCGCGAAAAAGAAGCAGGAATAAAGCGGTTCGGTCTCGGTAGGACGTGTGGGATGGCGATCGCGCCTAGTGTGCGATCACCAGGAAGTCTCCAGCCTTGATCCCGGCCCCGGTCAGGTTATTGTTGGCCTTAAGGGTCTTCACCGAAATGTGGAATCGCTTGGAGATCTTTTCCAGCGAATCCCCCACCTTGACCTTGTACCATTTTCCTGAGTCGGGCTCTGATTTTCCATGCTGGACTTTCACCGGCATCGGGGGAAATTTGTGCGTCGGGGCCCGGTCTAGCAGCTGTTCGACCTTCTCCCTCGTCCCAACCGGCACCTTCAGGCGGTATTCCGGATCGTCGGGCGGGGTCGCGTCCCTTCGGAGTTCCGGGTTCAGCAGCCGCAACTCCTGATAGGAAATGCCGGTGATGTTCGAAATCGCCTTGAAATGGATGGGGCGGCGGACCACCACTTCCTCGAACTGATGCGGCTCCGCGTCATTCGTGGGGAAGCCATATCGGTCCGGATTTTTGGCGATGATCGTGGCTGCCATGAAGCGAGGCACGTATTCGCGGGTCTCGCGACGGATGAGCCTGGTCTTGGCGATGTCGGAGAAGCTTTCGGCTTGGGCCTTGTGGAGGGCCCGCATAACCTTGCCTTCTCCGGCATTGTAGGCGGCCATCGCAAGCTGCCACGTGCCGAACAGATCATAGAGATCCCGCAGATACCGAGCGGCTGCCACCGTAGACTTGATCGGGTCCCGGCGCTCGTCGACGTAGCTATCGACGCGCAGTCCGTATACTTTGGCTGTCCCCTTCATGAACTGCCAGGGGCCGGTGGCGCGGGCGCGTGAGTAGGCGTGCGGATTGAAGCCGCTTTCCACCAGCGACAGATAGATCAGGTCGCTCGGCAAGTTGAATTCCGAGAAGATGCTGTCGACCAACGGGCGGTACCGACTGAGCCGGATCAACCACTGCTCGAATCGATTCCGGATCGAGACGTTGAAGAAGCGGATATGCCCTTGGACTGACGGATCAAGGATGATCGGCACATTATAGGTCATGTCATCAGCCGCCTGGCCCTCGGCCGGTGCCGGTTCCTGCGCGAGTTCAGCGGGGGGCGTCAGTAGGTCGGAAAATCGGGCTGCGGTCCCGGTGAGGGGCTTCAATTGAAGAAGCTGTTCGGCCGGGAGGATCTCGGTCGAAGATTCAACCGACGGGGAGGCTGCGAGCTCAGCCGCTTCACTTTCCTGAGCCGCGGCTTGGTCCTCCGCATCTATTAGGTATTCCGGTTCCTGTACGAGGGGCGGTGTCTCCGGTGTGCCGGTTTCTGGGGCGGCTTCCGGAGCTTCGGTCGGGAGATCTTGCGCCGAGGTGACGGAGGGTGAACAGATGCCGGTCAGAAGCAGCCCGGCTAATAACGGTCCCATGAATCCCGGAGTATGTGTGCTCACTTGGACCTCGGCGTGATGATAGAGGACTGTGGGGTGGAGGCTCTCTCGAAGCTTAGACTATCCAGGCGGTCACAAGTTGTCAAGAAATTGCACAGTGTTGAATTGGTTCCTCGCATCGCCCTGTCTGGGCGCGGGAGAATGTGTGCCGCTCAGGGTGAGAATCGTCCGACTTTCAGCGTGAACTGGCTGAAAACATAGGCGCTTCCGTAGGTCGTTACCTTGACTCCGACTAGGGGCTATGGTAGCGTACGCCCCTTCCAATTCAGACCTTGATTGCCCTGCACAGTTGAGGAGGTTCGTTCCATGCTGAAACGGTATCTATTGGCTCCTGGTCCGACGCCTGTTCCGCCGGAAGTTTTGCTCGCGATGGCGCGACCGATGGTGCATCACCGGGCCCCTGAGTTCGATAAATTGTTCGCCGAGGTTCGCGCGGATCTGCAGTGGTTGTTTCAAACGACCAGCGATGTCCTGATCCTCGCCTCCTCCGGTACCGGCGGCATGGAAGGGTCGGTCGCAAATTTTTTGTCCCCCGGCGACAAGGCGCTCACCATCAACGGAGGCAAGTTCGGTGAACGCTGGACGAAGCTCTGTAAGGCGTTCGGCGCGCAGGTTACCGAATTGAAGGTCGAGTGGGGCCAGGCCGTGGATCCCCAGGCCGTGGCGGATGCACTCAAGAAGGATCCTTCCATCAAGGCCGTATACGTACAGGCCAGCGAAACGTCGACCGGCGTGGCGCATGATGTGAAGGCTCTGGCCGATATCGTTAAGAATTATGAAGACACCATCCTGGTCGTGGACGCCATCACCGCACTCGGGGTCCTTGACCTGAAGACGGATGCGTGGGGGCTCGACGTGGTGGTGACCGGGTCTCAAAAGGCCCTGATGCTTCCTCCGGGGTTGGCCTTCGCAAGTGTCAGTTCGAAGGCATGGCGGTTGGCTGAGAAGGCCAAGAACGCGACGTTCTATTTCAATTTCAAGCGAGAGCGAGACAACCAACAGAAGAACACGACCGCCTATACGCCGGCCGTGTCGCTGATCATCGGCTTGAAGGAAGTGCTCAACATTCTCAAGACCGAAGGGTTGGAGTCCGTGTTCGCCCGCCATGCGCAGTTGGCCAGAGCCATGCGCGAGGGCGTCAAGGCCGCAGGTCTCGAACTGTTTCCGAAGGAGCGCCCCAGCGACGCCTTGACTGCGATTTGTGCTCCGCAGGGCGTGGATGGACAGGCGATCTACAAGAACCTTCGCACGCAATACGGCATGACCGCGGCGGGCGGACAGGATCATCTCAAGGGTAAGATCTTCCGTATCTCGCACATGGGCTACATTGACAGTTTTGACGTCATTACCGCATTGGCGGCCGTCGAAATGGTGGTGAAGGGGCTCGGACACCCCGTCAAACTCGGCAGCGGTGTGGCGAAAGCGCAAGAAATCCTGATGGGCAAGGCGTAGATTCACTTTCATCCAAGGCACCACGACAATGAAAATCCTCGTCAGCGACAGCTTATCGAAGCAAGGCGTCGAACATCTGGAGAAGGCCGGGTTCACGGTCATCGTCAAAACCAAATTGCCCAAAGAAGAACTCCTCAAGGAGATCAAGGATGCGGACGGGTTGATCGTTCGCTCGGGCACCAAGGTTACGGCTGAGGTAATCGCGGCCGCGGACAAGCTCAAGGTCGTGGGGCGTGCGGGGTCCGGTCTGGACAATGTCGATACGCCCGCGGCGACCCGCCGCGGCATCGTGGTGATGAACACGCCCGGCGGCAACACCGTGACGACCGCCGAACATACGATGGCGATGATTTTTGCCATGACCCGTCGGATTCCCCAGGCCACGGCTTCCACGAAGTCCGGGAAGTGGGAAAAAGACAAGTTCATGGGCGTGGAGCTGTACAACAAGACGCTGGGCATTGTCGGTGTCGGCCAGATCGGCGGTTATCTGACGAAACTCGCGCAGGGTGTGGGTATGCAGGTCATTGCGTACGATCCTTACCTGGCTCAGGACCGGGCTCAGAAAATGGGCGTCACGATGGTGGACCTCGATGAGCTGTTCCGCCGCGCGGATATCATCTCCGTCCATACGCCGCTGACGCCGGAGACGAAGGGCATCATTAACTCCCAGGCCATCGCCAAGATGAAGCCGGGCGTGATGATCGCCAATTGCGCGCGCGGCGGCATCGTCAATGAAGCCGACCTCTGCGAAGCCTTGAAAACCAAGCGTGTCGCCGCAGCGGCGTTCGACGTGTTCGAGGATGAGCCGGTAAAGGCCGACAATCCGCTGTTGTCGCTGGATAATTTCATTTGCTCGCCCCACATCGGCGCCTCCACGACGGAAGCTCAGGAGAATGTGGCGGTCGGGATCGCCGAACAGATCGTCGATTACTTCACCAAAGGCATCGCTCGCGGCGCCGTGAATATTCCATCGGTATCACCGGAACTGCTGCCGCGGCTGCAGCCCTACTTGTCGCTCGCAGAACGAGTCGGTTTGCTCCAGGCCCAGTTGCTCGAGGGTGGGTTGGAGCGTGTGACCGTGGAGTACAGTGGCGAGGTGGCCGGACTGTCCGTTGCCGCCCTGACCATCGCCGTCCTCAAGGGGCTGTTGACCCCGATCCTGGAAGATCCGGTCAATTATGTGAATGCCCCGATTGTGGCGAAGGAACGCGGGATCGAGGTGAAAGAGATCAAGAGTACCGATGCCGGAGACTTCACCAGCGTGATTCGCGTGCGCGTGGAAGCAGGCAAAAAGTCCCATCAGGTCGCGGGGACCTTATACAACCGCAAAGATCCCCGGATCGTCGAAATCGACCGCTTCAAGGTTGAAGTGGTGCCGGAAAGCCATCTCTTGCTGATCCAGAATGAAGACCGTCCGGGCGTGATCGGAAACGTCGGCCATGTCCTCGGCGATCACGACATCAATATCGCTCGCATGCAATGTTCGCGTGAAGAGCGCGGCGGCCACGCGTTGCAGATCTTCGGCCTGGATGCGCCGCTTCCGACGGCCGTGCTCGACCAGATCAAGAAGAGCAAACACATCCTTTCCGTCAAGGTCGCGGACCTGTCGAAAGGCCTGTAGGCTCCCCGGCAGGCCACTATGGGTGTTCCCTCTCCGAAGGTTTCCGCTCCGCCCCCCGCTGCAGTCGGGAGGCAGGAGCGTTCGCTCATTCCCGTCGGGATGAGCACCATTCTCCCTCGCGCCGCGCAGCGGATCCGTCACCTCGAACAAACTCTGATGACCGTGCTGGCTCGAGCCGGCTATCAGGAAATCATCTTGCCGATGTTCGAGTACCTGGATGTCCTTGCCCCGGGGCTTGAATCCGAACTCATTGAAAAGTGCTTCCAGCTGGTGGATCGTACGACCGGTCGGTTGATGCTGCTTCGCCCGGATGCGACGGCCCAGATCGCGCGGACCGTCGCCATGGGTATGATGGGAGCCGAGCTGCCGCTCCGTCTCTGCTACCGCACGTCCGTATTCCGGTACGAACGGGAACACGCCGGTCGCGATCGGGAGATCTATCAGGTTGGGGCGGAGCTGATGGGTGTCGAAGGGGTGGTCGGCGACGCCGAGATTCTTGCCGTGATGATGGAATGCCTGAAGCGGGTCGGGCTGAAGTCGTTCAAGGTGACGGTCGGCCATGTTGGGTTTTTTCACGGCCTCTTGGTGCGCTCCGGGCTTTCGCCGGAGGGCCAGAAGCAGGCCGAAGAAGCGGCGGCTCGGAAAGACCTGCCGTTGCTGGAGGATCTCTTGCGCATCGAGGGGATATCGAAATCCTCAGCGGCCAAGATCCTTGAAGCGCTCGAATTGTGTGGAGACCGGACGGTCATCGAGCGGGGCAGGCGAATTGCCGGCCGTGATCGCCTGTTGACCGGGGCGCTCGATCGGTTGGCCAGCGTGTACGAACGGTTGTCCAAGACCGGTCAGCGTCATTCTGTTTTGATCGACCTGGGCGAATTCCGCGGGTTTGAGTACTATGACGGGATTGTCTTCGATGTCTTTGCCGGAGGCGTCGGCGCCGAACTCGGCGGTGGCGGCCGGTACGATCATCTCTTGGGCCGGTTCGGGCGGGCCATGGCTTCGACCGGCTTTGCGCTAGACGTCGATCGACTCTTCCGCGCAATCGACTATGCGACTTCTGGCGCGACCGGTTCCGCACTGGATCGAATGAACGGCCACGCGTCGCCGCAAACTCGGGCGACGCGAAGGGCGCGACCATGAAACCGCTGTCGCCTGCCGACCTCGCTGATCCTAAACTGCCTCCCCAAAATCTCGAAGCCGAACAATCCGTGCTCGGCGCCATTCTGTTGGACAACAGCGCCATGGCGAAGGCCATGGAACTGCTGACGGCGGAGGAGTTCTACCGCACCTCACACCGCAAGATTTACCAAGCGATGTTGGACTTGTCGGATCGAGGCGAGGTGATCGATCAGATCACCCTGACCGAGGCTCTGCGGGCACGCTCCGAGTTGGAAGCGGTGGGCGGCGCTGCCTATTTGGCCGAACTGGTTCAGGTGGTTCCGACCGCCGCCAATATCCGCTACCACTCGAAAATCGTACGGGACAAGGCTTTGCTGCGCGGGCTGATCCACACCTCGACTGAGGTGATTACTCGAGGCTACGACGGCACGTCGAAAGTCGACGACCTGCTGGATTTTGCGGAACGGTCCGTGTTCAGTTTGGCCCAGGGGAAACTCGATCGCTCCTTTACGCCGGTCAATCAAATCATCAAGGAAAGCCTTGATGTGGTCGATAAGCTGTCGAAGCGCAAGGAGCGCGTGACCGGGGTCCCTACCGGCTACTATGATTTGGATGATTTGACGGCGGGTTTGCAGGCCTCCGACTTGATCGTTGTCGCCGGTCGTCCCAGCATGGGGAAGACCAGTCTGGCCCTCGGAATGGCGCAGCATGCGGCATTGCACGCCGGCACGGTCGTGGGCATTTTCAGCTTAGAAATGTCCAAGCCACAGCTCGTCCTCAGAATGTTGGCGTCCGAGGCGCGCGTGGACTCCCATGCGCTGAGGACCGGAAAATTGCAGAAGGAAGATTGGTGGCGGTTGGCGGAGGCGGCCGGGAAGTTAGAGCAGGCGCCGATCTTCATCGATGACTCGGGCGCCGTGACGGTGCAGCAGATGCGCGGCAAGGCTCGCCGGCTGAAGGCCGAGCGGGGACTCGATCTGATCATCGTCGACTACCTCCAATTGATGCAGGGGCGTAGCGACGCCGAATCGCGTCAGCAGGAGATCTCAGATATCTCCCGTTCCCTGAAAAGCCTTGCGAAGGAACTGAACGTACCGGTGATTGCGCTGTCGCAGCTCAGCCGTGCCGTGGAAAATAGAAAGCCGCCGATTCCCATGCTGGCCGATCTTCGGGAATCCGGCGCGATCGAACAAGACGCCGATGTCGTGATGTTTATTTACCGGGAAGAGGTGTACGAACCAGCCACCGAACGGAAGGGCATCGCGGACATCCTGGTGAGTAAGCACAGAAACGGTCCGATCGGTAAACGCGAGCTGTTTTTCCACGATCGTTTTGCAAAGTTTGAGAGCTTGGAGAATCGCGAGGCCGTTTGACGCTCACTTTCCCCAATCTGTATAATCTCCAAAGAATTCCAATTGTTTTCCCCGGGCGCGACTCCTGCGAATAGAGCTGAAACTGTGCAACGATCATCCGATGAGTACCGGTTGCCGTCCGTCGCATCGGTCACGAGTGTGAGGGGGGCAGTCGCCGTCGGACTGGCGCTGCTGTCCTGCGTGACGACTGCCTGCAGCAACGCGCCGACTCCCAAGGCGGTTCCTCCGCCGACCATTCCGAACGTTGCACCGGTTTCCCCCCGCACCTTGCCGTCCTCTTCCGATTCCCGAGCCTCGTACCATTTTATGCTGGGATACCAGGCCGAGCTGGATCAGGAGCCGGAGCGGGCGGTCAAGGAATACCAGGCGGCGCTTCAAGTCGACCCATCCTCGAACTATCTCAAGTCCCGACTGTCCGTCCTCCACTTTGCCCTGGGCGATGTGCCGACTGCGGTGAAATATGCCGATGAAATCGCGGATGCCCCCGGGTTGGATGCGCAGGTGCTCGGGCAATTGGGCGGCATGTATTCCGCGGCCGGGAAGCCGGATCGCGCATTACAGCTGTTCAATCGTGCGATCGAACAAGAGCCGCAGCGCAGCGAACACTACTTCGCCAAGGGTTTGCTGCTGGCCAACCAGAAGCGCTTTCCGGAGGCCGAAGAAACGGTCCGGAGCGGGATCAAGGCGACTCCCGATTCGGCCGTAGGCTACTACTATCTTGGGCGGATTGCGGTGGAAGCGAAGGAGTTACCGAAGGCCATCCCGCACTTCGAGCAGGCCCTCACGCTCAATCCAGCCTTTGAGCCGGCCTATGTTGCCCTGGGTTCGGTGTACGAGGCTAGCCAGGAGCGGGAAAAGGCGATCGCCATCTACAAGCGATATCTGCAGGGCGTGAACCCCAAGAACCGAGAGATCCGGCATCACCTCATCCGTCTGCAAGTCATGATGAAGCGCCATCAGGAGGCCCTTCAGGAACTCGAAGGCATTTTGGCGGAAGATCCCGGTGATTTGGATGCGCAACTGCGAGTGGGGTTGATTCAGGGAGAGCTGAGGAATTATCCCCAAGCCATCGAGCGGCTCAATCATATTCTGACTGTGCGGCCGACCGAGCTCAAGGTCCGGGATTACCTTGGTTATCTCTATGAAGAGATGAAGGACTATCCCAAAGCCGTCGAAGCGTACAGCTTCAACTTGAAGCTCGAGCCGTCCTACTTCGAAGGGCACCTGCATCTGGGGGTGTTGCAATATCGATTGAAGCAATATGCAGAGGCGGCGCAACATCTTCGGGAGGCGAGCCGACTCAATCCCAAGCAGCCGGAAGCCCATATCGTATTGGGCTTGTCCTATTTCCAGACAGAGCAGTATGAGCCGTCGCTGGAGGCGTTTCTCGAGGGAATTCGTCACAACCCGGAGAATCCGGATCTTCACTTCAATGCCGGCACAGTATATGACAAGCTCAATCGGTTCGAGGATGTCGTGAAGTCGATGGAGTCCGCCCTCAAACTGGATCCCCACCATGCGGATGCTCTCAATTACCTTGGCTATAGCTATGCAGAGCGTGGGGTCAGGATCGAGGAGGCGATTTCGCTGACCAAACAGGCGGTTGCCCTCCGGCCGACCAACGGGTATTACGTGGATAGCCTCGGCTGGGCCTTCTTCAAGAAAGGTCTACTGGCTGAAGCCTTGGCCGAGATCAAACGCGCTGTCAGCCTTGTGGGAGACGACCCCGTCATTTACGAACACCTCGGCGAAATTTACTTGAAACAACAGCAGGTTTCGGAGGGCCGCGAGGCCCTTGTCCATTCCCTCGAATTAGATCCCTCCAACAACAAGCTCATGCAGCGGTTCCGCGAATTGGGTTTGGGGGATCCGACAAAAGAAGACCGTATTCGCCAAGCCATGCAACGCGTTTCCGACCAGAAGCCGGCTCCTTCCCATCAGTAACTTCCTAAATATCTGCTATCTTTGAGTTCAGTCGGTGCAGTAACCGGCACTAACCGGTGCGGATTGTTCTGCCCAACAAGCGCTCATGGTCAAGCTCTTATACATACCGGTTGTCTCTCGGTCTGCGCGCAGAACCCGCGCGGTCTTGGCTGGCGCCCGAGGTTTCACCATCGTCGAATTGATGATTGCCATCGGGATCATTTCGCTGCTGGCGGTCTTGGCGCTTACGGCGTTCGGGCGGTATCGAGCGCGCAGCCAGCAGGCGGAAGTGATGATGAATCTGCGCGGCGTGTTCGTGACAGAGCTGGCCTATTATGCGGATCACAAGCGATTTTCCAACTTCAATGAGACTGGTTTCAAAATAGAAGGCTCGACCAATCGCTATACCTATCGAAGCGAACAGACTACCGGAGCCGGCACCCCGACAGGCGTCATTGAGATGATTCCTGCCAGAATTGGGCTCGTGACCCCGGACAACACCATATTTGCAGCGGCGTCCAGTGCCACGAGCTTCACTGTCACTGCCACTGCGAACCTGGACAGCGATCCTACGGTAGACCAATGGCATGTGAGTGAAATTCCGCCTGATACCGGAGCCTTTGACGTGAACGATGTCAATCAATAGGCGCCTGCTATGGGCAGGCACCTAATCGCAAGTGCCAATTTTCGGCCCGCATCGGCCCAAGTTTCGCGGTCACATCGCGGCAGACCGTTGTCACTCGCAAGAAAAATGGTAGGGGCATGAAAAAGCTAAGTGCTCGACAAGTCGTCATAAATAGACCTGCCGAGGATTTGCGATGCAGTGTGGCATGGCCTGTGCCTATGGGTTTCGTGAGGGAGGAGTGGCTCATGTGCGTACAGAGACGGTCCGTTCAATCCAGAGGTCGAAGCGATGCGGGCTTCACGCTCGTCGAACTCTTGATCGTCGTGGCGATTCTGGGGATCGTTTCGGCTTTAGCCATTCCCAATTTTCTCCGGTACCAAGCGCAATCCAGGCAGAGTGAGGCACGGACCAATCTCTCGGCGATCTACGTCAGTGAGACGACCTACTACGGGGAACAGACTGTTTTCGGAAACTTCACCCAAATCGGCTACGCGCTGGCAGGAACACAAAATCGGTATGCCTACCGTGTCGGCCCCGGTACGACGGTCAACGTCGATCTTCTGTTGCCGGGCGTCGGTATCGACATGGGGCAAAACCCGATCGTCCCATCCGGCATCGCCGCTGTCCCGATTCCAGGATTCACCGCTGTAGCCACCGCGAACCTTGACGGCGACCTGGTCGTGGATGCCTGGCATGTCAACGACATCAAGCAGAATTTGCAGTCTGCCGACCAGAACGACGCTCGGTAACGGCTGATCCGTCCTCCGGCCTCCACTGCGTTCCATTTACCACAGTTTCACAACTGCTCACGCCTCGGCCACAGGTGTCGGGTTGCCGGCGGCAGCCCTCATTCATCCTGTGCCGGCGCCCCACCTCCAGAGGATTCAGTCGCATCAATGTTCAATCAGAGTGCAAGGGGTGCCAATCTTTGCCTGTTCCGAACAGAAATCGGAAAGAACCGCGTCTTCTCCAATGCCGGCAAATCCGTATCGATGCAGAACATATTGGAAGTACAGGGTTTTGGAGGGTGCTTCCAGGCTCAGCCAAAGTGGCATGGATCATGCTCAACTACCGGGCAGGGAATCGAACATATCCCACGGTCGAAAGACAGGCAGGAGCTTATTAACAAGGGAGGAGACGTCATGAAGTTGTTCAAAGGTCAAAAAGGTTTCACCCTCATCGAGTTGATGATCGTGGTTGCGATCATCGGTATCTTGGCGGCCATTGCCATCCCCAACTTCTTGCGCTACCAGGCGAAGTCTCGCCAGGCGGAAGCCAAGACCAACCTGGGTGGTGTGTTCGTCGCGCAGACCTCGTACTATGGCGAACAATCCATGTACGGGAACTTCACGCAGATCGGTTATGCGTTGGCCGGTGCCGGCAACCGCTACACCTATCGTAGCGGCGCCGCGACCACGGCGGTCGGTGGTGGTGGTAACAGCACCAACACCAACAACGTGGACCGGTTGCAGGCTGGTGTCGGTCTGTTGGCTGCCGATGGCCAGGGTCCAACGGCGATTGTGGCGAACAATCAGGCCGGTAACTCTGCGACCCCGGGCTTCACGGCCACCGCGGTTGCGAACCTGGACAACGATCCCACGATCGACCAGTGGCACGTGAACGACATCAAGCAGAACCTGCAGACTGCCGATAACGACGACGTCGTGATCTAAGCAGCCTCGGGCCCTCTGAGCGAAGTCTGGGTGGAGTAGGACAGCCTGCGCCACTCAGACTTCGCGCTTTTTTATTGACTGACCGCCGACCGATGCTACTCTTCTTCTGACCCCTTCGTTGCCTTCCAGGCCACCGCTTCAACAGTCATTTCAAAGCCGAAAACCCCTGTGCATCGATCGAACTCGATCGAGAGGAGAATCGTTCCGTGAATAAGGCTTCGAGCCTTGAGAAGGCCATTCAGGCTCTTCCAAGGGAAGGAGTGTCCCTGAAGCCGACGGCTCCTCAGCAGGAGGTCGCGATCCCATCGATCTCTCGGCGGACTCCGTTGCTGCTGTTGGCGGCGCTCCTCGCATTTGCCCCTCTACTGGACGGAGGAACGACGCATCTGGCCGTGATGGTCATTCGGCTCCTCATCGTCGGGATGGGATTGGCTTGTCTCTGGTCGATGGGGCACGGCGCCCCCTTGCCCGTCCGCCAGGCGTCATGGTTGATGCCTGCGCTAGGTTTTCTCACGGTCGCGGGGCTCTCGGCGTTCACGTCTCCGAACGTCCATCAAAGCCGTCAATGGTTGATGGTGCTCCTGCTCTATGCGGCATTGTTCTATTTCATTGTCTTTTGCCTGACCCGATGGAACCATGTGAGGAGTGTCGTGCTATGGCTCGTGGCGGCGGGAGTCGGTGAATCCGTGTGGGCCCTCTATCAATTTGGCTGGCTCAATCAGTTGCGTCCAAGCGGCACATTCTTCAACCCCAACTTTCTCTCCGGCTATCTGGCAGCCATCGGAGTCATGACGCTGGCAATGGGCCTGTTCGCGAAGAAAGGTGGTAGATCCTGTCTGGCCACCATGTATGCGGGCGATCCGCATGGCGGACGGGGTGTGCTGGGTAGCGGGGGGCGATTGTCGTGGAGCCTCACTGCACTGTGGGCGGTAGCTGTGCTCGTGATGCTCTCCGCGATGGTCATCACCGGCTCTCGTGGGGCTGTGATGGCGTTGTCGGCGGGGACGGCGGTCGTGCTGCTGGGGCGGTATCGCGTCCGCGGCCTGGCCATTGTGGTTGCACTCTTGATCGGGTTGCTGCTCATTCCCAATCCCCTTCGGTCGCGATTCGAAGCTGAGCATGCCATCAATCCGGTCGCCTATGCTCGAATGAACATGTGGATGCAGGCTGGTCACATCATTGCGGAACATCCGTTCGGAATCGGTCTCGGACTGTATCAATACATCTACCCGCAGCATGCCTTTCCGGTTGAGGGCGAGATCGCCCGCTACGGAAAAGTGGCCCAGACCCCGCACAATGAGTACCTCCAGATCGGCGTGGAGCTGGGCATTCCCGGGTTGCTGTTGTTCTGTTGGGGCCTGATACGTGTGGGACAGGCAGGCTTCGCGGCGTTGCGTCTACGCCTGTCACGTATGCATCGCGGCCTGCTCGTGGGGGTTGCCGGTGCCGCCGTCAGTCTGCTGGCCCATGCAGCGGTCGACTCCAACCTGCATGAGCCGGCGATTGCCATCCTCTTGGTCTTGTGCCTGGCGGTGCTCTTCAACGCGCAGAGTCTCGCGGCCGCGCGCGCGGTCTCCTTGCCCTCGCTGGGGCACCCGACGCATCATGGGTGGCTCGTGGGAGGAGCGGTGTCGTTGCTCTGGCTTGCTGCGGGCGCCATCCAAACCGGAACCGCCTGGATGGCGTTTGAGCAGGGGGCACAGGCGCAACGCGCCGGGCAGTTGGATGCGGCGATGGAACACTACCGTTCGGCCATTCGGATCGACGTAGACAAGGCCCTGTACCACAGTGCTTTAGCCGCAGCCCACTTCCAACGGTTCCGGCAAACCGGTTCCGGTGACGATGCGCAGCGAGCCACTGATGAATTGACCGACGCCATCAGGTGCAATCCCCTGGATGGTCGGCTGCAGGGTCTTCTGGGCCACCTGTATGCCTCGTTGGCCGATGCGATGCAGACGGGGCAAGGCGTCGAACTCAAGCGTGAATCGTTGCGGCGAAGTGCGGTGGAAGCGTATCAGGTGGCCCGCACGCTGGAGCCGTTCGTCGCGATGCATCGTCTCGAATTGGGACGTCTGTATTGGAGCTTGGGGGAGCGTCAGCGAGGGATTGAGGAAGTGGCGCAGGCTTCGGCCATGGAGCCAAATTTTCTGCCGGCGCGCGCGTGGCTCGTCCAGGCCTATCTGACCAGCGAATCTCCGGCTGATCGCGAGCAGGCGCGGCGAGAATTTCAGGAAATTCAGGATCGTCAGCGTCGATATGCCGCCATGCCGAAGAATGAACTCGAGACCCTCTATCTTTCCGCAGACATCGCGGGGTTGAAGGCCAGGCTGGAGCGAGGAGGCCCAGTGTCATGAAATCCGCGAAGCCCCTCATTCCTGTCGTGACACGGCTGACGCTGTTCTTGCTACTTGCGCTGGGTGCCTTGGCGCCCATTGCGCTGAGCTTTGTCGAGCGGGAACGGCCGGCCGCCCATCGGGCGCTCGAACTCGAATATCTTCCCAAGGGAGAGTATCTGCGTGTGGCCGTGCTGGGGTATCGCCAAATCGCGGCAGACGTAATCTGGCTGAAGGCGGTCTATCAGTTCGGTGAACGCAAACAGACCAGGGCCGGATATCGTTGGGCCTATCACGCGGTGGATGTCTTGACCGATCTCGACCCGAAGTTCGCGATGGCTTACTACGCGGCGGGAACAATCCTGGGCGTGTGGTCCGGTCAGGTGAAGGAGAGCATTGCCATTCTCGAGAAGGGCATGCGGCACAATCCGGAGATGTGGCAACTGCCGTTCGTCATCGGCTACGACTACTACTACGAACTCTGCGACCCGACCAAAGCCGCGCAGTACTTTCGTCAGGCATCCCTGTTGCCCGGCGCGCCCGACTACCTGCCGAAACTCGCTGCTCGTATGACGGTGGAAGGTGGAGACCCGGAAGCTGCGCTGGAATTCCTTGCGCGTATGACGGAACAGACCAAGGATGAGCGTATGCGCGAGGCGTTGGTCCAGCGCATCAAGGAAGTGGTCTCCGAGCGGGATATTCGATTTCTGGAAGAAGGGGTGCGTCGGTACCGGGCGCAGCACGGCAAGTCTCCCGCGAAGTTGGAAGACCTTGTGACGGGCGAGATCATCAACGAGGTGCCGCGCTCGCCGTTCGGAGAACCCTATGTGTTGGAGGCTCCTACCGGGCGGGTGTCCGATCCTGGTCTGAGCGAGCGGCTGCAGGTACACCGGCACGTCGATTGCCAAACGGTCAAGCAGAGTCCGCCGGTCCAAGGTCCCGGTCTCATTCCGCCGCCGACCCCGGCGGGGAAATCCTGACACTGCGAGGGATGTGATGGACGCAATTCGTATTGAAGGACTGATGAAAGCATACAAGTCCGGCTGGCCCGGGCGCCCGCCGGTAACGGCGCTCGATGGATTGTCACTGGACGTCGCAAGGGGAGAAATCTTCGGATTTCTCGGACCGAACGGTGCCGGTAAGACCACGACCCTCAAGATCTTGATGGGATTGATGCGGGCTGACGGGGGGCAAATCGAAATCTTGGGCGCGCCGGCCGGAGACGTCGAGGTGCGCAAGCGGATCGGTTTCCTGCCGGAGTCGCCGTATTTCTATGACTATCTCACGGCGCGCGAGTTCCTCACGTTCTACGGCGAACTGGCCGGGCTTTCCGGTATGTCTTTGCACCACCGGGTCGGCGAATTGCTCAATTCAGTCGGCCTTGCGCATGCCGAGCATCGGCAGCTCAGAAAGTTTTCCAAGGGCATGCTGCAGCGCGTCGGCTTGGCTCAGGCGATCATCCACGATCCGGAACTCGTCATCCTGGACGAACCCATGTCGGGGCTCGATCCCTTGGGACGGAAGCAGGTGAGGGATCTGATCCTTCAATTGCGGGAACAGGGCAAGACGGTATTCTTCAGCAGCCATATCATCCCCGACGTGGAAATGATTTGCGATCGAGTCGGCGTCGTGATGAAAGGCCGGTTGTTGGCGATGGGACGGGTTGATGAACTGGTGGGGCATGCTCACACCCAATCCGTGGAAATTGTCTGGGAGGGCGCGGGGCCGGAGCGAATGCCGGGTCTTGCAAAACTGGCCGAGAAGATCGTTCAGCGCGGCCGCCATTCCTTGGCAGTGCTGCCGGGCCCTGACCATCTCGATGAGGCGGTGGGAATGATTCGATCTCAGGGCGGGAAGCTTGTCTCCATCACGCCGCAGAAGGGCTCTCTCGAGGAGTTGTTCTTTGAGCAAGCAGGCAATCCGCCGGTTCTCAAAGCGGCGGTGGGAGCATGAGCATGCGTCCAATTCTGGTTATCGGTTTGAATACGTTTCGGGAAAATCTGCGGGACAAGATCCTCTACAACCTCCTGTTGTTTGCCGTGATGCTCATGGGTGCCTCGGTGCTGTTGGCCGATCTGACCATCATGGAACACCACAAGATCATCAAGGACATGGGCTTGGCCGCAATCAATCTCGGCGGCGTGATGATTGCCGTCTTTGTCGGGATCGGGTTGGTCAGCAAGGAAATCGAGCGGCGGACCGTATTTACCATCATGGCCAGACCGATCAGCCGCGCCCAGTTCATCGTGGGCAAATACTTTGGGTTGATGATTACGCTGTCGGTAAACCTGGCCGTGATGACGGCGGTGTTCTTTATGACGCTCTGGCTCTATCGCGTACCGATTCAGGTGTCGCTCTTTCAGGCGATCGAATTGATCTTCGTTGAATTGCTGCTCGTGACCGCGATAGCCCTGTTCTTTTCGACGTTCAGTTCCTCGACGCTCAGCGCCATCATGACGCTCGGGATCTATGTGAGCGGGCACTTGACGGCCGACATGAAGGGCATCGCGGAGAAAAGTCAAAACGAACTGAGTACGTGGTTCATGACGGCCTGGTACTACCTGTGCCCTAACCTCGAGGCCTTCAATATCAAGGGGCAGGCGGCAACGGGCATTCCGATCTCGTGGAATTATCAGGTGCTTGCCACAGGTTATGGACTGATCTACGCGTCGTTGCTGGTTGTGTCGGCCTGTGCGATCTTCCGGCGCCGGGATTTCTGACGCCATGCGATCGGTTCGGACCAGAATGGCGCGGCCATGAAGATCCTTACTGTCGTCGGAGCACGGCCTCAATTCGTGAAAGCGGCCGTCGTGTCGCGCGCGATCGCCGCTTGGAACAGACAGGCCGGCGGTAAGACCGAGTTGTCCGAGGTCCTCGTTCACACCGGCCAGCATTACGACGAGAATATGTCGGCCGTGTTTTTCCGTGAACTCGAGATTCCTCCGCCTGCGCATCAACTCGCCGTCGGATCCGGCCCGCACGGACAACAGACCGGACGGATGCTGGAAAGCCTCGAACGGGTTATGCAGCAGGAGCGGCCGGATCTCGTCCTGGTGTATGGGGATACGAATTCCACGCTGGCTGGTGCTTTGGCGGCGAGCAAGCTGCATATTCCGATCGCCCACGTGGAGGCGGGCTTGCGGAGCTATAACCGTGCCATGCCGGAAGAAATCAACCGCGTCCTCGTCGATCACGTATCGACGCTGTTGCTGTGTCCCTCCGAACGTGCGCGCAAGAATCTGAGTCAGGAAGGCATCACCGCCGGGGTTCATGTGGCGGGGGACGTCATGTATGACTCGGTGCTGTTCCATCTGAGGCGCGGGGACGTGGAGGTTCGTTGTTGCGAACGGCTGGGCCTTACTCCCGGTTCCTATGGGGTCTTGACCCTCCATCGTGCCGAAAATGTCGATGACCGAAGCACAGTGGAGATGATTCTGGCCGCGGTCGAGAGCCTGAACCTGCCGATCGTGTTTCCCATTCATCCGAGAACCAAAGCGATGCTGGATCGCGTCCCGTTGCGGTGGCCCCCGCACGTACGAGCGACCGAACCGTTGCCCTATCTGGAGATGTTGCAACTGATGCGTGATGCCAAGATCGTTCTCACCGATTCCGGCGGATTGCAAAAAGAAGCATTGTTCCTGAAAGTGCCCTGCGTGACCCTGCGACACGAGACTGAATGGGTCGAGACGGTGGAGGCGGGATGGAATCGTTTGGCAGGCACCGAGCATGACAGGATTGTCTCTTCCTGCCGCGATGTGCTTGCGCAGGCACTCAATGAGGCGCCCCGGCCCTACGGGAACGGTCGGGCGGGGGAGACGGTCGTGGACATTGTCGCCGGATACCTGGGGACGAAGCGATGAACGGGTTTCGCATCCTCCTGCAACATCGGCGTTTGATTTGGCACTTAGTGCTGCTTGATTTTCGGGTGCGCTACGCAGGATCTCGCCTCGGTTTGGCGTGGATGCTGCTGGGACCGGCCCTCATTCTCTGCAGCTACCTCGTGGTGTTCGGATCCATTTTGCGTGTACAGCCGAATCCCGGACTCAGCGCCGTCGACTACGCCGTGCTCGTCACGTGCGGTCTCTTGCCGTGGTTGGGGTTTTCCGAAGGCATTACCGGCGGAACCAATTCCGTGTTGGCGCATCGCAATCTGATGAAGGGGCAATTGTTCCCGAT
Organism: Nitrospiraceae bacterium; assembly: GCA_019637075.1. Taxonomy (NCBI): domain Bacteria; kingdom Pseudomonadati; phylum Nitrospirota; class Nitrospiria; order Nitrospirales; family Nitrospiraceae; species Nitrospiraceae bacterium. The sequence goes on along the minus strand of JAHBWI010000002.1, from coordinate 139,493 downwards.
GGAATTGATACCGGTGACTGCCGTCTGTTCCGGCATGGCGGGGCAACTCATCGGCACCAGCATCTTGCTGCTGGTCATGGGCTTGCGCGGCCACCTCGGCGTCAGCCTCATCTGGCTGCCCGGTCTCCTGGCGGCCCAGGCGGTCTTCACGATCGGGCTCGTCTGGGTGCTCTCCTGCATCAATATACTGATCCGGGATCTGTCGCAGATTCTCCGGCTTGCCATGGTCCTCCTAATGTTCATTTCGCCGATTGCCTATACATCTCAGATGGTGCCGCACGGTCTGGACTGGGCCATCGGTCTCAACCCTCTTTCTATTGTGATCGACGGCTATCGGGATGTGGTGTTGTTCGGCAAGCATCCTCAGTTTGTCGGACTGGCCGCGTTCGGCGCGGTGGCGATTCTGCTGTTCCATCTGGGCTACGACTATTTCATGCGACTGAAGCGAACGCTTCCGGACTTGCTGTAATGGCTACCGTCGCGTTGGCCGTCACAGACGTTTCCAAAATGTATCGTCTGCATCGGACGACGGGCTCCCGCGCGCTCGAATTTCTTGGGCTGGGGAGAAGCCCGCAACGAAACGATGCTCCCGAGCATTGGGCGCTGAAGGGTGTGTCGTTTGAGATCGAGCGGGGCAGTACGGTTGGGATCGTCGGCCGCAATGGTGCAGGGAAGAGCACGTTGCTGAAGTTGTTGGCCGGAACCAGCCAGCCGACCGGCGGGGAAATCCTGCGTCACGGGCAGGTCGCGGCGCTCCTTGAACTCGGCACGGGATTTCATCCCGACCTGACCGGACATGAGAATATTTTCGCGAGTGGTCTGTATCTGGGATTTGACCATGCCGCCATGAGGGCGTTTTACGACGACATTGTGGAGTTCTCCGAACTGGGCGACTTCATTCATCAGCCGGTGCGGACCTACTCGTCGGGCATGTACATGCGGCTGGCCTTTTCGGTGGCCACCTGTTTGCCGGCCGATATCCAGATCATCGATGAGATTCTGGGCGTCGGAGACGCGTACTTCTTTTCGAAGTGCCTCCGCCGATTCCGGCAATTCCAAAAGGAAGGTCGTACCACGATTCTCGTGTCCCATGACAACGCCACGCTGCTGCGGTTGTGTTCACGTTGTATCTGGATCGACGGAGGGCGAGTCGCGTCAGACGGAGCACCGCTGGAAGTCATCATGGCCTACACCCATGCGGTGCAGGCGGAGCAGGATCGAAAGTCGCTGGCCGGGAGCGGATCCGGTACGGTGCCGCATGACCAGACGGCAGCGCTCCGCCAACAAGCAGCCGTGGAGGTTGCGGAAGTAGAGTTTGTTGATCGGGCTCGCAAGCCTACGACGATGGTGACGATGGGGGACCCGCTCACCGTTCGGATCACCTATCGGGCCCGCGTATCGTTAGAGCGCGTCGTCGTCACGCTTTCCGTGTTTCGCTCGGATGGGATCACGGTGACCAACGTCATTTCCTCTCTTGATGAGGTGTACTTCCGGATTCATGAAGGTATCGGCTCGATCGAAGTGCAATTCGCTCCCTGTCTGATCGGGCCTGGTGATTACACCGTCGCCATCGGGATGTATGCCTCGCTCGACCTGAACGATCCGGTGAGCCCGCAACATCTCGCCATCTGGCACCGCCCCCAGACATTCACGGTCCGCCAACCGCTTGGGATCGCGCTGGATCTCGGTGTGCTCAGGCACCCCGTTCGCTGGACATCGCTCGAAGAGCAGGAACAGGGTAAGCGACAGGTGGCGCGATGATCGGCAAGTCGCAGGCGCAAGTCGATCAGGTTTCGGCGGAGACGGAGCCTCTGCTCAAGGACCGCTATCGCCGATGCTACGACAAAATTGCCAGCGACGATCTGGTTCAGCCGCTGGAATCCGGTAAGGATGCGCGGAACCTGCCTCTCCTCAGCTGGATCGGTGATGCTCGGGGAAAGCGTGTGCTGGATGTGGGCTCTGCTCAGGGTCTGCTGTTGGATAGCTTGGGACGGGCAAAGGCGCGTGTCTGCGCCGACCTCGCGGGGCCCTATCTACGTGTGGCTCGCGCGAAAGAGCATGCTGCGGTGCAAGCCGACGGGGAGCACCTCCCGTTCGAGCCGGCGGTGTTTGACGTGGTGGTATGCACCGGGGTGCTCGAACATGTGCTGGATCCGTCTGCCGTGGTGCAGGAGGTCAGGCGGGTACTGGCGCCGGGCGGCCGCTTCTACGTGCTGGTGCCCTGGGAGGAAGATATCACCAAGTATGGCAAGGATCCCGGTGCCTATGAGTTTGCACATTTGCGCTCGTTTACGGACGAAGTCGTCCGATCCCTGTTCCAGGGATTCGAGGAAGTTCGGCGGCGAGGTGTCGAACCCAACGTGGCCTGTCCGCCGCACGAAAAACTCCTGAATCTCCTTCCGGGTCCTGCCATTGCGTGGCTTCGATGGATCTATCGCCGAGCCTGGGTGCTGTTTGACTACCTCGAGGGGCGCTGGAAGTGGCGGCTGCCTCGACGCATCCAATACGCCTACTGGCGATGGTATTGGAAGCAACTGGCCGAGTTCCCGAAGCGGGATTGGCTTTGGCTCCGGATGTATCCTCCCTTTCACATGGTCTTTGAACTGCGTCCTCTGTCAGCCGAACAGGCAGAGCGCTAATCCGATTTGAACCGGCCGATCCCGAGGCGGTTCTCGATCGCACTTCCGGAGATCCTACAGTGTCGTTGCAGGTTCTCACTCAGGAGCAATTGTCCGACAAGGCCCGGTTGAGCGAGGCGCGCGGGGAGACCCCTGTCGAAAAACTGTCGGTGCTGCTCATCTGCGATGACCATCCGGGCCATGCGAACACCGTGTTGGACCACATCGCCGCCCTGAGCGTCTGCTCCTCGCACGACGTGCACATTTTTAACCCCTGCGGCATGAAGCAGAGTCGCTACCTCGATCTGGATGAGTTCGATGTCGTGGTCCTGCACTATTCGTTGGTGATTATCTCCGACCACTACTTATCTCCCTCGTTTCAGGAGCAGATCCGTCGGTTTCGCGGATTGAAAATTCAGTTTCTCCAGGATGAGTACCGGTGGGTCGATGCGATCTCGGCTCAGATGCGTGACCTCGGGATTCACATCCTCTTCACGTTGCTCCAACCAGATCGCATCACGTCCCTGTACGACCAGCGAAGATTGCCCGGAGTGACGGTGCTTACCACGCTGGCCGGGTATGTGCCCGACAATCTGGTCGGCCTCCCCGTACCGTCTCTGTCCGAACGGCGAATCGAAATCGGCTATCGTGGGCGGACGTTACCCTATTGGCTCGGCCGTTTGGCGCAGGAAAAGGTATGGATCGGCCAAGGGGTGTTGGCCCGCGCGCCGAGATACAACCTCCGTTGCGATATCGGGTGGCGGGAAGAAGATCGGATCTACGGGCAGCGTTGGATTGACTTCATCGCGTCCTGTCGCGCGACGTTAGGCACTGAAAGCGGGGCCAGCATCACCGACTTTGACGGCACACTCGAAAAACGGACCAAGGCCTATCTTGCGGAATCTCCCCGTGCGACCTTCGATGAAGTCAGCCGCGCGATCCTCGGGGAGCATGACGGCAAAGTGCCGGTCACGGCCATTTCGCCTCGTGTCCTAGAAGCCGCGGCGCTTCGTACGGCATTGGTCTTGTTCCCCGGAGAATACTCCGGAGCGATTCAGCCGTGGGAACACTACATTCCGCTCGCGAAGGATTTCTCCAACATGGACGAAGTCGTGGAGAAACTCCGGGATCTCCCCTTCCTCAAGGCCATGACGGAACGGGCGCATCGAGATTTGGTGGCATCCGGGCGCTACTCTCAGCGGGCCCTCACCGAACTCTTCGACGATGCGGTATCCCGGTATGGTCGCCGCGTCGGAAAACGGCGCAAGCTGTGTTATCGGCTGGCGAGTCTGGAACGTCCCTGTGCCGTGGCATCGGCTAAGGTGCGAGGGGCGGTCCGGCCTTATGTGGCACTTCCACAAAATCTCCTCAAGGGAGGACTGGCTCTCGCGCGAATGGTGACGACGAAGGCCGGACGCGAAGTCCTCGGTCTCTTCCTGACCTCACCGGAAGTCCGTGCAACGGTACGATTCGGCGAGGTCGTGCGGGATGTGCTGAAACTTGCCGTTATCGGTCAAGCCCATCGACGCCGAGTATCCCCGGTCCCGTTGGAAATCCTGGCGGCCTTCCATGCTGAGCGCGGCGCGCTCGTGTTCACCAGTGAGCAGCTTCCCGCCGGCCGGCGGCCGGCGGCCTGTCGGATTCCGGCGAGCGCCCGCAACGCGGTACGGACGATGGTGTGGAATCATTCGGCGGTGGGCGGCATGGTCCGCTACAGAGTCTGTCCCGGGATCGGTCTGGCCGTATGCGTCGGCGACCATGATCTCCATACGTTTGAAGGCTTGATGGAGCTGGCGCGGGCGCTGCCGGATCAAGCCCGTCGGTTGTGTGAGGAGTTGTTGGGGCAGGGCAAAGGGACTGCGCCTGCGCCCGCAATGGGGACAACATGATGAAACACTCAACATCGGCGGTACTGGTTGACGTGACCAGGGAGAATGCGGAGTTCTGGAACACGCTGGCGGGCACGCAGCTCGCCGAGTCGTTGGGCCTGCGGGACTTTTCTTCAGAAGCGCTGGCCCGATTCGACCGCGAGTACTTCGACTATTACCCCTATTTGCTGGAGTACGTCGATCTTCCCGGGATGCGGAACAAGAAGGTGGTAGAAATCGGTCTCGGCTACGGAAGTCTTGGGCAGAAAATTGCGGAAGCGGGAGCGGAGTACCTCGGGATGGATGTGGCCCAGCAGCCCGTCACGCTGTTGAACCAACGGTTGCGAATCAACGGGCTTCAGGGAAGGGCCATGCAGGCCAGCATGTTGGAATGTCCGCTGCCATCGGAAGCATATGACCGGGTGGTCTCGATCGGATGTTTTCACCACACCGGCGACACCCAGCGCTGTATCGACGAAACCTATCGCATTCTCAAGCCTGGCGGGACTGCGGTGATCATGGTCTACAACCTGTATTCCTATCGCCAGTGGCACAAATGGCCGGGCCGGACGTTGGCGGCTTGGTGGAGGTCTCTGTTGGGACGAGACGGCATCCTTCGGGGAAACGAAGCGCAGCGATACGCCTATGACCGGGCGGATGCGACGGGGCAGGCGGCTCCGGAGACGGCGTTTCTCTCGTCGGGACAGCTCAGAAAGATGTTCGGGCGGTTTTCCGCCGTTACGGTTCGCAAAGAGAACTGCAACTCCTTCTGCCACTCGTTGACGCTTGAGTGGCCCAAAGGGGCGGATGCCGAGGCTGCCGGTCGCGCGGCGATTCGGGTCGACCTTCTCCTCAAACGTAGGAATCTCCTGAAGAGTCTCGGCAGGCGGCTTGGGCTCGACCTTTACGTCACCGCAACGAAATAACCCCGCTCCTTCGCTACCCGATTTCGTGAGTTTTCGTGCGCAAATAGAGGTTCCATCGTAACATGCTCGAAGGGACGGCTCTGTCCGTTCCCGCCGACTAAAGAGGAAAACGGAGGCCCGGAGGCTTCCGCGGGGATATCGCATGTGCGGCATTGCAGCCATCTGTGATCTGACTGATTCCCGGCGTCCGTCGCTCGACCGGCATTTGGCTGTCATGAACGATCTGCAGCGCCATCGGGGGCCCGACGGCGAAGGCCACTGGCAACACCCGAGAGGGCACGTCGGTTTCGGGCACAGGCGCCTCAGCATTATCGACCTTGCGGCCGGCCAGCAACCGATGCGGGACGAAGGGGGCAATTGGATCACCTTCAACGGTGAAATTTACAACTACCGCGAATTGCGGCAGGAACTCGGGCCCGAGCGGTTCAGGACTGAGTCGGATACGGAAGTCATCCTGCAGGCCTACCGCAAATGGGGCCGCGATTGTGTCAGCCATCTGCGAGGCATGTTCGCGTTTGCCCTGTGGGACGATGAAGCGCAGCAACTCTTCTGTGCGCGGGATCGCTTCGGCATCAAGCCGCTGTACTACACGGTCGTGGATCGCGTGTTGTACGTCGCCTCGGAAATCAAGGCACTCCTGCCGTTCCTGCCTGATGCCAAGACCAATCTCGAGGCCTTGAAGGAATATCTGACCTTCCAATTCTGTCTCGCGGGAAAGACTCTGTTCGACGGAGTGCATGAGCTGGTCCCGGGCCATGTGTTGACCGCGCGGGCCGGACGAGTCGATACCGCCCGCTACTGGGAGGTCTACTACAACCTCGATTGGGACCACACGGAAAAATACTTCGAAGAGAAAATTCGTACGTTGTTCGAGGACTCCGTTGCCTTTCACCTCCGGAGCGACGTTCCGGTCGGTGCCTATGTGAGCGGCGGCGTGGATTCCGGCATCGTGGCCTCGCTGGCGAGGACGCACCAGTCCTCCGGTTTTCTCGGATTTACCGGGAAGTTCTCGCTCGGCCCAGCCTATGACGAAAGCCGTTATGCCAGGGAATTGGCCCAATGGCGTGAATTCGAGCTGCTCGAGGCGGAGATCGACGCCGATGACTTCGTGCGTGAAATCCAGAAGGTGATTTATCACCTCGATCAGCCGGTGGCCGGGCCGGGCTCCTTCCCCCAATACATGGTCTCGAAGCTGGCCAGCCGGCATCGCAAGGTCGTGCTGGGCGGACAGGGCGGCGACGAAATCTTCGGCGGCTACGCGCGCTACCTCATTGCGTACTTCGAACAGTGCATCAAAGCGGCGATCGACGGCACCACGCAGAGCGGAAACTTTATCGTGACCTATGAATCGATCATCCCGAACCTGTCGTCGCTGCGGGAATACAAGCCGCTGCTGCAGGAGTTCTGGCGGAAGGGCCTCTTCGAAGATTTGGATCGGCGGTACTTCCGTCTGATCAATCGCGCGCGCGATGTCGGGGATGAAGTGGATTGGCGGGCGATGGAGCGATTCACTCCTTTCGACGCGTTCAATCAGATCTTTCGCGGCGACAACGTGAAGAAGGAATCATATTTCGATCGCATGACGCACTTTGATTTCAAGACCTTGCTGCCAGCGCTCCTCCATGTCGAGGACCGCATGAGCATGGCGCATGGGCTCGAATCACGCGTGCCGTTCTTGGACCACCCGCTGGTGGAATTTGCCGCGACGATTCCGTCCAACGTGAAGTTCATGAACGGCCGCATGAAACATGCATTGAAGAACGCGATGAAGCAGGTCTTGCCGCCGGCCATTCTCAACCGTACCGACAAAATGGGGTTCCCGGTGCCGTTGCACGAGTGGCTGACCAAGCCGGGACAGGTGCAGGAGTTCGTTCGGGACACCTTCTCGAGCAGGGCGGCCTTGTCGCGGGAGTTTATCGACAACAGGAAAGTATTGGAGAGTCTCGCGAAGGAAGCACGGTACGGACGAAAGATCTGGGGATTGCTGTCCCTGGAATTGTGGCAACAGGCATTTCACGATCGAATGGCGTCATTCAAACAACTGCTCACGGCGGAGGTTCTGCGATGAGAGTGTTGATTACAGGCGGGGCGGGGTTCATCGGGTCGCATGTGGCGGATCGGCTGTTGGGCCGCGGCGATGAAGTATTGGTGATCGACAACTATGCGACGGGTCGGCGCGACAATCTCGCGTCCCATCGCCGGCTGACAGTGGTGGAAGGAACGATCGCGGACGCGCGCCTGGTCGGCCGAGCCTATGAAGAGTTCAAGCCGGAAATCGTCGTCCATGCTGCGGCATCCTACAAAGATCCCGACAACTGGAGCGAGGACGCGCTTACCAACGTGGTGGGAACAGCGAACGTCGTGCAGGCTGCCAAGCGGCACGCGGCGAAGCGATTCATCTACTTCCAAACCGCGCTCTGCTATGGGCTGAAGCCTCTCGAGCAGCCGATTACCTTGAAGCATCCGGTGCGACCGGAAGGCAGCAGCTATGCGATCAGCAAGACCGGCGGCGAGCAGTACGTGATGCTGAGCGGACTTGATTGGATGTCGTTCCGGCTGGCGAACGCCTATGGGCCGAGAAATCTCAGCGGGCCCTTGCCGACCTTTTACCATCGGCTCACCAGGCAGAAGGCCTGTTTTGTGATGGATACGCGACGGGATTTCATCTTCGTGGATGATCTGGTGGCGGTGGTCATGAAGGCCATCGACGGCGCCGGCACCAGCGGGGCGTATCATATTTCCTCGGGGAGCGATGTCTCAATCAAGCAGTTGTTCGACGCGACCACGAAAGCGTTGGGCGTGACGTTGGAGAAGGATGTGGAAGTGCGCCCTCGCAGCGCCGATGACGTGGCCACGATTCTCCTGGACCCATCCTGCACCGAGAAAGTCTTCGATTGGAAGGCGGGAACCCCGTTGGAAACCGGAGTGGCGGCTGCCGTGGCCTGGTACAAGAAGTTCGGTATTCAGCAAACCTTCACCCACCTGAAGCCTGTGGAAGCCAAGAAGCCGGCGGCGTGAGCGCCTCGAAAGGACTCGAGACTATGCGGGATCAGCGTATTGTCGTGGTGGGGGGCGCGGGGTTCGTCGGGAGCAATCTGGTCCGCCAGGCCCTGGCGCAGGAATGCCGGGCGGTGTTGGTAGTAGACAATCTCCTCTCCGCTGAACGGGAGAACTTGCCCGTCGATCCCCGCGTTCGCCTGCTGGAAGGGTCGATCGCCGATTTGGCCGTGCTGGCCCGTATCCGTGACGAGTGGGACTATGTCTTCCACCTCGCGACCTTTCACGGCAATCAAAACTCGATCGCGGACCCGCTGGCGGATCACGAGCATAATCTCATCACCACACTCCGCCTGTTCGAACATCTGAAGGGGTACTCGGCTCTCAAAAAGCTCGTCTACTCCGCCTCGGGTTGCACGCTGGCCCCTCACACCTACGATAAGCCTGAACCGGTGAGAGAAGACGGTCCGGTGCCGCTGGAATTGGACAGCCCCTATCAAATTTCCAAAGTCGTCGGTGAATTTTATTCCGTCTACTACTGGCGCCAGCACAAGTTGCCCACCGTCCGGGCGCGCTTCCAAAACGTCTATGGGCCGGGAGAGGTCCTCGGCGCCGGGGTGTGGCGCGGGACGCCGGCAACCGTATGGCGGAACGTGACGCCCACGTTCATTTACCGGGCTCTCAAGCGGTTGCCGCTGATGGTGGAAAACGAGGGCCAGGCGAGCCGCGATTTTATTTACGTGGATGACATCGTGCGTGGATTGATCGCCTGTGCCGAGCGAGGCCGAGCCGGGGACGTCTACAACCTGGCCAGCGGCGTTGAGACGTCGATCCTCGAACTGGCGCAGCAGATCAATACCATGACGAACAATGCCTCGGCGATCCAGTTTCTTCCTCGTCGTAATTGGGACCATGCCGGCAAACGCGTCGGCAGTACCGAGAAAGCTCAGCAGGAGCTGTCATTTTCGACGGCTGTGTCCCTCGAAGACGGGCTGGCGGCAACGATCCGATGGACGCAAGCCAACCTGTCGTTGATCGACCGCTGCATCCAGAAACATGCCGCACGACTCGCCGCGTGAGTCGGCCCGTCCGGCTCGATCACTTGCCGGGAACCAGATGACCAGTCAGGAATCCACACAGCAGTTCCTCGACCATGTGCAACAGCACGTGACCTCTGCGCAGAAGGCGTTCGTGCTCGAGCGGCACTATGACACCGTTCGCCGGGAAATGGTGCGCGCGGGCAATTGGAAGCCTGGGGTTCGATTGCTCGATGTGGGGTGCGGGATCGGGGTCTATGCGGAGTTTTGGCGGTCTCGTGGCTTCCGAGTCACCGCACTCGACGTGGATGCCAGGCAAGTGGCGTTGGCTTCGCGACGCTCGAAAGAGCAGGGACTCGGCATCCGCTACGAAGTGGCAAGCGGAGATCGCCTTCCGTTTGAAGCCGGGTCCTTCGATGTCGTGTATGCCAACTCCCTGCTGGAACACGTGGAAGATTGGGAGCGCTGTTTGCACGAATGGATTCGTGTGCTCGCGCCCGGCGGATTGTTGTGGGTGGAAACCACCAATGCGCTGTGTCCGCGGCAGGGCGAGTTCCGGTGGTTGCCTCTGTACAGCTGGTGGCCTGGCTGTATGAAGCGTATTGCGGTGCGTTTGGCCAAGGGGCCGCTGCCGGTGTTGGCGAACTACACGCCTTGTCCCGCGCTCCATTGGTTTTCCTTTTTTCAACTGGAGCGATTCTTTCACATGCAAGGGCTTGCGGTGAGGGATCGATTCGATTGCCTGGATTCGAGCAGGGTGGGGTGGATCAAGCGCACGATTCGCCGGACGGCGCTGGCGAGCCGACTGGGGCGTCGATGCGCGTACCTGGTGATTTCGCCGCTCGTGGTCATTGCCAGCCGGCCGGTGTAGGAGAAGCCCCGTGCAGGATCCGGTCAAGACCATCGGTTTCTATGCCAAGGGAGAGACCCATTGGCGGGCGATGTTGCGCGATACCGTGGCGGGGGCTTTAGGGATTCGTCCGGACAGGGTGCCTGCCGGGTTGCGGACATGGCCGGGCTTTCGATCGATCGTGCAGGAAGAGTTCCGTGTCTTGTCCTACGTGATGGATTGGAAAGATGCGTTTGCCGAGTCGCCGGTACTCGATGTCGAGTGGTGCAACGTCAACAACCTGATCGAGTTCGAGTCGGGGCTCCGCAAACTGAAGCGCTATCCGTTGAGCCTCGTGCTCCATTCCGCCGCATGGGACGATCTGCGGTTGCTGCGGCTGGCGGAAGGACGGTTTCAGAATCGACGTGGAACGTTGTTGCTGTTCTATGGAAACGAATACCACAACATGCAGGAAAAGATCGCGTTTGCGCGATCGGTGGGGGCCGACTACATCGCCTCACAACTGCCGCTGGCCTCGGCGCAGTGGCTCTATGCCGACTGCCGCGACTCCGTCGTGGTCGCGGCCCCGGCCGCGCTGAACCAGCGGGTCTATCACTGCGATCGGGGCGCGCGCTCGATCGATCTGGGATTCCGCGGCGATATTTACGCCAGCGCCTATGCGCTCGGCGATGTCGAGCGTACCGAGGTTCTGCAGTACTTCGATCGTCATGCCGAGCAGTGGGGACTCACCAAAGACATTGCCTTCGTGCGGCATCCCAGGGAGCAGTGGAATGAGTTCTTGAACCGGTGCAAGGGCATCATGGGAGCCGAATCCGGGACCTACTTCTTAGAGCGGGACGACCATACGAGGCAAGCAGTCATCGAGTTTATGACCAGCAAGCCCGAGGCGACGTTTCCCGAAATTCACGAACGATTTTTCCGGCGATACGAGCATCCGGTCTCGGGCAAGGCGATTTCCTCGCGTCACTTCGAGCCGGTTGGAACCAAGACCTGCCAGTTGCTGCTCGAGGGCCACTATAACGGCATCCTCACGGCCGATGAGCATTACATTGCGATCAGGAAAGACTTTTCCAATATCGAGGACGCAATCCGTCGCTTCAAAGATGCCGACTACCGAAACGCGATGACCGAGCGGGCTTTCGGGCACGTCCTCTCGGCGCACACCTATGGGCATCGCGTGGCGAGCTTGCTGGCTCGGATCCTCGGTGGAAAAGATCGGGAGCAGGCCGAAGCGAGATCCTTGCGAGGGGCGGCATGATGCAAAAGGTTGCCAGCCGAGCGGTTGCCCCAGAGGCCTTCTCGGAGGAACGGCGAGGACAGGGCGCACGCCCACGCATGGTGCGAGTCTGTTTCGTGTCCCCGCTAGGCTACGGTCTGTACCATCCGGAATCCGGCCTGCCGTTCGGTGGTGCCGAAGTCCAGATTTTCCTCACATCGGGAGTGTTGGCGAAAGATACGGGTTTCCACACCAGCGTGCTGACCACCGTGGATCGGGAGCCTGCGACCGAACAACTGGGAGCGTTGACCCTGATTACGAGACGGGGCCAAGGGCGCCTGAGCGGACGCACCGGACTGCTGGCCGCATTGCGAGGCTACTGGTCGTCGTTTCGGGAAATGTGGGACTTGTTTCAGCGGATCAATGCCGATGTTTACGTCCATGCCGGGGCAGGGGTAGAAGTCGGGGCGTACGCGTTGATCTGCCGCTTTCTGCATCGCCGCTTCGTCTTCGTGGTGGCTTCGAACGCCGACCTCACCGATCGATACGGACTCGTGCGCGGGCCGCTGGCTCGGCTGTATCCATTGGGCGTGCGATTGGCGGATGAGGTCGTCTGTCGCACCGAGGATCAGCGGGAGTTGCTGCGCCGGCGATTCGGGCGCGAAGGGCTCTTGATCCGAAGCGGCCATCCGATCCCCATGCAAGGTGATCGCTCCAGGCAATCGATGCTGTGGGTCGGCCGCATCCATCCGGTCAAGCAGCCGTTGGTCTTTCTCGACCTCGCCGCCCGCTGTCCCGATATACGGTTTACGATGGTCGGCATGCGTGACCCGCTGGAGCCTACCCTGTGGGATGCCGTGCGGACACGAGTCGCCCAACTTTCGAACGTCGTGTTCTTGCCGAATCAGTCCCTGGCCGAGGTCGAGGAGACTTTTCAGGCTGCGACACTGCTGATCAACACCTCTCAGTACGAAGGCTTTCCCAATACCTATATCCAGGCTGCGGCTTCCGGAGTCCCGATCGTCTCCTTGACCGTGGACCCTGACCATGTGCTGGCTCAGCATCGAATCGGCCGCTGCGCGGGCGGTGATTTCGACGCGATGGTTGAAGCCGTCAAGCGGTTTGGTCGGGATGAGCGGCTTCGCGAGGACTATGCGCGCCGTGCCCGCGTCTATGCCATCGGCAATCACAGTCTGGAAGTGGCGGTGTCACGCTGGAAGGACACCCTGCTGACGCTCGCGGGACAGGCGCAGGTGGAGCTGCTGAGAGAGGCGGCGTGATGAGACGCTTGACGCTGTGTTTCGTCGGGCCGGCGGCATCCGTCAACCTCCGTCGATGGGTAGGGTGGTTTGCCGAACGGGGCCATGATTGCACCGTCTTGACGGTCGAGCCGGCCGACGCGCAGCGCATCACCGGCTGGCGGCAGGTGGATTTGTCCGATCCCGCGAGATGCGGAAAGTGGGGAAGACTGATTTCCGCCGCGCGGCTCGCTCCCACGATTGCTCGACTCAAGCCGGACGTAGTGCATGTCCATTACCTCAGGGGACTGGCCTGGGGACTGGCGGCGTCGATGCCCCATCCCTGCGTGCTCACTCCGTGGGGGAGCGATGTCCTACCCGACCAAGGGGCCTTTCGCGAATGGTACAGCAGTGGCTTGACGCGGCGCTTGCTGAAACAGGCCGATCTCGTCACCGCTCATTCGGCATACATGGAATCCGCCGTGCAGGGGCTTGTTGCGGACCTGCCGCGGATGGAACGAATCGGGTGGGGAGTGGACCTGAATCGGTTTCGCCCCGGTCTCGACGCGGCTGACCTGCGCCGGAGTCTGGAGCTTGGACCCAACGACCCGGTCATCCTCAGTCCCCGCCTCGCCCAGCCTCTCTACCGTCACGAACTGATTCTCGATGCAATGCCGGCGGTCTTGCGCTCCATCCCCCGAGCCTGTCTCGTTCTTACGGAGTATTTCGCGGACCCAGACTATGTCCGGCGTCTCAGAGAGAGAACCGAGCAACTTGGCATCGCGCGGCAGGTGCGGTTCGTCGGAGCCTTGAGCTACGCCGACATGCCACGCTGGTACAACCTGGCGTCGGCTGTCGTCATGGTGCCCGCATCGGATGGGATGCCGAATTCACTCTTGGAAACCATGGCCAGCGGCGCAGTGCCGGTGTTGAACCGGTTGCCACAATACGATGAGTTGGTGCAGGACGGAGAGAATGGGCGCCGAGTGGAATCGGACTCGGGATCCCTCGCCCAGGCCTTGATTGCGGTGCTGGAAGACGAGCTGTTTCGCCGGCGCTGTCGGGATGACAATCGACGGATCATGGAGCGGATCGGCGACCAGGATCGCGAAATGTCGACCATGCTCTCGCTCTATGAGCAACTCGCCGAAGCCGTCGGGCACGAGGGGTCGAGAGGAGCCCAGGCATGTGCGCGATAGCGGGCCTGCTGGTACCTTCCGGTGACGCGATCGCCCCCCGCATCCTCGGGACGATGTCCGAGCTACAGGCCCATCGTGGGCCGGACGGCGAGGGGTATACCCTCCTCGCGACGGGTGCCGGGGGTGCGGCGGTCACAGCCAGCAGCCATGAACAGCTGTCGGCGATGACCGGCCGGTTTGCGCTTGGCCTGGCGCACCGGCGGCTCGCGATCATCGATCTCAGCGAGGCGGGCCATCAACCGATGGCGAGCGCGGATGGGCGTGATTGGATCACCTATAACGGCGAGATCTACAACTTCGTCGAACTGCGGCAGGAATTGCGTGAATTGGGGTGGTCGTTTCGGTCGGCATCGGATACCGAAGTGTTGCTGGCTGCCTATCGCCAGTGGGGATTGGCCTGCCTTGATCGTCTCAATGGGATGTTTGCTTTTGCCCTGTGGGATGGTGTCTTGCGGCAGCTTGTCTGCGCCAGGGACCGGATGGGAGAGAAACCCTTCTATTACGCTTGGAAGGACGGACGGCTGGCCTTCGCATCGGAGTTGAAGGCGGTCTTGCCCGCCGTCGGGGCGATCACGGTCAATCAACCCTTGGCCTACGCCTATCTGGATGGCGGGCGGTTGGACTATACGGACGAGACGTTCGTCGAACAGGTGCGGCAACTCGAACCGGCGCACTATCTTCTCATCAAAGACGGGCGGTTGGTAAAGGGACAGTACTGGAGCCTTCCAATCGACAGGCAACAGACGGTTGATGAATCGGATGCCGCCGTGCGGGAAAGGTTTCGGGTCCTGTTGTCGGATGCCGTGCGGATCCGGTTGCGCAGTGATGTGGCGGTGGGAAGCTGTCTGAGCGGAGGATTGGACTCCTCTGCGATCGTGTGCGTGACGCAGGATTTCCTCCGCGCCTCGGCTTCCGCTCTCCCTCGAGGTTCCTATCCCCGGCAGAAGACCTTTTCCGCTTGTTTTGCCCAGGAACATTTCGACGAGCGGCGGTATATCCAAGAACTGGTGCGGGCCCGTGGCCTCGATGCCCATTACACGATCCCGGACCCGAAAGAATTGGCCACGGTGGTAGAGCATCTGGTTTGGCAACATGATGAGCCGTTCGGTTCTACCAGCATCTTTGCCCAGTGGGCGGTGATGCGCCTCGTGTCCGAGTCGGGGGTGAAGGTGGTGCTCGACGGGCAGGGGGCCGATGAACTCCTTGGCGGTTACCATGGGTTTTTCGGCGCCTACTTCGCCGATCTCCTGCGTGCCGGCCAATGGGCGAGGTTGTTCCGCGAGGGGCAAGCCTATCGCCGCTTGCATGGCAGCGTTCCTCCGCAAGCTCTCGGGAATTTCGGCCGCGCCCTGTTTCCGCCAGATGTCGTGCACGGCGTTCGCTGCGCAGGGAGCGGGAGCCGAAGCTGGATGCGGCGTGAGTTTTCCAGGCAATACGGTAACCCTGAGCCGCCGGACCCGGAAGCGGCGGATGCGGTGGCTTCACTGCAACGCCGATTGCTGTTCCGGCAAGGGCTCCGGGCTTTGTTGCGTGCCGAGGATCGTAACGCGATGGCGTTCGGCGTCGAGGCGCGGTTGCCGTTCTTGGACCATCGACTCGTCGAGTGGGTGTCGGGGCTCGAGACGCGGTGGAAGTTGCGGGACGGCTGGACCAAGGTCCTACTGAGAGAATCGCTCGAGGGGCTGTTGCCGCCCGCAATCCAGTGGCGGAGGGACAAGATGGGGTTTGCGACTCCGGAGGACGAATGGTTTCGTGGCGAATTGGGGCGGGTGTTGGCGGACTGCCTGGAGGATTCCCGTACCGGCTCCAGAGGTTACCTGGACATTGCCGGAGCCCGCCGCGCCTGGTCGGCGCATCGTGATGGACATGCCTCGATCGGTACGACGCTCTGGCGCTGGCTCAATTTGGAATTATGGTGTCGTCAGTTTGCGGATCAACGGCCATGCGGCGCGTCCTAGTCCTCATCAACAATACGGGAGTTGGGGGCACGGAGCGACGCCTGGGGCGTCTGTTTGCCCATATGGCCGAGGAGGAAAAAGACACTGTTTTCGTGATCAATCGGGGGCTTTGGGCTAAGCTGGTAGCGGGTGCATTGGTACCGGAACGCGGGGCTCGAGTGGTGCGGTTAGGGGAGCCGTTCGGTCGTGTGGCCGAGCGCTTCGCAGCCATCGGACCTCGTGCGCAGTTTTGGATCAGAAAGCTCGACTATGTGTTGATGGCGGCTTGGCTGCTGCTGCGTTACGGGTTGGCGGCACCCCGGCTGTTCCATATCGTCCTTGGCGGAGCCTACGTGGCCCGGCCGTTGATGTCCGTGAGGCGCAGCCATCGGTATGTGATCTCGGTGACGGATCCCAATCTGGCCGGCCATGTCGGTTCGGCTCGCGCCTTGCCCCTGTTTCGGGCCGCTATCGGACGGAGCCATGCCGTGGATGCATTGACCGAAGATATCAAAGTGTCGTTGGTCCGAGACGGTGTGGCACCGAATCGGATTCTCTGCTCGATGGGAAGCGTTGTGGACGTGACCCGCTTTCGTCCTGCAGCGACCAAACAGCCGCTGGTGGTGTTCGCAGGCCGGTTAGTGGAAGAAAAGGATCCGCTGCTGTTTCTGGACGCGATACCGGCCGTTCACCAGGCCATGCCGGAGGCAAGGTTCGGTTTGTTCGGGGATGGGCCGCTCCGCGGATCGGTGGAGCTTGCCGTCGATCGACTGGGGATCAGGTCCATCGTCACGACCGGGTTTGTAGAGGATCTGGCTCCGACGCTCAGTCGGGCCTGCATCTTCGTGTCGCTGCAGCAGCGGGACAATTTCCCGTCTCAGGGGCTGTTGGAGGCAATGGCCTCTGGGGCGGCGACGGTGGCGACCGACGTCGGGCTTACGTGGAAGCTGGTTGATGACGAGACCGGCATAAGAATTCGACGCTCGGCTGGCGAATTGGCCCATGCAGTCGTGGCGCTCCTGCGCACCCCCGAGCAGTGCCGAATGATGGGAGAGCGTGCGCGCCGACGTGTGATGGAGCACCATTCGGAGGATCAGTATCGGGCGTACCTGCAGTCCCTGTATGCCCGCGTGGGGGCAGCGGGGGAAATGTCGGGTTCCGCCGACCGTCCTTCTCACGGAATTCCATAACGAAGCCATGATTTTGCTCGGACTGACATTTCTGCTGGCGTTTGCGCTGTCCCTCTATGGGGTGCCGCTTGCGCGGCAGGCAGCGTTGAAGTTCGGCATCGTCGACCGTCCGGACGGTCGGTTGAAGCATCAGGGCGAGCCGGTGGCCTATCTCGGCGGATTAGCCATCTACTTGTCGTTTCTGGTGAGCTTGGCATTCACGTTCGAATTCAGGCATGACGTCCTGGGCATCGTGTTGAGTGGAACGCTGATCGTGATGCTGGGGTTGATCGACGACTTTGGCGTTCTGTCCCCCGGCACCAAATTGGCCGGGCAGTTGCTTGCGGTGTTCGTCCTGATCAAGAGCGGGATCAGAATCGAGATCGCATCGTTGCCGGACTGGCTTGACCTGGCGCTGACGGTGTTTTGGATGGTGGGCATCATCAATGCCTTCAACCTGCTCGACATCATGGACGGGTTGTCTGCCGGAGTCGGCCTGATCAGTGCGGCGTTTCTTTGTGTCGTGGCGATGTTGAACGGCGACAACATGATTGCTTTTATGCTGGCGGCCTTGATCGGCAGTCTGCTGGGATTTCTGCGATACAACTGGCGTCCCGCCTCCATCTATATGGGCGATGCCGGCGCCATGTTCATCGGGTTGATGCTGGGCGCGCTCTCGATGATCGGGAAGTACACCGAGGGACATTCCGTCTCGCTGCTCACCCCCGTCTTGATTCTCGGGATGCCGATCTTCGACACGTTGTTTGTGATGTACATTCGGTTCTTGCGAGGGCTCCCGGTGTTTCTCGGCAGTCCTGACCATCTGGCTATCCGGCTTCGACACTGGGGCTTGACCGTGCCGCAAGTCGTGCTGGTCAGCTATGCGGGGGCAGCACTCCTTGGGGGGATCGGGCTCTTAGTCATGTCCGTGCCGCAAGACTTGGCCCTCGTGCTGAGCGGGCTGACGCTGCTCGGTCTTGGCGTGGCGGCGGTGGCCTTGACTCGGGTCAACGTCTCGGCCGGCTTGCCGAACGCGACAACGCCGCAACCCAGCACGCAAGCAGGGAGGTCAGGGGCCATATGATTCTGATCGTGGGGGCCGGACTGGCCGGACTGAGTACCGCCTATCACTTGGGAGGCGTACCGTACAAGATCATCGAACGTGAATCAGAAGTCGGAGGCCTCTGCCGTTCCTATGTGAAGGACGGATTCACCTTCGACTATACGGGGCATCTGCTGCACTTCAGGCAAGCCGCCATCAAGGCGTTGGTCGAATCGCTGTTGCCGAACCGGCTCGAGCGGCACGCCCGCCGCTCCTACATTTATTCCCACGAGACGTACACGGAGTATCCCTTTCAAGTGAACACGCACGGGCTGCCGCCTGAAGTGGTGCGCGAATGCTTGATGGGCTTCATCGCGACTCTGACGAAGGGGGCTCGCGGCCCGGCACCGGAGTCTCCTTCGTTCAAACAATGGATCCTGGATAGTCTCGGGGACGGCATTGCCAAGCATTTCATGGTGCCGTTCAACGAAAAACTGTGGCAGGTGCCGCTGGAGGAATTGACCTCCGAATGGGTCTCGTGGCTGGTGCCGAAACCGGAGCTGAAGGACGTCGTGAATGGAGCGCTCGGCATCAAGGACAAGGCGTTCGGCTACAACCCGTCGTTTCTGTATCCGGCCACCGGCGGTATCAGAGTGTTGCCGGAGGCGTTTTTGCCGGGAGTGGCGCCGGTCGCGTGCGGCACCGACCTCGTCCAGATCGAGACGACCCGTCGCCGGGCGGTCCTGCGGGATGCCGCAGGAGAACGGATCGAGTCGTACGACCGGCTCGTGTCCACCATCCCCCTGCCTGAACTGGTGCGGCGATGCGTCGACTTGCCCGCCGGCATCCGTGAGGCGGCGGCTCAGCTCCGCTGGGTGTCCGTACACAATGTGAATCTCGCCGTCTCGCGCGAACAGGTGTCGGACAAGCATTGGATCTATTTCCCGGAACACCGCTATCCCTTTTACCGGGCGGGCTTTCCGATGAACTTCTCGAAGGCGATGGGGCGCCAAGGATGCAGCTCGATGTACGTCGAAATGTCTCATCAGCCGACGGAGAAGATTTCCAGCCAGCAGTTGATCGAGCGGGTCCGGCAGGGGCTCGAGGATGCCGGCGTGCTCCGTCGCAGTGACGAATTGGTGATGTCCGACGTAAAGGACATCTACTACGCCTATGTCCTGTTCGATCGGCGCCGCGGCAGCGCGGTCTCGCAAATCCTGGCCGAATTGGAACGTCGCGGCATCAGCTCGATCGGACGCTATGGGTTGTGGGAACACACTTCGATGGAAGATGCCATGGGCCAGGGGCGGCGTCTGGCCGAGCAGTTGCGAACGGCGTTGGCGGCGTAACGCGGAAAGATCCCTACGTGACAAGACCCGGCGTCTGCCATATTATTACGAAACTCGAGCTCGGCGGGGCCCAACAAAATACGCTCTTCACGGTCGAGCATCTCGATCGATCGCGATTCCGGCCGATGTTGATCAGTGGTGAGCCGGGCCTGCTTGACGGGGAAGCCAAGACGCTGCTCGGCGACGATTGGTACCAGGTGCCGTCGATGGTGCGTCCCATCAATCCGGTGTCGGATGTGCTGGCTTTGCAGTCATTGCGCCGCCTGCTCGAACGACTCCAGCCGATGATCGTCCATACCCACAGTTCCAAAGCCGGTATCCTCGGTCGGCTGGCCGCGAAGATGGCCGGTGTGCCCATCGTCATCCATTCGATTCACGGTTTCGGCGTGACGCCTGCCCAATCTGCCCTCCAGCGCTGGTTGTTGCTGGGGGCGGAGCGAATGGCCGCGCGGGCGACGCATCGGTTTTTTGCGGTCTCGCAAGCCAACCGGCAGCAGGGGCTTTACTACAACCTGTTTCGCGCGGACCAATGCCGGGTGATTCGCAGCGGAGTGGATCTCCGTGCATTGCGAAGTCTTTCGGTGGACGTGGCGGCCAAGAAACAAGAAATTGGGTTGGCGCCCGGTACGTCGGTCATTGGAATGGTGGGACCCTTGAAACCGCAGAAGGCGCCGCTCGATTTTTTGAGGATGGCGGCGACCGTTCGCCGCGCTAGGCCGGACGCCGTGTTTCTGTATGTCGGGGACGGTGAACTGCGGGGTTCGTTTGAGTCGGAGAGGGCGCGACTGGGCCTGACCGATGCGGTAAAGTTGCTCGGCTGGCGACGGGATGTGCCGGAATTGCTACGCTGCATGGATGTCTTTGTGTTAACGTCGCTATGGGAAGGGCTGCCGCGTGTGTACCTCGAGGCCTTGGCGAGCGGAATTCCGGTAGTCGGCACCAGGGTGGACGGGGCGGCGGAGATCATTCGCGACGGCTACAACGGCTACTTGTTGGATCCCCATGATTTCGACGGACTCGCGCGACGCGTGCTGTATCTGCTGAGCGCGCCCGAGATTCGGGCCTCCATGGGAGCTCGGGGACGTGATGGTCTCTCACCCGATTTCGATATTTATGAAATGGTTCGCCGTCAGGAACGGGAATACGAGGAACTGATCTCCGAGCGAGGGCCCTCTGTACCCAGGCTGTCCCATCTGCGGGGGGCGGCGTAGATCGAGGTATTCCCCGGATCTGCAGCCGACGCGATCCGCTGCATAACGTGAACACGAGACGATCAATCGAACCAAGGGAGCGCGCATGAACATTCCGTTGCTTGATTTGAAGGCCCAATACCAATCGATGCGAAGCGAGATCCTCGCGGCCATCGAAGCTACCTGCGACGATCAAGGGTTCATCCTTGGCCCTCGCGTGGCCGCGCTGGAACAGGCGATTGCCAAGTACGTCGGCAGCAGCCACGGCATCGGCGTGGCATCGGGCAGCGATGCCCTGTTGCTGGCGTTGATGGCGTTGGGCGTGAGGGCCGGCGACGAAGTCGTGACCGTGCCGTTCACGTTTTTTGCGACGGCCGGCGCGATCTCCCGTCTTGGCGCGAAGCCCGTCTTCGTCGACATTCGCCCCGACACGTTCAATATGGACCCTGCCTTGCTTGAGCGCGCGATCACGTCCAAGACCAAGGCCATCATTCCGGTCCACTTGTTCGGGCAATGTGCGGACATGGACGCCATCAACCAAATCGCGAAGCGGCACAAGATCGGTGTGATCGAGGATGCCTGCCAGGCGATCGGCGCGGGCCGGGGCGGAAAGCGCGCCGGAGTGTTAGGAGATCTGGCCTGTTTCAGCTTCTTCCCGTCGAAGAACCTGGGCGGGTTCGGGGACGGCGGTATGGTGACGACGAACGACAAGGCCGTGGCCGAATCCATCGCGATGCTGCGGGTGCACGGAAGCCGCGTGCGTTATGTGCATGAGGCGATCGGTATCAACAGCCGGCTCGATGCGCTGCAGGCCGCGATTCTCTTGGTGAAGTTGAAGCGGTTGGACGACTGGGCCGAAGGCCGTCGCAAGAACGCGGCGCGGTATCAGAAGTTGTTTGCCGATGCCAAACTGCAGGGGCGAGTGACGTTGCCGACCGTCGAAGCCTCGAGCTTCCACGTGTTCAACCAATTCACGCTTCGAGTGCAGAAGCGGGATGAGTTGCGCGCCTACTTGAAGGACAAGGGGGTCGGGACGGAGGTGTACTATCCGGTGCCGATGCACCTGCAGAACTGCTACCGGGATCTTGGTCATCAAAAGGGATCGTTTCCGCAGTCGGAGCGCGCGGCGGAGGAAGTATTGTCCCTCCCGATTTACGCCGAACTCTCCGACGAGCAATTGCAGTATGTCGTCCAGACGATTGCCGAGTTTTATCGCACCCATTGATCAATGTACCGTGAGCCCGTTCGGTCAGGTAGGCCGGGCGGGCTTGCGTTGCGGTCCCGCCGACCCGAAGCCCCAGGCCTTGCTTCGAATTGCCCTCTCGACTACGCTAGTCCACCCATATCGTGCGCCCCGCTGCTCAGGACCAATCTGAGGAGGATGCAATGCTGACCATCCGGACTGTGTGGCTCTCTGCCGTGGTAAGCGTCTTCATGTCGACCGGCGTCGTGGCGGGAGAACTCTCGCCGAGGGAAATTTACGAGCGAGCATCGCCTGCCGTCGTGATGGTCATGGGGCATTCCGATGCGGGGCGCAAAGGGAGCGGGGGGACCGGCTCGATCGTCCAGGCCGATGGTCTCGTGTTAACCAATGCGCATGTAGTGGTAGAAGAGGCGACCGGAAAACCCTATTCAAAGATTACCGTTTTCCTGAAGCCTGAACGGGTCACGGGCGAGGCGAAGGTCGATTTGTCTCGAGGCCTGCCAGCGACCGTCAAGAGTTACTCCGCGGCGTTGGACCTTGCCGTTCTGAAGATCGTCAACCCGCCGGCCAATTTGCCGGTGGTGGCGCTCGGAGAATCGAACGGCACGCACATCGGTGATCACGTCGTCGCCATCGGCCATCCAGAACAGGGCGGCCTCTGGACCTTGACGACCGGCGTGATCAGTGCAGAGTTCGAAAACTTCAACGGCGTGCAGGGGAAGGACGTGTTCCAGACGGAAACCGGCCTGAATCGTGGCAACTCGGGCGGTCCGCTGCTGGATGGAGAGGGCCACATGGTCGGCGTAAATACGGCCATTGCGCGGGTCGCGGCGGACGGCATGCCGATCACCAGCATCAGCTTTGCCCTCAAATCCTCGGTGGCGGCGGGTTGGCTTCACACCCAGGGGGTGGCGACGCCGGTGCTGGTCCTACCTCCTCCTGGTCCATCGACGCGGCCTACCCCGGCTGGATCAGCGGCTGTGACGCCGCCGGCCCCTCCTATCGTCATGCCGAAGCCAGCAACACCTCCGGCTATCACCGTGACGCCACCCGCTCCTCCGGTTGTCGCGCCTCCCGCCCTGAGCGAACCGGTGCATCCATACAATTTGGACAGCTTGGTCAGGGAACGGGAGCGTACGGAACGGGACATGGAAGACATGATGCGGGATATGCGCGATCGGCTTCGAGGCCGGTAGTCGCAGCGATGACAGCCTCGATGCTCCTGTCGTTCAAGCTTGAACAAAGTTGAAGGCGGCACTGTACAATTCAGTTTTTCCTCTCCGACTGGTCATTGCTCTCGAGTCCTGCGGGCTCGTCAGTTCATTGACGCCCACATCCTTTCTCGCCTCCCAATAAAGGCAAAATCACTGTCGCTGCATGGGCAGCGGTGTTTCCGACTCTGACTGCCGCCGTCCCCCGCCCAAGAGTGTTTCACCTCGAGTCACTCGAGGTTCCTGCAGCCTACGCATTCGGCTCGCCCGACCTTGAAACAACACGTAAGGCATGAGGCTTGCTCAATACTGGAACTAGAATATGAACAAGGTCAGGCAGACGATGACAACACCCTACGCCATGCTGTTCGGCCTTCAACGCAGACATTACCCGGTGCTTGGAGCGGCGCTGGCCATCATTGCGGCGATCTTTGCGATCGATTGGTGGTTGCCGTTGGGACTCACCATCACCACGCTCTACGTCGCGCCGGTGTTGATCACGTCAAGAATTCCCCACCCACGGCTCACCTTCTGGGTGGCGGCGCTCGCGTCTTCCGTGACGGTGCTCGACATATTCCGAGGGCCGATCGCGACCATCACGTGGGTCGTGGTGACCAACCGCGCCTTCGCGCTTATGGTGATTTGGGTCACGACGTTGCTCTGCTTGCGCCGTCAACGAGACGAAGCCGAGTTGATGCGCATCAACGAGGACATCGAACAGCAGGTCCAGGAGCGTACGGCCGATCTGGCCAAGGCGAACCAAGAACTCGAAGAATTGCGGGCGGAGGCCCTTTCCGAATTGGCCGCGATCGTGAAGTCTTCCGACGACGCGATTGTCGGCATGTCGCTCAACGGCATCATTCAAAGTTGGAACGCCGGCGCGGAGCGCGTCTACGGCTATCCGCCGGAAGAAGTCATCGGCCGCTCGATCTCGGTGCTCTGTCCGCCGAATCGGTTGGACGAGGTGCCGGCGATGCTGGACCGGATCGCACGGGGCGAGCACGTCCGCAATGTGGAGACGGTGCAACGACGAAAGAAAGGGGAGCGCATCGACGTGTCCCTGACCATCTCCCCGGTGAAGGACGGGGACGGGACCGTGATGGGGGCTTCGGCGATCGCGCGCGACGTGACGGAGAAGAAACGTACGGAAGCAGCCTTACGCCAGAGCGAAGCGCGGTTCCGCATGATGGCCGACACGGCGCCGGTGATGGTGTGGATGGCGGGCCCGGACACGCACATCACCTTCGTCAACAAACGATGGCTCGAATTTACCGGGCGCACGCTTCAAGAAGAGATTGGTGACAACTGGTTCACGGGGATTCATCCAACCGATCTGGAGCGCTGTCGCGAATCGTATTTGGATGCATTCAAGTCGGAGCAGCCCTTCTCGCTTGAGTACCGGCTGCGGCGTCACGACGGGGAATATCGCTGGATCATCGACACAGGCGTACCGCTGTTCGACGCCAACGGCCGCTTCGGCGGGTATATCGGGAGTTGCATCGACTTGACCGAGCGCAAAGAAATGGAAGACCAGTTGCGTCGGACGCTGAAGGAAAAGGAAAGCCTGCTCCGCGAAGTGCACCATCGGGTCAAGAACAACCTCCAGGTCATTTCGAGTTTGCTCAATCTGCAGTCGGCCTCGATCAAAGATCCGTTGGTCAACCAACTGTTCCGGGAGTGCCAGGTCCGCATCACGTCCATTGCATTGCTCCACGAGACGCTGCATCGATCGAGCGATCTCTCCCGGATCAAGATGGGCGATTATATCCGCACGCTGACGGGACACCTGTTCCGATCCTACGGCGTCGACCCTAACGTGATCGTATTGGAACTGAACGTGGACGATGTGGAGTTCGACATCGATACCGGGTTGACCTGCGGTCTGATCATCGACGAACTCGTCTCGAATTGTCTCAAGCACGCCTTCATCGACGACAACGGCGGGAAGGTGCATATCGAGCTCCAAGACCACCTAGACGGGACCTTCTCGCTTTGCGTCAGCGACGACGGCATTGGAATTCCAAAGGACGGAGTGCTCAACAATCCCGACTCTCTTGGCCTGGAACTGGTGACCCTCCTGGCGGAGAAGTTGGACGGAACGACGGAGCTCTGCAGCGGCACCGGCACCGAATGGAAAATTCGGTTCCAGCAGCTGCAGTATTCAGAAAGGGTGTGACGAACATGAACGCTGCCAACATTTTGATCGTAGAAGATGAACCGGTTGTCGCCAAGGATATCCAGCTGAGCCTGCAGCGGCTGGGTTATAAGGTGCCGGCCACGGCTACTTCGGGAGAAGAGGCTATCCGCAAGGCTCGGGAGTCTCAGCCGGATCTCATTCTCATGGATATCGTGCTGAAGGGAAAGATGGACGGCGTGGAGACCGCGCGCCAGATTCAACGGACCCGCGATGTCCCCGTGATTTACTTGACGGCCTATGCCGACGACCATACGCTGGAGCGGGCCAAGGTGACTTCGCCGGCCGGCTACATGCTCAAGCCCTATCAGCCCAACGAACTGCGAACGACGATCGAGTTGGCGCTGCACCGGTCGCATCACGATCGCCACATGCGGGAAAGTTTGCGCTGGATTGCGACGACGATGCGTTGTATCGGGGATGGGGTTGTGACGACGGACCGCCATGGACGCGTGACCTATCTGAACCCCGCCGCGGAGCAATTCACGGGATGGAAGCAGGAGGAGGCTTCCGGGATGAGCCTGACGGCGCTGTTGGGCTTCGAGCAGGAGGGGCCGATCCAGCACGTTGAAAACCCGGCGCTTCATGCGATGATGGACGTGCGGATCGTGACGATCGAGGAAGCGCGCCTGGTTTCGAAGGACGGTTCCCAACGATGCATTCGTGGCAGCGCCGCTCCGGTGGCGGATGACGGGGGAGCGGTATTGGGGGCTGTGCTCGTATTCCATGAAATTCCTCCGGGCGGGCATCTCTGTCGCGGCCAGGACGAACCGAGCCGCATGCTGAGCGAGGTTCAGGAGCGCATGGGGCGGCCCCAGGGCGTGATCAATCTGTGCGCCTGGTGCAAACGCGTTCCGGATCACTCAGGCGAATGGTACGATTTGGCGACGTTTATCGCGGAGCGCTCGGCCATCCAGTTCAACGGCGGGCTCTGCCCGGATTGTATGGGGCGCTGCTTCCCGGATCCCAGCGGTGGCAATCATATGTAGGGCGGGGGCGGTCGACAACCGGCTCGGTGAATTTTTCAACAACCCTTCTAGAAATCGAATAAATAGACTATAGTGGTCCTGCAAGTCAGGACTGCCTGTGACCAACCCGAGCCACACACATCCCCACGCGACTCCTATTCGCATCGCGCTGTTTGGGGCGGGGCGACATGCCCAGCACCATGCGCGGGCCATACTTCGTTGCCCCGGCGCAGAGCTCATTGCCGTAGCCGATCCCTCGGATGCGGCCCAAGCGGCCATGCGCGCGATCGTGCCGGGGATCAAGAGTTATAAGACCCCGGAGGAGCTGCTCGCGGCGGAACGCCCGCACGTCGTCCATATCATTACCCCGCCGGCGTCCCATGCTCCGCTGGCTGCGCTCGCGCTGAAGGCCGGCAGTCACATCTACGTCGAGAAACCCTTTACCGAACGGGTTGAGGACGCGCAGCGGATTCTAGACGATGCTCGATCCAAGCATCTGCTCGTCTGCGCGGGCCATCAGCTGCTCTATGAACCTCCCACGCGGGTGCTTGCCGACTATCTGCCTTCGATTGGGAAGGTCGTACACGTCGAAAGCTACTTTTCGTTCCGGACCGTCCGCCATGCTCCGGGGGGACGCCAAGTGCTCCGCGCGGACCATCAGTTGCTCGATATTCTGCCGCATCCGGTCTATCTCCTATTACGGGTCCTGGAGTTGGCAGGCGAAGGGCCGATCGAACTTGTCTCGATGGAAGTCAGCCAAGCAGGGACCGTGCATGCCCTGGTGCGTCGGGGCGGGGTGACCGGTACGCTGATCGTGACGCTAGAGGGACGTCCGGTGGAGAGCTACCTGCGCGTCATCGGCAAGAACGGATCGCTGTTTGCCGACTATGTCCGCAGCACCACCCAGCGGGCGATCGGTCCCGGTTCCTCCGGCATCGACAAACTCTTCGCTCCTTATCGTCAAGCCTGGCAGCTACTGACCGGCACGACGGCCGCGATGGCGAATCGATTTCTCAAGAGCCAGCGCAGCTACCCCGGGTTGGCCGAATTGTTTACGGCGTTTTACGACGCTGTTCGGACCGGCACGGCATCGCCGCTGTCGCCGGAAAGCCTGCTTGAGACTGTCCGCATTTGCGACCGGGTGGCCCAGGCGCTGAAAGTTGCGGAGACCAAGGCCCTTGCGGCCGCCGCGCCCAAACCGGTGGAGAGTCGGGGCGTCCTCGTGACGGGTGGAACGGGATTCTTGGGCAAAGAAATCGTACGGTCGCTGCTGAAGCGTGGCCGACCGGTGCGCATCGTTGCCAGACGGGATCCCTCTCCCTGGGAACGCATCGCCGGCGCCGAGTATGTCGTGGCCAATGTGGCCTCCGGTGCGCCGGCCTCCTTGTTCAAGGGGGTCGATACGGTGATCCATGCGGCGGCCGAAACGGCCGGCGGGTGGGAAGAGCATCAACGCAACTCGCTGGATGCCACCGAGCAGATGGTGCGTGGCGCGGCGGCGGCGGGCATCAAACATTTCGTTCATGTCAGCAGTCTTGCGGTGCTGGCGCAGGCCAATGGGCGCACGATCGGCGACGACCATCCATTGGAGCCGGACAGCAAAGGATCCGGTCCCTATGTCTGGGGGAAGTTGGAGTCGGAAAAGCTGGCGGTGCGTCTCGGGCAGGAACTGGGCATCTCGGTGAAAGTCGTGAGGCCCGGTGCGCTGGTGGATTACCGCGATTTCGATCCCCCCGGTCGCCTGGGCAAACGGCTCGGCAACATTTTTGTGGCGGTGGGTTCATCCAGTGACCGGCTGGGGGTGGTGGATGTGGGGTTCTCCGGCCGCTTCTTGGCGTGGATGGCCGATCAGTGGGACAGCGTGCCGAGTCCGCTGAATCTGCTCGATCCCGTATCGCCCACCAAGCAGGCATTGTTGGATCACCTTCGAAAAGCCAATCCTGACCTGACAGTGCTGTGGCTGCCGACGTTCGTGCTGATTCCTCTCTCCTGGTGCGCAACGCTTGCGCAAAAGATTCTTCGTCCCGGCAAGCCGGCCATCAATGTTGCCAAGGTGTTCAGCGTATTGCCCTACGACACGTCGGGAATCGCCAAACTCGCGCCCCTCGTGGAAGAAACACCCAGAGCCGTCTGACCTCCATCACGGCATAATGCTGCAGTCCCACGGCAAATCTCTTCAGGTTTCCTTACGGACGTTTTAGAACTGATTGAATTCGTTACGGAAGCTACTTTCGCCACCTCCACTGGCCTCGACGGGGTTGATTTGAGGTGGCTGCGCGGGGTAAGTCTGTACTGGTAATCGTCCCGGCCGGGCTGCAACGAAGGCCACACACCTCAACCATCTTCTTTCCCAGATAGGATCGTGTCTATGGATCGCCGAACCATCGTGCAGACCGTTGTCATGAGTGCGCTTGCTGCTGTTACGCTTGCGGGCTGTGCCGAAGATCAGCGTTGGCTCATGGCAATGGAGCGGGGGAATGCCGCCCTCCGGTCGGGCGACTATACCCACGCCGAAGAGCAGTATATCGTGGCGCGAAAAGAGGCGGAAACGATCGACCCGGGTGGTAAGCGCTTGGCGGAGACGTTGGGACAGTTGGGCGAGGTGAATCGGGATCTTGGCCGTTTTGCCGAGGCAGAGAAAGTCTTTCAGCAGGCGCTCGCCATCCGCGAGAAGGTCTACGGACCGGACCATGCGGAGACCGCCGCCAGCCTGACCGATTTGGGCGAACTCTACCGCATGCAAGGACTCTTTACCCAGTCGGAGGCCCTCCACCAACGGGCGCGGGAGATTCGGGAAAAAGTTTTCGGGGCGGACAGCAGCAAGGTTGCCGAGAGTTTGAACAACATCGCAGTCGTGTATCAGGAACAGCGGCGCTATGCGGACGCGGAGCCGATTCTCCAGCGGGCGCTGACCATCCTCGAAAAGCGATCGGGACCGGAGCATAGCCTTTCCGCGATCACTCGCGACAACCTGGCCAAGATGTATCAGGCGCAGGGGCAACATCCCCGGGCGATGCCGCTCTATCAGCGATCCTTGACCATTCACGAGAAAGCGTTCGGTCCAAATCATCCCATCGTGGCCAGGAACCTCGTCAACCTTGCAGATACCTATAAGGCGCAGAATCAGTACCAGCAGGCGGAGGTACTGTATCAGCGGGCGATCTCGATCTTTAAGAAGTCGATCGGCAGCGACCACGTCGATACGGCCGATGCCATGAGCCGGCTGGGGCAGCTGTACGATGCACAAGGGTTGTACTCCCAAGCCGAGCCGTTGTTCCAAGGGGCCATCTCTATTCGAGAGAAGCAGCAAGGCGCAGACCATCCTCAGCTTGCCAGCGAGATGAGACATCTCGCCGGCCTCTATCAAGCGGAGAATCGGCTGGACCAGTCAGAAGACCTGTACAAACAAGCCATCGCGATTTTTGACCGGTCGAGCGGGTATGACCAGGAAGTGTTTGCGAAAACGCTCAAGAATTACGCGTCGCTGTTGCGACGCCGGCAGCGGTCCGGTGAGGCGGAACGGCTGGAGGAACGCGCCACCATCGTGCTCCGCCGTCTATCCCAGGAAAGCCAAAGCAAGAGCAAGACCGCATCAGACCTCCAACCGGCCCCAGCTCCCTAGAAGGGGCCCGCTCGGGCCCCCCCGATCGTACGTATTGAGGCTCATCGTCAATTTCCCTACACTGTGTCCTCTTTTTGTCTAAGAGGCCACCCAGGGAGATCGTATATGAGCCGAGTGTTTGTTCTATTCATTGCCGCTGTGCTGTTGACGACCGTCGCCTGTGCCAGTAAACCAAAGAAGCCGTTCCAGCGCCTGGCCGGGGAGTTTGTCCCTCCGGTCAATATTACAAAGCCCGTGGACCAGCAGAGCGCGGCGGTCGGGATTACGATCAAGACAGACAAATGGCTTCCCGGGAGCGAAGACCGCGTATACCTGGTGAGAGTGGATCGGGAGCAGGATCTGTTTCAGGGGGCAAAACTGATTCCGACCAGTATTGTCAAGCCGGCGTCCGGCGCGGGCGGCGGCACAGCCTACGTTCAAAACCTACCGCCGGGACGGTATGCGGCTGTGGCGTTTACGGTCGGAGAAAAGGGGTACGGTAAGACACGCGAGATTACCCTGTATCTGCTGCCCAAAGAGCTGGTCAAACAGAGCGAGACTCTTGTCACCGCCTCGGCCAGCGCGTTTATGGGCGAGTATGAACTCGGTGCCTCCACCATGGTGCTGAACGACAAGGCTGCCGATGACGTTCAATCCCACTACTTTGAAGCGTTTTGGGGACGACCGTTAGAAAGTGTGATTGCGGATCTGCGGATGGTGGGCACTCCGGCCTACTTCTCCGTCCATTCCATCACCCTCACCAAGGGAAGCCGCGACAGCGCGGCGGAACAACGCTTTATGGAGACGGCCCGTCGGGACATGGAGCCCAGTTGGGGGCCGGTGATCGACCGAGGCCGGGCCGGTGGAAAATGACCGGTATGGCGAAGGCTTCTCACGACTGTTAACCCGGCCTTGAGATCTTCCTGACACCTCCGTGACGAGGGGGCGGTACTCTCGAAGCAGTCCCTAGCATGGAGGTGTCGCATGGAAGTCCTAGAAGAAACTTCTCTCCTCGATCAGACTCTGTCCCGTCGCCTCGAACTTGCCGCCCTCCGACGCACGTGGCATGAAGCTCGGTTCGCCTTGGCGACTAGAATCCAAAAACTGCAGATTCTGCAGAGTCAACAGTTCCAACTGGCGGAAACACTCGATCTTCGCTGCTGCAGTCAGGAACAGGTATTCGAAGATCTGCTGATCCAGCGGGCCTCCGCAGAATTGCGGGATATCGACCGCGCGCTGAGTTGTATGCAAGCGCGTTCCTACGGCATCTGTCGGGTCTGCCGTTGTGACATTGCGATTCCCAGGCTGCAGAAGCAGCCCGACGCCACCCTCTGTGCTACCTGCATCGAAGAGCGCCTGGAGACCCTCTCGGCCGACGCGCTTTAGCTGTACGGGGTTTGCTCTTCGACATCGTTTCTTGACGGCGTTCTCAGCCGTCCTCCTAGCGTTCGTGCCAGCTTGCTCGATTCGTAATCTTCCTCGACTCGGAAGCTCATCCTGTTATGATTTCTCTATTGCAATTGCTGTCTGTTTCGCCGGAGCGGTTCGATGAATGCCGAATTCTCATGGTGGTGTGGGTGCCTGCTGCTGGGGGTGAGCCTCTATGCGGGGATCATTCCGTCTGCTTGCGCAGAAGCACCAGCCACGGCTGCAACCTCTGTTGTCGAGTCGGCGCTCAAGACGATCGAGCAGGATGCGGAGTATGTTTCCAAGTACGTCCCGTGGCCAAGCGGGACCGACGTGCGTCAGGTGCGAGAATTCGCCCTCGCGCTCTCGGCGATGAATTTTGTCCAACAGCGGGTCAGTTCGCTGCAATACGGATATCGCCTCCATGCGACGCCGGAGGATTTACCCACGACGGTCGAGGCCTGTTTGTCGGCGAACGCCGGCATCTGCGGCAACCAGGTGGCCGTCTATATCGATCTGGTGCATCGACTCGGATTGCAGGTCCGAAGCGTGGAATTCTATTGGACGACCGCCAAGGGCCAGGCGATGTCGCATGTGGGGGTGGAGGTCAAGCTGGCGGGGAAGTGGCGGTATCTTGACGTTACCTGGGGTGCTTATTTTCTCGACTCCGATCGGGATCGCGCGGATATGCCATTCTATACGAGGCTCCTTTCCTTCGAAGAACTCCAACGGCTGCCGGCGAACAAACGCCGGCGCATGACCAACGAAAGCGCGCTGGTCTATCAACTTCAGCTGCAACAGCATCTGGATCCCTTCGAATACTTGTCGGCGGACAAGTCCGTGCTGTTTGGCAAAGCAGGAACGATCGTGCTGCCTGCGGAACGACAGGGAACGGGCCTGCGCTTTCAGCCGACTAACCGACCGAACTACGTGGGCGTGGTGCAGGATTACAATAGCGCCGAACTGGGCGCGACGGCGGTTGCCCTGCGAGTTCCAGGTGCGGGAGAGTCTCTGGACGTGAATCTGACCGGTATCGTCTGTGCGGAGGGGAAGCTGCTGTTGCAATCGGATCGGCAACGGATAGAGCTGTCCCTGCCGGTCAAGGGAGAACGGCATGTGAAGGTCCCCTTGAATGGGGCGGGCGGCCTTCTGTCCTTGGCGGTCGTTCCGAAGCAATCCGGAGAACCCTGCTATTTCGTCTACGATCACATCGACCTACAATTCCTGCCGCGAACCACGGCGGCCAAGCCTCAAGTCAAGCCCTAGCCTCGTCCTGACTTGCCCAGGCCCGTTGTCCGTCTCAATTCCTCGCCGTAACCCCAGAAAAGTGCTGGTACTTCGCCTGCGTCTCGGGCACTATCTTGCCGTAGCTTTCCCGGAACAAGTCTCGCACAATAGACTCGGACATGGCATCTGAACCCCTTATGATGGACGGTCGGCAGGCAGTGAGTTGGGAACGGCTTGCCGCCCAATATCACGCGCTGCTGGGCGTTGCCGAGGCGATCTCAGCCCATCGGGATCTCGACCCACTCCTGCGTGAACTTGCCCAGCGTTTGCCCCTCGTGGTCCAGGTCAACTTTCTGGACCTTTCTCTCTACGATCCCGTGAAACAGTGCATGAGGTTGCAGAGTATTCAAGCCAATGTCCCGGCAGACCTCGTCGGCGGGCATGAATCACCGGTCGACGACTGTCCTGCCGGGGTGGTCTGGAAGACACAGCGATCCTTGCTGGTCTCGGATTTGGCCGGCGAACGCCGCTGGCCCCTGGTCACTACCCAAATGGCGGAAGATGGGACCCAGTCCTTTTGTTTTGTGCCGTTGACCACGGCAGCCGGCCGG
Organism: Nitrospiraceae bacterium; assembly: GCA_019637075.1. NCBI lineage: Bacteria > Pseudomonadati > Nitrospirota > Nitrospiria > Nitrospirales > Nitrospiraceae > Nitrospiraceae bacterium. The sequence goes on along the minus strand of JAHBWI010000002.1, from coordinate 106,434 downwards.
TTGGGGGCGATGGGTTTCCTCAGTCTGAAGAAGGCGGCCTATTCGGAGGCGGATCTGGAATTTCTCCAGCAGGTCGGTCGGCAGGTTGCCGTGGCCGTGGAGAATGCCTTGGCCTTTCAGCAGATCGTCGAACTCAAGGATCGACTGGCCAAGGAGAAACTCTACCTGGAGGAAGAGATCCGCAGCGAAGGCGCCTTTGAGGATATCATCGGTGAGAGCCCAGGGCTGAAGCGGGTACTGGCGCAGGTGGAGGTGGTCGCTCCGACTGACTCCAGCGTGTTGATCCAAGGGGAAACCGGGACGGGCAAGGAACTCATCGCCCGGGCGATCCATCGTCTGAGTGGTCGGCGCGAGCGGACGTTCGTAAAGCTTAACTGTGCGGCTATCCCGACTGGTTTGTTGGAAAGCGAACTCTTCGGCCACGAACGGGGCGCCTTCACGGGAGCGATCGCGCAAAAGGTCGGCCGCTTCGAATTGGCCGACGGTGGAACCATTTTCTTGGATGAAGTGGGGGAGATCCCGCTCGAATTGCAGCCGAAACTGCTGCGTGTTCTACAGGAGCAGGAATTCGAACGCCTCGGGAGCACCAGGACCATCAGAGTGAACGTGCGGTTGGTTGCAGCCACCAACCGGGACCTGGCGGCGCTAGTCGACCAGAAGGGATTCCGCAGCGACCTGTTTTACCGTCTGAACGTGTTTCCCGTGACCCTGCCGCCGCTGCGTGAGCGGCGAGAAGATGTCCCCGTGTTGGTCCGTTACTTTGCCCAGCACTATGCTGGCCGCATGAAGAAACGGATCGAAACGATTCCCGCCAAGGTGTTGGAGGCGCTCTCACGCTACCGGTGGCCCGGCAATATCCGTGAGTTGGAGAACCTGATCGAACGAGCGGTGATCCTCAGCCAGGGGCAGGAACTACAGGTTCCCATCGGGGAACTCAAACTGGACGAAGCCGCCCCGCCACCTTCGAACTCAACCCTGCACGAGGCCGAGCGCGAGCAGATCCTTCGAGTGCTGCGAGAGTCGCAGTGGGTGATCGGGGGACCCACCGGCGCCGCGGCGCGACTAGGCCTCAAGCGGACGACTCTCACGTCGAAGATCAAGAAACTCGGTCTGTCCCGTCCACGATCGTGACGATGCACTTCGTCACCTGACGAACCCTCGTCTGCTCCACGTCGTCACACGCTTCGTCCTCTCTCAAGATTCGCTTCAGTTATTCCGGCAATTCAGAACCAAAACAATAAGTTAGCCAAGGCATCCCCGACCTGATGTGAGGTGGAACAGCCCTTGCTGTAATCATGGGCAAGCGTGACATCAGGACCGGGAGGTGAGGCCATGAATCATAGAACGATCTGGGGTTGGTGGTACGGCATGCTTTTGGCCCTGCCTCTGATCATGGTCGGTCTACTGGCAAAGGAATGGGTGACTGGACTGGTTCATCATCGAGTCGCAGGGACACGCATGTGATCCCAACAACAAGGAGGTTCGACATGTGGTTCTTTAAAACGGACGAGTCATGGGCAGGGTTGATTCTGCGGGTGTCGTTGGGCAGCGTGATCTTCGCCCACGGAGCGCAGAAGCTCTTCGGGTGGTTCGGCGGATTTGGGTACGAAGGCACGATGGGGTTCTTTACCCAGAAGATGGGGCTCCCGTGGTTGGTCGCGTTCTTGGTCATCATCGGGGAATCCATCGGTAGCCTCGGTTTGATCGCGGGATTCTTGACGCGCTTCACGGCGGCCAGCTTCATCGTGATCATGGCGGGTGCGGTCGCGACGGTGCATTGGCCGCAGGGATTCTTCATGAACTGGTTCGGCCAACAGCAAGGGGAAGGGTTTGAATACCACTTGCTCGTGATAGCGATGAGTCTGGTGTTAGCCATCATCGGCGGTGGGAAGTGGTCGCTCGACGGAGCGATCGCTCGCCGGTTGAGCGAGGCGCCTGCGTCCGGTACGACTGAGGCACGCAAGCCGGCGTATGGCTTCCGGATGTTGTAATCGGAGCCGCTTCGAGCATGACAGCGGAGGCTCGGCAGACCATGTTGAAGATCACGCAGTCGAATTCAGGTCATGGGACCACCATCGTCCTCTCCGGGCGACTGGTCGGTCCCTGGGTCGGGGAGCTGTTGGCCTGTTGGCTGCGGATGAAGGAAGCCGGGGGGGCAGTCCAGCACGCCGACCTTCGGGAAGTCACATTCATCGATGAAGCGGGGAAGAGGCTTCTGGGTGAGATGCATCGACAGGGCGTCACGATTCAGGTGTCCGGCTGTCTGATGCAGGCCCTCGTGCAGGATGTCATTGGAGGGGGCATCGTGGGACGTCGGCCCCGTGCCTCAAGTGCCGAGAGCGAGTCTGATGACGAGAGGACCTCGTTGCCATTGTCGATATGAACAGGTAACGTGCGATCGTTCGAAACCTATTGCCGCAATCATTCAGACAGGAGGAAGCAGGATGGAAAAGCCAGTCGTTGCAGCCAAGCAGCCGGTCGTGATGGAGTTGGAGCCGGGCACCTACTATTGGTGCCGGTGCGGACGTTCGAAGAATCAACCGTTCTGCGATGGGGCCCACAAGGGGACCAGCTTCACCCCCATGGAGTTCACCATGACCGAGAAGAAGACGGTGGCTTTGTGTCAGTGCAAGCACACCAAGAATCCTCCCTTCTGTGATGGGACCCACAAGACACTCTGATGAAGCGAGTGGAATGGATGTGCCGTCGAACCTGAGCAGGGCGCCCTCGCAGCCGCCGAGACCTTGAACGTGATGTGAAAGGCATCCAGCGAACAGGTGAGTCATGAAGCGGACATGCGCGATCTTCGTCTTGGCACTTCCATTCGGATCTCCGGGAGTGCCGCAAGCTGCGGAATCCAACAAGGGAGTCGATGATCACGCGCAAGCCAATCTCACGCGCTTTGATCGGCTCGATTTCGAGGCCTACAGCGAGCGAAAGAACATGACCCTGTTTCGAGAGATTCACTGTCCGGATGTGAAGGTGGTGTTTCCCGATGGCCGAACGACACAGGGCATCGAACCGCACGTGAAGGATATCGAGGGACTGTTCAACGGCGCGCCCGACAGCCGCATCACCGCGCATCCTATCGCGTTCGGCTCCGGAGAATGGACGGTCACGACAGGGATCTTAGAAGCGACCTTCTCTGAGCCGATGACCTTGCCCGATGGGAAGACCATTGCTCCCACGGGCAAGACGGTCAAGTTGCCGATGGCAATGGTTGCCAAGTGGAAGAACGGGTGCATTGCCGAGGAGCATCTCTTTTGGGACAACGCTGAGTACATGAAGCAATTGGGGGTGGGCCGGTAGGCCGAGGAGGGGACTCCGGTACTGTGGACAGGGTGGCGGCAGGCGGCTACGGCCCCGGTTCGCCTGCTCTACAACCGATCCGTTGCGTCGACACGACGAAGTTGTCGAAGTAGCGTGCCTGGATCTTCGAGAACGGCACGCTGGTCCAATAGTTTTCCAGATATACTGCGTTGATGCCGTAGTCCGAATACCCGCCGATCCAGTTGATTCCCCTGCGTTGGGCTTCGAGCCGATCGTCGATCCAATATTCGAGCAGGCCGTCCGCCTCGGTGGAGGAATTGAGCTTCATGTGCACCTCGATGCAAAACCACCGGCCGGCGTTGGCGTCCGAAAAGAGCGGCGTCGAGCCGCCGGCGGCTCCGAGCCACCGGAGGCGTGGAAAGTCGTTGTAGGTGGTCGTCCGTAGGGTCCCGAACTCGTCCGTGCCCGATGCGGGATCGATGTAGAGCCGGATTGGGTCCGAGTCGGGTGGCGCGCCGCTCCAGAGATGGCCGATCGCGGCTTGCGCGAACCGATCGCTTGAAAGAATCGTTGCGCGGGTGAGCTTATCGGCTCCACCCCCGGTCCAGCCGGGCTGAAGCCGGAGATGGAAGCGCCAGTAGATGTCCCGGTAACGGGCGGTGCCTGCGTCGACCGGCTTCATATAGGGGCTCGGCGTGCGGCCAAACGCGACATGAAGAAACCCGCCATGAGGATCGCCGGGTAAGTACTCGGCGCGCATGCCGGCTGATCCGTCGGTGCCGACGCCACCTTCTCTTACGAAGCGTCCGTGCCGAATGTCGTGTTCGAAATAACTCTCGAGGCGATCGCTCTCGAAATCGTCGCACCAGAGCCACTCCGGATGGCGGGTCTGCCAATCGATACAGGGGGGCACCGCTGATTCAGCGGCTTGGGCGGGAGAATGCGCGAGGAAGTTACACAAACCGAGGACCGTGATGCGAAGCAGTCGCTGAACGAATTGCCGCATCACGGTCCTCAAGGTGGTGTTGTCCGCGTGTCCCGCGCTGTCTAATAACACGCGCGACACGTCTACCGTCTAACGTGTCATGTCAATTGGTCATCGCGCCTTCCGAGGCCGATGACACGTGCCGCGCATATTTCCCCATGACACCGGAGAGATAGCGCGGGGCGGGATGCTTGACCTTCTTCAGGCGCGAGGCGATTTCCTTCTGGCTGAGTTCGACATCCAATTTTCGCTTGGCGATGTCGAAGGTGATCATATCGCCGTTCTTGACCGCACCGATCGGTCCGCCCTTGATCGCTTCCGGCGAGACGTGGCCTGCCATCAAGCCATGCGTGGCACCGGAGAACCGGCCGTCGGTCAGCAACGCGACGGAATCGCCGAGTCCTGCCCCGACGATGGCGGCGGTGACGCCCAACATTTCTCGCATGCCGGGGCCTCCAGAAGGCCCTTCATAACGAATCACCACTACGTCGCCGGCCTTGATCTTGCCGGACTTCACGGCGGCGAAGGCGTCTTCCTCACGATCGTACACTTTCGCCGGGCCGCGGAAATGCATGATGGAATGGCCTGCGACCTTTACCACACAGCCTTCCGGCGCGAGGTTCCCCTTGAGAATGACCAGGCCGCCTGTGGGCTTGATCGGGTTTGAGATGGGCCGCAGTACTTGCTGCCCCGCTGTTTCCTGCGCGGACTTGGCCTCCTCGCCGATCGTCTTGCCAGTCACCGTGATTTGATCGGGGTGGAGAATCTTGGCGTCGATCAATCGCTTGGCGACCAGCGTCGTGCCGCCTGCGGCAAACAGATCCGATGCCATGAACCGTCCGCCCGGCTTGAGGTCGGCCAGCAACGGCACCTTGCGGTTGATCTTGTCGAAGTCATCGATCGTCAGCCGCACGCCCATTTCGCGCGCCACCGCGAGCAGGTGGAGCACGGCGTTGGTCGATCCGCCGGTCGTGGCGACGGCGGCAATGGCGTTCTCGATCGAACGACGGGTGATGATCTGGCGCGGCCGGACGTCCTTTTTCAGGAGCTCCATGACGAGCTTCCCGGTCTCGAAGGCCACATCGTCTTTCTTTTGATCCATGGCGGGGATGCCGTTGCGTCCCATCGGCGAGATGCCGAGGAACTCAAAGGCGATCGCCATCGTATTAGCCGTGAACTGGCCGCCGCAGGCTCCGGGGCCTGGGCAGGCATGGTCTTCCAAGTCTTTCAACTCGGCGTTGGTCATCTTGCCGGACGCATGTTTGCCGACCGCCTCGAAGACGTCCTGAATGGTCACGTCGTGCCCCTGGAACTGTCCCGGCATGATCGAACCGCCGTAGAGCATGAGCGACGGGATGTTCAAACGGCACAATGCCATCACGGTGCCGGGGATGGTCTTGTCGCAGCCGGAGAGGGCTACCACGCCGTCGAACAGATGTCCGCGCGCGACCAGTTCGATCGAGTCCGCGATCACTTCACGGCTGATCAACGAGGCCTTCATCCCCTCGGTACCCATCGAAATGCCGTCTGAGACGGCGATCGTGTTGTACTCGATCGGGGTTCCCCCCGCGGCCCGGATGCCGGCCTTCACTCGCTCGGACAGGCGGCGCAGGTGGTAGTTGCAGGGCATCACCTCGATCCAGGTGTTGGCGACGCCGATCAGCGGGCGTTCCAGGTCGGCATCGGTGAACCCGACGGCCTTCAACATCGCGCGGGCAGGGGCCCGTCCAGGTCCATCGGTAAGGTCGTGGCTTTTGTGTTTCGGATTGCTCGTCATGGTCAGTCCTCTATAGGGAATAGCAATGTGCCTTCGCAACGATCGGCGAAGAGGCAAACTTTCTCACAGAATCCCGTAAAGGGTCAATCGGCGCGGGAAGCTGGGGTATTTGGAGGAGAATGGGAGAGGCGAAAGGGAACGACCGGGCAGGATCGATTCGATCCCGCCCGGTACGGAGGGACTTAGTGCTTCTTCTCTTTCTTGTCGTGTTTCTCGTGTTTCGCTTCGGTGTCGATGACGTCGCCGGTGGCGGCATCGATGTGGACTTCGGTCATCTTGCCGTCGGCCCCGAGGATTTCCACTTCCCACACCGTCTTGTCGTGCTTCTTTTCGATCTCGGCTTCGACGGCGGTCCCGGGAACCTTCTCGATCGCGGTTTTGATGGCCTGGTCGATAGTGACCTTGGCGTCTTTGATGAGTTCCGCGACGTTGCATTCCTCGTCCTTGTGCTTGCCCTTGGAGCCCTTATCGCTCCAGGCGGGGGTGGTGACGAGGCAGAGGGCGCCGACGGCGAGGGCACTCATGGCAACCTGCTTGAACATAGTCATCCTCCCTTCGACGATAAGTCGTCCGTTACTGCTGGGGGGCCGCCTGCCCGTGGGGGTTGGCGCCGTGCGGGTTTACGCCGGAGCTGCCATGGGGGTTGCTGCCCTGCGGAGCACCCTTGCCCATGCTCTTGTGCTGCTGCATGGCCTTCTCATGCTCGACTTTTTCCTTCGCGCGCTGGTCCGCGGTCAACACGCCGAGGGCTTCCCGGCGCGTCTTAATCGAGACCATGCGGAGGGCCACTTGCAGGTCCGCACTCTGCTTCAGCTTGGCTTCGATCGCGCCCAGGTCGGATTTCTCATCGTCCGTCAACGCCTTCAACTCGCGCTCGGCGACCTGTACGTCGGCCTCCATCTTAATGCGGGTCTTGTCGAGATTGAGCTGTATGTCCTTGAGTTTGGCGACTTGCTCGGCAGACAGGCCGATTTCCTTTTCATGCTTCAGCAGGTGGCGGATGAGGTGCCCGGCGCCGCCGTGCATCATCATTTCCATGATGCCTGCGCCCATCGCATGACCGCCCTTGCCGTATCCGCCGCCGCCGTGCCCGCCTTCGTAGTTGGCCCAGGCCGGGGACAGGGTCAAGGCGCAGGCGATTGCAGAGGCCGTGGCAAATGTGAAGAGCTTCGTCGTCATTCGTTCCTCCTTCGGGTTTGTGAGCGTTAGTGCGTGGCGACTTGCGGTATCAGTCCGACTTCTTTGAGCCCGTTGAACATGAATTGGACAGCCAGAGCGGACAGCAGCAGCCCCATCAGGCGGGAGATGATGCGTTCCGCGATGGGGTTGAGCCACTTTGCGCCCGTGGCCGCGATCGCTAATATACTGTAACTCGCCAATCCGATCAGTACAAGGCATCCCAACAAGGCTGCGCGCTCGGCCAGGCTCTTGGCCTGGGCTTCCAACAAGACGACGGTCGAAATCGCCGCCGGACCTGCCAGCATGGGAAGGGCCAAGGGGGTAATGGCGATATCGTCCTTGGTCGTTCCGGCCGCGGTTTCTTCCGCGGTCTCTTGGACGCTCGAGCGCTGTGCCCGCAGCATGTCGAGTGCCACCAACAATAGTACGAGGCCACCGGCAACTTGGATGGCCGGGAGCGTGATTCCGAGGGTTTTCAGGATCGATTGGCCGAGTAACGCGAAGGCCGACAGTACGATGACGACCGCCAGTGACGCCACCCGGGCTGTCCGGAGGCGCTGCGCGATCGAGTCCCGCGGGGTCATGGCTAAAAAGGCCGGCACGGCCGCGACCGGGTCGACGATCACGAACAGCGAGCTGAAGGCGAACAGGGTGTATTCGAGGATCTGCATGGCGAACGGCCTGTCTGTCGGGTCAGGTCGAATTGCGTCGGGCGGCGGCCAAGACGTCCGCTCGCGGATCGGTATGGTGGAACCGCTGGAGTTGTTCGTACAGGGCGCGTTCCTCTTCCGACAGGTGTTGCGGCATCACGATCTTGAGCTTGAGGAACAGGTCGCCATGTTGACCGCTTGAGGTCGGCAATCCCTTTCCCTTCAGCCGCAGCTTGCTGTCGGACTTGCTCCCTGCCGGGATCTTCACTTTGACCGGTTCCGTCAAGGTGGGGGCCATCACCTCGGCGCCGAGGGCTGCTTCCCAAGGCCAGACCGGTAGAGTGACGTGCACATCGGAGCCCTTCTGGCGAAACACTCCGTCCCGTTCGAGTTGCACTCGTAGATACAGGTCTCCTGGCTTCCCGCCGTTGATGCCTGGCTGGCCCTTGCCCGCGATGCGGACACGCGTCCCATCCTCTACTCCGGCCGGAATTCGCACTTCGATCTTGCGTTTGTCGATCTGGGTGCCGGAGCCGCCGCACACGACGCAGGGGCGGCCGCGGACTACGGCCTTTCCCTCGCACGCTTTACAGGTAATCCGTTCCGAGAGTTCCACGCGTTTGCTGACGCCGGTCAGGAGATCGCGGACGGTGAGCTCAACGTCGGTTTCCAGGTCCTCGCCGTCGACGGGGAATCCCGTCGAACTGCCCCGGCTGCGACCGCCGAAAAACGTTTCGAAGATGTCGCCGAAGTCGCCGCCGCTCCCGCCGAATCCTCCACCGCCGGTCGCACCGGTGCCGGCCCAGCCCGGTTGGGCGCCGGCTTGCTGGCGAGCCCGTTCGTAGGCCTCAGCGTTCTCCCAGTTGTGTCCGTACTGGTCGTATTTCTTCCGTTTGTCGGGGTCGGACAGGATCTCGTGCGCTTCGTTCAATTCCTTGAATTTCTTCTCCATCTCCGACTTTTTAGCCCCAGCATGGAGGTCGGGATGGTATTCGCGCGCACGACGTCGAAAGGCCTTCTTAATGTCGTCGGCCGAGGCGCTGCGGGGGATACCGAGGATGTCGTAGTAGTCGCGTTGGGAGGTCGCCATCAAGAGTGCAATCCTTTCGGCAGCTTACGGGGTCTCCTGGAGCAATGCAAGCGAAAGCGGGCTTCGCGCATCATCATACTCTCTTAGATAAGGGAGTCGGGCGGGCAGTCAAGAGGACACCGTGTTTACGGGACACGGCGGTTTTCTTGAAACAGATGCAGTTTGGCAGTCGGCACGTAGAGGCGCACCGCTTGGCCCGATGCGATTGGAGTGTGGCGGCCGGTGCGAACCGAGATCCCCAGGGGGCCGATGCGCCCATGCAGCAGGAGATCCGCGCCCAGATCCTCGATCAGTTCGATGGTCGTCTCCAGGGCCAGCGCTCCGGCCGATGGCTCCATCACAATATCCTCAGGGCGTATGCCCAGGGTCGCCGACGAGCCCTGTAGCCCCTTGTGAATGTGCAGCCCCGCCGGCAGTGGGATCTCGAAGCCCTCCGTCCGAAAGACCGACTGTCCCGAAGTCTCGACGATCTGCCCTTCCCACAGATTCATCGCCGGCGTGCCGATGAACGAGGCCACGAAGGGATTGGCCGGCTCCCCGTAGAGGCGATCCGGCGGATCGACTTGTCGAACATGGCCGCCTTCCAGGACGACGATCTGGTCGCCTAACGTCATAGCTTCGACCTGGTCATGGGTGACGTACACCATCGTGGCACGCAGCCGCTGTTGAAGTTTCTTGAGCTCGACCCGCATCGTCGTGCGTAGTTGGGCATCAAGGTTCGAGAGCGGCTCGTCAAAAAGAAAGAGCTTCGGCTTCCGCACGATGGCTCGGCCCATTGCGACGCGTTGGCGTTGGCCGCCGGAAAGTTCCCGTGGTTTTCGATCCAGGAGCGATTGAATGTCGAGCAGCTGCGCCGCTTCAGCGATGCGCTCCTCGATCACCTGCCGAGGCGCGCGGCGCATTTTGAGCGCGAAGGCCATGTTCTCCCGCACCGATAAGTGCGGGTAGAGCGCGTACTGTTGAAATACCATTGCGATATCGCGCTCGGCCGGGGCCAGCGCGTCGACGGCCTTGCCGTCGATCATGACCTGGCCGGAGGTTTGCGCATCCAACCCCGCGATGATCCTCAGCAGCGTCGACTTGCCGCAGCCGGACGGACCCAAGAGAATCGTGAACGAGCCGTCCGGTACCCGCAACGAGATCTCGCGCAGGACCTCGACCTTGCGAAACGACTTGGAGATGGAACGCAGTTCAAGCTGAGCCATAGACGACGTCACTCTTGTCCGACCGGCGGTTCAAAGTTCGTTCGGCACATGCTGGCATACTGGCCGCATCATGCCACGTCTCGCGTCTTCCGTCTTACACCCCTCGTCGTTCGTCTTGGGCATCCTGTCATCCTTTCACGGCGCCGGCCGATAGCCCGCTAATAATCCACCGCTGACAGAGCAAGACGACGAGAATGAGCGGCAACGTAGCCACGACGGATGCAGCGGCTAACTCGCCCCAGGGCATCGTGAACTCTCCCTGAAACAGCGCAATGCCGACCGGCAGGGTCTGCCGCTCCGGTTGGGTCAGGATCAGCAGCGCAAAAAAGAATTCGTTCCAGGCATAGATCAGGATCAAGATCGCCGCCGTAAAGATGCCGGGCGAGGCCAGCGGCAACATGATGCGCCACAACGTGGTCCAGGGTCCGCAGCCGTCGACGCGGGCGGCGTCCTCCAGTTCGGCCGGCAGCTCCCTGAAGAAACTGGCAAGAATCCAGATGGCCAACGGGAGCGTGAGGGCCGTGTAGGGGAGAATGACGCCCCAATGGCGGTTGAGGCCTCCAATCGAATCGAGCAGCCGCCACAGCGGAGCGGCGATTGCCATTTGTGGAAACATGGAGATGCAGAGCAGCAGCGCCATGATGGCGCCTTTGCCGGGCAGAGGAAGACGCGCCAGGACGTAGGCGGCGGGAATGCCGATGGCCAAAGCCAGCAGGGTCGTTGATCCGGCCACGATGGCACTGTTGGCGACATAGTCGAGCAGGTGATGGTCGATGAGGGCGCTGCGATAAAATCCCAAACTGCCGGAGGGCCACCAGGTCGGAGGGGCCGCCTCGATCTCAGCTTGAGACTTGAACGACGCCGACACGAACCAGAGAAACGGCAGGAGGCTCACTCCCACCGTGAGTACGATACCGAGTATGAGCAGCATGCGCCGATTCATGGCTGTCGTCGCTCCACGAGTGACGAGCCGATCGCACGTAGATAGATCAACGAAAGGCACAGAATCGTCAGAAACACGACCACGGAAATGGCCGAGCCCTCGCCGAGTCGACCTTCGGTGAAGAGGGTTTGATACCCGTAAAATTGCAGTACCTGGGTGGCGTCGCCTGGACCGCCCTGCGTCATGACGAAGACGAGGTCGAACACGCGGAACGCATCCATGGTGCGGAACAAGAGCGCCAGCAGCAGCGCCGGTTTCAGGAGCGGCAATGTAATGTGGCGGAACCGTTGCCACAGATTCGCGCCATCGACTCTCGCCGCCTCGTAGACGTCGTCGGGAATGACTTGGAGTCCGGCCAGGATCAGCAGCGCCGCAAAGGACGAGGTTTTCCAGACGTCCGCCAGCACGATCGCCGCGAAGGCCATGCCCGGGAAGGCCAACCAGGGCACGTATTCGTTCAATCGGTCTCCGAACAACAACAAGTTGGCGAAGCCGTATTGATCGTTGAAGATGTAACGCCAGAGTTGCGAGGCAACGACGGTTGGAATGGCCCAGGGAATGAGGATGGCTGCGCGGACCAGCCCGCGGCCACGAAATCGCTCGTGGATCACGAGCGCGATGCCGAGGCCACAGAGTAACTCGAACAGGGTGGAAAGGACCACGTAGGCCAAGGTGACGGCAAAGGCATGATGCGCCATGGGATCGCGAAGCAGCGCCAAGTAATTGTCCAGCCCGACGAACGGTTGGCCCAGCGACGGCACACCCACGAACAGGCGGTGCAGACTCAGCCACAGCGAGTCCATGACCGGGTACAGCACGAACAGCCCGGTCACGAGGAGGGCGGGCGCCACCATCGTCCAGGCCGCGATCCGGTCCCTTTGTCTGGGGTCGGCGCCGGCGGTGTTCATGGGCCGGCCTTGGTGAAGGTGAGCAATCGATTGATTTGCGCGTCCGTAACGGCAGCTTCTCGCGGCAGGTCGAACTCCTCCAGTGAAAGGGCGCGGCTGAAATAGCTCTGCAGGAGGTGGGATAGCGCGGGGTAGATAGGGGTTCTCGGCCGCGGTACCGCCGATTGCAACACGTGCAAATGATTTCTGAGTTGAGGGTTGGCGGCAAGCAACTCGGGATCGTCATACAACGATCGCCGTGAAGGCGCGATGCCGGCCTCTCGGGAGAACCAGCGTTGCATGGCCGGCGTCGACAGAAAGTTGATGAACTGCCAGGCCTCGGCCGGATGTTGTGAATAGGCGCTGATCCCATAGAGCCAGCCCCCGAGAGTGGCGCCATGGCGTCCTCGACTGAATCCTGGCAATGGGGCCACGCCGACCAGCCCGGCGACTTTCGAGCGGGTCCGGTTGTTGGTCACTTCCCAGGCATAGGGCCAATTGCGATGAAAGACGGCATGGCCTTGCAGAAACAGCGCGAGCGATTCGGTTTCCTGGTAGGTGAGCGCCGCGCGAGAGGCTACGGAGCCGATCAGTCGTTCGCGCACGAACGCCGTGGCGGCAAGCGCCTCCGGTGACGTGAGGGTCGCGCGCGATCCGTCCGCGGTCAGGAGGGTGCCGCCGTGGGAGTCTACGAACTCCAACATGTTACAGACCAGGCCTTCGTATTGTTTGAACTGGGCCGAATAGCCGCGCAGGGTCGGGTTCTCTCTGCGTTCCCCATCGGTGATGGCGTCTGCTTGCCGAATGAGCTCTTCCCAGGTTTCAGGCGGCCTAAAGCCGTACTTGGCTAACAGGTCCGCTCGGTAGTAGAGGAGTCCCGCATCGATGCGGCTCGGCACCCCGTAGATGTGAGCTCCAAATTCTCCGACGGCAATGGTGGCAGGGAGAAATTCCGCGCGTTCTTCCGGCCTAAATTCCGTATCGAGCGGGCGGGTCCAGCCGGCCGCGGCAAACTCCGGGACCCACACCACGTCCATGAAGAAGATGTCCACGGTCTCGTCGTGGTTCTTTAGTTTCTGCGTCAATAGGTCGTGATACGCGGTGGAACTGTGGGGGGCCAACTCCCGAAGCACTCGAATTTGAGGATATGCCTGCATGAAACGAGTGATCGCTTCATCCCAGACACGGGGATGATCGGGCTTCCAGGAGACGAAACGGAGGGTAATCGGCGTCGAACTGCCCGCAGTCTCCGCCAAGCCGGCAGTGGCAGCCAAGAACTCAGTTGTGGTGAGCACCAGCAGCATCAACAGGCGCACAGCCAAGGAGCGAAATCTCGCCGCGCGGCCGGTACTGGATTCGGAGTGGTGCTGAGGGGATGCAGTCCGTTGTATCACCTTTCCAGCTTATACACACTCGGGGGAGACGATGCAAAATGCCGCGGTATGAGCCGTCGTATTTCTCGAAACAAGTGCATCACATCGGTTGAACCTGAAAGTCGCGACATGCGAATCATGCGCATATGACGAAAACCATACTATTTCAGGTCTTCCTGTTTTAGAGTGACACGGTCGGTGAGTCATTTATCAACAAGGAGGCTGAAGCGAGAGGAAGACAGTGTGTTGCATTGGCATGCGCGGCGCTGTTCGCGATGGCGGCAGCGGTGGAAGCGAAGACTGTGAAGGTGGAGATGACGGCCGTGGAGACCGACGTGGTCGTCGACGGCGAGGGCACGACGTACAGTGCCTGGACCTTCAACAATCAGTATCCCGGTCCCGTGATCCGGGTCGAGCAGGGCGATCTGGTCGACTTCAGCTTCACGAATCCGGAGACGAACGGCCGTCCGCACTCCATGGATTTCCATGCTGCGCAGACCGATTTCTTGATGCATTACCGGGAACTCCGTCCCGGTGAGTCGCTCCAGTACACCTGGGAAGCCAAAGAGCCGGGGATTTTCGTGTACCACTGCGGCGCGTCGCCGATGATTCAGCACGTGGCGCGGGGGATGATGGGTGCCATCATCGTGGACCCCAAGGATAAGAAATCCATGCCCGTTGCCGATCGCGAATATGTTCTGGTGCAGAGCGAGCTATACAAAGATCCGGACGACGTGCAGGGCATGTTCGATCGGAAGTATGAGAATGTCGTGTTCAACGGCGGCGTCTTTCGCTACGACCCGGTGCACAGCAAGAGCGGCGGGCATTTCCTCGAAGCCAAGCCGGACGAGCGGGTGCGGTTTTATTTCGTGAACACCGGTCCGAACAATTTTTCCGCGGTCCACCCGATCGCGGAGTTGTGGGAAGATGTCTGGGAGAGCGGCAATCCTGCCAACCGTCTCCGGGGCGTGCAGACCTACATGGTTCCGCCGGCAGGCGCCGCGATCATGGACATGGTGGTGGATAAGGGGGAAGGCGTGGTGCCGATCGTGACGCATTCTTTGACCGATGCGTTGCGCGGTGCGATCGCCATCCTCAAGGTCCACAAGGATGCGACAAACCTGCCCTTGATGCCTTTCATCGCGTCGGGGAAGGTGAAGTCGGCAGCCGCTCACTAAGGAGCAACTGAGTCGTCATAGGTTCTGCGAGGCGAACGGCCGGCATGCCCATCCATGGGGTGCCGGCCGTTCTGTTTCGTGAGCAGTCGACCAGGCCCTTAAGGTGGTCCTGCGGAGGCTTCCCTACGACGCCCAAGTCGTGAATCTCTATCTCGCATTGCTGCGAGGTGGTGTGCTGCATGGGAAGGACTCCGGACTATCAGTGTCAGGACTTGACGATCGAAGTTATCGGCGTGTGGGATACCGTCGGGGCCCTCGGGAGCCCGCTTGGGCTTTTCAGCGGGCTCGGCCATTTCCTGTTCCGATTCCACGACACGGCGCTGCATCCGAACGTGCGGTTCGGTTATCACGCGGTGGCGATCGACGAAAGGCGCGAAAGCTTCGCCCCGAGCTTATGGGGCGCGCGTGAAGGAGTCGAACCGGTGTGGTTTGCCGGCATCCATGCGGATAGCGGCGGGGGGTATCAGGAAACCGTGCTCTCCGACCTCGCGCTGAGTTGGATGCTCACGAAGGTGCAGCCGCATGGGGTTCTGTTGGCGCGAGTGGATTGCCGGACGTGATCGGCGATCCACTGATGATGCCGATGCACGATTCTTACAAGCCGCCGTTTGTCACCGTCCGTCCTGCCGTGCGGGCGATTCCTCCATCCGCTTTGCTCCATGCCAGTGTCGGACAACGCTGGGACAAGGCACAACCGCCCTATCGGCCCGCAAACCTTCCGCCTGAGCCGCGTAAGTACGTCGCATGAACGGAACGGGAGCGGATGGCGTAGGGCCTCATGGCCATGTGGGTACAGCGTGGTTAGCGCGGAGCGGTGGCCTTGGCCTTCGCCATCATCTTGCAATAGGTGCAGACGTCGGCGGTGGTCGGTTGGCCGCAGGAACTGCAGGGGTGGAGTGTACGCTGATCCTTTTCCGCCATGGATTCGGCGGGAGCATCCGGCTTGTTTTGCTTATCCAAGAATCCCCAGTAGAATCGCTGCTTGGTTCCTGGAGACTCTGTCTCGAGCTTGTTCAGAACGTCCTTGTACAGCAGCATCTTCGAACCCTTGGCCATCGGGCATTCGTCCACGATGTAGTCGAGGCGATTGACGATGGCATAGGCGGCAATTTCACGCTCCGTCAATCGATAGAGCGGTTTTACCTTCTTCGCGAATCCCTCCACCGAAGCAGGCAGCGACGGGCCCTGTTTCTCCAGATATTCCTCTTGCCAGTGCAGGACATTGCCCAGCAAACGGGCGGCTTCGTCATCGAGGTTATGGCCGGTGGCCATCACGTCATACTGATGTTCGATGGCGGCTCGATTGAACTGGTAACGCTTGATCGTCCCGCAGGTCGAACAGGTCGGGCGATGGATCACCATCGAGAGTTCGCGGATGCCGGCGCCTGCCTCCTGTTCCACGACATGCACGTGCAGTGTCGCCCCTTTCGGTGCCGCCACCGTTTCGGCGAATCGCTGAACCTTGCGATGCGATTCTTCGGAGTATCCGCCGATGCCGAGGTTCACGTAGAGCGCGTCGGCGCGATAGCCGAGCGTGAGGAGGATATGCCAGAGCGCGAGGCTGTCCTTGCCGCCGGAGACGGCCACGAGGATGCGATCTTCCCGGCCGAACATTTCTTGCGACTTGATCGCGCGGGCAACCTGGTCATGGACGAACTCGGTAAAGCAAGCCTTGCAAAACGCGGCATTGTGCCGCGGCAATCCAATGACCGCTCTGGTGCTGGTGGGACACTTCGTGCAGTTCATGATTCTGTGCCGGCTTTCGGGATTCGGCTGTCGGCGTTCCGCATGAGGGATGATTGGGTTGCGGGATAGCGTTCAATGATGGCTGACCGCTATACCCCTCCGGAAATGACCGGCCGGATTTCGATCTGATCCGTGTCGCGCAGGAGTTCGTCCTCGGTGACGAGTTCGTCGCCGCGGATGACGAGATGGGCCTCCACTACAAGATTCAGTTCCCGCAGCACTTCTTTGCTGCGCTTTGGTCCCTTGATCTCGACCTGGCGAGGGGGATGGCTGAGTTGAATGATCATGGGCCGATGATACGGCCCGAGACGGAAGGATTGCAAATCACCCGCGGCGGTACGCTGGCGGCACCATAGGCCGGCCGGAGCTGATCAAGACGGCATGAAAGGACGTGAGTCGACCATGCCTTTTACTGTCGTACGAGGACGCTGGATTGGCCGCGAACTACTTTCCGTAGAGTTGAAGGATTTGGTACAGGAGCAAGCCGCTCATGGCGAGGAAGAGGAGGCCGGATCCGGCGGCGAGCCATTTGTGAAACCGCGATGACTCTTCCATCATGTTGAAGGGTTTGTTGAACGGTGTGTCCTTCCAGTCAGCCTGTGTGGCCGTCATGGCAAGGTCGCCGTTGTGTCGAGTGAGTGGCGGGGTGTTCCGAATAGCCATTGTTGCGCTCCTTGTTCTCGGCGCGTCCGCAGTCGCCTCGTTGAATACCCTTACTAACGAGACCTACATATGCCATTCGCGCATCGAAACACAACCATTTCACCTGGACAAATGCCTGGCCGGTCGAAGGATCTTGTCAAACTGTATGAGTGTGGCACGCGGGGTCTTGTTGATGTGTTAGGCGTGGACAAAATGTACGTGTCGTCGCGTATTGGCGACGTATTCGAAGAAGGGCGTGTGATTCACGATTTCTGAAGTGAGTCGCGAATGATCGGTGAGGGAGAGCCCTGCGCTATTCGGCGAGGCGACGGAACCAACCGTAAAGGGCCGAGCAGGAACCGGAGGAGCGCTTCCAGGGCACAGAGCGAGAACAGAACTCCGAGGGCGATGCTGATGAGGGGGAACGTCGCCCGTCTCGTGTGCCGGCGTCAGGTGATGGCTCAATCAACGAGGTGGAGCACAGCACCGCCGAGCTTTCCAACATGCTGCTAGATCTCAGCGTCGCGAAGGGCGCTGGCTGATTCCTCGGGCGAGACGGGGTTGATGTAAAAGCCTGTGCCCCACTCGAATCCGGCGACCTGCGTCAATTTGGGGATGATCTCCAAGTGCCAGTGGTAAAACTCCCCGGTCCGTTCGTGGAGCGGGGAACTGTGTAGCATGAAGTTGTAGGCCGGTTTAGCCAGCACCTTGTCCATCCGTTTGAGCGATTCACAGAGGATCGGGGCTAAGAATTCGAATTGCCCCCGCTGGCTTTCCTCGAAATAGCCCGCGTGCCGCTTGGGCAGGATCCACATCTCGAAGGGAAATCGCGGTGCGAACGGAGTGATGCAGACGAACTCCGGGTTTTCCGCCACTACTCGGCCGCCGTCCGCCAGATCTTGCCGCATCACGTCGCAGTAGATGCAGCGTTCCTTCTGCTGGTAGTGGGCGCGGCACCCGTCGATCTCCTCCATCACGTTGGTGGGGACGATGGGGAGTGCGATCAATTGCGAGTGGCTGTGCTCCAGCGTCGCCCCGGCGGCGGCGCCGTGGTTCTTAAAGATCAGGATGTAGCGAAACCGAAGATCCTTTTTCAGGTCGAGGATGCGGTCGCGATAGGCCCACAACACGTCTTCGACCCGCTTGGGCGGAATATCGCCGAGGCCGTCGCTGTGGTTGGGGGTCTCGATGATGACTTCATGCGCGCCGATCCCGTTCATGCGGTCGTAGAGCCCGATGCCTTCCCGTCCCATCTCGCCCTCGACTTGGAGCGCCGGAAATTTATTCGGGACCACGCGCACGTGCCAATTGGGACCGTTGGGCTCCGATCCGGACGCGCGGTAGGCGAGGATCTCCCGCGGCGTGAGGCGTTCTTGGCCGGGACAGAACGGGCAAAGCGCATTGGAAGCGACCGGCGGGCAGGGCACGATCAAGTCTTGCGGCCGGCCGCTGCGCTCCGTGGAAATGATCACCCATCGTCCTACGATCGGATCGCGTCGTAACTCAGGCATCGAGTCTCCTCAAGGTTGATTTGGTAATCCAGCGATCTGGTGAGTTCAAGAGTCGAAGGACAAATGGAATAGTCGTAGGACACATCGCCAAATTATGCGGTCAGCAATTTGTCCTTTCCCCTATACTCTCCACATCGCCGATTCAAAGTCGTCGCCGGGGCGTTGGAAGGTGACGGGGTTGTGGTGCGGGTATCGCGCCACTTCCAGTTGATTCTCGGACACCGTGAGCACCAGCCGAACTTCGTCGCCGACGGCGATATCGAAGTCTTTGAACGGCACGGCCAATTCGAGGATCCTGCCGCGCGCAATGGAACTGTACTGCCGAAGCTCGTGAAAACTTCCAGTGTCGTCCGCCTGGCTGGCGATGAAGGTGTGGACGCCGGTCGGTGCGAGTGAGCAGGAGAGCCGGTATTGCTGGATGCCGCAGGAGATGGTGAGGTCCGCCGTGCACTGTTCCTGCCTGGATTGGGACCGGTCGTCCGGATCGAGCCGCAGGTAGAGGTGCTCCCGATCGAAGCCGAAAAAGATTGCGGCAAACAGCCCTTCGGATTTCCACATGGCGCCCAACGGTGGGTTGGGATTGATCATGCCGGCCCCGCGCCACTCGAAAAAATTCGAGACGGCGCCGTCGATCGTGGGCTGGACGAACGTAACCGGGAGCTGCACGAGATCCAGTTCCTGGGCCGTCCTCACCTTGACGATCGGTTCGTTGAGCATGTCCGGCGGCGTCAGGCCCGCATAGGTCCACACGTTACGCAGATGCGTGCGAAACAGCCGGTCGAACTCCTGCTTGTAGTCGGTGTCGAAGTCGTCGCCGTACCACCAAAACCAGTCGCTACCTTCAGCGGCATACAACTCGTCCCAGGCCGCCTGCGCGCGATCCGGCGGCAACGACGGGGTGACTTCCAGGAGCCGGGCCCTCGTATGTTGCAGCAGGTCCCACCCGCGGTTGTCCTCGTAGTGGCCGATCCAAATCTTGAAGTCCTGGTTGATCCAGGAGCCGGAGTGGAGTTGGGTGAGGCGTTGTGTCGGCGGCGTCGCTCCGAGCGCGTCACCGATCGTGCTCGTTCTGACACGGATGCCGTGGCCGATATGCAGTCCGTCCGGTTCAAACGCCTGGAACAACAGCGAGAGGAACCGCTCGCCGCCGTCGTGGTAATGCTCCCAGGGGTTTTCGCCGTCCAGAATCACCGGGATGATGCCTTGGGCATGGGGGATGTCATGGGCGAGGCTGCGCACGCGGCGAAGCACATCTTCCGCCGCCGAGTCCGGGGTGGTTTTATGGTAAACGAAGCCGAAGGCATCCGAAATGTCGCGGTCCCGGAACAGCATGGCAAGCGGGGGATCGGAAAATTCGGTGCGATAGGGCTGGTATAGATGATAGTGGCGGTTCCAGGCCTGGTGGGCCATTTGAATGGAGCGATAGAGCACGCCCTCGTCGGTGGCCAACCAGCGAATCCCTGCCTTCGCGAGAATCGGGAACATTTCAGGACAGACGGAGCCTTCCGACGGCCAGAGCCCAGCCGGGGCTCGGCCGAACGTGCGGGTATGGTACTCAACCGCCCGTTGGATCTGGGCTTCGGCGTCCGCCGGTGCATGGAAGCGAGCCGGGAGCGGCAGGTCGGGCCGCGCGCGGCGGGTGAACTCGGTATCGATGACCAGCGGCAGGATCGGATGAAAGAACGGCGTGGTCGTGAGTTCGACCTGGCCCCGATCCTGGAGCGCGCGATACATCGGCACGATTCGTCGGATCGCCTCCTGCTGGAGCGCGAGCACTTCCTGCTTTTCCTCCTCGGTGAATCCGCGGTTCTTTGCGCGCAAGGCGGCGAGCCGGGGGAACTGTTTCATGCTGCCGTACCCGAACCAGGCCAAATTGTGCCAGACCTGAAGGTCGAGGAAGTCCTGCGTGGAAAACGTCTTGGCGATGCGATCCAGGTCCCGCCCCTGAACGTCCGTGCCGCGTTTGACCAGCAGCTCGTGATAGCGCGGGAAAGGACGCACCATGGTGGCCCAGTTGGCTGAGAAGAAATGACGAATGAGGAAGGCCTTTTCGGTCGAGGTCAGATCGGCCGCCGGCCGTTGCGCGTATTCGAGAAAAAGGTCTCGTACGCGGCCGGTTGAAAATTCCTCGAGCTGGAGCAGGAGCGACGGGGTGAAGTTAAACGTCGATCGAGCGTGTGGATACTGCTCGAGAATGAAGGCCATGTCGTAGTAGGCCTTCGTCGCATGGAGGCGCACCCAGGGCATACTCGCGGACCCCGCCACGGGGTCCGTGTAGTACGGCTGGTGCATATGCCAGAGGAAGCAGAGGCGAATGTCTTTCATCGTGAAGTTTGTTGCAGAGTCAGGCGCAGTATGTCATAGGGGTATGAGGGTTGCAACGAACACGCGTGATCATGCAACTCGCGTAAGCCCCGACCAGTGAGGCCCTATGTCGTCTGAGCAGATCGCATCCCCTTCCGCGCAACATCTTCAGGACCGTTCGATCGCGTTGAACCTCTGGTATTGGGGCCCGGTGGCGGCGTATGCCGCGTTGATCTTCTATGGGTCCTCGCTCTCTGCCACGCCGGAGGCGGTCTCTTCCCTCATGAAAGAAGTGTCGGACAAAGTGCTGCATTTCTGCGAGTACAGCGTGCTTGGAGCGCTCACCTTTCGAGCCTGCCGTCACGCCGCCGGTCCAACCATTGCGCAGTCCGCATTTTCTTATGCCGTTGCCTTTTGCGCCTGCTACGGGGCGAGCGACGAAATTCACCAGCTCTTTGTTCCGTTTCGGGAAGCCGATGTGCTGGACTTGGTGGCCGATGTCGCCGGAGCCTCGGCCGGTGGCTTGGTTTGGAGTGTGCTGGGGCGAGAGCGAATCTAGCACCCCGTCGTTCCGTAACCGGACCAATTTATCGGTTCACCGGATCACTAGGTTCCCAACGGAGTAACCTCATCTCCGATGTGCTGTGGCGTCAGGTTTCCGCGTTTCAACCGGTGAATCCCGTAGTGCTTTTCGATCGGTTCCCCTGCGGCATCCGCAATCTTTCGACACTGCACGCAACGGAGCGCGCGGACCCACACATGTCCGCCGGCATCGATGGTGTCGACATAGACGTCGGCCACGAGATGTCCTCGGCACAGGGGACATTGTGATGCGAGCGCCGGCGACGGGGCCGCTGCGGTGCGTTTTGCCTGTGTCCGTGGATGGACCTGATGGGCGTTCATGCGCGTATACCTCCCTGCTGCCGGTGGTCGAGGGATTGCCAGGGACGATGAAGGGAGCAAGGATAGTGCCGCTTGCGTCGCAACGCCTGCTGTCCTTCTTTGGTCGACGATATCCCGCGATAGAAACGACGAAGCAGCCCAGAGACGCGGTGATGGCAGGTCGTTACGCAGGTACCGGCGTCGGGACCAGGCGCGCTGATTGCGTAGTCTCTCGTCGCTCCGTACAAGATGTGTGTGTTCACACTGTTCTTCATTGGACAGCCCGCGCCTTGCGCGAATGCTGCGAGAACGGAAACAGTCGCTTGTCCTCCAACCCGGCAGGAATGTCCGGACTCCGGAAAGCTTGTGCTGCCGTCGGGAAAAAAGGTCCCGGTACCGGGGGACACATGCGGCAATCGCGGGATGGCAGACGTGAGACGCGAGATGCGTCTATCTCGATGGTGCTGTTCGTCTCGGACGTCTGGTTTCATCACTCTCCCGCCATTGCCACGTAGGGCACGATGTCGCAGCGACAGCCTTCACCTTTCTGGTCGACCCACATGTGGAAATCGCCGGTGTCCTGCTCGTCGTACCAATAGAAGAGCGGGTACGGCATTGTTTCGACCACGGTGTTTCCGAAGGCGTTGTGTTCCGCTTGAATGATCTGGCGGGCGGTTTTGAAATCGACAATGCCGTTCCCGGCCAGTGAATACTCGCGGATGTAGAGTCCGGCCACGACGTTCACGTCTTCGTTGATGAGCCGTTCAGCGCCTGGTTCCGCTGGTAGCTGCTGAGAAAAAGCAGGAAGGGCTATGGCGGTGAGAAAGGTGAAGAGGCAGAGACTGAATCCGGCGCGGCGTAAGGTACGCATAACTTCCCCCTCGTGTTGGTGGTGAGTCCGACCAACCTTCGTGATACCGACGAGGTGCGCGCCTCACTGAGTAGAACAGCAAGTCTGATGCCGTTCCTATCTTTCTCTCGGTTCGCTGGAAGGCAATCTTGAGTGGGGCAGGAAGGGGCGCCTGATCGCATGGCCTGGAGCCGCGTTTGGCGCGGGTGGGGCATTCGGCGACAGGGAAATTTTTCTAGGACGTCTGTAGGACGATCGCGCAGGGCGAATCAATGAGTCCTGCGCGGAACCTGACTGTGTCGTCAGGCTCCTGACAGGCCAGTAATGTCTGCGCTACCAGGCGTAAGCTTCCGGGGCTGGACCGCCGGGTCCCGGAAAGATCTTGTCGAGCTGCTTCAGCGTCTCGCGGTGCAGGGAAAGCTTGACCGCGCGCATCGCACCGTTCAATTGCTCCAGCGTGCGCGGGCCGATGATCGGCGCCGTGACGGCCTTCTGCTGCAGCAACCAAGCGAGGGCCACATCAGCCGGGGCTTCGCCCAGCTTCTTGCACAACTTTTCGTAGGCCTCGAGCTTTGTCCGGTGAGTGGCGATATGCTTCATGACATCCTTCTCCGCTCTGCGGCCTGCCGCGGCCTTGGCCAGGGCGCCCCCCAGCATGCCTCGCGCGAGAGGGCTCCAAGGGATCAGTCCGATGCCGTAAGCCTCGCAGGCGGGAATGACTTCCAATTCCACGGTCCGCTCGGTGAGGTTGTACAGGCTCTGTTCCGACACGAGCCCGAGAAAATGGCGCGCTTTTGCCGACTCCTGCGCCTGCGCCACGTGCCAGCCTGCGAAATTGCTGCTGCCGACATAGAGGACCTTGCCCTCTCGGACCAGTTGTTCCATCGCTTGCCAGATTTCATCCCACGGGCAATCCCGGTCGATATGGTGCATTTGATAGAGATCGATGTAGTCGGTCTGCAGACGGCGCAGACTGTCCTCGCAGGCACGCTTGATATGGAGCGCCGAGAGCCGTTGCTCGTTCGGCCACTCTCCCATGCGGCCGAAAACCTTCGTGGCAAGGACGACCCGATCACGTCGGCTGCCGCCTTGCGCAAACCAGCGCCCGACGATTTGCTCGGTCACGCCCTTCCCGAGTTTCCAACCGTAGACGTTTGCGGTATCGAAAAAATTGAGGCCGAGCTCCAGGGCGCGATCCATGATGCGATGGCTGTCGGCTTCCGTCGTATGGGGGCCGAAGTTCATCGTGCCGAGACAGAGACGGCTGACACGGACCCCCGATCGACCGAGGTGCACGTACTGCATGGCGGCTCCTTTCTTTCGTGACCCAGCATACGCATGGAGCGTGAGCGATGACAACGTGCTTCACGCACACGCGCGTTGCAATGGGGGAGTTTCTGCTGGCCATTCGAAGAGTTTTGGATATAATGCCCACATATGACAACGACAAATCCTGCCGCACCTGCCAAACCGCTTGCACCTCCTGATCCTGATCGCATTGCCCAGACGGTTGCGAACAAATTGCCGTTCAGGGCTGCGTTTGCCGCTATGGTTCAGTTGGCGGGCGATGCGTCGAACCGCAGATATTTCCGTGTGACGCTCAAGGGGCCTCCCGCCGGGGTCATCCTCATGCAGTTGGCGGAGCCGGAAGGGTTCAAGCAATCGGAGGAAGCGGTCAGCGGCTCCTCGGTGCAAATCACCGAACTCCCCTTTACGAATGTGCTCACGCATCTTCGGAAGACGGGGGTGACGGTTCCGCAGCTCTATCACTATGACCGCGAGGCGGGGCTCCTGTATCTGGAAGATTTTGGCGATCTGACGTTGGCCGAGTCCTGCCGCGATGCGGATCGCGCGACGATTCAATCTCTCTACGGCGAGGCGATTCGGCAACTCGTGGAGTTCCAGGTGAAGGGGACGACGCCGGCCGCGCCTGGATGCATCGCATTCCACCGTCGCTTCGATGTGCCGCTCTTGATGTGGGAGTTCGACCATTTCTTGGAATACGGCATCGTGGCCCGCAACGGGAAGCCGATGGCGTCGGCCGACGAGCAGGCGATCAAATCCGAGTTTCATCGGATTGCCGAGCTGCTGGCAGGCCAACCTCAAGTGTTCGTTCACCGCGATTACCATTCGCGGAATCTGATGGTGGATCGGGATCGGATCGGGATCATCGATTTTCAGGACGCCCTCATGGGCCCGGCAACCTACGACCTTGCGTCGTTGTTGAAGGATGCCTACATTCAGTTGGACGAGGCGGTGGTCGATCACCTCATCGACCGATTCCTGGACGGGCTGGCGTCGCACAAGCAGGGCTGGGCGGACCGGGCGGCATTCCGTCGACTGTTCGACCTGACCAGCATTCAGCGGAACCTCAAGGCGGCGGGACGATTCGTCTACATCGACCGCGTCAAGCACAACCCCAAGTTCCTGGCCGATATCCCGCGCGTGTTGGGCTACGTCAAACGCAACCTTGGAAAGTATCCTGAACTGGCGATCCTGCAGCGCCATCTCGCGCCCTATGTGCCGGAACTGCGCTAGAACGAAAAGCGTGAAACGGTAGACGTGAGCGACGGAATTGCATCTGACGTCTTACGTTTCACTTCTACCGATAGAAGAAGATGAAAGCCATGATCCTTGCGGCGGGGTTCGGCACCAGGCTGAGACCGCTCACCAACGTCGTTCCGAAGCCCCTATTGCCGGTCGCAGGGACGCCCCTCATTGTTTGGAATCTCCTCCTCCTCAAGCGGTATGGGATCCACGAGGCCATCATTAACCTGCACCATCTTGGCCCGATGATTCAGCGGGCGCTGGGAGATGGGGATAAGTTCGGTCTGCGCCTGACCTATTCGCAGGAGCCGGTGATCCTGGGCACGGGTGGTGGGATCAAGCAGGCAGAGCCGAACTTTAACGGCGAACCGGTGCTGGTTCTGAATGGGGATACGCTGTTTGAGTTGGATCTCGGTGCCGTAATCGCGTTTCACCACAGGCAGCAGGCTGCGGCTACGATGGTGTTGCGACGAGATCCCGATGCAGCGAAATGGGGATTGGTCGAGGTGAACGCCAGGGGCGAGGTGGTCCGGATCACGGGCCGAGGCCTGGCCTCAACCGAACCGACCCAAGCCCGTATGTTTGCCGGCATCCATATCCTCCATCCGAGGCTCCTGCATTCGTTGCCGGCCGGGAAGGAATCCTCGATCATCGATGCCTACGTGAGAGGCATTCAGGACGGCGAGCGCATCGTCGGGTATGATTTCGACGGGTACTGGACGGATGTCGGAACGCCCGACCGATACGCTCAAGTCGAGCATGATGCCGCTGCCGGGTTGATCAGCCTCGCCGCACGTCAGCAGTTCGTGGGAAATGAGCGCGTATAGGCTGTAGCGTACGGCTATTTCGTGAAGCCTTGCCGGTGCGGCAAAAGGAGATACCCTTCATGAACCACCACCGACGCTGTTCTACTGCTCTTCGGGAGTGGCTTTGCGCTGCTTGATGAGTCTGGCCAGGTAGGTTCGTTGCAGGTCGAGGAGTTCGGCAGCCTTCGTCTGATTGCCTCCCGCCTTGCCCAACGCCCGTTCAATGATGTAGGCGCTGTGGGCTTCCATCGATTCATGATAGGTCAGGTTCAGGTAGGGGAGTTCGTCTCCTCCCGCCGCCCGGAGTGGTTCGTCCGGTGACAGGGCCAGGACTTCCGGTTCGATCACGTCACTCGGGCTCAGGACGACCGCGCGGGAGATGACGTTGTCCAACTCTCGAATGTTTCCCGGCCAAGGGTAGCGGGTTAAGGCAGCGCGGGCCGCAGTGCTGAGCGTCATGCCGGGCCGCTTGGCCTCGATGGCGTGGCGCTCCAAGAAGAAGTCGGCCAGCGTTGCAATATCTTCCGTCCGTTCCCGCAAGGGCGGGAGGGTGAAGCTGACCACGTTGAGCCGGAAGAACAGATCCTCCCGGAATTGTCCTGCCTTGACGGCCTGCTTCAAGTCCTTGTTCGTGGCCGCAATGAACCGCACATTGACCGAGACGGGCCTGGTTCCGCCGACTCGGTGAAACTCCCGGTCCTGTAAGACGCGAAGCAACTTCGCCTGGAGCGGAAGCGACATATCGCCGATTTCATCGAGAAAGACCGTCCCGCCTTCGGCCATTTCCAACTTGCCCTTCTGCTGACGGTCGGCTCCTGTGAAGGCCCCGCGCTCGTGACCGAAGAGTTCATTCTCCAGCAAGGTTTCGGTGAGCGCCACGCAGTTGATGACCACCATCGGCGCGCTTTGACGAGGGCTCCATTGGTGGATCGAGCGTGCGAAGAGTTCCTTGCCGGTTCCGCTCTCGCCCAACAACAGTACTCCGGCGTCGGACTTTGCCGCGCGCTGCGCAGATTCGATGACAGTACGAATTTTCGGGCTGTTGCCCACGATCGTGGCATATCGGTTGCGCAGATCCGACTTCAGGACCGCGACCTGGCGCTTGAGGGAATCGCGCTCCAGCGCCTTCTGGATCACGATCAGCAGGTGATCCTTTTCGAGCGGCTTGGTGAGGAAATCGTAGGCGCCCTGGCGCATCGCCTCGACCGCATCCGGAATAGTGCCGGCGGCGGTCATCACGATCACGGGTAGTTCCTCGATCTGTCGGCTCTGAGCGAGGCGTTTGAGCACGTCCATGCCCTTGAGGCGCGGCAGATAGAGGTCGAGCAACACCAAGTTCGGCGACTCCTGCTCGATCAGTTCGAGCCCGCGCTGGCCGTCGCCCGCCGTGACGGTCTTGTATCCGCTCGCATCCAAGCGATCCTGCAACATCGTCACGATGTCCTGATCGTCGTCGACAATGAGGATCTTGGCTTTCATCGTGACACCGCGAGGCGTAAGACGCCTAATGTGAGAGGAGGCAAGTAAAATGGGAGATATGGTGACAGGGATTCAGCCTGTGTGAATATCGCGGTCATTGCTCGTGCCATCAGCTATTCGCCCTACGCTCTCGGTCTTACCCTTCCATCACGTTCATCACGAGCCCGGTCAGCGGCTTGGGGAAGAAGTAGGTGGACTTATGCGGCATGCGCTCACCGGCGGAGGCGACGGCCTGAACTTCGGCAACCTTCGTCGGGTTCAGCAGCAGTGCGGCGGTGCCCGTGCCTTTGATGACCCAATCCAAGGCCTCGTGCTCGTCCTTTGTGTAGAGAATGGCTTCCTGCTCCTGCTGCGTGGGGCAGAGCGCCGGCACGACATGCTGCTGCAGCAGCGAAACGTCGAGCCGATCACGCGGCGAAGTGGCCTGTGAGGGGCGCAGTTCCGAATGAAGCGTCAACAGGTGGTAGGCCTGGTCCTTTTGCACCGCCAACCCGAAAACCGGTACCGACTGTCCCTTGCTTCGCAAGGCTTCAAGAAATTCCCGCCGTACGGAGGTTTCATTTCCAAGGTTCCAGACGAACGACTGAATCTCGCAGGTTTTCCCGAGCAGGTTCTTCAGGTCCGCAATGGCCGGTACCTTGGTGGTCGGCACACGATGGGTCGGCAGCACGGTGAGGCCCTTGTCTTCCAGGCTCGCGAACAACATGAACACGTTGTCATAGGGCTGAGGGCCGGTCACGGCGCCAGCCTGCTGTCTCCTGGCACGACGATAGTTCAACGCCGTTTCATATCGGTGGTGTCCGTCGGCGATGAAGAGCGGTTTGGTGTCCATCAACGCGACGACCTTCGCCAGCACGGCCGGGTCGCTCACACTCCACAAACGTTGGCGAAAGCCCACATCGTCTTGAAAGTCGATGCGCGGTTTGGTCGACCCAATGGCCTGCTCCAAGAGAGCCAGTACCTCGTTCTTGGGATCTGAATAGAGCGAAATGATCGGGCTGAAGTTGGACCGGCAGGCCTCGAGCAGATTCAATCGGTCGCTCTTCGCGGCCGCCCGGGTGTTCTCATGTGGGAGAATCTTGCCGGAGCTGAACTCCTCCAATTGCATCGTGGCCAGAAAGCCTTTGAAGAGACGGGTCGGGGTGCCGGGCGTCGAATAGGGCGGCTGATATTCGATCGTGTGGTAATACACGGCCGGCTCCGCATCCCGCTTGAGGGCTCCAGCGGTCATCCACTCCTTTAAGGCCACCGCCGCACGGGTGTATTTGTTGCCAGACGGACCATCGCCGGCCTGTTCATATCCCAATTCCAAGCGGATGACGTTGTGAGGGTTCCGCTCGTGCAACGTCTTCTGCAGCGCGCTGTCGATGATGTCGTAAGGCGGCGCGACGACTTGCCGGACATCGCCGACGGTCGCTGGGTTGTAGAGTGTGCCGCGGAAGGGAATGATGTGTGCCATGCCGGTTCATATCCTTTTCGTTGCTGGTGACGGTTGTTGTCTGCTTGCCCGGGTCGGGCCGGGGTATTTCGGGGACGCGCCTGCGATGAGCGGCAAACCGGCGTGATCAGGACGGAAGGAACTCAGCGGTCGCGAGTCACCATGTAGTCGGCGGCGATGGACAGGGCGCGCTTGGCAGTGCTGTCGTGAAACAGGTCGAGGTCGCGCTTGGCTGCGGTGACGAACGCGTGAGCCCGCTCCATAGCGTAGCTGAGGGACCCGTATTCGTGCATCAGTGCGGTGATGCGACGCAGTTCCTCGTCGGTGAGGGTCCTGGTCTCCATCCGATCCTTGATCAATTGCCGGTCTTCGTCCGAACAGTGCTGCAGCAAGTGAAGCAACGGGAGCGTGGCTTTGCCCTGCCGCAAATCTTGTCCCAAGGCCTTGCCCAGGTGGTCGCCGTTGGCGGCGTAGTCCAAGGTGTCGTCCGCCAACTGAAAAGCGATGCCGATCCGTTGCCCGAAACGGAACAGGGCTTCCTGCAGTTCTTCGGTTGCGCCGCCGATGATCGCGCCGATCTTGCAGGCGGCGGCGATCAACCCCGCGGTTTTGTGTTCGATGATTCGGAGGTATTCCGATTCCGGCATCAAGGGATTGCCGTTGTAGTAGAGCTGGAGGACTTCGCCTTCCGCCATCTTCCGGCAGGCCTCGGACAATGCTTCATTGATGCCCTGGTTGCGGAATTCGACGATTTGGCAAATGGCCCGGGAATACAGGTAATCTCCGACCAGAATGCTGATTTGATTGCCCCACACTTTGCGGGCGGCTCTGCGTCCCCGGCGCAGGTCGGCGTCGTCGACGACGTCGTCATGCAACAGGGTGGCGGTGTGGATGAATTCGACAAGACTGCCGACGACATGGTGGTCTCGGCCGGCGTATCCGCAGAGATGCGCGCTCAGGAGTACGAAGAGAGGACGGATGCGTTTGCCGCCGCTGCTGAGGATGTGCGCCGCCACCGTATTGACCAAGGCCACGCTGGAGTCGAGGTTTTTTCGGACCTGTTCCTCGACGCCATCGAGTTCCTCGCGGTACACGTCCCACACGTCCGCCATGGTGTGCAAAGTCAGCGTAGTGGGTCCATTCGGCATGGGGCGGATAGTAGGTCAGAAAACTTGGCTAAGTCAAGGTGTGGGAAGCGGGTTTTTCCCGTCGGCCGTGGTTCGCTTCTCTTGACAGTCTCGCAGTCCATCCAGTAAGGTTAGCCCTCATTTTTTCCCCAAAGGATGGTCATCGTTACCGTAGTCGCTCGGCAGCTGCAGCGTCCCCCTCAGGGGCGTCTGATCTCCCGGTAAGTGCCTGCCTTTTTGACGAGATACGTGTCATGAACGTACCAGGTTTACCTCCCAAGCAAGGGTTGTACGATCCCCAGCACGAGAAGGATTCGTGCGGCATCGGGTTCGTCGTCGATATCAAGGGACAGAAGTCCCATCAGATCGTGCAGCAAGGGCTTCAAGTCCTCGAAGCGTTGACCCATCGCGGCGCCCAGGGAGCGGATCCCCTGACCGGCGACGGTGCGGGCATCCTGCTTCAAGTGCCGCACGAGTTTCTGAAGCGTGCGACGAAGGACATCGGCCTGAAGCTGCCCGGCCCCGGTGAATACGGCGTCGGGATGGTCTTCTTGCCGCCGGATGCCGAAGCCCGCAAGCAGTGCGAAACCCTCTTTACCCGCGTGATCAAGGATGCGGGCGCGAAGCTCATTGGTTGGCGAGATGTGCCGGTCAAGAGTGACATGATCGGACCGGTCGCCCGGCGGACCGAACCCTTCATGCGCCAGGTCTTCATCGCTCGTGGCATCTTCACCGAAGAGGAATTCGAGCGGAAGCTCTATGTGATCAGGAAGTGCGTAGAGCGAGCGGTCCGCGAGTCCGCGATCGACGGACGGGAATACTTTTACATCCCGAGCCTATCCAGTGGAACGATCGTCTATAAAGGGCTGTTGCTTCCGCACCAAATTCCCCAATACTACCAGGACTTGACCGACAGCAGTCTGACGAGCGCCATGGCCCTCGTCCACTCGCGGTTCAGCACGAATACGTTCCCGACCTGGCCGTTGGCGCATCCGTATCGCTATATCTGCCACAACGGCGAGATCAACACGCTCAAGGGCAACGTCAATTGGATGCGCGCGCGCCAGGGGCGCTTGAACTCGGAACTGTTCGGCGAAGACATGCAGAAGCTCTTCCCGATCGTCTACGAAAACCAGAGCGATTCGGCTTGTTTGGATAACGCGTTAGAATTTCTCGTGCTCGGCGGCCGATCGCTGCCGCACGCGATGATGATGCTAATCCCCGAGCCCTGGGTGGCCAATCCCCAGATGGATCTGGATCGGCGCGGTTTCTATGAATACCACGCCGCAATGCAGGAGCCGTGGGATGGTCCCGCGGCAGTCTGCTTCACCGACGGCAAAATGATCGGTGCGACGCTGGACCGGAACGGTCTACGGCCTTGCCGATATCAGGTGACGACCGACGGGCTTGTCGTGCTGGCGTCCGAAGCGGGCGTATTGCCGATGGAACCGTCGCGCATTCGGCAAAAGGGCCGCTTGATGCCGGGGCGGATGTTCCTCGTGGATACCGAACAGGGCCGCATTATCGACGACGAAGAGGTGAAGGCGGATATCGTCCGCCGCAAGCCCTTCCGCTCGTGGGTCACCGAGTACCGTATCTCGCTCGACGAGTTGCCCGAGCCGATCAACGTTCCGCAACCGGACCATCCTACGATTCGTCAACGGCAGCAGGCCTTCGGCTACACGGTCGAAGAGCTCAAGATGGTGATTACGCCGATGGTGGTCGAGGGGCAGGAAGCCGTGTCTTCGATGGGCACCGACACGCCGCTTGCCGTGCTGTCGGATCGGCCGCAACTTCTGTTCAAGTACTTCAAGCAGCTGTTTGCGCAGGTGACCAACCCGCCGATCGACCCGATCCGGGAAGAGTTGGTGATGTCGCTGACCACGAGCATCGGCCCGAAGCCGAACCTCATGGACGAGCATCCGGAATCCTGCCGCCGCATTCGTGTGAAGCAGCCGATTCTGACGAATGCCGATCTCCAGAAGATCCGTGAGATCGCCGACCCGCACTTCAAGAGCAAAACGCTCCGCATGCTGTTCCGCGTCGCGGAAGGCCCGGAAGGGTTGGGAGCCGCGGTGGACGATCTGTGCAAGCAGGCGTCGCAGGCGATTCGGGAAGGCTACAAATTCCTGATCTTGAGCGATCGCGGCGTGAACGCCGAATGGGCTCCGATCCCGAGCCTGCTCGGCGTGGCCGCCGTGCATCACCATCTCGTGCGCGAATGTACCAGGACCGAAGTCGGTTTGACCGTCGAAACTGGCGAGCCGCGCGATGTGCACCACTTCGCTTGCCTCATCGGTTACGGCGCCGGCACGGTGAATCCGTATCTCGTATTCGAGTCTCTCGTTGACATGGAACGCGACGGGTATCTGCCGGAGGGCCTCGACGCCCAGACGGCCGAGGGTAAGTTCATCAAGGCCATCAATAAGGGACTGCTCAAGATTTTCTCCAAGATGGGCATCTCCACGGTCCAGTCCTATTGCGGCGCGCAGATCTTCGAGGCGATCGGGGTCAGCCACGAGTTGATCGACCGGTACTTCACCGGCACTCCCTCGCGCGTCGAAGGCATCGGTCTTCGGGAAATCGGCGAAGAGTCCTTGCGCCGCCACCGGGTGGCATATGAACCGGCCCCGATTCGGCAATTGGACTTCGGCGGCGAAATCCACTACCGCATCCAGGGGGAACACCACAATTGGAATCCCGATACCATCTATAAGTTGCAGCACGCGACCCGCAACAACGATGCCAAGACGTTTGCCGAGTTCGCACAGTTGGTGAACGACGAGAGTAAGCGGCGGTCGAACCTGCGCGGGTTGCTCGAGTTTAAGTTCCTGCCGGAACCGATTCCGTTGGAAGAGGTCGAACCGGCGAAAGATATCGTCAAGCGGTTCACGACCGGTGCGATGTCCTTCGGATCCATCAGTAGGGAAGCGCACGAAACTTTGGCGATCGCCATGAATCGCTTGGGGGCGAAGAGCAACACCGGCGAAGGCGGTGAGGATCCGGATCGATTCAATCCGCTACCGAA
Organism: Nitrospiraceae bacterium; assembly: GCA_019637075.1. NCBI lineage: Bacteria > Pseudomonadati > Nitrospirota > Nitrospiria > Nitrospirales > Nitrospiraceae > Nitrospiraceae bacterium. The sequence goes on along the minus strand of JAHBWI010000002.1, from coordinate 73,537 downwards.
CGGGGACTCCCGGAACAGCTATATCAAGCAGGTGGCCTCGGCCCGCTTCGGGGTCACGAGTCACTATCTCGTCAACGCCAAGGAATTGCAGATCAAGATGGCGCAGGGCGCCAAGCCGGGCGAAGGCGGGCAGCTGCCCGGCCACAAGGTCGATGAGAACATTGCGCGGCTGCGTTATTCAACGCCCGGCGTGCAGTTGATCTCGCCGCCTCCGCATCACGACATCTATTCGATCGAAGATTTGGCGCAGCTCATTTTCGACCTGAAGAACGCCAACCCGGATGCTGCGGTCTCGGTGAAGTTGGTGTCCGAGGTCGGGGTCGGTACCGTCGCGGCTGGTGTGGCGAAGGCCCATGCAGACAAGGTGTTGATCAGCGGCGACTCCGGCGGCACGGGCGCCAGCCCGCTGTCCTCAATCAAGTATGCCGGCATTCCCTGGGAACTGGGATTGGCGGAAACCCATCAGACCCTCGTGCTCAACGATCTGCGCGGCCGAATCCGCGTGGAAACGGATGGGCAGATGAAGACGGGCCGCGACGTGGCGATCGCCGCGTTGCTCGGTGCGGAAGAATATGGGTTCGCGACGGCTCCGCTGATCGTCGAGGGCTGTATCATGATGCGCAAGTGCCATCTGAACACCTGTCCGGTCGGCATTGCCACGCAGGACCCGGTGCTCCGCAAGAAGTTCACCGGGCAGCCGGATCACGTGGTCAATTTCTTCTTCTTCGTGGCGGAGGAACTTCGCCAGATCATGGCGAAGCTGGGCTTCCGCACCATCAATGAAATGGTCGGCCGGGTCGACAAGTTGAAGATCCAGAAGGCGGTTGACCATTGGAAGGCGAAGGGGCTCGATCTGGCCCCGCTGTTGAATCTCCCGGATGTGAGTGCGGACGTCGCGCGGTACTGTGTGCAGAAGCAGGACCATGGCATCGCCGATATCCTGGACCGAAAACTGATCGAACAATGTGCGCCGGCCATCGAGCGGGGCGAGAAGGTGAGTCTCGAACTCCCGGTCCGCAACCTCAATCGCACCGTCGGGACGATGCTCTCAAGCCGTATCGCCAAGAAATACGGATTGGAAGGGCTGCCGCCGGACACCATCACGATCAAGTTCAACGGCTCGGCAGGACAGTCTTTCGGGGCGTTCCTTTCCCGCGGTATCACCCTCGTGCTGGAAGGGGAGTCGAACGACTACATCGGCAAGGGCCTGTCGGGCGGCAAGATCATTGTGTTTCCGCCGAAGAATTCGATCTATACGCCGGAAGAAACCATCCTGATCGGCAACACGTCCCTTTACGGCGGCACTCAGGGTGAAGCCTATTTCTACGGCATGGCCGGCGAGCGTTTCGCGGTGCGGAACAGCGGTGTGCGGGCAGTCGTGGAAGGCACGGGCGATCACGGCTGCGAGTACATGACCGGAGGGGTTGTGGTGGTGTTGGGTCGGACGGGCCGGAACTTTGCGGCTGGTATGTCGGGCGGTGTGGCCTTTGTCTTGAATGAACTGGACAAGTTCCAGTCGCGCTGCAACCTGGGCATGGTAGAACTCGAGCAGGTGGAGGTAGAAGAAGATAAGAAGCTGCTGCACGAGATGATCACTTCCCATTTCCTGTACACCGGAAGTCGGAACGCAAAGCGCGTCCTGGACAGCTGGGAGGCGATGTTGCCGAAGTTCGTGAAAGTCATGCCGATCGATTACAAGCGTGTGCTGTCCGAGCGGAAGGCCGCGGTGGTGAAGGGAACAAAGTAGCCGCGCTGTGTGAAGCGTCCGGCGGCATACGAAATACGAACCACGAGATACGAATTAGAATGGGCGATCCAAAAGGTTTCTTAAAATATCCTCGCGAGGGACCGAAGCGTAAGCCGGTCGAGCTGCGTGTGCTCGACTGGAAAGAAATGTACGAGCCGATCCCCGAGGACAAGCTCCGGACGCAGGGCGCGCGCTGCATGGATTGCGGCGTGCCGTTTTGTCAAGGCAACACCGGCTGTCCGGTGGTGAACCTGATCCCCGAATGGAATGACCTTGTTTACCGCGGGCGCTGGAAGGATGCCCTCAAGGCGCTCCACACCACGAACAACTTCCCTGAGTTCACCGGCCGGCTCTGTCCCGCGCCCTGTGAAGGCGCCTGTGTGTTGGGCATCAACAACGACCCGGTGTCGATTCGGATCATCGAGTGGAATATCATTGATCGCGGCTTCAACGAGGGCTTGGTCGGCCCGGTGATTCCTGTGCGGAAGACGGGCAAGAGCGTGGCAGTCGTCGGTTCCGGTCCTGCCGGCCTTGCGGCGGCGCAGCAATTGGCTCGCGCCGGCCATAGCGTCACCCTTTTCGAGAAGGCCGACCGTATCGGGGGGCTGCTCCGCTACGGCATTCCTGACTTCAAGATGGAAAAGTGGGTGATCGACCGCCGGCTTGAGCAGATGAAAGCCGAAGGGGTCGAGTTCCGAACCGGGGTCACGATCGGGAAGGACATCACTGCCGAGCAACTTCGCCAGCAATTCGATGCCGTCGGTCTGACGATGGGTGCCGAGCAGGCGCGAGAACTGCCGGTGCCGGGGCGTGATTTAAAGGGTGTCCATCTGGCGATGGAATATTTGACGCAGCAAAATAAGCGCACGGCCGGTATCCCCGTGACCGAGGAGTCGATTACGGCCAAGGGCAAGCGAGTCGTCATTATCGGAGGCGGTGATACCGGGTCAGACTGTCTGGGGACCGCCCACCGGCAGGGCTGCGTGGAAGCGCACCAGTTTGAATTGCTGCCGGAACCTCCTCCCTCGCGCGCCGCCTCGACACCCTGGCCGCTCTGGCCGATGCAGTTGCGCACGTCCCACGCGCATGAGGAAGGTTGCGACCGCCAGTGGAGCGTCTCGACGACCAAGTTCACCGGTCACAACGGCCATGTCACGAAACTGCACGCGAACCGCGTGAAGTTCGAAAACGGCAAGTTCATCCCGATTCCGAACAGCGACTTCGAAATGGATGTGGACCTGGTGCTACTCGCAATGGGTTTCACGGGCCCGGTCAAGAACGGTTTGCTCGACAGCTTGGGCGTGAAGTACGATGCCCGCGGCGCGGTTGCGGTGGACGACAACTTCATGACCACCCTTGACGGGGTCTTTGCTGGCGGCGACACCAAGCGTGGCGCCTCGCTCATCGTGTGGGCGATCGCCGAAGGCCGCAAGATGGCCGCGGGGATCGATCGGTACCTCCAAGCGGGAAAATCCGCCAAGTCAGGCCGCTGAACAGGACTTCCAACTTCGTTCCCGCAAGTACTCGCCTCTCGACCAACCCGACACCGTATGCCTCAAGCTCTCGTTCGCTGAGGCCTTCGTGGAAGACCCTCTTGAAGAGTCTGTGGTCTCGATTGCAGGGATGCACCGACCGAATTTGCGGGTGGTAGAGGGCACGGAGGACGTGTACTGGATGCTATGGGTAATCGATCCCTCAACGAAGGTTACGCTCCGCTCTGATGCGCCACTTGTTTATCCTCTTCGGCGCTGTGTAAGTTGGGTCGCTGAATGACCGTCTCTTATCCTTCGCTTGGAGGTGTTCGACAATGACCGACCTACAATACCCTCGCAGTCCGAAGGCCCTACTGGGAGGCATTGCTCATCTCGGACGGTTCATCGATAAAATTCGGTTGCGCCATGTGGGAAAGATTCAGGATTACAACTACATCACGGTCGGCTTCGATAAGTATCTGATCGATTTTCTGCAAATCGATCCGGATCGGTTCGTCCAGCAGGTTCTGTCGGGAAGGAATGAGGCCGAACTGCTGGAATGGATTCGTCACCACGGCCGTCAGGTGACCGATGCCGAGATTGCCCAGTGGTCGCAGGGCCTTTTGTCGTCTGGCCCCAAGGACGACGCCGCACGGCAGCGCTTTCAGGGGCGGCTGCAGGCCATCGCCGACTCACGCGGAGTTCCATTGAGCGCCCTTCCCGCTGTGACCACCTGGGCGGATGTGATTGAACTCGACGAAGGGCGACTTTGAGGGAAAATCACTCCCTTGCCTGGGGCAAGTCCTAGGTTGTTCAGGCCCTACCAACTCCCTACAGTGAGAGTCATCGCTCTTCGCCTGCTTGGAGGGAGGTGGCTCCATGCTCAAGAAGAGTTCTACGCTTGCCCTTGTGGGCGTCCTCTCGCTCGCCGGGCCGCTTCTCGATCCGGCAGTCGCCAGGGCGGCCGATTCTCCTTCCGAAGCTGAGGAAGCCCCGCCTATCTTTTCCCGTCCGGTCGTCTATGTGGATCTTGTCGCCAATACCGGGAAGCCGCGAGGGCGAAGTTCCTTCGGTATCCTGCCGATTCTTCGTAACAAACTCAATGCCGCCGGGTACCGCGTGACGCAGGATGCATCAGCTCCTCGGGATGCGACGTTGAGGGTTCGCTATCGCGAGGAGCGTGGGCGGAAAATTTCGACCTCCCTCTATGGCACGCATATCTTCTGGACGGTCACCTTCGCCCGTGTGGGAGAAACAAATAGTAGTCAGGTGACGATCGAGGAACTTCCCGAGTATGGTGCGCTTATTTCCGCGCCCTATGTAGAAGTCATGGAGAGTCTCCAGATCAATCCCTATTTTTATTATCTTGCCTCCGTGTTGCAGGGTTGGATGGCTATGAATCAAGACCCGGCCGCCTCGCTCATCGATGCGTTGGATCGGGACCTCTATCCGATCGGCGTGCCGGAACCGACACCCCTCGACACCTTGCTTTCTCCTTCCGAGACCTTCGCCGATCTCCAGGAACATTATGCGCCGGTGGCAAGAACTCGAGCGATCGAGGAGGTCGGACGATTGAAGGATAGGCGCGGGCTGGATCTGCTTTTCCGTCTGACGACCCATGAGGACCGATTCGTGCGAGCGCAAGCACTTCGTACGCTGGAAGGGTTTGAGCGGTCGGTGGTTCGTTCGGCGGTGCTCCGTGCCGCCGGCTCGGATCCGGATCACACGGTTCGGGAAACTGCCAGAGCGCTGCTCGAACGGATCCCGGACTGAGCAAATTTGTCGTCCATCTCTCCCTTCGAGACCCTGCCTACAGTGCCGTATGGACCTAATTGGTTCAAATCGGCTCAGTTTTCCAATGGTTTCGGCTTTGAGTGGGGACTATTTCTGTAGGCCGAATGCTTAGATGGGAAAACCACAGCTTCCTACCGATGATTCCGCTGCCGTCCGATGTTGCAACTTGCCCTGTCATGAGACAGTAGCCATCGATAGCTAACCGGGGGCCAGAGGATTGGCCATGAAAATAGACAGGAGGACAGAGAATGGCGCGCTGTTTGCTGGCAATGGAAAACAGTGGAGCGGGGACGATGCTGCGCTCACAGTTGGAGCGGAGTGGGCACGTGGTGCGAAGCGTCCGGGACCGGGCGTCCTGTCTCGACGTGTTGCAGTCGAGCCTGGTGGATCTGTTGGTGGTAGATCTCGATCTGGCCGGAACATCCTCCCTCGAGGCATTGAAAGCCGTGACCAGGCCGCAATTGGCGGGAAGTGTCGTGGCGTTCACGGGCGCAGCTCGAGGCGAATGGGATGAATTGGTTGAGGCTGCCAGAGCGGCAGGAGCGATCTGTCTGATTCAGAAGTCCTGTGACGCAGGACATGTCCTAGCCGCGGTTCGCTCAGCGCTGAGTCGGGCTCCTGGACTGCGCTCGGCATCGGCTGCGCTTCAGGTTGCTGAGCGTACGATAAAGGACTCCGTTCTCGATTCATAGTCCCACGCAGTGTCCGGTGCTCCCTCCCTCCTGTCCGCCCAACCAACAGAATCTCCGCTGGTCTATGATGGCGTCGGTGCCTTGCCGGGGTGCTTCGATGGCACCCGCCTCGCGCGCACGAGCCTTTCCCTGCAAGTTAGGCACGATGCCTCGCTCCAGACCCTCTTTTTCTTCCGCCTCACTTCAAGTACCCTGGCCTATCGGTTGGCAAGGGGCCCAGTCGGGTCTTTATCAGTGTTCAGGGAGAGTTTCCCTGATTCGCTCTGCGGAAAGAGAGACATGTCGTTGCGTGTAGCTTGGGCTCTCCGGCTCTGGTCGATCATCGGGGCAGTGATCCTCGTCGCGGGCGGATTGCCGGCCTGTGCGCCTGGCGTGCGGGGATCAGGGATGCTTACCGGGACTCCGGCATCCCAGCATCTTGGCGTGGTGGCGACGATTCAGCAGGGACGTCGCGTGCTGTGGGTCGGCGCTCATCCGGATGACGAAGTGTCCTCCATCGGATTGTTGGCGCGAGCCAAGCAGATGGGTGCCTCTCTCTATCTGGTGAGTCTGACGAGCGGGGAAAACAGCTTCGACCTCTGGGATGGGTTGCGTCGCGGATCGGAAATTGGTCGCTCACGGGCGACGCTATTCGCCCAGGCGGCCTCCGTTCTCCACGCCGACGGTTTCGAGGTCGGGCCATTTACGAACGGACCCTGGTTGCGGGAGGAATTGGATGCATCGCCGGCTGATGCCCCGCACCGCGATTGGCCTCCCGGTACGACCTCCGATCAGGTTATCAGCAAATGGCAGCGAGAAGGGGATCCCGTAGCCTTCCTTGCCGGCATTCTCCGGCGCGTTCGCCCGGGGGTGGTGGTGGCACTTGATCCTCATTGCGGAGTGACAGGGCATAAGGAGCATGTGGCTGTCGCGAGGCTGGTCGCCCAGGCGATCAGCCTGGCATCGAATCCGGCGGACGGATGGAAGGTTGATTCAGTGATCTACAGTGCCAGGGTCACTCCTGAGCTGGTGGCTTGCGGGTTTTGCTCCTGCGAGGGTGAAGCCCCCTCGGAGCCGGTTCACGAAGTCGGTATGGTGGAGGTGATGCCGGAGTATGGCCTGACGGAGGTCGGCATTGCCTGTCTGGTCGCACGCACCTATGAGCAAACCATGTTGGGACGCCGCTGGTCGGAGGAGGAACTTCGTGCCCCCTGCAGAGAAGAGTCGATGAAACTTGCTGTATCGGGTCGGCCCGTTCCCGTTCCACCGGAAATCTATCGGGTTCGACCGTTGCCCTGAGCGGATAGGCCGGACTATGTCAGGTGGCTCTTTGCCACCAGAGGTTGTTCGTCGAGACTGGGTGGAAAGAGCTCGCTCAGGCGAGCTGCGGCGAGGGGATTCATGGTGAGCAAATCCAGTCCGAATTCTCGTCCATCAGACCAGCGAACCAACGTGCGATCGATCTCCAATGGCTCTTGCGCGTCGGGGAGGCGAAGGGTCAGCCGCAGCACCATGCCCGGTGTGATCGGATGGCTGCTTCTGATCCTCCATCCGCTCCTGGAAATGTCGAGGACGCGGCCCTGCCCTCGCTTCTGACGCTCATCCACAAAGTCGACATCACAGTGAAAGCGATGCCGCGGAGCGCGATTCCAGGCATAATGACGTTCGCTCGAGCCGGTCGCTCGCGGAGCGAGGAGCCCGAGTTCCCGGTCCTCACGATCAAGAGGTCGAGTAAACCAATAGGCGAAGACAGACACTGTGCTCAAGAGAATCACCAGTTCCGCGAGTGTTTGCATTGTATGTGGTTCCTTGGATCGCTGAGTGTGAGACATGCGCCCTGACAAAGGAAAAGATACCCGCGGAAGCAGTCTCCCGGTAGACACGAATGGGGGCCCTCAAAGGAAGGGCCTGAGGTTCCGGCCCAGTCAGGGCCAGAATCGCCTTTCAGAACGATGGGTTGTGGGTGGGGCCTGTCTCGTGCTGTTGTTCACCTTGCCGCTGATCGGGGTGGCGCTGTCGGGCCAGCCCATCCAACCTTACCTGAGGGTCCCCCCCACAACCCATCCGGTGGTCCACGAACCATTCTCCTGGCCGGTGTTTGGTGGGCTTGCACTGCTCATCATGGTCACGGTCGGTCCCGTCCTCCACCGCCTCTTCGCGTCTTCCCGTGCTGTCAGCCCATCATGGCCTGAACCTGCCGCATTTCCCGAGTATCGGAGGTTCCCCTGGTGGGGGTGGCTTGGCCTAACGGTCACGGCCATATCCTGGTTCCTGGCCTGGACAAGACTCGATTGGATGGGGGCTCTGCAATCCTTCACTTTCACTCCCCTGTGGATCGGGTACATCCTGACTGTGAACGCGCTCACGTTCCGTCGAGTAGGCCGATGCATGTTGCTGCATCGGCCGCGATATGTAGCATCCTTGTTTCCTCTGAGTGCGGCGTTCTGGTGGACATTCGAGTACCTGAACCGCTTCGTGCAGAATTGGCATTACCTAGGAAGCGGCGATTTAAGTGCGTCGGCCTATGTGCTGCAGGCGACCGTGCCCTTTTCCACCGTGCTTCCTGCAGTCATCGGAACGGCGGAATGCCTGAGCGCCTATCCCAACCTGTCGGCAGGGTTACAACACTGGGTGAAATTCAGTTGGTGCAGAGGTCAGAGGTGGGGCTGGCTGCTGCTGATCTGTTCGGTCTTTGCGTTGGTCGCCTTGGGGCGATGGCCAAGTTACCTGTTTCCACTCGTGTGGGTCGCACCGCTTTCGCTTATCACCGCGATCCAACTCATTCGAGGGGTGGAGACGATCTTTGCCTCTGCCGCCGAAGGCGACTGGCGGGTGCTTTGGGTCGTGGCATTGTCAGCATTGATCTGCGGCTGGTTCTGGGAACTCTGGAATGTCGGGAGCTTGGCCCATTGGGAATACTCGATTCCCTTTGTGGATCGCGTTCACCTGTTCGAGATGCCGATCCTGGGGTATGCCGGCTACCTCCCATTTGGTCTCGAGTGCCTGGCAGTGGCGGATCTGTTTCTGCTTCGAAGATTCTCAGGCGGCGTGGACTATTACCGCGCGACGGTGGGAGCAACGGATTTGGCACAACGGAACCCGATGGTCGCGGAGCGTTGACTGGGGGAGGCGCCGCCGCGGGTCGGAGTCCGCAACATCATCGGATTGCTTTTCCATGAGCCGCCTCGGACACTCTTGTACCGCCCAGTCACCGGGCCCGGCGGATTCTTTTCCGGCATGTAGGCGTAGTAATCCGGGTTGAACCAGTCGTTGACCCACTCGGCGACGTTCCCGGCCATGTGGTGCAGCCCGAAAGAGCTCTTACCTGCCTCGCCCTGATCCACCGGCGCAAGAATTGGAATCTCGTGCACATGGTGCTGGCCGAACATGGCGAGTTTCGGGTCCGGGTCAGCGTCACCCCAGGGAAACAAGTTTCCATTGGGGCCGCGCGCGGCCTTTTCCCATTCGGCTTCCGTCGGCAGCCGCTTGCCTTTTGCTCGGCAGACTGCGTCGGCCTCCTTCCACGTGACGTAGAGTGCGGGCCACCGTGCGAGTGTCTCGTCGGCAATGGAATGCACCGTGATGACGTGCCAGATTAATTTTTGGAGTTCTTCAGACGGGTGCAGTTTGCGCACGTGGAGGTACGCGAGGTATTCGCCCAGGCTTACTTCGTCGCGATCGACGTCGAACGAATCCATCCACACTGTATGCTGGGGGAGTTCGGTGTCGTCGTATTGGGTTCGCAGACCGTACGGATCGTCGTCGACGCGGATTGTGCCGAGGAGAAAGGGGCCTTCCGGGATCGTAATGATTGGCGAGGGGGCCGCCAGTTTGCCGATGGAGAGCAGATGCTTGCCCAGTTCGGGAGAAGGCGCGGGCCCCGCGGAGGCGTCAGGCGGGCAAGCAAATAATCCCAGGAAGGTGCCGACTGCGATACAGGCCCAGGACAGGGCTGCCAACGCTGCGCGATTCACAGTTTGCCGGGGGATGAGACGGCCTTGCCGATTTCCGCGATGAGGCGCCGCTCGATCTCAGCTGTCTCTTCCGCGCTGACCCCAAGCACCCGCCCGCCCTGCATGAGCTTTTCGAAATCCGCCTTCACGCTCAATCGAGTCACGTTGGACGGAAGCGCTTGCAGCGACACGACATACTGGTTGCGGAAGCCCGACATCTCGAGCGAGGCCGGGGTGGAGACCTTGCGCTCGGTGACGAACACCGCCCGCTGTTCTGTTTTGAGACCGACCTTCACCTGGTAGCCGTTTCGGGCAAGCGCTTCTTCAGCGGCTTTGCTCACCACGGCGAGTGCACGTGGAAGATCCTCGGCTTGGGCGCCTTTCTCTTCCACTTTCAGGCTCTCGGTGGCCTGTGCCGCCTTGGCGGCGGTGCGCTGCACTTCTGCGGAGAGTTTTTTGGTCTCCGCGAGCTGTGATTCGAGCTTCGTGCCGAGGGTTTTGGATTCCGTTTGAAAAGCTTTCGCGTCCGCCAGTGCCTTCTCCGCTTGCTTTTTGGCGTCACGCAGTTCTTGATTCAGCAGATCGATCTGCTGCTGCATGACTTTGTTGCCGTCCTGGAGGGAGGAGAGGACGGATTCTTGTTTGTTCAATTGTTTGCGGAGCTGATCGTTTTCCTGCCGAAAGGGACTTTCGTCGGGCTGGCAGCCGACAAACAGCGACGCAAGCGCGAAACCGAGGAAGGGGACCGAAGATCGCTGGGGGGACTTGATCATAGTGTGGTTGAAACAGCAGACCAATACCATTTGTCGGGGGGGCTTGTCCATCCTCCTGGGCCTCCCTTTGTTTGACCGGCAGCCGAAGTGACGGCTATGCTTCTTCTATGAATGAATGGGTGCGGCGATGGATGGTTGTGCTGGGGCTCTGCCTCCTGCCGACGGCCTCGCTTGCGGGCGCTGCGGGAGAACCGGAAGCGGTGCCCGCGGAAGACTATCCGCTCATGGACGAGGTCGTGTCCTCCAAGTTTCTGAGCTCCCAGACCCGCGTGGTCGTGATGGAGCGGTCGACCACCACACGTTTGAATCCGGAGGACGAGCGGCTGCCCAGCCTGGCGCTGTTCGAAGAGGGTGGATTCTTCGAGTTCCGTCTCCCTCCCGATCTGGTCCGCAATTTCATTTTCAATAACCAACGGCCGTACAAACTGGAATCCCGGTTCGCGTTTGGCGTGCGGTATCGGTTTGTGTCCGGTGATGGCAGCGAAGAATTGGAAACCAGGCGGTTGGGACCCGACACCGGTCTGTACCCGGTGCAGAACGTCGAGCCTTCCGACAGTGTCGATCGCCTCATTTTCTCCCGGGTCGGGCGGACGGTGAAGGGCGACCAAGCCTTGGTCTATGTGGCCAATCTCAGGCCGGACAGCACCGGTGCCGGTTTCTTGTTCTGGCTGCGGTGGGGCAACGGCAAATGGTGGGTGTTTGACAGCGATGTGGTGTGGGTCGCGCGGCCGAACCGCGGAACGCTCGAATCGCCGTAGGTTGCGGCGATCGACTGCCACAGCTAGCATAGAGCGAGAAGGAGCGGATGACGATGATTCGGAAGACGTTCTCAGTGCCTCCCCTCGGGTGTAATTGTTCGATCATCGGTGATCCGGTGACGAAGCAGGCGATCGTAGTGGATCCGGGCGGTGCGCCGGAGCGGATTCTGCGCGAGGTGAGGGAATTGGGGTTGACGGTCGTGAGCATCCTGCACACCCACGCGCACTTCGACCATTTTCTCGCCTCCGGGGCCATGAAGGCGGCCACGGGAGCCGCGCTGTGTTTGCATCCCGATGATCGACCGCTCTGGGACATTCTGGAGACTCAATGCCGAATGTTCGGTGTGGCCTATGTGCCGGCGCCGCCGCCGGACTATTGGCTTTCCGATGAGGAGCGGGTGAAGGTGGGGGCGATGGAAGCGGTGGCGCTTCATACCCCTGGCCATACTCCAGGCTCCATGTGTTTCCATTTCCCGGGAGCTCACGTCTTGCTGGCGGGTGACACCCTGTTTCGCGGTGGGATCGGACGGACCGATCTATGGGGCGGAGATTTTGAGGCGATTGAGCGATCCATCCGTGAGCGATTGTATACCCTCGGTGAGGACACGACCGTGGTGACCGGGCACGGACCGGAGACGGAGATAGGGCTGGAGCGGGAGAACAACCCATTCGTGCGGGTCTGACGGGGCGGCGGGTGCGCCGCGCAATCAGCCGTTGACCTGCGACAGGAGGCGGCAATGAACCTGACGACTGCTCGGCTGGCGCCGGTTCTGTTCCTCGTGTGGTTGATCATGCTGTCGGGGGCTGAGCCCTTCGCGCGCGCCAGCGATGGAGACGGGCCGACGCAAGTCACGATCAATGATATCCAGGTTCGCCTCTCCGACCGCGGCCCGGTCGTGCTGCTCGCTGCAGAAGGAAAAGTGATCCCGATTTTCGTCGACCACACGGTCGCCGGGTCGATCCATGCGGCCCTCACCGGCCAGACCTTGCCCCGCCCGCTGTCGCACGATCTCATGCACACGATTCTCGAGAGCTTCGGCGGCAAGGTGGTAAAGACCGTCATCACCCTGAAGGGCGGGACCTACTATGGAACGTTGACCGTCGCGCTCCAAGGGAGTGAGAAGGTGTTCGACAGCCGCTCATCTGATTCGATCGCGCTCGCGATTCATTTCAAGGCCCCGATTCTTGTCAGCCGGGACCTGCTCAATGCCGCAGGCAAGGGGGTCGAGGAGCCGCCGCCCCAACCCTTATAGTGTGGGCCTCGCATGTCGCAGGCGGAGCCTTGAACCGTTTCCACGTTGAGTCGGGAAAACAGCGATTCCTCGCCTTTTGTGCTGTTCTGGCCTAATCTACCGGTATCGCGCCGTAACTTACGGCGGGGATGTGGTGAAGGGGGCCAACCGCCATGAACGGGAACAAGCGCAAGCACGAGCGGGTTCGGGTTCAGTTCCGCACCCATTTTTCGGTAAAGGGGAAGATGATCGCCGGGGACGGGGAACTTTGCGATCTCTCGCCGGGGGGATGTCGGGTCAAGAGCGGAGCCATTGTGCTGGCGGGTGCCGAACTGGAAATCTGTATTTTCCCGGGGGATGAGTCGAACCCGATCTTGGTCGATGCGGCAGTGGTGCGCTGGCTCAAACCGAATGAATTCGGCTTGTCCTTTACCAAGGTTCGGGCACCGGTGTTGCGCCGCTTGACCGATGTCTGGCGCAAGCTCGCCATCCCTGCCTAGGTCCCGCTTGGGCAGAGCGGCCTGAACGGGGTTATTTGAGAGGCGGGGACGCGGCGGGCAATCGCTGGTCCAATGTCAGGTAGATTTCGTCGTCGAATGCGAAGAATCCGCCGTCGTGCACGTCCTTGTAGATGCAGAACGGCGAGAACACGATCAAGCAGCCGAATACATCTCCCAGCACCCACCACGACCAAGACCGTTCTATCCTCAACTCCGCATTCTCATAGCCATCCTTGAAGGCGACGGCCGTGTGAGCTGACTTCCGGCTGAGCGAGACTGTGCCGGGCGTCGTGAGGTGGATGTAGTTGTCCACCGTGAGGGTCGCGCCCGGAGGGACGGAAAAGATTGTGACGGACTGTTTGTCCGAGTGCATGTTGGTGCCGCATCCCGAGAGCCAGAGCCCAGCGGCGCAGACGATGAGTCCGGTCCATCCAGTGATCCCCCTCATACCACACTCCTTTGATTCGGGTTCGTCGCAGGGTCTGCTCAAACCACAGGCCGTGGCGGGTCGGCTGTCGGCCGATCACGGCGCCATCGGTCACCAGGTGGACTAAATCTTCATCGCGTCACGCACTTCTTCCATGGTGCGAGAGGTAACAGCGACCGCGCGGCGGCGGCCCTCTTCGACGATATCGTTGAGCTGCGCAGGGTTTTGGGTCAGGCCGGCGCGCGCTTCCCAGATGGGGCCGAGCCGTTCGACCATTCGATCGGCTACAAGCTTCTTGCAGTCGATGCAACCGATCGCGGCGCTGCGGCATTCGCTGTTGACCTGCTCGATCACCGGGAGCGGCGAGAAAATCTTGTGAAAATCGTAGACGGGGCAGACGTCCGGGTTGCCGCGGTCGGTACGTCGGACGCGAGCCGGATCCGTGATCATGGTTTTCAGCTTCTGCCGGACGACCGGTTCGGCGTCCGAGAGGTTGATCGTGTTGCCGTAACTCTTGCTCATCTTGCGGCCATCGGTGCCCATCACCTTCGGAAACTTCGTGAGGTGCTCCTGCGGCTCGGGGAAGACGGGCCGATACAGGTCGTTGAAGCGGCGGGCCAATTCCCGAGTGAGCTCCAGGTGGGGCAGCTGGTCCTTGCCCACCGGTACGAAGTCGGGCTTGTAGATCAGGATGTCGGCGGCTTGCAGCACAGGATAGCCGAGAAACCCATAGGTGCTCAGGTCCCGTTCGCGGATCTCCTGTTGCTTCTCTTTATACGTGGGGTTCCGCTCGAGCCATGAAACCGGGATGATCATCGAAAACAGCAGGTGCAGGATCGCATGGTCCGGTACCTGTGACTGCACAAAGACCGTCGAGCGTTTGGGATCGATGCCGACTGCAAGCCAGTCGATCAGCAACTCGCGGACATACTCGCGGATGCGGCTGGTGTCGGCGTAGTTCGTGGACAAGGCATGCCAGTCCGCCACAAAGAAAAAACAGTCATATTGCTCCTGCAGTCCTTTCCAGTTGTCCAGCGCTCCCAGCCAGTTGCCGAGATGGAGCAATCCGCTCGGCTGCATGCCGCTGAGCACCCGCTTACGGCCCGTGTTCATGTCGTCACTCCCTAACAGACGGTTCAAAATCGAGATCGGATTCTGAAAACATTCACAGCGTCGTGGCCGCCGTCGCCATCGAGTCGGGCGTCGGTAGAACTTTGGCTTGGGCCAAGCCGGCGGTTTTTGACCAGCCTGCTATTCCACCTGCACGAACTTACCCTGTTTGACCTGAATCAAAAACACCTGCCGGTTCAAGGTGCCTTCCGCGCTGAAGCCGCTCGGCCCGGTCACGGTCGGGAGGTCATGTTGCATCGAGAGATAGTCGCGGATCGCCTCCCCAGTCGTGGCGCCTTTTCGGATCGCATCGACCACGAGACGCGCTGCGTCATAACCCTGTGCGGCAAACAGCGACGGTGCGGTTTGATACCGTTTTCGGTACCGCTCGACGAAATCCTGCACGGACGGCATCGTGCTGTCAACGAAGAAGCCGTCGACGAATACGCTGCCTTCGATGCTTCGATCGGCGACTCTGGCGAAGTCCGGGCTATTCCATCCGTTGGCCCCCAGCAGCGGGACCGTCATGTCATGGAACGCCAACTGAGCTGCCAAGAGCCCGACGTCCAGCGAACGGCCGGGTATGTAGATCGCGTCGAATCCCGGTGAGTAGAGGATTCGCTTCCCCTTCTTGCCGGTGGGTTTCGGCACCGGTTTGTTCGGATCGTCCTCTATGGGCACCTCGACCCCGTACTTTTTCAGGTCCTCGGCCTTGAGCTGACCGATGGGGCCGCGAAAATCCGTATCGCCCTCTTTGTAAGGGAGGCTTGCGATCAATTCACCATCCTGTTGGTGGACTTCTTGGGCGAAGAGCCGAGCCAGTTCGCGGCCGTAAACGGTGTCGGGGTAGAGGATCGCGATGCGTTTGTAGTGTTGATCGCGCAGGGCGTAGTCGGCCATGCGCTTGGCCTGGTGGCCATAGGTAAGGGCGGTGCTGAAGACATAGCTTCCCAACCGGCGTACGTTCGTAGCGGTGGCGCTCGGTGTGATCAACGGGACGTGCGCACGTTCCGCCAACTCCGCCATGACGGGGAGGTTTTTGGACAGCAGCGGGCCGATCACCGCCACGGGCCGATCGTCGCCCAGCAGGTTGGCGAACTCATCCAGAAACGACGCGCGGTCGGATTCCGTGTCCTTGACGATCAGGCCGACAGATCCTCCCTCGCCGCCATCCTTGCTGCGTTCGAGTGCCAGGTGAATGCCGTTGAGCACTTCTGTGCCGAACGGGGCTAGCTTGCCAGATAGGGGGAACACCGCCGCAATCGTGTAGGCATGGGATTTCAGTCTGGTCTGGATGGTGGACTGGAGTTCGGAGGCCTTGGAGGCATAGGAATGATTGGGAAATCGGCCGAGGAAGAGCCGCAGGTCACGCTCGACCAGATGATCCTCGCCGCTCGACGTATGCAGCTCGATCAGCTTGATCGAGGCAAGATCTCCCGGAAACGACTTTGGGTAGGCGTCACGCACGCGAAGCAAGGCGGGCTTGTCAAGGGTCTCGTTTACCAGATCGCGAATCCGGGCTTCCGCCTCGCGCGGTTGATCGTCCGGTTCGGCGTTCATTTCTTCGAGCCAGGCCTGGATGGCCCGCGGATAGTCCTTCTTCTGCACCTGGAATTCGCCGGTCAGCCGCAAAGCCTCGCGTTTCGTGTTGGCGTCGGTGGTCAGGCTTTTGACTTCCGCAAGAAGAGGCAGGGCCAAGTCAAGGTTGCCTGCCTTCGCGTGGGTCTTTGCCAACAGCAGCTTCGTGCGATCGATCAACTCTGAGGAGGGGAATTCCCCCATGAGCTGATTGAGGTACCTGGTGCTTTCGGAGTATTCCCGCATGCCGAACATGGCGGCGGCCATCAGGAGATAAGCGTCGTCCAGCAGTTCCGCCGGGGGATTGGATTCGATGAACTGTCGCAGGATCGTTGCTGCGGCTTCCGGCTGTTCCGAGTCGATCAGCCGTTTGGCTTGATCCAGCGTGGCTTGCCCTGCGGCCGTTGGGGACTTGGGTTGGGATGGCTTCGCCGGGGCTGAGGATTTGGAGCCCGACGATTTGGCGGCGACCGCGTGGTCGATCCCTACCGAGGGCATCAGGAAGAGCCCCACGAATACGAGGGTGTACGCACGGGTGGCCTGAACGCGGGATCCGGTCGGGAACAACATGAAGTGGTGTCGAACTCTTGCCCTGCGGACGGTTTCGGTTACGGTGCTTGTGGGAATTGTACCGTCGGATTGTCGCAACCACCTCACTATAGGAAACAGGTGCGGGGGTGTCAAGGTAAGTTGCTGATGGCGCGTTGTGTTGTCGGAACTGCTTGGCTATAGTGCCGGTATGATGGCCTCATCAGATCGGATACGCTTCGATACGCGCCACGTCGAAGGAGCCTGGTGAAACGATCCAAAGGCGGAGCTGCGGGCCAGGGCGACCCGTTGCCGTTGGCGCCGCAGGTTGAGCGGCATTGGGATCATCTTCGCATCGGGTGCGGCCTGTCGCGCAACACGCTGGCTGCTTATCGCCGAGACCTCGAAAAATTTCAACGCTTCCTGTTCGGGCGGGGCATCGCGACGGTTGAGGATTGTTCGCCGCAGGTGCTGGCCGGTTTCCTGGATGAGCTGCATCGGCAGGGGTTGGCGCCGGCGTCGCGTGCTCGCGCGTTGGCCGCAGTGCGGAGTCTATTTCGTTTCCTCAAACAGGACGGCGTCATTGCGACGAATCCTACGGTGAGTGTGCGCAGCGTCTCCCGTGCTCGGCGATTGCCGAAGACCCTGAATCAGGACGAGGTGACGCGCTTGCTCGATCTGCCATCCCGTCCATCGCCGGAAGATCTGCGCGATCAAACGATGGTGGAGGTGCTCTACGCCTCCGGTTTGCGCGTGTCGGAATTGGTCGCGCTGCGGATCGATCAGTGCAATCTCGAGGTGGGCTATTTGGGTATCACCGGAAAAGGCGACAAACAGCGGGTCGTGCCGATCGGCGAAACGGCGCAGCGGCTAGTGCGCCGCTACCTCGCGGAGGCGCGTCCGGCACTGCTGAAGCGACGGATGTCTCCGCATGTGTTTGTGACCAGGCGCGGAACACCGCTTACGCGCCAGGGCTTTTGGAAACTGCTCCGCGCGCGTGCGCAGCGGGCCGGCATTTCGATACTGCCGTCACCGCACATGCTCCGCCATTCATTCGCGACGCATTTGCTGGAACGCGGGGCGGATCTTCGTTCAGTTCAGGCGATGCTGGGGCACAGCAACATCGTGACGACGCAGATCTACACGCATGTGGAACCGGCGCGGTTGAAAAAAGTACACACGGCGTATCATCCGCGTCACAGCGCAAGAGCAGTTTTGCCCACACCACCGCCGGCACCAGCCGTTTCACGCCGGAAGTGAGCGCTACGAAAAAAACTCGAACATTTGCAAGAACAATGCACGATTCTATGTTGACATGGATTTATGGAGTTGGTAGCATCCCAAAGATTTGTGGAGTTTGAAGAAAATCGGGCGGATAGCTCAATTGGGAGAGCGCTGCCCTTACAAGGCAGAGGTCACAGGTTCGATCCCTGTTCCGCCTACCAAGCGAAATACACGGAATTCTCTGTAACCCATTGCCTTATCCATTTGTTGTGATGTACAACAGCAACCTCTACCGTATTTAGTCAGTTGGACTTTTGCGGGTAAGAATCTTCTTCCGCTACTTTTAGACTTGCGTGGGGCCGTCGTTCAGCTTGGTTTAGGACGCCAGATTGTCAATCTGGAGGTCGCGGGTTCAAATCCCGTCGGCCCCGCCATTTCCCCAACGTTTGGTACAATCCATGCTATCGTTTTCCGGCGACGTCATGTGACGGGAAAGGTCTAGGCTGATGTTCCAATCTGGAGTCACGGGACTAGTTGGATCGCTGGGCGCGGTATCGAAAATCGTGCTGGTGCTGCTGTTCGTGGCGTCGGTTATTTCCTGGGGCGTGATCTTTCTGAAGTGGAAAAGTTTCCGGGCCGCCGATCGTGAGGATCAGCGGTTTTTCAGCGCGTTCACGAAGATTCGGGACTTAGACGAATTGTACCGCCAATCGAAGCGGGCGGAAGGCAGCCCCAGCGCACAGGTCTTTCAAGGCATCATGGATCGGGTCGCAGCGCCGATCGCGGGCGACGGTGTCGCCGTGCATCCCGGAGCCCCGGGAAAAGAACCAACTCAGGCGATCGATCGTCAGTACTTGGATAAAACGGTCGGCTACTTGGTACAGAACCAGATCTCGCAGCTCGAGTCCTACCTGCCGGTGCTGGCCACGACGGGAAACATCACCCCGTTCATCGGACTGCTGGGAACGGTACTTGGCATCATCGATTCGTTTCGTGAAATCGGGCTCCAGGGGACGGCCAGTATCGCAGCCGTTGCGCCCGGCGTCTCCGAGGCACTGGTTGCGACCGCAGCCGGCTTATTCACCGCGATTCCGGCGGTCATCGCCTACAACTATTTCTTGACCCGTATCCGCAAAACCGTGTTTCGCATCGAATCCTTCACCGTTGAGGCGATGCGGTCGCTGCAGACCCGTCCCAAAACCACGACGGTCGGTGTGCAAGGATGATGTCGGAAACGCGCCATCGGCGGTTCATGGCGGAGATCAATGTGATCCCGTTGGTGGACGTCGTCCTCGTGCTGTTGGTGATTTTCATGGTCACCGCGCCGATGTTGTATCGCGGCATGGACATCAATCTGCCGAAATCCGCGACCAATACGATTAAGCCTGAAGCACGGGCCGTTTTGTCGATTGAGCGGGATCAGCGATTGTATTTGGATAAGGATCAAGTCAGCCCGATTCAGCTTGAACGGAAGTTGCGCGCGCTGAAGGATCAAAATCCGGAGGTGTCGCTGTTTCTGCGTGCCGACCGCGACGTGCCCTACGGGATCGTCGTCCAGGTTATGGACAGCGTGAAGAAGGCGGGGATAGAGAAGCTCGGCATGGTGACCGAGCCCACGGCTTCGGAACGTGTGACCGAGTCGTTCCCGGCTCCGGCTTCCCCGCGCAAGAAATAACGCCAGCGCGTTCCGTTCTTGCGAACGTTGTAACGTTAATGACATCCCAGACCCTCCCAAGACAGGCCTCCCTCTTTTTGCTGGGTGATCTGGTCGAAGCCGGTACACGCCAGCTGCGGAAGACCGTCGTGATCTCCTTGGTGGTGCATCTCTGCCTGCTGGCGGTGATCATGGGGATGAAGCTCTTTAAGAAGGTTGAGCGACCGCTTTCGGCGATGCAGGTCTCGTTAGTAACCTTGCCGACTTCGGAAGCCAAGGATGAGCCCAAGGTTGAGAAGGCGGTTCCACGTCCGACGCCTCAACCGAAACCGGTGCAGTCGACGCCGATTCCGGTCCCCCCCAAGCCGGTGCAGACGCCGCCTCCGCCGGCCCCGGCCCCTCCGCGTCCGGCTCCCGTGCAGGCCAAACCGGCTCCCCCGGCTCCGCAGCCGGTTCCGGTCGCTCCGCCGGCTCCGGTAGCACCTCCGCCTCCGACATTGGCGGCGCCACAGTCGATTCAAAGTCCGGTTAAGGCGCCGGCGGCTGCGCCTGTGGCCCATCGCTCCGAAGCGTTGCGGGACCTGATGAAAGATGTGGAACTGCCTCCGAATGCGCCTCAATATGGCGATTTGGCCCCCATGAAGGCCGCGGACGCGAAAAAGGCCGCTCAGCCGAAACTGGAGCGGTCTCCGGAGCGGAACGAATTCGATGATGTCATTAAGAAGCTGAAGGTGCCGGAGATGCCGGCCGAAGCGCCGCGCGAGCCGCCGAAAATCAGTCCGGCTCCGCCGAAGCCGCAGCAAAAGTCGTTGTCCGAAGAAATGAATCGGGATCTGGATCGCGAGTTGGAGGATCTAAAGAAGTTTCAGCCGCCTCCCATGAAACCGGCCGAGCCGGTACGCGAGGTGAAGCCGATGTTCTCGGAGCCTCGACCGGTCGCTCCTCCGCCTATGACGGCGAGTGCGGCGCGTACGAAGCCCGATACGAAGATGCGGGTTCCGGGCGTGGCAGGGTCTAATCAATACTTGGCGCGTGTGCAGGCACGGATCAGTAGCCTGTGGACGGCGCCTCCCGTTGATTTGTCCGGGAAAGCACTCACCGTGGTGGTGCGGTTCCGGCTCGAGCGGGACGGCCGAGTGAGCAGCGTGGTGATCGAACAATCGTCGGGGAATGAGTACTATGATCTCTCGGCCCATCGAGCGATTCAGAGTGCGGTGCCGCTGCCGCCGTTTCCACCGGATTTGACGGATTCTTATTTTGACGCCCATTTTACTTTTGCCGTAGGCGAGGCTGCAGGATGAATCGACTGATCGGGGGACTGTGCATTGCACTCTGTCTGTTTGCCGGGGCGGGGGTCTTTGGCATTCTCGACTCCAGGGCAACGGATGTGTTTCTGGAAGCGACACGCCCGGATTTCCAGAAGATACCGATCGGTGTCTTCGGATTTCAAAACGGCGGCGGCCCGGAATGGTTGGGCGGCCGGATCGAAGAAGTTCTGAAGGCCGATCTTAAGCGGTCCCTTGTATTTTCGTTGGTCGATTTGCCTTCCATCGGGGTGAAGACCCGCGAAGTGACGGCGGCGGACAAGGCCGTCTTCAAACAGGCGGCCGACGGCGGGGTGTCTGTGCTGGTGTGGGGCAAGTCCGGTCCGAAGAACGGCGACAAGGATAACGACCTGCTCATGGACGGCTACGTCTATGACAGCGGGAGCGCTGAGATCGTCGGCGGAAAGCGGTACGTGGGTTCAACCAACGTGGTGCGGCTGATGGCCCACCGGTTTGCGGATGAATTGGTGTTTCGGTACACCGGTGAGCCGGGGATTGCACGGACCAAGATCGTCTATGTCGCCGAGCACGGCAATGCCCGCGAATTGTACGTGATGGATTACGACGGCTATGAACCGAAGCAAATTACCGCCGACGGTTTTCTGAATCTGATGCCGCGCTGGTCACCCGATCGCCGGTTCATCGTGTTTACGGCTTATCGGAGCCGCAACACACAGGACATCGACATCTTGGAATTGGCGACCGGCAAGCGCTGGACCCTGGTCTCGCTCAGCGGGTTGAATATCACGCCGGCGTTGTCTCCGGATGGAAATTTCTTGGCCTTCGCGACCAGCCAGGACGGCAATTCGGAAATTTACAAGCTCGATACGCGTAGCAAAGACATGCAGCGGCTCACGGTCAATCCCGGCGGCGATCTCTCGCCGACCTGGTCGCCGACCGGGCGGGAGTTGGCCTTTACCTCCGATCGTGGCGGAGGGCCGCAGGTGTTTGTGATGAGCTCCGACGGATCCAACGTTCGGCGCTTAACCTATGAAGGAGATTACAACGCGGCGCCGGCTTGGTCTCCGCGGGGCAACTGGATCGCGTATGTCTGCCGCACTGCACAACGCACCTACAAGTTGTGTATGGTGACGCCCGACGGGCAGAAGCGGGTGCAGATAACAACGGGCAACGGGATCGATGATTCCCCCTCCTGGTCTCCCGACGGTCGTCACCTTACCTTCAGTTCGACCGTGGACGGCAAGAGCCACATCTATATGGTCAATACCGATGGCACCGATTTGGAACGAATTACGTTCGGGGGCACCCATAACAGCGCGCCATCGTGGTCCCCGGCGTTGTGAGGCATAGCAACGGCATTCGGGTTTTGTCGACAGATCATCAACCTTTCACCTAGCGAGGAGACGAGATATGAGGATACGGGTAGGGACCATAGGCCTGACAGCCGTCGCAGCGATGCTGTTGATCAGCCAGTCGGGTTGCTCGAAGAAGTCGATCCAGTCCGGCGGCGACGCGCAATCGTCGGAGCGTGGAATGGCCAAGTCCGGCACCACCATGCCGCCGACCATGCCGACTCAGCCGAGCACGCCGAGCCAGCCCAGCACGGGCGGGACATTCCCGGACTTGTCGTTGGCGAGCAAGGCGGAAGAACCCGAGACCGGTGGCCTCCGCGGCTTTGATTCGGTTGCGGGCGGAAAGTCTCCGGCCGAGGAGCGGTTGGGTGGCGGTGGAACGATGTTGGCGAAGGTCGAGCCGTCCGAGAGCACGGCCCGCCAGATCGAGGAGATTCGTCGAGAGCAGGCGAAGGAACAGGCCGCGTCGGCGGATGCCGGACTGCAGGATGTCTTTTTCGGCTACGACAGCTGGACCATTACCGAAGACGCCAAGCAAGCCTTAGTCAGGGATGCCCAGTGGATTAAGGGCAATCCCAGTGCCCTGGTGAAGATTGAAGGGCACTGCGACGAGCGTGGGACGCTGGCCTACAACCTTGTGTTGGGAGAGAAGCGCGCCAAGGCTGTGCGGAACTACCTGGTGGAACTCGGTATCGGCGCCAACCGGTTGGCCGTGGTGTCCTATGGAAAGGAACGGCCGTTCTGCAACGACCACAACGAGAGCTGTTACCAGCAGAATCGTCGTGGACACGTGGTGGTCCGGTCGAAATAATTTTGCCGTGGCGCATACTTGTGACATGATTCTCCGGTACCACGATGTCTAAAGGAGAGCGCATGTATGAGAGAAGTCGAGTCGAAGCCGACGGGGAGACCATGCCGGTGAACCAGATCGCGAGCCAGAACGGGCGACGGCCCGGTTGGTATCCCTTGATTTGCGGGTTGGGACTTTCCCTTCTCTCAGGTTGCGTTGCGCAGCAGGCGGATCTCAAGCAGACGGAACGGGAACTCCAGCGGAAGATCAAGCAATCGACCGAGGAGCTTGCCCAGACCAGGGCCCGACAGAGTCAGGAAATCGTGTCGTTGCGCGAGCAGGATATTCCGGCGTTGCGCGGCGATCTCGATAAAGCCGTCCACAAGGCGCAGACACTCGAGGTGCGGCAGGACGATCTGGTTGCCAAACTGGCCGCGCAGGACTCCAAGGTGGACCGGCGCCTCAGCGAGGGCGAGAAGCGGTCGGCGGAGGACAACAAGCGTCTCGGCTGGGTCGAGAAGCAGTTGGTCGACCAGGATGCGTTGTTGAAGAATGATCGGGAGCGTCACAAGGCCGAGATGGCCGCCGTGACGGCTCGATTGGACCAACTGACGTCGCACCTGGATGCCACACAAAAGAATATTCTCGACGCCGTCCAGAAGACGACCGGCGCCCTCGCGCAGAAAGTCGATGGGCGGTTCGAGGAACAACAGAAGGCCATCCACGCCGCCGAGGTCAAACAGCAGAACCTGGCGCAGATCGAATCACAGAATCGGTCCATTACGGACCAGGTGTCGAAGTTCAGCCAGGCATTGATCGATTTCAAGCAGGCGCTGGGAGGCCTCAGTGAACGTCTGGCGCAGCAGGATCAGGCGGTCAAGCACCTTGCCGCCACGGTGGAGCAGGAAAACAACGGCCTTGTGAAACGGACGGATGCCCTGGCCGCAAAGATCGAAGCTGACAACAAGGTGACGGCCGAACACTTGTCGGGCATGAATCGCAGTGTGACTTCCGTGGTGAAGGCACTGGAAGATGCCGGTGGCCGGCTTACCAGCCGCGGGGACGAACAGGAGCGGCGCTTTGAAGAGATGGGGCGGAATTTTGCCCATGTGCAGTCGCAAATTCTGACGCTGGACAAGAATCTGGAAAACCAGCATTCGTTTCTGAAGCAGGTCGAACAGCATTTGGCGGCGCAACGGGCCAGCGTGGCGCAACGGACCGAATCGGCCCCGGTGGTGGCCGAGGTCGCTCCGCTTCCGCCCACGCCGCCCGCGCCGGTCCCAGCCCCTGTCGCGGAACCAACGCCTCCCCCGGTACCCTCGAATAATTTGGTCGCCCGCAGCGAGCCTCGCATGTCTGCGTTGCCGGACCGTGAGGCGTACGAGCGTACCCTGACTCGCTTCAAGGAAGGGGATCTCGATGCGGCTCGCCAGGGTTTCGCCGAATTCATCACGCAGCATCCGAATTCCGAATTGGCGCCGAACGCGCGGTTTTGGCTTGGTGAGACCTATTATGGGAAGAAAGACTATACCCGTGCGATTGATGCGTACGATCAGGTTCAGCTGAACCATCCGGCCAGCGAAAAGGTCCCGGCAGCGTTGCTCAAGAAGGGCTACGCCTATCTGGCGTTGAAAGATCGCAAAAAGGCCGCCTCGGCCCTGAAGCAGGTCATTGATTTGTACCCGAAGACGCCGGAAGCCAATAAGGCGGTCGACAAGCTGAATCAATTAAAGGAGCTACATTAGCCATGAGTGCCCGAACATTCGTCCAGCTGTCGGCGGCGGGCTTGACCTGCAGTCTCCTGATCACCGGTTGTGCCAAGCACGCCGATTTTCTCGAGGTGCGTGATCAGGTTGCCACCATCGCGAAGACGCAGGATCAAGAGCAGAAGCGGTTCGAAGCGATCCAGCGGCGGGTGGAATCCCTGGAGCGGGTCCGTGAACCCGAAGGGGGCAAGATTCGGCTGGATGAAGCGATGACGCGGCTCCAGAAATTGGAAGCGCGACTCGGAAAGATCGAGGAAACCCAGATCGCCCAGGCAGCCCAGTTGAGGTCCGATCAGGTCCTCGCTGAATCGGCCCGCCAGGCACGCGTAGCCAAGCCGTCCGGACCTGCGCCGGAGGTGCCGACCATCGTCCCGGGCGTTCCCTCGATTACGCCGACCTCGGCCTTCAACTTGGCCTACAACGACTATCTCAACGGCAAGTATGATTTGGCCGTGAGCGGGTTCCAGCGCTTCATCAAAGATTTCCCGTCCACCTCTTTGACGCCGAACGCCCACTATTGGCTGGGCGAATCGTATTATGCCCAGAAAGATTACATTCGGGCGATTCAGTCCTTTGACCATGTGGTGAACGAATACCCCGGCAATGAGAAGGTTCCCGCTGCGCTGTTCAAACTGGGATTGTCGGCG
The DNA here is from genome assembly GCA_019637075.1 of Nitrospiraceae bacterium. Lineage (NCBI taxonomy): Bacteria > Pseudomonadati > Nitrospirota > Nitrospiria > Nitrospirales > Nitrospiraceae > Nitrospiraceae bacterium. Next base: position 48,275 of record JAHBWI010000002.1, on the reverse strand, counting down.
GCCGAAACGGGCGACACGACCAAGTCGCGCAAGTATTTGAAGCGGGTTATCGAGGAATACTCGACCTCCGACGAAGCCAAGCTGGCAAAGGCGAAGATGGCCGAGATCCGATGATTTCGGTTCACTCGCCTGTCCCGTTCTCCCATCGTCCCGCCTCGGTCGACTCTGCAGGGAGCGTCTCCTCGTATGGGTGTGGTCAGTAGCTCCGGAAAGATTCAGGTTTTACCCGACGACGTCATCGGCCGTATCGCCGCCGGAGAGGTCGTTGAGCGCCCCGCCGCCGTCGTCAAAGAATTGATCGAGAACAGTCTGGACGCCGGCAGCAGCACGATCACGGTCGAGATCAAAGACGGCGGGCTCGGCTTGATTCGTGTGACGGATGACGGCGAGGGGATGAGCCGGTCCGATGCGATGTTGGCGTTTCAACGCCACGCCACGAGCAAGCTTCGGTCTGATGCAGAGTTGACCGCCGTCCGGACCATGGGTTTTCGCGGGGAAGCGCTGCCGAGCATTGCCGCCGTCTCGAAGGTACGAGTGCTGACGCTGGCGCAGGGCGCGTCGATTGGCACGCAATTGTGGCTGGCCGACGGCGAAACCGTCCGGGTTGAAGATGCCGCCGCGATTCCTGGTACCAGCATCGAAGTCGCCGAACTGTTCTTTAATACGCCGGCCCGCCGCAAGTTCCTCAAATCCACCACGACGGAATTTTCCCATATCAGCCATGCCATCCAATTGGCGGCGTTGGCCTGGCCGCAGGTGCACTTCCGCCTGCTGCATAACGGCTATGAAGTGTTCAACCTGCCCGGCGTATCGTCGTCGCGCGACCGAGTGCTGCAGGTCTACCGTGGGGCTTTCGGAGAGGGTGCTTTAGGGATCGAGGCCGAGCGGAACGGCGTGACCGTCCGGGGGTTCATCATTGATCCGGTGCGGGCCCGTGCGTCACGCACGCCGCAGGACCTCTTCGTGAATCGCCGACCGATCAAGAACAGCACGGTGTCCCACGCGGTCAGCGACGGGTACAGCTCCTTTCTTGCCAAGGGGCAGAATCCGCTGTTCGTGCTCTTCTTGGACCTCGATCCGTCCCGTGTCGATGTCAATGTCCATCCCACGAAGCGGGAAGTGCGGTTTGCGGACCCCGAGCTGATTCACCAAGCCGTTCGATCTGCCGTCCGACAGGTACTCGGACGCGTCCAGATTGCCTCGTCGCTTGCCGGCGCAGTGACCCAAGAGGAGCGGCCATCGTCGTCGCATGCCTTGTGGAGCGGCGCGTTGCCCTCTTCGTTCCGGCCGGCTGAAGCCGATCCCGACTCGGGGGCCGCACCAGCTCCTCCTGAGGTGCAGACCTCTTTTGTGCAGGAAGCCGGAGCTGCGTACAGACCCGGTGACACCCCGGACGTCGTGCCCTTGGGACAAATGGGACGTACCTATCTCATCGCGCAGGTGGGAAATGAGTTGGCCGTCGTCGATCAGCATACGGCCCATGAGCGTGTGCTCTTCGAACGGCTGTGGCGCGCATGGCAGGGGAAAACGCTTCCCTCCCAACCGCTGTTATTGCCTGAGCCTCTCGAACTACCCGTGCAGAAGGCGCTCCTGTTGCAGCAACATTTGGGCGAGTTGGAACGGTTGGGGCTGGGTATCGAGCCCTTCGGGACCTCGTCCTTTCTGATCCGCAGTTTGCCGATCCTGCTGGGACATGCCGATACGGCCTCGCTCGTGCAGGATTTGATCGAAGATCTCGAGCGATGGGAGACGGTTTCCTCGCTGGAGGAAAAGGTTCGCCCGGTGCTCGCCTCCTTGGCTTGCCACGGCGCGGTGCGGGCGGGGCGCTCCATGGCCTTGCCGGAGATCAAGCAATTGGTGCAAGACTGGGGTGCCGAAGGCTGGATCATGACCTGCCCCCACGGCCGCCGCGTGGCCTTCCGGCTTTCGGCCGAAGAGATGGGCCGTCTCTTCGATCGGCCGTAACCGAGCAGGTGCGGCATGGTACCGTGCTCCGATTCCCTCCTCTCGATGCGGCCCTTGATCGTCGTGGTCGGGCCGACCGCCGTCGGCAAGAGTGAAATCGCCCTGAGCCTGGCTGCAGCGCTGGACACGGAAATTTTGACCGCGGATTCCCGCCAAGTCTACCGCGGGATGGATATTGCCACGGACAAACCGCCTCTGGCCCTGCGACGCGGTATCGCTCATCGACTGATTGATCTGGTAGAGCCTGATGAACCATTCAACGCGGGTGACTACCGGGCGCAGGCTCAGCAAGAGATCGTGCGTCTCTATGCGGCTGGGCGAGTGCCTCTTGTCGTCGGGGGGACCGGCCTCTACGTGAGGACGTTGGTTCGAGGTTTGTGTGACGCGCCGCGGGCCAACCCTGCCTATCGGGACGAGTTAGTACGGGCTGCGCGCGAGGCCGACAAGGGGTTTCTTCACCGGCGACTGAGTCAGATCGATCCCGAGTCGGCGGCACGGCTGCATCCGAACGATGAAGTCAAAATCATTCGCGCGCTGGAAGTTCATCACGTCGCGGGACGGCGGTTGTCCGACCTGCATCGGGAGCATGCATTCGCCGATCACTCGTTTTCCGTCCTGATGCTTGGCCTCATGCGTGACCGTGAGGAACTGTATCGTCGAATCGACGAGCGGGTGGACGGCATGTTCGCGCGGGGGCTGATTGCGGAAACGGAATCGCTTCTTGCCAAAGGCTACGGGCGGGCGTTGGGTTCGATGAAGGGGTTGGGCTATCGGCAAGTCTGCGGGTATCTGGCCGGGGAGTATGACCGCGCCGAGGCGCTGCGTCTGCTGAAGCGCGATACCCGGCATTTCGCCAAGCGTCAGCTCACTTGGTTTCGGAGCGAGCCGGCCTTGCGCTGGTATCAGATCGGCGACCACGAGGATCCCGAGACGGTGGCAGCGCGGGTGCTGCGCGACATTCGAGCATTTCTTGCGGGATTAGAATCGCAATCGGAGGCGGCTCGCCCCGGTGCGTCGGCCCAGGAAGGAGTGAAGGACGGGGCATGATACGAACAAGCAAACAGGCACGCGCCGCGATCGGCATCATCGGCGGCAGCGGGCTCTATGACATTGAAGGGCTTCAGCATGTGCGGGAGGTAAAAGTGCGGACCCCGTTTGGGAATCCCTCGGACGCACTGATACTCGGGACGCTGGCCGGGGCACGGGTCGCGTTTCTCTCCCGACACGGACGAGGGCATCGAATCAATCCGAGCGGCATCAACTATCGAGCGAATATCTACGCGCTCAAGTCGTTGGGCGTGACCAAAGTGATTTCCATCAGCGCCGTCGGGAGCATGAAAGAATCGATCAGACCGGGCGACATCGTGCTGCCGGATCAGTTCATCGATCTCACGAAACGACGCCTGTCCACGTTTTTCGACGAAGGAATTGTGGCGCATGTGGGCTTCGGCGACCCGGTCTGTGCCCCGTTGGCGTCGGCGCTGGAGACCGCCGTAGGGAAGCTCGACGCGCGGTTCCACGTGGGCGGCACGTATGTGTGCATGGAAGGGCCGCAGTTCTCGACGAAGGCGGAGTCGCGCCTGTATCGGCAATGGGGAGTCGACGTGATCGGGATGACCAACATGCCTGAAGCCAAACTGGCCCGCGAAGCCGAACTCTGTTATGCCACGGTGGCATTGGCGACGGATTATGACTGTTGGCACGAAACCGAAGAAGCCGTGACGGTTGAAGCAATCTTGGCTACACTGCATAAGAATGTGGCGCTGGCCAAGCAGGTGTTGAGAACGGTCGTCCCTACCTTGGTGCCGGATCAGCCTTGCGCATGCAACCAGGCTCTGCGCGACGCCATCGTGACCGCGCCGGATCGGATGTCGGCTGAGGCGAAGCGTCGGTTGGGCTTGTTGATCGCGCCATACGTGTCTGCGCGGAAAGGAAAACGGTGAGTCATGGGAAAGCTGTTGGTTGTGGGTTCGGTGGCATTGGATACGGTGAAGACGCCGTTCGGCGAAGCGGAAGAAGTGTTGGGCGGATCGGCGACGTACTTTTCGACCGCAGCGAGCTACTTCACCAACGTGGATTTGATTGCGGTCGTCGGTGACGATTTTCCGGAAAAGCATATCACCTTTCTGAAGAGCCGAAAGATCGATCTGGCCGGATTGGAGCGGCGTCCGGGTGCGACCTTTCGATGGAAGGGCGCCTATTCGCATCAACTGAACGAGGCACAGACGCTGGATACGAAACTGAATGTCTTCGAAACGTTCCGGCCGAAAATTCCGGCCCAGTATCGTTCACCGGAAGTTCTGTTTCTCGGGAACATCGATCCGGAACTGCAACTCGATGTGCTTCAGCAGGTCAACCGCCCGGCCGTCGTGGCCTGCGATACGATGAACTTTTGGATCAACGGCAAGCGGGATGCTTTGTGGAAGGTGTTGGAGCACATCGACATCCTCATCATTAACGACGGAGAGGCCCGCGCGCTGGGCGATGATCCGAATTTGGTGAAGGTGGCGAAGAAGATCTTGGCCCGCGGTCCGAAACACCTGATCGTGAAGCGGGGCGAATACGGCGTGCTGATGTTCAATGAGAAGCAGGTGTTCGGCGCACCGGCGTTTCCGCTCGAGGAGGTACGGGATCCCACCGGTGCGGGCGATACGTTCGCGGGCGGGTTCCTCGGCTACCTCGCGGCGACCGGGAATCGTTCATCGGAGGCGATTCGACAGGCCATCATCTTCGGCAGCGTCATGGCCTCATTTACAGTAGAAGCCTTTAGCCTTGACCGATTGAAGATCCTGGATTACAAAGAGATTGAGGCGCGATACAAGGCCTTCAAGCAACTCACGCACTTCGAGGATGTGGGCTGAGATGAGGGAGTCGATGGCCTCCGTGCAGGCCGTGACGGAGAGACAGTCCTGGAGTCGGCAATGGATGCCGGCGTTGTTGTTGCCGCTCGCATTGGCGGTCGGTTGCGCGGCGAGCGAGGATAACCTTCGGAAGTCGAAAGGCTTCTACCAGGAAGGCATCGCGCGGATGAGCACGGATCAACAGCAGGCCTATGTCTCGTTTCAAAAGGCCGTCAAGCTGAATCCGGACAACAAGGAGGCGCACTACGGCCTCGGCCACATCTATGCGACCCAAGGCCGTCTCAAGCAAGCTGAAGAGTCCTTCCGCGAGGCGATTCGCGTCGACGGCGACTATTCCGAAGCGCAGACCTATCTGGGGCAGGTGCTGGCGAATCAGGACCACTGGAAAGAAGCGATCGCCGCCTATCGCCAAGCGTTGAGCAATCCGCTCTATTCGACGCCGGACCTGGCCCGGTTTCACCTGGGGCGGGCCTTGATCCATGAAGGCGAGTTTCAGGCGGCGATGGAATCACTGGAGGATGCGACGACGGTCACGCCTCCGAACGTGCCGCCGGCGATGCTGCAACTCGAGTTGGGGCGCGTGTATTACAAGTTGGGATTCGACGTGCGGGCGCGCGAAGCGCTGACGAAGGTCGCCACGCTCGATAAGACCGGCGAGCATGCTGCGGCGGCAAAAGAATTGCTGAGCAAGCTCAAACCATAGGCGGACAACCATGGAATCAGTTGGAGAATTCTTTCGGCAGGTTCGGGAGACGAAGGGCCTCACCGTCGAGGAGGTCGCTTCGAAGACCCGAATCCGGTCGGATTTCGTCAAGGCATTGGAAGAGGGGAATTTCGCCAAGTTGCCCGACCAGGTCTTTGCACGGGGCTTCGTCCGTTCCTATGCCCGCTCGCTCGGGTTGGACGAAGAGGATGCGATTCATCGATTCGTCCAGTCCGCCGGAGCCTTTTACGAAAAGCAGGGCGAACGGGAACGGCTCAGACAGCGTCAGGTTGAGGAAGAACGTCGCCGTAAGGCCAACCGGAAAGCCGTCGGAATCGCGATCGCGATCGCCATCATCACCTTAGTGTTTCTGTTGAGCCGCGAACAGTCGGCAACGCTTGTGCGCCGCGCTAGTTCGGATGTGCCGCCGCCTTCGAAAAAGACGATGCCGTTTTCTAAGGAAGGGCGTGACGCGGCACCCAAGCAGGATGCGGATCTTCCTCCGCCCATCACGGCGGCAGCCAAACCGGTCGATGTGCCGGCTCCGCCGGCCAAGGCCATTCTGGAAAAGACGACTCCGGCGCCGGCTCCTCAGATGGTGGCCAAGGCCCCTGTGCCGGCCGAACCGGCCGTCGCTCCGGCAGCGGCCCAGGGTGGTTCTGACGGCCCCCTAGCCGGACTCTCAGTCGACGGTCCCGTCGGTTCGGACGGTCCCCTCGTACTTGATTTGGAAGCGACGGAACTCAGTTGGGTGGTCGTGCAGGTGGATGCCGGCAGTCCGCAGGAAGCGCTTCTCCGTCCAGGAGAAAAAGCTCAGTGGAAAGCGCAGGACCAGTTTTCCGTGACCCTCGGCAACGCTGGAGGGGTCAAGGCGGAACTCAACGGCAAGCCCCAGAAGCCTTTCGGTCCGAGCGGAAAGGTTGTTCGCGACGTCGTCCTAAAACGTTGACCTGATCAGCCTCCTTCTCCTCGGTCATTCAATCCCGTTCATCCGTTTCTCCTCCTTCCCCGCCGGCCGAGTGTGCGGCCGGCGGGAACCTGTGTATCCTCCGGTTTCGCCATTTCTTCTCACAGCATTGCGCGACATGCATGAGGCGTCCCTGAGCGGATGGGGCGCAAAGGTGTCACGAACCACGTGCGACCGCAGCAGGCGCAGCGGGTAGAGGCTCGTAAACCATTGGAATTCAACAAGACGAAGATGTGCGAGGGTGGCACGCCATTTGAGTTATCTTGCGAGTACGTAGATGGTTGCGGCGGTGAGCGTCCCTCACCGGTTCGCTTGACAAGACCGAAAACGCGTTGCTATAGTCCGAGCGTTTTGTCGACTGTTAGCCGAGCTACTTTCCATAGCGGTCTCGTACAAGAGAGTCGTTGTTCACGCAGTGGGTCCAACACAAAGGAGGAGTAGTGATGGGGTATCTTTCTAAGTTCGTGGGTCTGTGTGCAGCCGTCACCCTGTTGTCCGTGACGGTGGTGGGCGCTGAAGAGAAGGATCCGACCAAGCCGCGCGTCCCGGCGGATCAGATGGCCGATGCCAAGGCTCTGAAGAACCCGGTTGCCTCGACCCCTGAGAGCATTGCCAAGGGCAAGGCTCTGTACGAGGGCAAGGGCACCTGCTTCAACTGCCACGGGAAGGAAGGGAAGGGCGACGGTCCTGCCGGCGCGATCCTGAACCCGAGCCCGCGCAACTTCACCAACTGCAAGTTCCACAAGAAGCGGAAAGACGGCGAGCTCTTCTGGGTCATCAAGAACGGCAGCCCGGGCACCGGCATGGTTTCGCTGGTTCCTGCTGCGATCACCGAAGAAGAAGCTTGGACGATCATCAACTACGAGCGGAGCTTCTGCAAGGGCGGCGACGAATAGTCGACCAGCCGAATCCGCGGTTGAATGGGGGCGAAGGGGATATCCTCTTCGCCCCCTTTTTTTGCCTGGAGCGGGCGGAACAGGAGAGCTCGGGAGGCTGGTGTGTGCCGCGTGCCGCCGCCATCCGATGATTACGGGTGGTCGACTGCGGAGGGTTTCGTGAGAATAAGGTCGTTGAGTTTCTCGGACCCTCGCGCGGGAGCAAGCACCTGTGGGCGTTGCTCTTGGTTGAACCCGCTTTTCGCAGCGGCTGGGACTTTCTGATTGACGTAGGCCGTGAGCTCGCCGACCGTCACCTCTCCGTTCCGGTTGGCATCAGCCTCTCCCCGCAGGGCGCGAAGGAGATAATAGGTGTACAGCCCGTGGCGTAGCTTGTCGGACTCCAGGTTCTTGGCGTAGCCGGTGGTGCCGATCAATCGAGCTACTGAGCCGGCCGAAGCGCCCCAGGCCACTGTGCCCTGCTTGACTGTGCCCGTTGAGCCCGCCTTGAGCACCGTGCCGTCGAAAATGAACAACACCGACTTGGTCTTCAGCCTGGCCAGCGCCGCATCCAAATCCTTGAGCGGATATAGGCGTGAGGTGGAACCAAGGTTGCCGTCGTACGGAATGAGGAAGGTCTCGCCGGCTGGTGACACCACCGCTTGCCCGGCAAAATAGATCACCACCAACGACTGTTCCGTGACCTTCCCGGGTAGCCAATCCAGCAACAATTCCTCGATGTCGGGACGGAGCGCCTTCCAATCTTGGAGCATGCGAACATTGGAAGCAGGGAGCCCGCCGAGCGACTGGAAGTAGGCGGCAATCATCTCGGCATCCAGACCGGCAAACTTGCGGGCCGGGATGTTGGTTTCACGATAACTGCCGAGTCCGATCGAGACCAGAAAATGCTGTGGTTGTTGGAATCCCGGCGTTGCCGTGGGGACGCGATCGACATCCTCCGCGCTGGTGCCGACGGATTGTGCGGAAGCCAAGAGCGTCTGCCCCTTGGAAAGGGTTGCGCCGGTCGCGGTTTGTAGGCTGACCTGGAACTCGGCCTGTTGCGACGGGAGTGATTGCGGGAGTGTCGCGACGAACTCCACCGACTTCGTTCCGCCGGGGTCCATTTGACCTAACGCCAACTGGCTGGCGGGAAATTGAGCCAAAAGCGCAGGAGGCGCTGTGAGAGCAACTACGGCCCCTTGCATGGATTGCTGTCCCGTATTGGCCACATCCACCCGGATGCGGATTCGTTCTCCCGCCTCCAACACGGAGTTCCCGTTCTCATCCAACAGTGTGGCTTTGAAGGACAGGGGTGAGCTGCCCGAGAGGGATGGCACTGGAGTAGTAGCTTCGGCGGTTTTGGGTGAGGGTTGACCGACAGGCGCGGCACCCTGGGTTGAAGGCTGCTCCCCTGCTGGTTTGTTCTTGTCGAACAGCACGCGGGCCTCTTGCATGAATTGGGTCGCCAGGAGGACGGAAGCATCTTGCACAAGGGGGTCGAGGATGTAGTCGCACCGTCGTTGTTCCAAAGACAATTGCACCCGCTCTTTTCGTATGGCCTGCAGCGGCCGTTCGGCGATCACATTGCCGGCTGAATCGACGAATACGGCGAATGCGTCCAAGCTGAAATTGGTCGGTACCCGGTCGTAGAGGGCGTCGGGGTTCATTTTCAATCGAGGTTCGAGCAACCGGAGCCGCACGGTTACATCAGGTTTGCTGGAAACAGTATGCCCTCCCTGGATATTCACCGCCGAGAATGTCTGATGGGCTGCCTGAACGAGAGTATCCTCCAGAACCGGGCCCACGGAGAGCACCCGGAACATGCCGCAGCCATCCAGGTATTCGGCTTCCGCTTTCGTAAGGGAGGGGTCGAATTCAAGCGCGGCGGTGAGCGGCACCGGCGCGCCGAGGTCCGGCAGGGCTTGGCGCGCGAAGCGCGACTTGATCGATTCGCAGGCCGATGAGCCCACGAGTCCCACCAGCAACAATGCCGTGACCACAAAGCGAGAGCTGTTCAATGCGCGGCCTCCTTCGAAGCAAATTCGTGGCTCGAACGGTACAGGAATGGCTAGACCATTGCAACCGCAGGCGCGGCTTGCGACGGAGTCGGCCGTCGTTTATTCTAGCCGACCGACACGCACAACGATCGTCGGCTCGCCGGGGTATCACATGATCGTGCTGGGCCTTGCCAATATGCGGGATGCAGCTGCCGCGGTCGTCCACGACGGGCACATCGTCGCGGCGGCCGAAGAGGAACGCTTCGTTCGCATCAAGCATGTCACGGCCTTGCCGGTCCAGGCGATACGCGCTTGCCTGCGGGAGGCTGGTGTGACTCTGCGCGAACTGGACGCGGTCGCGGTGCCCTGGAAGTACTGGATGATCGGACGCAGGGCCCGGCTGGCGGTTACCGCCATGCTCCAATCTCCGGGATTGTTTCGAGCGAAGGGGCGGCGCTCTGCGGAGCGTCTGTCGCACGAATGGTGGGAACTGTTCCGCCTGAAGTCCGAGTTGGAGCACCGGGTGGAGCCTGGGGCACCAACCCCGTCGTTTCTCGACCATCACCTCTGCCATGCGGCCAGCTCGTTTCTGCCATCCGCTTTCACCCGTGCTGCGATTCTAGTGGTCGACGGAGCTTCGGAAGCCGACACGGCCTTACTTGCGGTCGGTGAGGGGGAAAAGATCACCGTGTTGGATCGGATTCCGCTCCCTCATTCCTTGGGACAATTCTACGCCGCCATCACCGCGTTTCTGGGATTTCAGCCCGATCAGGATGAATACATCGTCATGGGGCTGGCCGCCTATGGAGAGCCGCGCTATGCGGAGCAGCTGCGCCGGCACGTGCTGCGCCTCTTGTCCGAGGGACGATTCGAATTGAATGTTCGACTGTTAGATTTTCACCTCGCCCGCCTCGGGTTATTCACGGCGGCGTTCATCGAGATTTTCGGGAAGCCGCGTCGTGCGGACGAAGACGTGGGGCAGCGGCATCGCGATCTCGCTGCCAGCGCGCAACTTGTCTTGGAAGAGACGCTGCTACATATGGGGCGCCATCTCCGGTCGATCACCAAAGCCGACTCGCTCTGCGTGGCGGGCGGGGTCGCCTATAACTGCGTGGCAAACGCGCGTCTCGCGAAAGAACTCGGGTTTCGTAACGTGTATGTGCCGCCTGCGGCTGGAGACTCAGGTGCTGCGCTCGGGGCCGCCCTCTGGTGGACAGCCAGACGCGGGACCGGCTTGTCCCGCTGCGAGATGACGTCCGCTGCGCTCGGGCCGCAATTCGATGACCAGGACCTGGCCGCCGCCATCCAGCGGGCTGGTCTACGCAGCGAACGCCTCTCGGACGATCGGCTGAGCGAACGGGTGGCGGCGGAACTGGCCAAGGGACGTCTCGTCTTTTGGTTTCAAGGCCGCATGGAGTGGGGCCCCCGCGCCCTAGGCAATCGAAGCCTCCTCGCGGATCCCAGGCGGGAGGATATGCGCGCGCTCATCAACAGCAAAGTGAAACTGCGTGAACCCTTTCGCCCATTCGCACCCTCCGTGTTGGCTGAGCGGGCGAATGAGTTTTTCGACTGTCCTCGCCCGGCTTTGTTCATGCAATTTGCTGTTCCCGTTCGGGCGTCGGCCAAAGGGCTCATTCCGGCCGTCACCCATGTCGACGGCACGGCGCGAATTCAAACCGTCACGCACGAGAGCAATGCCCGATACCATGAGTTGCTCGCGGCGTTCGATCGGCTGACGGGGGTGCCGGTGCTGCTCAATACATCGTTCAACGTCCAAGAGCCTATCGTCTGCACGCCGGACGACGCGATCCGTTGCTTTCTCAGGACCGAGGTCGACTGGCTGGTTCTCGGTCACTACTTGGTCCCGCGTGCGGCCGACGGCGGGTGAGTGCACGACCGTGAAGGATGCCGCCTCGCCAACTGCCGCTCTCGATTTCCTCCTCCTGTTGTTCATCGCCAATCTCGTGCTGCAACCGCTGGTGGAGCCGGATTTCGGCTGGCACCTGCGCGCCGGCCTCGACTTGATCAGCCAGGGCTGGTTTCTGCCGGTGACGGATCCCTATTCGCATACGATGTCCGAGTGGCATTGGGTGGAACATGCCTGGTTGACGGACGGCATTCTGGGCCTGCTCCATCGGGCATTGGGCGCCTACGGTCCCATGGCGATGATCCTGTTATTCGGCTCGGCTGGTGCCGGTGCATTGTGGATCGGTGCCAAGACCGGCTCGGCCCATCGAACTGCGCGAATGGTCGCTATGGTGTGCGGTCTCTGGGTGGCGCTTCCTTATCTCGGGGCGCGAACGCAGCTGGTCAGCCTGGTGGGCGTGGCACTCGTGCTATGGGTCTGGACGCGCATGCTGCGAGGATCGCCCCGGCTACGGTGGTGGCTTCCTCCGATCTTTCTCGTGTGGAGCAATCTGCACGGGGGATTTACGGCCGGGATCTTTCTCCTTGGGCTGGCGCTGGCGGTGTCCGTTGGTTGTCGGTTGCTGGTCGAGTGGAGGATTTTACAAGAAGGCGCCGTCGGCGAGGCGATCCTCACGCGGCAGGAGATCAGCCGTGTCATCGTCGTCTTGGCTGCGTCCTGCGCCGTGACGCTGGTGAATCCCTACGGCTGGCATCTGCACGGGGAAATTTACGATTCGCTGATGGACCGGTACATGCTGGAAAATCTGCGAGAGTGGCAGCCGGTTTCGTTTCAAGGCTGGGCAGGGCGGGCCTATCTTCTGTACCTCGTCGGGTTGTTACTCTTGGCCGGTGGATTCTACCGACGCATAGAGCCGGTCCGGTGGGTGCTGCTGGCAGTGTTTTTCCTTCTGTCGCTGCTGCATTGGCGGAACGTCACGTTGTTTCTCGTTGTCAGTGTCCCGCTGCTGGCTGAATTGCTGGAAGCGGCTGGCGGCCGGTTCGTGCGTGCGTGGTCGAATCGGCGCATGGCGCTGCAGGGAGGGCTGGCGGCCCTCACGGTGGTCGCCGGCGTCGCGCTCTATCAGCTGGGCGCAGACCACCTTCTCCACGTGTGGCGATGCGGCACGGAGACGGACCGATACTTCGAGCAGACCGAATATCCCATTGAGGCTGTGCGATGGATTCGGGACCATCGGGACCAGGTTGGGTCTCATCTCTACAACGAGTATGGACACGGAGGGTTCCTATTATGGTGGTTGCCGGACCAGCGGATTTTCATCGACGGTCGCATGCCGGCCTGGCGGCTGGGGGACCGACGGATCTTCCCGGATTACATTCGGCTGAATCAGGCGGATCGAGCCGGCTTGGAGATCTTGGCCAAGTACCACGTAGACTGGGCATTGGTCGGCAAGGGCACGCCCTTGGCCGAGGCGCTTTCCGGGCGAGCGGGCTGGACCGTGCTCTATGCGGATCCCAAGGTTCTCGTGATTAAAAAAGAGATGTCTTGAGGATGAAGCGGGTTACGGTTGGCTGGGCTCAGCGGCGGAGAGTGACGGATTGAGTAGGTCAGCGGGCGCCTGGTAACGCGCACCATAGTGCCCTTGTGCGTCCCGACGCCGGACGTGAACGAATTCACGGAGCATGAGCATCCCGTCACGCCAGGGCCGGACTTTCGATCCGGGTTGGTCGGCCCAGTTGACCGGGATTTCCGCGATTCGGTAACGGCGCTGTTGCGCAATATAGAGCAGCTCCAGGTCGAACGCGTAGCCGTCGACGCAGGAGACGGAGAAGAGATCCTGTGCAATCGCCCGGCGGAACAGTTTGAAGCCGCACTGGGTGTCTGACAGGCCGGTCACACCGAGCCGTTGGACTACCAGGTTGAAGAGCGAGCCCAGTGTGCTGCGGTAGCGTCCCGCACGGACCGTATAGGCATGATCGCGGGAGGCAAGGGCCCGTGAACCGATCGCGAGATCGGCTCCTGCATTGATCGCCGCTTCCAGTCTGGCAAGTTCTTCGATCGGGGTCGCACCATCGGCATCCGCGAACAAGCGAAAATCGCCTTTTGCTGCATCCATACCCCTGCGAACCGCGGCGCCTTTGCCCATGTTCGAAGCGGAACTGATCAGGCGGATGCGTCGGTTTTCCCGCGTCAGGGCAGCGACCAGTTGCGAAGTTCCGTCCTTGCTGCCGTCGTCGACGACGATGATTTCATAGGAGGTCCTGCGCCGATCGAGATAGTCGACGATCCGTTGCAGGGTAGACGGAAGACGCTCGGCTTCGTTGAAGGCAGGGATGATGACGGAAAGCGACGGGGCGAAATCGGAATGCTGTGTCTCGATGGAACAGCGTTGAGTCGCCATGGAATCTTCCGAGGGTGATGTCCCCTGAAAAACTGTCACACGGTAGCTGAGCATCCGGTGAATTGCAAGCGGAAACCCTCGCGCTTGACAGGGCTCGACTCCGGAGGAGACTGTACTGGAAGTATTCGATTCACCGTGTGAATCACACCTCGATGCGCAGGGGATGCATGACGCAGGTCAACCGGCTGATCGGACTGTTCCTCTGTCTCTGGCTCGTTGGTTGTGCGGCTCCGGCACCGGCAGGGCGGCTGGGGCATTATGTCCTGTATGCGGGAGAGGTGCCCGCCGTGGATCAACCTCTTCCCCTTGACCGGCCGATCCGCGTGGCGTTGGTCCTCATTCCGGACAGCGGGGGCCCGGATGCCGCACCATCCTTGCCCGATGAAGCGCTTCGAAAGGTTGCTGATGAGTTAAAGGCTGCAGTCAGTCGCGGGTATCCGTTGATCATCGATCGGGTCGTCCACGCGAACGAGTTGCCTCCGGTACCCACAGAGCCGTTTCGTTGGAACGATTTGGCCGCTCGCCTGGGGACTTCGTATGTGCTGTTAGCGGTGTTGACGAGCATGGAGCAGGAATATCCGGTTTCCCTGTTTCTGGGCTGGACCACGCATCGCCAGCCGGGGTTTCGCCGAGATAATTGGTCTCTTGCTGAGGCAGCCTTGATCGAGGGGGCGACCGGCCGGGTCATGTTGCATGCTGAGGGGCGTGCCTGGGCTACACTAGACAGTCCGACGGCCCCGGGCATCTCGCAATGGTATCCTGTCATCTATCTCAGACCTCAGGACCCTGAGCGTCGCATCTGGCCTCCGACCTATGAGGGAGCTCCCATCACCTTGAGGCTCGTGGCCATGGAACAAGCAGTGCTGCGTTTAGCCAGTGACATCCAACGGGCTTGGATCAGACAACGGGAATTGGAGATTGAGCGTGCTCATTGAAGATGGAAGGGCGCAGTCTAGTCTTTCCTCGGCAGCACAACGGAGGACGTCGGTTTTTCCTCTTTGAAGGCTATTCAGGGGATAGTGTAGAATGCTACGTTCTACGAGCGAAATGCGGCAGTTAGTTCATTTTCAGGCTTCCGGAGGAGTTGATATGGCGTATCGACATCAGCGCGGTCTAGCGTTCAAGGCGGTCGGCGTGGTTTCGCTGCTCGCGGTCATCCTTTCGGCCGGGGCGTTTCAGATCAGTGCGCCGGCTCAGGCTGCAGGGGTGCCCCCGGCCTTTGCCCAAGGGTTTGCCGAGATTGTGAAGGCGGTGACGCCGGCGGTGGTGAATATTGCCGTGACCGGCAGTGGCGAAGGGCGTCGTGAAGGTCGGCGGCAGTTGCCTCCCGGACCTTTCGGAGGTCCTCCGGGCGGCGGACCTCCGGGTGGTGCCCCTCCCGGTGACGAACCCCCTGGCATGGAGCCTCCTGGTGGTGGCCCTCCGGGCGGCGGTCCCCATCGTCCCGAGCAGAGCGCCGGGTCCGGCGTCATTTTGGATCCCAACGGCTATATCGTGACCAATAACCACGTGGTCGAGGGAGCCTCGCAGATCACCGTGACCCTGTCGGATCGCCGGGAGTTCGCCGCGAAGATCGTGGGTACGGACCCGAAGACCGACTTGGCGATCATCAAGATCGAGGCCAAGGATCTCACCTCGCTACAGTGGGCCGATTACGACCAATTGCAGGTTGGGGATATCGTCTTGGCCGTCGGCAGCCCGTTCGGGCTCAGTTCCACCGTGACCCTCGGGATCATCAGCGCCCTGGGCCGCGGCAATGTGGGCATCGCCGACTATGAAGACTTCATTCAAACCGATGCCGCGATCAATCCGGGCAATTCCGGCGGCGCCCTGGTGAACATGCAGGGCAAGCTGATTGGTATCAATACCGCAATTTTCTCCCGCACCGGCGGCTCGGAAGGAATCGGGTTCGCGATTCCAAGCAGCATTGCCATGGACATCGTGGACAGCCTCACGAAGACCGGCAAGGTCGTCCGCGGCTGGATGGGTGTGGCGATTCAAGAGATCACCCCGGCGCTCGCCAAGTCCTTCAAGTTACCGGAGCAGCGCAAGGGTGTGTTGATCAGCGACGTGAATGAGAATGGTCCTTCGCACGCGGCCGGCATGCGGCGCGGCGATGTGGTCGTGGCATTCAACGGCAAGGAAGTGCAGAGCGTGAGCCAGCTTCGCAACCTGGTGGCCCGCACTACGGTCGGGAAGGATGCCGACGTGAAAATCCTTCGCGAGGGCAAGGAACAGATGCTCAAGGTCAAGGTGGCTGAGCGTCCGTCCGACGAAATCCTGGCGAAGCGCGAGCCGTCTCCGGGAGGGAGTGCGCCCGCCGACACCGTCAAGCCGCCGGACAACGTCTTGGCAGCCTTACGCGTGCAGACGCTTGACGCGGCCATGCAGAGCCAGCTGAACATTCCCGCCAAGACCACCGGTGTCGTCGTCAGCTCAGTGGAGACCGGAAGCGCGGCGGAGGCGGCTGGTCTCCAGCGGGGCGATGTGATCCAAGAGGTCAACCACGAAGTGGTGAAGACCATCGAGGACTATCATAAGGCGTCGGCCAAGGTGAAGAAGGACGAGATGGTGGTGCTGCTGCTCAGTCGGCAGGGTAACAACCTGTTCGTCGCCGTCAATCCGAAGTAAGCGGCAATAAGCGGACAGCCTTCAGCTATCAGCCAAAATTCAGGCTGGTGGCTGAAGGCCGACGGTTGAGGGTTATGTGAATGGCTGACGGGTTTAAGTTCCAAGAGTGGCTGCAGGATTCGGTCTTCAAGCCGCTCGAAGATAAAAAGATGCCGGTCATGGAGCACCTGGTCGAGCTCCAGGTCCGGTTGACCCGCGCTGTCATCGTGACGGCGATCATCTTCGTCGGCACGTTCTTCTATGCCGACACCCTCGTCAAATGGATTCGCGTCCCACTTCAAAACATGTTCGTGCCCGGCGCCCTCTCATGGGTGCCGACAGATTTGCCTACGGTTCCCTTCGTCTTTCTCGCTCCCGCTGAAGCGCTCTGGCAGAACGTGAAGGTCGCTGGGCTCTTTGCCCTCGTGCTGGCGACTCCCTACATCTTGTATGAAGTGTGGCAGTTCGTCGTTCCGGGACTGCACTCCCAAGAACGCCGGTTCGTCGGGCCGTTTGTGATTTTGAGCACGTTGGCCTTTTATCTTGGCCTACTCTTTTCCTTCTTTTTCGTGCTGCCTTTTGCCCTCAACTTTTTGATTTCCTATGGCGTCAACGCGGGATTCATTCCCCAGCTCTCCATTGCCCAGTACGTGGGATTTGCCCTGTGGTTCCTCCTGGTGTTCGGCTTGATATTTGAGGTGCCGCTTGCGATTACGTTACTGGCCAAGCTCGGCTGGGTCGATGCGCCTCTGTTGAAACAATATCGGAAATGGGCCTTTTTGACCGCCTTCATTTTTGCCGCGATTCTGACGCCGACGCCCGATCCCTTCAATCAGTGCCTGATGGCGCTGCCGATGTACATTTTCTATGAGGTCGGGATCATCAGCGCCGGCATCTTCAACAAGAAGAAGGCGGAGGCGCCTTCAGCCGATCTGGTACCTGTGATGGGGGCCGCCGGGGCAGGAACGGGAGCCAAGGTAGTCGCACCGGTCGCCGGGGGATCGGGAGACAGCGAGTATGTCGGCGTGCCGTCCGGCGGACGTCGAGGATAGCAAAGGGTCAGTCGGGTTGCGTGCCAAGTTGTCCCAGCTGCATTGAGAGAGGAACAGATGGCTAAAGAACTCAAAATGGTTACTCCGGTCACCACGGGCGGCGGAGATACCTGTACCTATATGTGGGCCTGTGCCATATGCGACGAGAACGAGACCTGCCAAAAGGACAAAGAAGGGCACAGTCGATGGCTCGTGGCGAAACGAATGGAGCGCATCGAGTACAAAGTTTTGATCATGAGCAACAAGGGCGGGGTGGGGAAGAGTACCTGCACCACGAACTTGGCCGTGAGCCTGGCGTTGAAAGGCTGGCATGTCGGCATTTGCGACATGGATATCCATGGGCCGAACATTCCCAAAATGGTCGGCGCCGAAGGTCAGAAGCTCAAGATCAGCACGTCGGGCGGAATCATTCCCTTTCAGGCCTACAATCTGAAGATCGCCTCGATGTCGTTTCTGCTCCAGAATCCAGACGACCCGATCATTTGGCGCGACGCCTACAAGTATGAGTTCATCAATCAGCTCCTGGGCGGCGTCGAGTGGCAGGATCTCAATTTTCTGCTGATCGACCTTCCGCCGGGAACGGGCAACGAATCGGTGACGACGATCGACCTTTTGGGGCAGGTGAGCGGCGCGGTCATCATCACGACGCCGCAAGAGGTCGCACTGCTCGATTCCCGCAAGTCCGTGACGTTCTGCAAAGACAGCGAAGTGCCGATCATCGGCATCGTCGAGAACATGAGCGGACTGGAATGTCCCCATTGCCACCAGCACGTCGACGTGTTTCGGAAGGGCGGGGGCGAAGCGTCGGCGGCGGATATGGGCGTGCCGTTCCTTGGACGGATCCCGCTGGATCCTGAGGTTGTTACGCAGAGCGATGCGGGTGAACCGTTTGCCCTGTTCAATTCCGATACGGCGACGGCGCAGGCCTACCACGACATTGCGAATCAAGTCGAAGCCTTCTGCAAGAAAAGTGGGTCGTTGCTCAAGGTAGCGCCCCGTCATCAACATTGATCGGAGAGCGACTGTGAAAGCTCCGGATGCTCATCTTGGATTGACTCCGCTGGTCGAGGCCCAACGGATTGTGTTGGATGCCGCACCTACGTTGGGCGTCGAAAAGGTTTCCATTTTGGAGGCCTTGGGACGCGTGTTGGGTGAGGACATTGTTGCCCAGCGCGACAACCCCCCATGGGATAATTCGGCCATGGACGGTTTTGCGGTTCGTGCCGAGGACATCGCACAGGAACATGCGATCGGCAAGCCGGTGACCTTGAAAGTGATTGAGGATGTGCCGGCCGGAAAAATGCCGTCGTTGACCGTCGGGCAGGGCCAGGCGATCCGCATCATGACCGGCGCGCCCATCCCTCGTGGCGCGGATACGGTCGTCAAGGTGGAGGATACGGAACATACCCCCGAGTCCGTTCGGGTGTTCAAGCCCGAAGTCCGCGGCGCCAATATTCGGCCCCAGGGCGAGGACGTGAAGAAGGGCGATTGCATCATAGCGAAGGGGACCCCAATACGCCCTGGAGAAGCGGGAATGCTGGCCATTCTCGCCAAGTCGTTCGTCCTCGTGTATCAGCGTCCGCGCGTCGCCATTCTCTCGACGGGCGACGAACTAGCCGATCTCGACGAACGGTTCAGCGAGGAAAAAATCATCAACTCCAACAGCTATGGCATTGCCGCCGCGGTTCAGGACGCGGGGGGCATTCCCTTGTTGTTGGGGATTGCGCGGGACAATCCCGCCGAATTGAAAGAGAAGATCTCCCACGGGTTGAACGCCGACATCCTCGTGTTGTCAGGGGGCGTGTCGATGGGCGACTACGATTTCACGAAAGCGGTGTTTCGAGACCTCGGTGCGGAGATGAATTTCTGGAAGCTGGCGATCCGTCCCGGTCAACCCTTGGCCTTCGGCAAGATTCAAGGAAAGCTGGCGTTCGGATTACCTGGTAACCCTGTATCCTCGATGGTGACCTTTGAACAGCTGGTTAGGCCGGCAATGTTGAAGATGGCCGGCATGTGTGGCTATGGGCGTCCGCTCGTCGAAGCCTTCTTCCAGGAGAAGTTTTCCAAGCGCACGGATCGCCGTCACTTTCTTCGGGGCATCATCTGGCGAGAGGACGGAGTCTTCAAGGTTCGCACGACCGGTGATCAGGGATCGGGCATTTTGACCTCCATGGTGAAGGCGAACTGTTTGATCGATATTCCGGTCGAGGTGGAGCGGGTCAACCCCGGCGATCGGGTGACCGTCCAATTGTTGAACGGGTCTGCCTGGGGCGGACAGGTCGATGCGGCACCGTCGAGCGGCCATCGGCATTCTTGTTGTTGAACATCGAAAGGATGCGCCATGGCTGTCCCGATTCTGTGTTTTGTCGGTCGGTCCAACAGCGGGAAGACGACCTTGATCGAGCGCGTGATTCCCGAACTGGTGCGCTCTGGGTACAAAGTCGCGACCGTCAAGCATGCAGGCCACGGATTCGACCTGGATACCGAAGGCAAGGACAGTTGGAGGCATAAGCAGGCCGGCGCCAGCAGCGTCGTCATTATCTCCAAGAGCAGCTTGGCCATGTTCGCCGATGTCTCCGACCAGATGAAAGTGGAAGACGTGCGGGAACAGTATCTGGATTCGTCGTACGATCTGATCATTGCCGAGGGGTGGCGAAGCGAGGACTATCCCAAGATTGTGGTTATTCGTGATCAAATCGGCGAAGCGCCCGTTTCTGAGGACGGCCTCCTGGCGCTCGTATCGAATAAGCCGATCGAGACGAAGGTTCCGCTGCTGGATCCCGACGACGTGTCGGGCGTCGCCGCGCTGATCATGCGGCATTTCCCCAAGACTCAGCGAGTCGATGCGTAGCGCTCCCGCCATTGTGATCGGTGCGATCGTGGCCGGTGCAGTGGCTGTGGGGGGAATCGCGATTCCGCTGACCAACCGTCCGACGTTCTGCGCCAGCTGCCACACCATCGCGCCTTCCTACGAGAGCTGGGCCAAGTCGTCGCACAAAGAAGTGGAATGCGTCGCGTGCCACGTTCGCCCCGGCCTGTCGGGATGGATCCATGACAAGGCGTGGAACGGGACCAAAGACCTCGCAATCACGCTGTTCGGCACACCGACCGATCCGCACAATTTGCAGGCCAAGGTGGATTCGAACGTCTGTCTGGGGTGCCACCGGAACATCCTGCGGGTGTCGGAGGTCGCCGTTCGGGATCTGCCGCCTCCGGTGAAGGAGGTCGGGTTGGTGATGAGTCACCGAGCGCACATGGAGGCGTTCGACAAGCGCGCTCAAGGAGAAGGCTGCACGACCTGTCATGCCGCCGTTGTGCATGAGCGGCCGATCAAGGGCTATCCCATTGTCATTCCCCGAGGACATGTGTCCGCCGACAGCAAGCCGTGGAAGCCGGAGCATCCCGAGGGGACGGTGTTGCACAAACGTGCGCTTGCGGACTGCTTTCGCTGTCACGATAACAAAACCGAGCATGAGGGAAAGGTCGTGAGCCGCAAGTGTGAGACCTGCCATCTGCCTGATCGGTTGAAAGAGCTCTTGTCACTGTAGTGTCACAGGATCCCCGTCGTCATGTCTTCCGCTGTCCTCGAAGTTTCCGGCCTGCGCAAACGATTCGGTGACTTTACCGCCGTTGACGGAATTTCGTTCGAGATCCGCCAGGGGGAGATTCTGGGGCTGCTGGGGCCGAATGGAGCGGGCAAGACCACGACCATTCAGATGTTGCTCGGGCTGGTGACACCGTCGGCCGGGAGCATCCGGATGTTCGGGCTGGATCTTCGGACTCACCGCGAAGAGATTTTGCAGCAAGTGAATTTTTCCTCCACCTATATTTCTCTGCCGTATTCCTTGACGGTGGAGGAAAATCTGGCCGTCGTGGGCCGGTTGTACGGGTTGTCGGATATTCCTCGGCGCATCGACGAGATCGTCAAGAAGTTGGAGATGGAGGAGTTCCGCCGCAAGCTGACCCGCAAGCTGTCGTCCGGCCAAATGACGAGGCTTGCGTTGGCCAAGGCGTTTCTCACCGAGCCGAAGATTCTGTTCTTGGACGAACCCACCGCAAGCCTGGACCCGGACATCGCTCACAAGGTCAGGTCGGTACTGCTGGAGGAACGTCGAGCCAGTGGGCTCAGCGTCCTATACACGTCCCACAATATGCGGGAGATGGAGGAAATGTCGGATCGAATCATTTTTCTGCAGCGGGGACGGATTGTGGCCGAGGGAACCGCGAAAGAAATCGT
Organism: Nitrospiraceae bacterium; assembly: GCA_019637075.1. Classification (NCBI taxonomy): domain Bacteria; kingdom Pseudomonadati; phylum Nitrospirota; class Nitrospiria; order Nitrospirales; family Nitrospiraceae; species Nitrospiraceae bacterium. Next base: position 26,740 of record JAHBWI010000002.1, on the reverse strand, counting down.
CACGAGGTTCGGTCAGGCGGATCTGGAGGAAGTGTTTCTCAAACTGGCCCGCGAACGATAGGCGGGCGAGAACGGACGCCGGGGAGACGAACGGAACATGCTCGATATAGGGGTGTCGACAGGGATCGGTTTCTTGGTCGGTGGATTCGGCCTCATGATGATGTGGGGCTTGGTCTGGCTCGTAATCGGGGCCGTCGGCGCGATCCGGGGGACCTGCGGATGGATGATCGTGCTCAGCAGTTTAAGCGCCACCGTCATCGCCTCGCTCTGTGCAGGGGGGATGCTCTGGTTTGCGGCGCCTGACCGAGTGGGGAGCGGAGGCTTTGTGGCAGGCTTGGCGGCCACTGCGGCTGTCTTGGGCATGATCGCCTTGTGGCGGCTCGAAGACGGCCGTCGCATCGGACCGGCCTTTCTGGAAGGCAGCCGCCTATTACTCCATCATCTGTGGGGAGTGCACGAGGAACAGGGCGGGTGCGGACACTGCCACGAACAGCACTAGGCCACCGATGAAGCTGCACCGAATTGCCGCCCTGGTCGTGCGGCATCTGTATCTATATAAGCGCAGTTTGCCGCGGGTGATGGAGATCATCTACTGGCCCTTCCTCGATCTCGTCATCTGGGGTTTCATTACCGTCTACCTCACAAAGTTTCAGGGGCAGGTTCCTTCCGTCGCGACCTTTTTCCTCGGCGCGCTGATTCTGTGGGATGTGCTTTTCCGGTCGCAGCAGGGCATCACGATTTCGTTTCTCGAGGAGCTGTGGGCCAGGAACCTCATGAATCTCTTCGCCAGCCCGCTCAAGCCCAGCGAGTTCCTGGCCGCGACGATGGCGATGAGTCTGTTCAAGGTTACGGCCGTGTCCGTCGTGATGTCCGTCTGCGCCTGGCTGTTCTATTCCTACAACGTGTTCGTGATCGGTCTGTGGCTGATTCCGTTCATCATGAACCTCATATTGACCGGCTGGATCATCGGGGTGTTCACCACGTCATTGATCATGCGGTTTGGGCAGGAGGCTGAGGTGCTTGCCTGGAGTATGGTCTTTCTGTTTCAACCGATTTCCTGCGTGTTCTATCCGATGGACGTGCTGCCGCTGTGGTTGCGAGGGGTCGCCTGGGTTAATCCTGCGGCCCACGTGTTCGAAGGCATGCGCAATCTCCTGACCGCTCAGGTGCTGCCTGTGGGGGAACTTGGCTGGGCCTGGGGCCTGAATTTATTCTACTTGGGTGTCGTCGTAGCCTGGTTCCATCACACCTTCAATGTGTGCAAGAATCGAGGTCTGTTGGTGCGAGTGGGTGAATAGGCAAGGCCGGACTTTCTCAACGGGAGGCGATGAGGTGAAGGTTCAATCTGGGCAGGTGCAGGGAGCAAAGAGTTCGGCCGAGCTCGACAACTTTTCCTTTCACAAGACACCGGTGCTGGTGGTGGAGAACTTTTGGTCCGCTGATGAGCGCCGGGCTTTTCGCGAGGCGATGGACCGGGCCAATTGGAACGAGTTGAGTCAGCTTCCCCACGTGCGTGAGGATTTTCCGAATTCAGGGAACTGGTCTAAGGCGGAGATTTCCCAGCCGCAGGCCCAAATACTCTTGCGACGGCTTCCGATGAAGCCCATTCAGGAGTATGTCGAGTCGTTTTCCGGTATCAAGGGACGGCACCTTGGGTTCAGTTACTATTCCTATGGAGTGGGGGACTGCCTCCTGACCCATGACGATACGGCCCAGGGCTATCAGACCGGGGGCCATGCCGCACCTCTCCGCCGGCTGGCAATGGTGACCTACTTTCATGAAGAATGGGAATCGGACTGGGGTGGTGAGTTGATGGTCTACGCGCCGGAGGGTGAATCCTCGGGCAAGAAGTCCAAACTGCGGATTACACATTGTATTGCGCCGCTTCCGGGGTCCTTGGTCATGTTTACCGTCCCAAGATTCCACCGTGTGTGCCGAGTGGATGAGACGGCCGGGACGCACCGCCGCTTGTCCATTGCTGGTTGGTTCATGACGGAACATTTTTGAGCAGGGCGGAGGGGGCTGGGAGGGGCTGCCGATTTTTGGCGCAAGGAGTCTCTCCTGCCGGTCCGCCGCCTTGTATGGCTCAAGTGCTCGTGGTACAGTGTGCCGTTGGCTATGGGGGCCTGGTAGCCAGCGTGCTGAAATAGTTCAGGCCTATATCGATGTTGCCTTGCCCGGGAATCCAATCGAAAGCCAGACCTAAGTCGCCCATCGATCGCGTCTTCGGCCAGACCTTTCCCTTTGTTTCCTTCGTTCAAGACAATGTCACTACCCAAGAGGAGGACCCACATGGGTTCTAAAATTTACGTCGGCGGGTTGCCGTACGCGGCGACCGAACAACAATTGAGCGACCTGTTCGCTGCGCATGGTGCGGTTGAATCCGCCCGCGTCATCACGGACAAATTCACCGGTCAGTCGCGTGGATTCGGGTTCGTGGAGATGGCCAGCGCAGAGGATGCTCAAAAGGCGATTTCCGCTCTTAATGGGTCGGAAATGGGTGGCCGCACGTTAACGGTCAATGAAGCTCGTCCACAGGAACCGCGGTTCGGCGGTGGCGGTGGTGGTGGCGGGCAGGGTCGTGGCGGGGATCGGTTCGGCAATCGTGGCGGTGGGGGCGGCGGCTCCAGGCGCGATCGCTGGTAACGTTTCTTGTCCTGCGGGACGTCGGGGCGGTCACCATACGGTGGCCGCCCTTTTTTTTGCCTATTGGCCGGGCTCGAAGGGCGAACGGGTGGTCGGGGAGCCGGACGCTAAGAGGCCAGCGCAGAGCCGGAAGTATCGGTCGTCGAGGATGCGGGGGCCGCCAGGATTCCGCGTATCAGATCAATGAGAGGGTGATGTCGAACGGTTTCTGGACGAACGGGTAGCTGCCTCTGGCGATCCGATGTCGGGTGAGTTCTTCGTCGGGATTGCCGGACATGAGCAGGATTCGTGTAACTGGTCTGCTGGCGGTGACGCGAGCAGCCAATTCGTGTCCATGGATATTAGGGTATTGATTCGCCTCCGAGGCGAGCTGCAGCGTCGGAGGGAGTAGGAGCAGGTCTGTGAGCAACAAGTCAATGCGCCTGGGATACTCGGCACAATGCTTGAGCGTCTGTGCGCTATCTCCCGCTTCCAACACATGGTAGCCGGCATACTTGAGCAGGGGACTGCACAGCATGAGCACTTTGGGGTCGTCATCTACCACCAAAATGGTCTCGGCTGTATGTATGGGTTCGATGCGAGGCGTTCCGGCCATGGCAGCACTCCTGGCAACGGATCATGCAAGTGAAACGAGTCTGCTCTGGGTTGGTGTAACCGAGGTGTCGATCGATTCCCGCAAAAGATGGGGCTTCGATCCAATTGGAGGTAGAGGGGGTTTTCCTGGTGACAGGCGCACCGTATGCGGAAGCACGGCACCGAGACAAACACGAGGCAGGCAAAGACAACAATCCGTCGTCCCGCACAAATTTTTATTGCAGCCGCGATGCTGACTTCCTACTCAGGGAGGGGACGACCGTGAGTTTCGATCGCGAACGGCAGGATCGCCAGCGCCACAAGATAGATGGCGGCAATAGTCGAGGCGGCCATGCCGAAGCTGCCGAATGTGGATACCAACGTACCGGTCATGAAGGGACTGATCGAGGCCACGATGCGCCCCGCGTTATAACAAAATCCCGCCCCAGTCGACCGCAGCCTGGTGGGAAAGAGCTCCGGGAAGTACAGCGGAAACCCACCGAAGATCCCTTTCGTGAAGAAACCCAAGATCGGAAGCAGGCACAAGGCGACAGTGTAGGAATGCGGGAAGAGAAAGGTGACGGGAACCAGGATGAGACTTCCGCCTGACATCAACGCGAAGACCGGCTTTCGGCCGAGGCGGCTGGCCAGGAATCCGAAACCGAAATACCCCAGCAGTGCGCCGACGTTGAGGGACATCACCGCGTACGACACGTACGAAGCTGTCGTCGAGGGATCGAGGCCCGCGAGGTCCGGGAGTGCTTGGATGAGACTCGGGGTCCAGTTGGTCGCCCCCCAGAGCCCGAATACCGCGACAAACGCCAGCGTGGTGCCGGACCAGGTCGCACGGCGATAGTCCGGCCTGAATAGCGGACGAAGGCGCGACGGATGGAGTTGGCCTGGTTGCTCCTCCGCCGCATGGGAGGATTGCCACCGCGATGAGTCATGGGTGCGACGTGTGAGGAGCCAGGCGGCCACGATCGTGAGAAAGCCAAGAGCGAAGAACCCCCGCCAGCCATATCCCTTGACGAGCAAATGGAGGGCGGCCGCCAGAAAAAATCCAAACCCCCACGCGGATTGGAGGAAGCCGGCTGCTTGGGGTCTGTTGTGCTCAGGCCATACCTCGGCGATGAGTGCTGCGCCGGCTGCCCAGAGCCCCCCGATGCCGACGCCGGTAAAAAACCTCGTGCCGGCGAGATGCCACCAAGCCTGGGCAAATGTGGCAAGGCCGGTCGAGACGGCAATTACCACCATACAGAGCACCATCACTCGCGTTCGTCCCAGGCGGTCAGCCAGACTTCCGAGTCCCACACCGCCGACCGCCCATCCCACGAGGAAGGTCGAAAGGATCACTCCCCCGTACCAACCGACGGTTCCGGTGGAGACAGGCGAGCCGGAATCGGCTGATGCCAGCAACTCGGTCAGGGCGGGGGTGAGGACCAGTGAGTAGATCATCGTGTCCATCGCACCCAGGGTCCAACTAAACCATGTGACGAGGAGGATGAGCCGTTGGTCACGGTCTACTTGGTCAAGCGCAAGGCCGAAGAGCCGCGTGCGATTCGGACCGGATAAGGTCGGTGTTGCCTGCTCAAGCAGTGAGCCCCTCTCGGCGGGGCGACTGTGGGGTGGGGGGGAGTCGCGCATCGAGTCTAGTGCAATCGGCGTAGGCGGAGATCATCAAAGTACGTGACGGCATCGGCGTTGGTCCAGAGCCCGATGCGACCGGTCGTCAAGCCTGAATCGCAGAGTCGAAACATCGATTCACCGTCGAAAAATGCCTGAATCTCGCAGCCCTTTTGCACCACGCGGATGGTGTGCCAGCCTCCGGCCTGAATGTTTCGATCGATGCCCTTGATGGGTTGGGGAACTCCCTTGACCATCCGATAGAGGCGAACCTTGTGGTCGATCGCGCCGGCTCGGAGCAGATAGTAATTCTTATCGTCTGAGGCACGCCAGACCAGCCCACCGCCATCAGCGGCCTTTCCCGAGACGGCAAGATAGGACACCTCGACATCGATGTCTCCACTGTTGCTGCCTTCGAAGAGGAGCAGTTTGTGCGTTTGATCCGATCCCTTCGCTTGGACCTGGGCGAGTACTTGTCCCTGGCTCTTCGCTCGGTCGGTAATGATGATTTTCCATTCCCCGGCCGGCCTGCCGTCGTAGAACGTGCCGACTTGGAACGCGTTGGGTATTGGGCCTGGCGGCAGCGTATCGAAATCCCATGTTTGGCCTGGTTCAGCCGAGGGCTCGGGCCCGCTCAGGACCGCGGTAGGCCATAGCGATAAACAGACGGCCAGCAGCAGCCAACCGATTCCCTTCCCACTGACGGGGCGGGAGACGGTAGGCTGATGGGCCTTGGAAGCGCCGCGGTCGAATCTGTCGGTCATAGTATCAAAGGTCCTTCAGGCTAGGGCACGAGTGAGGTGCGAGCGCTCATCCGTACTGATCTTCGGGGTGCCGAACCAGGCAGGCACACACGAGGAGGAGTTGGAGGAGGGGCGACCGGAGGCTCACCGATTGGATTCGGGCATCTCGAGTTCGCGAATTTTCGCCTCGGCCTGCTCGATCCAACGGTGGTTGGCTGGCGTGTCAAGTTCAAGTCGCAGGTACTGCCGCAATTCCTGCGCGGCTTCCGTTCGCCGGCCGATGCTGGCCAGCGCCTGACCCAGGTTGTAGCGAATCTTGCCGTCGTTCGGTCGCAGATGGAGGGCGGTGCGGAATTCATTGATGGCGCCCTCAACGTTTTTCTTTTCGAGAAATGCCAACCCGAGATTGAAGTGCGTGTTCACGTCGGTCGGTTGCAGGTCCGACGCGGTCCGGTATTCGGCGATGGCCCCTTCAAGGTCGCCCATGGCTTTCAGCGCCACACCGAGGTTGTTGTGCGCATGGACGTCGTCCGGCCGCTGTTGCAGAACCGCCTTGAATTCCGTTACGGCCCCGCCGAGGTCCCCGGTGGTTTTCAGTGCCACGCCGAAATCATTGCGAGCCTTCAGGTCGTCGGGTTTGAGTTTGAGCGCCTGTTTGAATTCCGCCAGCGCGTCCTCATATCGACCGAGATCAAGCAGGGTGTTGGCCAAGTTCAAATGCGCCGCGAAATAGTTCGGTTGCAAGCGAAGCGCATGCTTGAATTCGTCCACGGCTTGTTCGACGTCGCCCTTGAAGACAAAAGCCACGCCCAAATCGTTGTGTCGCATCGCTTCGGCATCCGTATCGACGGGCTTGGTGATCTTCTCGACGATCGAATGAATTTGTTCTTCCTGGAGCGGTTGAGGTTCAAGCGAGGCGGTGGTGCGGGTTGGCGGCAGCGGCTGACTTGCGGCTGTGGCAGGAGTCGCCAAGGGGGACGAGAGCCCCAGGCACAGCACGCTCAGGCAAACGTGACGAAGGGTTCGAGTACTGGCCACGGTGTTGAACCTCACTGGTGTCGTCGGGTGGAGTCGGAGGGTCACGCAGGCGACGCGGTGGTGACGCTTCCTCACGGTATGGCCCTCAGATAGCCTTAACCGGAGGAGAAATTCAAGATCAAAGTCGCCGGCGCGACGAATAAGCCATCGCGGGGAATCGACGACGTGGTTACGGCTGTTTTCGTCCGGCTGAAGCCGCCTCCTGAGGGACCCATCCTCCACCGAGTGCCTTGTAGAGGGTCACCATATCGATCAATCGGGCTCGCTCGGTCTGGACGAGTTGGGTTTCGGCGGCCAGGGTCGTACGTTGCGCGTCCAGGACATCGAGGTAATTGACCAGGCCCTTGCGGTAGCGGACGTCGGCCAAGGACCAGGCTGCCTTTGCTGCGGCAACCTGTTCGCGTTGGCGGGCGAGTTGGTCGCCCCGGAGATGGATCGACACCAACAAATCCGCCACTTCACGAAACGCGAGCAAGATGGTCTGCTGATAGGACTCCAGCATCTGTTGATAGTGCGATTCGGCAGCATCCAATCGAGCCACGTTCGTCCCGCCGAGGAAAATCGGCAGGGTGACGGATGGGCCGATGCTGTAGTTGGCGCTGTGGCCGGTAAACCAGTTGGCGAATTCCGCGCTCTGCAGCCCCCCCTGCCCTGTGATGGACAATGACGGAAAAAAGTACGCGCGGGCCTGACCGATTCTGGCATTGGCGGCGATGAGCGTAGCCTCCGCCTGCAGGATATCGGGCCGGCGTTCCAGCAACTGGGACGGCAGGCCGATGGGGATGATCGGCTGCACGATCAACTGCCGCAGGGGTTTCGGCTCCAACGTAAGCGCCCCGGGGGCTGAGCCCGTCAGGACTTCCAGCCGATGAAGCTCGATCGTGCGGAGACGCGTCAGTTCCGGAACCTGGCCGGCACTTTCGGCGACCAACACTTCGGTGCGTTTGACATCCAGATCGGAGGCCAGCCCGACCGAGGCCCGTTTCGTGATGATGTCCAGCGATTCGCGTCTGAGCGTCAGCGTGCGTTGGGCAATGTCGAGTTGCTCGTCCAACTCCCGGACGCGGAAGTAGGCCTGCCCTACGTCGCCGATGAGCGTCAACGCGATTGCACGGGCGTCCTGCTCAATCGCATGGGCATCGGCCTCCGCCGCTTCCATTCCGCGTCTGATCCGTCCCCAGACATCCAGCTCCCACCTCAAGTCTGCCGCTCCGTTCCAGAGGTCGAAACCGGAACCAGGCGCGGCGAACGTTTGCGGCCCCGGTTGTTTCCCTGTAGCCAACCCGAGGCCGGCCAAGGTGTTTTTCGAGATGGAGATGTTGGTGTAGCTTCCCTGGACGTTGATCTGAGGATAGAGCCCGGCTCCGGCCGTGGTCACCGAGGCCCGTCCTTCGACCAACCGCGAGACGGCTCGCCGCACGTCATGATTGCTCGCCAGCGCCTGTTCGATGAACCCGGTCAGTTCCTCGTTGCGGAAGGCCCGCCACCATTGGGCTTCCGGCTCCAGACTTCCGTCGGAGGCCATGGGCGAGCCTTGCGCCATCCGGCTCCAGTCGGCCGGTGTGTCGACCGCCGGGCGACGATACTCGGACCCCTGCAGACAGCCTGTCGTGAGGGATCCGACTGCGCACAGGAACAAGACCAACAACGATTCCCACGCTTGGTGCAGCCGCATCAGCGCTTCCCAGCCTCCTTCGACGAGTCCGCCCCAGGGGCTAGGGTGTGGGGTTGGCCGGGCGAATCGCTGCGGTTGAGGAAGACATCCACCTGCTGGCCCGCATAGACAGGGAACGGGGGGTGCTGAAATTTGTAGATCACCTGTAACACGCGCGTGTCGACCCGCTCGCTGTTGTCGCCGGTCAGTGACTTCTTCGGCACGATATAAGGCTCGATGCGGACGAACTCGAGCGCGATCGGCTGGGTGGTGTTGCCTTTGAGGTATGCGACCCCCGGAGCACGAGGGGAAACCAACGGTGCGTTCACTTCATCGACATCGGCGCGAACTTGGAGCTGATCGGTCTCCCCGAGCAGCATGAGCGGTTCGGTCGCTCCGGTCGTCAAGGCGTACTCACCGGCACGGATATTGACCTGTAGCACCGTGCCAGCGCGTGGTGCCCGGATGGTCAGCCGTTCGACCAGCAGTTGGGTTTCATCCCGTTGCGCCGTGACCTGCTTCAACGTGGCGTCGAGTCGCACGGCGGCCCGCTTGGCCATTTCCAACGCATACCATGTGCGCTTCACATCGTCGTCGCTCACTGCGCGGTTGTCATGAATGGCCCTGAGTCGTTTAAGTTGCGTTTCCAGGTCGCCGATGCGGTAGTGTTGCTCCTCGACTTGGGCCTGCGCCGGTGGAATGGCCGCCTCGCGTGAGACCAACTGCGCCCGCAAGTCGCGGTCGTCCAGCTGCAAGAGCGGTGCACCCTCGCGCACGCGGTCGCCGACTGCGACGAAGACCTTGGCGACGAGGCCGGGGAGCGGCGGCCCGATGCGGACATTTTCGTTGACCGCCTCGATGATGCCGGTCGCTGCGACCGTCGTGGCATAGGGCGATTTGGGGGGTTCCACGAGCGGAGTCGGCATCGGCTCCTTTTTCCCCGCGTTCAGCAGGGTCCATCCGGCAAGCACCAAGCCGGCGACTGCCACCCAGACGCTGACTCGTTTGAGCACAATCATGTCGACGCCTCCTTCGAGATCGGATGGACACCCACGATGCGGCCGTCAGTCAGCTCGGCCATGCGGTCACCGAAATGAAACACGCGACTGTCATGGGTGACGACGATGACGCAACGATCCGGCGCCCGGCCGACTTCGCGGATGATCTCCATGATCTTTTGCCCGTTGGGGCCGTCGAGCGCCGCCGTCGGCTCGTCGCAGACGAGGAGCTTGGGTTCCGTGACCAGCGCGCGGGCGATGGCGACTCGCTGTTGTTGGCCGCCCGAGAGGTTTCGAGGGAGAAACTCGGTGCGATCCCCCAGACCCACTCGCTCGAGCATCGTGCGGGCGCGGGCAATCGCCTGACGTTGCGCGAGTCCTTGAATGAGCAGCGGCACCGCCACATTCTCCGCCGCCGTGAGGGCCGGTAGCAGGTTGAACTGCTGAAAGATGAACCCCATTGTCTGGCTGCGAAAGCGGGTCCGCCGACCGGCGGACATCGAGGCGAGCGGGGTTCCCAGGACGGTCAGTTCACCTGCGTCGAAGTCCAAAATGCCGGCGATGGCCGACAGCAGCGTGGTTTTTCCGCCGCCCGATTCTCCCACCAGGAGGAGCAACTCGCCGAAATACACATCGAGATCGATGCCTTTGAGTACCGTCACCGCCGTGTCGCCTGTGCCGAACGACTTGACCATACCGCGTACTCGAACCGCCATGGTCTCGGACGGCGGCGGTAGCTCGACGGCCGCTGGTTGGGTGTGTAGTGCCATGCCGATCACCGAAAGACGATGGCCGGTTCCAGCCGGGCCAATTTGATAATGCTGATCAAAGCTGAAAACATACAGATGGCCAACAGCGCCACGAACACCAGGGCGAGCAGAGGCCAGGTTTCATTGAAGGGGAGTTGGCCCTCTCGTGCGGCGAACAGACCGAAAGCCGTGGCGAGTCCTACCCCCAGGCCATAGCCGGTAATGCCGACCGTCAAGGCTTGCAGGAGAATCATGCGGGCCAGCGTGGCCGTCGAGGTCCCCATGGCCTTGAGCGCGCCGAACTGCCGAAGATTTTCCACTGTGAAGAGGTAAAACGTTTGCCCGGCGATCGCCATGCCGACGATGAATCCGAGCACGATGGTCGTCCCGAAGTTGATGCCGATCCCGGTATTGTTCAGGACCCACCCGATGGTTTTCCAGCCGAACTCCTCCCCGGTGTAGGCGCCTAATCCTGTGCTGTCGCGGATGCGCGCGATGACTCCCTCCACCGGTTCTCCCTCCCGCGCCTTGGCCAGTACATAGGATAGGGTTCTCCGTTCACGCGGCACATAACGAAGAGCGCGTTCATAGGTCGTGTAGACGACGGGAATGTTGGTGAAGCTCTTTTGGGTCTTGGCGATGGCCACCACGCGTGCGAGCTTGTCGTTTAATTCGAACAGGCTGCCGACCTTGATGACGTCAGGGCCCCCCATGCGTTCCACGGTCCACTGATCGACGACCACGGCATCCGGTTGCCTTACGTCCTCGAATCGTCCGTCCAGCACCTGCGAGGGGCGGCCGATCAACGTGGCCGATTCCAGGCCGACGAGAGTGATTTGATGGTAGGCCCCGCTTGCCAACCGTGCGCGAAGGAGGCCCCGATAGTGCGGCACGGCCCACTCGACCCCCGGCACGCTCCGGACACGATCCACCGCTGTGTCGGCGATGGGTTTGACTTCGTCGACCTGAGCGATGCCAGGGTCCGTTACCCAGATCGGCACATTGGTGTTGGTCACGCTGGATTGGGACCAGATCATCAGTCCCCAAAAAATGGACCCCTGCTGCACGATGAGCATGACTGCGAACGTGAGCCCGCAGAGGAGCATCAGATATTTGGCGCGGTCGCCAAACAGCATCTTGAGGGCGACGTAGTTCACTCGATCTCCAAGAGTCGGCTGTCCGCCGGGTAGGCAACGACTTGGGGACGGCGAGGCAGTCTCACCTGATCGTGCCGATGGAAAAAGTACGTGCACAGACGCGCGATCGGACAGCCTTGGTGCAGGGCAGTCGTCCAGAAACGGCGAATGTGCTGGCCGTTCGGTTGCTGGTCCTCGTCGAGCAAACGGAAGGGGCCGGGAAAGGCGGCCGCAAATGTGATGTTGTGTCCTGCCAGCCGTTCAGCCAGTCCTTCGCACAGAAAGTCGAATACGTCGCCGCACCAACCGAATCGCCGGCCGTCCTTGGTGCCTTCACCCGAAGGCAACAGTTCGTTCTCACGCGCCGTCAGGTACGAACGAATTTCATGGCTGATCCAATCCGGCGTTGGGTTGCTGCGGTTCATGGGGAAGCGAGAAGCAGGGAGGATGCCAGGAGGAGTATGGCCCGGGCTTCGAGCATAAGTAGTTGACGCGTGGCAGGAAATGACAGGGGGCGACGTGAGCGAGTCGAAAGAGTCGTTTGGGCGCTGCCCGTCGGCCGGCAGAATCGCGTGGGCGCTGCCCATATATGGGCAGGTGTGGAGCCCTCAAGTTACGGCACGATACAAGGAACGGTACCGACGATCCGCGGATCATTCCAGCTGATGTTCCTCAACGTGGCTTTCGCCAAGCATTTCCACTTGTCATTCTTGTCCTTTCGGCCTTCCAGACGAATACGATATTCCTCGCCTTGCTTCAGCTTGGGGATGAGATAGAAGGCGTTTTCGAAGGTGCGGATCTTTTCGTTGTCATCGCAGGCGTTCTCGAACAGGGTGCCGTGTTCCTTCCAGCAGATTTTCCACTTGTCGTATCGATCAGGCTGGACCGTCCAGTAGACCATAATGTCGCAGGTTCCGTTATCGTGGCAGACATGTGCGCCGCCTTCTGTATAGGGAGGACCGGTGCTGAACCAGACAGACGTTCCCATGCCTCCTTCGTTATGTTCCGGCCCGCCGCTCGAAGGATCATTCGTCGCTGCGTCCGGCATTCCGGCGGGGCAGTCAGGGTCGTTGGCGCAGACAGCTAGATTGCAGATATTGTCCTTGCTGCAGGGAGGCGGCCCTTCCAAGCCATCCACCGCTGCAAGCAGCACAGCACCATCGGGCGCGCTTGGTGCCGTGTGCATCGCCGCCGGTGGTGAGCTGCGCGGCACATGCGTACGCTGTCCCCTCTCCGCTGATCCTGAGACGCCGCTCTCGAAGTCGGCCGCCGGCTGCGGAGAAGCGACAAGCTCTGCGAGGGCGTACTCGGGACCCATCCAGAGGAGTAATCCCATGAAGGCCAGAATTTGTGGGAGAAGGTTGCTCATGCCTTGTGCTCCGTGTTTTTTGCGATCGGTGCCAATCATCCCGCTGTCGCGCCAGGCGTTCCCTGCAACAACGGGCCGAACGTGTTCACTATTCGGCTAGGAGGCTGTCCGCGGAGGGCGATGGATGCCCAGCCGTTTTATCCGGTGCTGCAGGGTGGACCGTTTCATACCGAGCCGAGCCGCTGCGCCTCCTGTCCCGGACAGCACCCAGTTGGTCTGTTCCAGCGTATTCAGAATATGGGTGCGCTCGACATCCGTCATCGTGACGAGGCGAGGAGCGTCAGCCGGTTCCTCTTGCGTGCCCAAGCCGTCGAGTTCGGCGGGAGTCAGGATGGGCCCTTGGCTTAGGATCACAGCCCGTTCGATGACGTGCTCCAATTCCCGCACGTTGCCGGGCCAGTCGTAGGCGATCAGCCGCTGCATCATGGTCCTGTCGATCCGCGTGACCGTTTTGCGGTGTTGCGTGGCGTATTTCGTGACGAAGTGCCGGGCCAGGAGAGGAATGTCCTCTCGCCGTTCGCGCAAGGGGGGCAGCCGCAATGGAAATACATTCAGGCGGTAGAAAAGGTCCGCGCGAAATGTGCCCTGCTTGACGGCCTGGTCGAGGTTGGCGTTTGTCGCGGCCAACACGCGAGCGTCGACGCGGACGGTTCGTCCCCCCACTCGATCGAACTCCTGTGTTTCCAACACCCGCAGCAACTTGGCTTGCAGGTCCAATGGGAGGTCCCCCACTTCATCCAAGAAAATCGTGCCGGTATGGGCCAATTCGAACCGGCCGAGCTTGCGGGTGGTTGCTCCAGTGAAGGCGCCACGCTCATGTCCGAACAGTTCCGATTCGATGAGTGTCGGCGGAAGGGCCGCGCAATTGACCGCTACGATCGGCTTGTGACGGCGTCCGGACAGGCGGTGAATCGCCTGGGCCACCAACTCCTTTCCCGTCCCGGTCTCGCCGGTGATGAGTACGGTGGAGTCAGTCGGGGCCACCTTTTCGATGGCCTTGAGTGATCGCTGAAACGTCGGGCTATCACCGATCAGGGTCTTGAGGTCCAATACCGCGCCCATTTCTTCACGCAGGTAGACGTTTTCTTCCTCCAACCGCTCCTTGAGTCGGCGGATCTCGTCGTAGGCCGTTAAATTCGAGAGGGCGTGTGAGAGATGAAAGGCGATCTGCTCGGCTAGACCGAGATCCCGTTCGGAAAAGGCGTTTCGTCTCTTGCTGCCGAGGGCGAGAAATCCATAGGGCTTGCCGCTCACGAGCAGGGGACAGAGCATGGCAGACAGCACTCCGATGGACTCGAAGTACCCGTGCTCTGCGAATCGATCTTGATTGTATCCAGTCAGCAGCACCGGTTTCCCGGTCGCCAGCAGCTCGGCCGGTGCCATGTGGTGGAAGGGAAATCGCCGCAAGGCCTCCAGATCAACCGAGACGCCGTCGCAGGAGACGATGTCGAACCATGGGTTGTCGGGCGAGCCGACGAACCGCACGAGTCCGGTCATGTCGTGGTGGATGACCTGACGGAGGATCGGCTGAACGGCCGGCAGCAGGTTGTCGATCGTCATCGTGCCGAGTACGACCTGGCTGTTGATGGCGACTAGTGCGTCGCGCTCCTCGGCGGCCAGCACCGCCTCGAGGACGGGAGCAAGGTGCAGGCCGAACTGCTCGAACATGATGCGGTCGTCCTCGGAAAAGAAGCCCGGCTTTCCGATGGCGACAGCGGCTAAGACGGCCAAGGTCCTACTTTCTCCGCCCCTGTCGCGAGACGGAACGGCAGTGACTGGTGTGACCATCACCGAAGTCGCCCGGCCCAGGTTTGGCGCGAGGGCCCCTGCTTCGGTCCAGGGCGATTGGGCCACGTCGTCCACCAGCAGCGCCCGGTGTCCACGGACGGCCGCCTCCTTGAGCGTACCTTCCGAGGGCAGTTGGGCCATGACATAGGCGGGAGATTCCGGTCTGCGCAGGGATTCAGAGATCGGAGTGAAGACTCCGGTTGTGCGGCTATAGAGGTAGAAGCCGATCAGGTCGCAGCCCAAGGCTGGGGCCAGGTCGTGCTGGAGACGCTGGTCGAACTCCCGCAACGTTCTTGCCCGTAGCAAGGCACTGAGGAGGTTCGAGTGGTCCCTGGGAACGGAAAGCGTGCCCATATACGGGCACTGTAGCATTCATCGGGTAGGCGTTGGAAGGACGGAGTCCGGTGAGCGGATTAGGCCTCTGTATTGGCCGACCGTTCTTTGATCGCGTCCAGTCGCTTCTTGTCGAGTGCCACGTGAAGAGCTTTTTCTTGGGTGACCGTGACTGCTCCGGGGGCTTGACCTTTCGCTTTCTTCACCCACTTGCGGCGGGTATAGATGACGTCGCCCTTGCCGCTTTTCTTGAGGTCGCTGTAGAGAAGAGCCAGGGTTGCGGCATCGCGCAGCGTATCGGGCGGAGGGTCGGTGCCCTTTTCTAACCGGATCACGACATGTGACCCCGGCGTGCCCTGGGCGTGCAACCACACATCGTCGCTCTTGGCGAGACCAAAGGTGAGTTCGTCGTTCTCCCTCGCGTTGCGGCCGACGAAGATCTGGTGTCCGTCCGCCGAGATGAACCGCCGAAACGGCCCCCGTCTTGATTCCTGCGCGAGCCGGCGCCGTCGCTGCGGCATCCCTCGGCCGGTCTGTGGATCTGCCTGCGGGGGAGGAGCCCACGTGCCATTCTTGATGGCGGTCAGTTCACGCTCGAGCTCGCCGATGCGTTGTTCCAAAGCCGATATGCGTGGAACCACTTCTCGTTGCGCCGTGACATATTTCCGATACTTCGAGAAGTATCCGTCCATGTTGGCTTGAGCCGACTTGGCTGGATCGAGCGGAAGCGTCAGTTGCGGCATGCGTTCGTCGTAATAATCTATGACGGCCAGTTCCGTCTGGCCTCTCTGCACGAGGTGAAGATTGCTCTTCAGCAACTCGCCATAGCGCGCATAGTGCTCGTAACGTCCCGCGTTGTCCAAATCGCGGTGCAGCCCGTCGAGCCGGCGTCGTTCCTTCTTGATGGCTTTGCGCAAAGCGGAGTCGCGGGTTCTGAGAGCATGGTCATGGGCCATCGCCCCTTCGCGTTCGCGATACCGGTCTTCCAAATCGGCCGAGACGGGACAGGAATTCTCCGCGGACGGTGCCTGGGCTGTTGCCGGACTTGGATCATCGGTGAGAGGGGGTGCTGGGCTTGGCGGTGGTTCGTAGTGGTGGTCGACCCGGTCTTTCTGATTGGCCAAAGTGGCGACGACTGCTCCCTCCTGATCAAGGAACAAGACGTCCGGCCGCTTTCCGAACAACTCGGCGACGAGGGCGGAGGAGCCTTCCCTTGTCGTCATGGTCAGTTGGACGATGCGATCCCCTGGGACCTGCCGAATGGCATCCAACCTGGCTCCTTGTATGCGCGCGCGCAGTAACTGACAAAATGCCGGAGGGCTGGGTGGATTGGGCAGCTGCCGCCGGATCAAATGCAGTCGGGCCGTGGCAGGATTCACGGAACAGAGCACACGGTGGGTGCGGCCGGGAACCCTGACCTCCAACACGAGCAGGTCAGGCAAGGGCTGGAAGACTTTCTGAATCCAGCCTCCTGCGAGCGCTTCGGCGAGTTCTTGTACGACAGCGGCAATTTCTGTCGCATTGAGCGTCATTTGCCGTCCTTTTGCGCCGGTCCGGGAACAGGAACATCCCTGTAGGTCCATCCATGCAATTTGGTGATGCCCTGGATTTTCGAGCGCTTAGTCGGTGGACCATTTCTGTCGCATGGGACCAAATCGGTCACATAATTTCCAATTTCGGCGGACACGGCGTCAATTGCCTCCGTTACAACACAAGGCCAGGCGCGGGTTCTCAGTTGTGGGGCGGGTGGCACCCACATTGCTCTCTAGACGTCTGGTCGGCGTTGAGAAGGCTGCCAACAGCCAAGGGACGCCGACTCTTGAACCAGGAGGGGCCCATGACTTGCACTCGTTGCGAAGGCTTGATGGTGAGTGACGATTTGATCGACCTCCAGGAAAGCTATCATCCGATGTGGTCGCACGGGTACCGCTGCCTCTGTTGCGGAAACGTCGTCGATACGGTGATCCAAAAAAATCGAATGATTCAACAGTCCTCGCTTCGCCGGATTTTCACGCCCGCTCCCGAGAAGCCTCGTCTCTTCGAATTGGTCAGGCTCTCGGCCTGATCCGACAAGAAGGCAGCGGCCTGGGGCCCGGTGGCCTCCGGGCCGCGGGTTTCGCGCCGCTGCTGGTGCGATGTTAGCGCAGGTTATCCCACTTCATCAAAGCCTCCCCATCAATTGCGCGGTCCTCGCATCCGACACCTGTGTTTCTCTGGCGCAGGATGACTCACTACTGTCCAGGCGAGTGGTCGGTTTGGGCGTGACACAGCGCGATCCCCACTCCAGCGGGAAGACACTGTCTTCTGAGAAGTCGCGCACAATCATGTAGTTGCTCGGACAGCTGAAAAGTTTGGTCGACGGCATCAAGTTTGCTGTGGTAGTTTTCGTAGCCCCGTCTCTGACGAGCGCATCTACCAGGAGACAATAGGTGAAAACGGTGATTCGAAAGCGGCCTCGATTGCTCCGGGCAGCCCTATTGTTGCCCCTGCTGGGGTTGCAAGGTTGCCTGGCCGGCGCGTGGGTGGCTGTGGTGGGATTGGACTCCAGCCGAACCTCCGATGTCACCTTCGCTCCCTTCGAACATTCCTGGGTAGCCGAAGCCTCAGGGGCGCCGATGATGCAGAGCCAAGCGGCGTTTCGCCGCATCGCGGTCATTCCGTTCGAGGGGGACGCGGCTATGTCCTCACGAATGGCCCATGTCCTCGACCGCCATATGCAGGTTCACGTCGTCTCGCCGACTTCGGCAACGCAGGGAGAACTTCTGGCCTTGGCGGAACAAGGAGCCGACTGCCAAGATGCAGCGGGGCGCGAGCGAATCGCACAGGCGGTGGGACGGGATCTCCAGGTCGATAGTGTGTTGGTCGGGCATGTGCAGGCAGCGCCTGCGGAGCCTGGCGCGTGGGGCTGGAAGGATCGCGAGGAGCGCCGTCTCTACCTCTATCTTCTCAGCCATCGCGGAGAGGTGTTGTGGAAGGACGAATTGCCGTTCACCGTCGTCAAGGGCTCGAAGCCGCCGCTGGAAGAGGCCGTGGTCGGAAGCCTTGCTGAACACGTGCTTTCCCATGCCTCAACGGTTGGGCTGACCAATTTGGGTTTGTTCCCGCGACGGACTTCCTAACCTGCTGTTCGGTTACCGCCAGAATCCCTGCTCAAGCATCCCCTTCACTCTGCGTTGACGGCTTGCACCTCGAACCACGGTCGCGTAGAGTGCGCCGATTCTTTTCGAGGATACGATCATGCCGATGCGGCCGCTCGACCAGCCTGTGCTCGAACAACTGATGCAGCAGCTGCGCGGCTCGATGCGCAGTCTCCTGTTCGATCTCTGTCGCGATTTCAGTTCCTCCTATCCCGGTGACGCGAAACGGCTGGGACTTCCCATCGATTGGTTTCAAAACCTCGTCCGTGCCCTGCCGCTGAAGGTGTTCAATCACTGGAAAATCGTAGGGTGGATCGAATCGTTGAATGACCTGCTTTATTTCGTGGATGTGCGCGAACAGGTTCGCGCTGAACGGGACCGACACGACGTTGCCAGCCAACTCCATGCGGAGTTCCAGGACAAGTTTTATGAAAACAGTTATGCGGACGAGGTCTTTCCCAAGGGGCGGCCGGAGCCACAACGGCTTCTGCCGCGTCTTGATACCCTGTGCCGGCGCCTGGCGAGAGAGTGCATTCAGGAGTCCTTGTGGTTGGTGCCGGAAGCGGCCTGTCGTTGGATTGCCGGGCGGCCGGGGCGGACGTGGCAGGTGCCCTGTGATTTCGGAGCCGATATGGAGCGGGTGGAGCTCGCCTGCAGCCTCGCCGCGGGTCTCGAAGGACAGACGCACGGCTTTTCGAAGTCGCTGCAGCACGCGCTGAAACGGGCTAGCCTGAAGGGGCGCGTCACGGTGCGACCGTCGGGAATTGATCTGACGGTCCGGGGAAGTCGAGTCTCGTTGTTTGAAGCAGGCGCAGCACCTCGCTGGTCCGCCACGTTGCGTGCGCCGGTGATCTTGCGGCGGACTCGGTATGGGGACCTCACCCTTGGTCCGACGCTGGTCTACGACCGTCAGCGCATTCCGACTGCAGTGCGGCCCTCGCCGTCGAGCGCCGCGCCGCGTATTCGTCTTGCCCTGCAGGCCATCGAAGCAGCCTGGCCGGAAGGAAACGATTGGTTGGCACTTTTCACGTCCCGCATCTGTCCCCTTCGGGCCAAGGGCGTGGTGAGTTTCAGCTACCGTCATCGACCGGGGTTGTCGGTGATCAACTGCTTCGACCGGGACAATCTGGACTTGATCGACGATCTCATCCATGAAAACAGCCACCACCATCTGAATTTGCTTCTGCGGAAATACGCGATGTACGGCGGTGACCACAACCAGGAGATCTTCTACTCTCCCTGGCGCCGCAGCCTGCGGCCCATCCGCGGCATCCTGCACGCGACCTTTACCTTCACGATGGGCGCATTACTCTTTGAGCGGCTCTCGTCTTGGGCGGAATCGCCTGCCGGCAGGAGGGGATGGAAAGCGACTGGTCTGACAGCGCGGGATCTTCGTCGTGCCAGATTTCGTTGTTTCGAGGAGATCGAGTCGGTTCGCTACTCTCTGCAGGATCTTGCCTATGCCGGAGACAAGTTGAAGTGGCTGACGGCTTCGGGACGCCACTTGACTCAGCAACTCTGTGCGGCATTGGACGCGGCGGAAAAGAGGATCGAACCTTACCGCCGAGCGGTGCTGAAATCCGAATTCGGCCCTGCTCTTCGAGGGCACATCAAAGAATTGGGTCAGGCGCGCGGAGACTACGGTCCCATGGGGAAAGGAAGGGGGGAGTAGGCTCTGCTGAGGGCTTTTCCCGTAGACGGCACATGCGTCGGGGAAAGGTTGGACTCAGGGTTCCACCGTCACGTCGACATAAGCCGGCACACTGTCCGCACCCTTCTTATCGGTGACACGTAACTTGAAGCGAAACGTACGGGGTTCTGAAACCTGCGGGGCTTGAAACGAGGCTTCCGAGTTGTTCACGTCGAGTAGTGCGACCTTGTTGCCGCGTACCTGACTCCATGCGTAGTACAGCGCTTCCCCCTCCGGGTCCCTGCTGCTCAATCCGCTGAGTTTGACTTTGCTCCCGCCGCGCACTGTCCGCGAGGAGCCGGCGTCGGCGACCGGCGGTTCGTTCGGCTCGTCGTTGACCGCTACGTCGACATCCAACAACGCCTGCTTTCCGCGATTGCCGACCAGCAAGGTTGCCTTGCCGTTGCCGGTAATTTGGAGCATGCCGTCCGACAGTACCTTGATTACTTTCTCGTTGGAGGACTGATAGCTCGTGCCGCTGGCCGGGGAGCCGATCGACCGTGTGATGCCATCGGCAAATTCGCCGACCACCGGCAGTTCGAAGACCTTTCCCATCGAGTCGACATGGCCAAAGGCAGAAGACTGCCCCGCTCTCCCAAGTTGGAGGGGCTTTTCCGTTTCAAATTCGATGGTACGGAGCTCAGCCGCCGGAGCAACCTGAACCAGGATTTCGTCGAACACCGTCCGGGCTTCCAACCGTCCGCGCGAGATGTCCGCTACGGCCAGGAGCCGCATCGGTCCGACGGCCTCTTTGGGCACCACGAGCGAGCCACCGAAGGGAGGCTGGGCCGCGCTTGTCGCGGTCAGCGCGGGGATAGCCACGACCGCGCCGCCCGTCACGCTGTCGTTTTGAAAGAACCGATCGTCCCCCATTTTCTCCTGGCGGGGAGTCGGGAAGACCTCGGCCTCCTCTTGCTGAACCAACCGCTCGGCGCCTTCGCGATACCAATAGTAACGGACCTTCACGATGCCGTTATCCGAGCCCGGATTGACCTGGGCCATGACCGTCTCACCGGACTTGAGCGTGGCACCTTCGGCGGGAGAGACGAGTTTGAAGGCCAAGGCTTGCCTCGCCGGCAAGCCAAGTAACAAGGCAAACGTAAGAAGGCAAACAAGGACTCCTGCAGGTTGCCGTTTGGCCTTTGCGCTCGGCATGGCGTTACCTCGTGAGGTGGAACGGGACGTCGGTCAGAATCACCCGGTCCTTGAATAGTAACGCGCCTTTGAGCATGAGTGCACGTTGGTTGTGGAGGATGGTCTGCCACCAGCGGGCGGGGAGGATCTCGGGGATGACGACCGTGACCCAACACTCCTGATCCTTCTGTAGCAATTGTTCGACGTACTCGAGCAAGGAGCTCAGGACGGAACGGTACGGCGAGGGAAGGACCGTAAGCGGCACTCCGCAGCCCCACTGGGCCCATTGAATTTCCGCCCGCGCCGTATCCTCGGGATCGACGTCGACCAGCACGGCCCGGACGTCGCCCGATCGACTGCGGGCATAGTCGACGGCCCGAATCACCGCCCGATTCACTCCACTGATCGGGATGATGACGATGTTGCGGCGGGGGAGCGGAGGGCGATGGTCCCGCGCCAGCGAGACCTGCTCGGATACGGCTTTGTAGTGGGATCGGATGGCGCGAAACATCGCAATCAACAACGGAATGAGGACGATCACGATCCAGGCGCCGTGCGTAAACTTCGTGCTTGCGATGATGAGTGTGGCAATCCCCGTCGTGATGGCTCCCACGCCGTTAACGATGAGTTTCTTCTCCCAATGGGGGCCCCGCTTGACCAGCCACCGTTTCACCATGCCGGCCTGGGAAATCGTGAAGGACAAAAAGACACCGACGGCATACAGAGGAATCAAGGCGTGGGTGTCGCCCTCGAAGAGCACGATCAAGAGACAGGAAAAGACCCCAAGAATGATCACGCCGTTGGAGAAGACCAGGCGGTCACCCATCATGGCCATTTGGTGCGGCATGTAACTGTCACGGGCCAGAATCGAGGCGAGGCGGGGAAATCCGTTGAAGCTGCTGTTGGCCGCCAAGATCAAGATCAGCATCGTGGAGGCCTGAACCAGGTAATACAGCGTGCCGGTTCCGAAGGTCGCGCGGGCGACCTGCGAAACCACGGTCTCATCCTCTTTCGGTATCACCCCGAAATAGTACGCCAGCGAACTGATGCCGATGAACATCGCGCCGAGGATTACCGCCATGCCGATCATCGTGTGGGCGGCGTTTTTCGGTTCGGGCTTCTTGAACGCGGAAACTCCGTTTGAAATCACCTCGACACCCGTCAAGGCGGTACAGCCTGAAGAGAAGGCTCGCAACAATAGGAAGAGCGTCAAGGGTTCCGTCGCGGCAGCGATCTGGGTGGGTTCTATGCGGGTCGCCCGTCCTATCAGAATTTGCAGCGTGCCCACGCCCAACATAAATGCGATGGTACCGATGAACAGGTAGGTCGGAATGGCGAATATCTGGCCGGATTCTCGAACACCTCGCAGGTTCACGACCAGCACCAATAAAATGGCCGTCAGGCAGAGGGCTTCGCGGTGGTCCAGCAGACTGGGAAATGCGGACGTCACGGCGGCGATGCCGGCTGCGACGCTGACCGCCACCGTCAGTACATAGTCAATCATCAAGGCTGCCGCGGCGACCAAACCGGCCCATTCTCCCAGATTGGTCCGTCCGACGATGTAGGCGCCGCCGCCTTCCGGATACTCGAAGATGATCTGCCGGTACGACATGGTCAGAATGGCGAGGAGCCCGATGATCGTGAGGCTCAGAGGGATGGAATAGCCGACAACCGCCGTGCCGGCCAGAGTCAGCACCAGCAGGATTTCTTCCGTGGCGTAGGCGACGGAAGACAAGGCATCAGATGAGAATACCGCCAGCGCGAGTCGCTTGGAGAGTCGCTCATGGGCGGCTTGCTTGGTCTTGAGTGGCAGGCCGACCAACCACCGTTTCAGCAGCATGCGGCCATTATCGCACAAATCAACTCAGAACCAAGCGAGAGTTTCGCCTCGTCGTAAGGCCACCAGCGCGGGGCGTGCCTTGACACCGGGTCTGGTGGTGTCTACCATTCACCGTCCAGCTTGCATAGCCCCCGCATCGTGACCCCGAGGTACGTGCCTATGATTCATCAGGGCCGGACATGGTGGGAACGGCTTCGTGTGCAGCACAAGGTATGGGTTGTGCTCGCGCTCCTGGTGGGTCCGCTCGTCTCCACGCTCGTCTTCCTTGTCTACCTCATCGGCCAGATCCTAAGCATTCAACAACACCGGCAGGATCTCGTGTCGGTGCACCAGGAAATCCGTGAACTCCGTCGGCTGTCCGTCAACGTCGAAGATGCCTTTCGAGGTTTTCTCCTGACGGAGCAGGACAAGTATCTGACTGCCATTCGCGAGGCGGAAGCGCATCTGCCGGTGGTGATCGCGCGGGCGAACGATCTCCTTCGCGCACAGGCGGGGTTCGCCGCAGAGATCAATGAAGTCGAGCGCCGCATCGTGGACTCGCTATCGGCTAAAAAGGCCGTCATTGCCCAGCTCGAAGGCCCCGTCCGGCCTCAGGTACAGCGGGACGTGCGGGAGGGGAAGGGGTTGGAACAGTCGGATGACTTGAGAATGGCGCTCCGGCAACTTGAGGACCGACTGGATGGGGAAATCAAATCATCCAATGTTTTGGCGGCCGCAATCTCGGAGCGAGCCTATTGGAGCGTCCTTGTGGCTGTGCTGGGCGCCTTGATCCTGGGATGGACCGGCAGCAGGCTTTTGGCCCGGTCGATGACCGAACCCCTGACCATTTTACAGCGGGCGGCCCGAGCGCTTGGTCGAGAATCTCCCGAGCACGAATCCATCTTGAGTTCCGTGGCCGAAATTCACTCCAGCGACGAGATCGGCCAACTGGCCCGCTCGTTCGAAGAGATGAACCGGCGCATTGCCCAGCACCTTGTAGAGATGGAAACCATTCAGACCATCGGACAAGAAATCAATTCCATCGCGCCGGACGGAATCGACGGCGTACTCCGCCGCATTACCGATCGCGCCACCGAGTTAATCCATGCCGACGTCTGTCTGGTCCTGCTGCGCGACGACCGGATGGGGTGTTGGGTCATCGAAGCGGCATCACGGGACTGGCACAATTCGCTCCACAAAACCGTCCTGCTGTGGGAGGAGTTTCCCATCTCCGTCCGAGCATTCGAGACGGGGCTGCCGGCATCCGGCACCAACCTCCGAGCCGACCGGCGCCCGGAGTTGGCTCGGCGCAATTTGATCGGAGACAGCATGTTGTCTGTGCCGTTGCTGGCGCAGGGGCGCGCCTTCGGGGTGTTGGTGCTGCTGAGCGAGGGGCGGGTCGAGCCGGAGGCTTGGAATCAGCGGCTCGCGTTGGGGCTTGCGCAGGAAGCAGCGGTTGCAATCTCCAACGCGCGGCTTTATGAAGCTGTCCGCGAAAAGCGGAAGGGATTGCGTGCGCGTCTGCAGCAACTTGAGTTCATGGCGGAGATGCTGGCGCACGATCTGAAGGGGCCGGGTCAGCGGATGGGGCAACTCGCAGCCACCTTGCGTCGGCAGTATGCGGGGAAACTGGATGAGCGTGCCGAAAAATGGTTGGCGCTGCTCGAGCAGAACGGACAGGATCTCACGGATCGGGTAGAGGGAATTTTGACGTTGGCCCGAGTCGGGGCCCGGCAGGAAAGTCTGCAGGCGGTCGATCCCAATGCGGTCATTCAGGATGTATTGAAGTCTCGGGCTGGTGAGGTGGAGGCGGCGGGGGCGACCGTGTCCGTGCAGCCGGATCTTCCCTTGATTGCCTGTCAAAGCGCCTACCTCAGGCAGATCTTCGACAACCTGCTGTCCAACGCGCTGAAATTCGCTCGGACAGGCGTTACGCTGGCGATTCGCATCGAAGCTGTGCGACGGGCGCAGATGGCGCTTTGGACATTTCGCGACAACGGCATCGGGGTTCCGATGGAGCTGCGGGAGCGGGTGTTTCTGCCGTTCGTGCGGCTGGACCCTTCGCGAAGCGCAGGCAGCGGGATCGGCTTAACGATTGTGCAGCGGATCGTGGAGCTCTACCATGGAAAGATTTGGTTGGAAGAACCCGCAGGACCGGGCACCCTGTTCCGCTTTACGCTGCCGATTTTGGAAGACTGGAACTCGCCCGGCTCGGCGGCGGATCAGAGCCACTGTCCCGATCAGACATCCGGACTGGCGGCCGGGTCAACCGGCCGATAGCACAAGGGGAGCACCGTGATGGGAAATGTGGCTGTCGCGCGGACCGATCCAAGAAAGGCAAAGGCACCCTTTACGATCCTGATCGTCGAGGACAATCCGACCGACGCGGAGTTGATTCTCCATGCCCTCGAGGCCGCAGACCTCAAGCCGCTCGACGGGGAATGGGATATGGAGGTACGTGCGACCGCCGAGGGGGCGCTCGAACTGCTGAGCGAGCGGGCCATGGACTTGGTCCTGACCGACATGATGCTCCCGGGAATGAGCGGGCTGGAGCTGGTGGGGCGGATTCAATCCATCGATCGCAACCTGCCGGTGCTCCTGGTAACCAGAATGAATACGGTGCAGTTGGCCGTGGAGGCCATGCGGCGGGGTGCATTTGATTACGTGCTGAAGCCGGTGAATCCCGAAGATCTGGGGGTGCGACTGCATCGGGCCATCAGAATCTCAGAAATCTTACGCCGGCACGCGGTCTACGAACAGCGAGCAAGGGCGGAATTTCAGGCTGGCAGTTTCATCGGGGTAGGGCCGTCCTATCAGCGGATCATGCGAGGGGTCCGGGAGGCGGCCCAGGTCCGCTCCAGTGTCTTGATCACCGGAGAAACGGGGACGGGGAAGGGGCTGATTGCGCGCGCAATTCACGAGCAGAGTGCCGAGCACAAGAAGCTATTTCAGGTGATCGACTGTGCCACGATTCCGGAAGGGGTGATGGAAAGCGAACTCTTCGGCCATGTTCGGGGGGCCTTCACCGGGGCCATCGCCGACAAGCCGGGGCTGATTGAATTGGCGAACGGCGGCACGGTCTTTCTGGACGAAATCGGTGAACTGCCATTGCCGTTGCAGGCAAAGCTCCTTCGTGTGCTCGAGGAAAACGAAGTGCGTCCGGTTGGCAGCACCAGGGCTCGGCGTGTGGACATGCGGTTCATTGCCGCCACCAACCGGAACCTGGAAGAGCAGGTCCGGTTGGGGCACTTCAGAAAGGACCTTTATTATCGGCTCGCGGTGATTTCGATTCCGGTGTCGCCCCTTCGGGACCGTATCGAGGATATCCCGGTCATTGCACGCCAGTTGATGCAACAGTTCGGGCGTGAAATGGGCAAGCCCCATGCGTCGTTGAGCGAGGCGGCGGTGCAGGAGTTGGTGAAGTATCCGTTTCCCGGCAACGTGCGTGAGTTGCGCAATGTCATAGAGCGCAGCGTTATGCTGGCCCTGGGCGACGAAATCAACGCGAAGGAAATCCGTGGGCTTCTCGCTCCGATCGGTGACGAGGTTCCCAGGGCAGCCGATGCCTTGTACGACGACCTTCCCTATGCGGAAGCGAAAGAGCGGGCCAACGCGGAGTTTTCGCGTCGCTACCTCCGAGCAAAACTCGCGCGGCACGGCGGGGTGATCACCAAGGCTGCTGAGAGCAGCCAGATTCCCCGGCAACACTTTTCCCTGCTGATGAAGAAGTACCTCGATGGCGAACCTCAAACCGAGTAGTCGCCGGTCTTGTCGCCTTCTTGATTCTTTTCCACCCACCAATGTCAGTGTTTGAATTGCGAAGATGTTTCCATCCGGTGACGCCGCTGATTGATTTTGGCTGAGGTAAGGGGTGGGCTTGTGCTGGTGAGTTCTGATCTCTCCGTGCGCATATATAAGTATGCATATTGTAAATTATTGAAATTGAAAGAAATAATTCGATGTATCACTCTCGGTGCATAATCGAATATGCCTTATGGATGCGTTTGAATTTCCTGATATTGTCCGTTTATTCTGACAGTAATCGGGAAAGTCCTATATTGTCATAGTCTTAGCTGGTACCTCCTCTCCGAACCATCGCAGCGCTCCAATTGGCAAGCCCCTTGCTGATCCTCACCCCTCCGTGGTGCACCCGCGTCGCTTCCTGTGTCGTTTGCTTCCCATATTGCATCGCGCGGGGCAGGGAAAGGAGGTGAGGGGATCGTTCTCTCGGAGTGATGTTTAGGAGTAAGGGCTTCTGAAGCCCGTAACTTGAGGAGGTGTTCACGATGTTTCTTTCACGTCGGCAGTTT